>CAYSDM010000069.1:0-23384 GCA_964429855.1 uncultured Chthonomonadaceae bacterium
GGCGATCTCGGCAAAGGTGTAGCAGTTGCCGCCGCCGGTTCCCACCAGCATATTCACCGCAAAGATCGCCCCGGCGCGGGGACGAATGCGTTCTGTATCCATCACATGATCCCGGATGACGATCCGTCCGCCGGGCTGAAGGGCGCGGTATATTTTCCGGTAGAGGTCCACGTTTTGCCCGGGGCTGTTCTGATGGATGATCGCCGAGACGAACGCCAGATCATGACTTCCAGGTATCTCATCCTGATAGAAGTCGCCCGGAACCAGCGTGACCCGGTCCAGCATTCCTGCCGCCTGAATCCGCTCCCGCGCCATCTCCACCACCGGGGGCATATCGAACAGAGTGGCGCGCATCTGAGGAGAGGCGCGCAGGAAAGCCAGCGTGTAGGTTCCCGATGCGCCTCCCACATCCAGCAGCGCTCGCGCATCGCCCGGCTGCGCCGCTGCCGCTATCGCCTCCGCCTGCGGAGCGCCGACCACATGCATCGCGCCGATGAAGGCGCGCAGGCTCTGCGGGGTCATTCCGGTCGGTCCCGGGGAGAGCGCATCCGGATCTGCGCGAACGATCGGGGTCAGTTTATGCCAGCGATTCCAGAGATTCACATAGTGCAGCACCATCGGCAAAACGCTCTGCGGCGAGTCCGCCGAAAGCAGCGCCGACACCGCCTCCGGACAGCAATACCTCCCCTGTCGCTTCTCCAGCAGTTCCATCGCCGTCAGCGCATCCAGCAGAATGGTTACGGCGCGCAGATCGCCGCTGATCCTCTGCGTGATCTCTTCTGCGGAGAGAGTTTCGGCAGACAGCAGCGTAAAGAGATCGAGTTCCGCGCCGGTCAGCAGAATACGGCTCTCCATCAGACCGCGCGCCACAGTCAGCACACCCTCTGCATTGAGGCTCATCTCTTCTCCTTCGATTTCAGAACGGAACGTATCGCATCCAGCCGTGCCGTCCCCTCCGCCAGCGTGGGAACCAGCCAGCCTCCCTCATCGGTCTCGTTCCAGGCGTAGATCAGAACCGCTCCGGCGGGATTTACAGCCGCATGAGCGCGGTTCCACTCCAGCGCTGCCCGCAGGTTCTCCGCAAGCTGCGCGGGAGTCGGCATAGCGTACCAGGGACCGCGATAGTGCTTTGCCTGTTGGGGATCGCGCAGTCGCGGACGTCCGTCCCATCCGGCGTTGACCGTCGGGATAACCGCCTTCCCGGTTGCCCGAAAACTCTCCCAGTAGTCGCGATTAAACGAGATCAGGTCCGAGTAGGGATATTCGCGGTGGTCGCCGGAGCCGGGCGCGCTGTAGGCGCTGATGGCGTCAAACCCCAGATCATTCACGTACCCCGCTCCGACCTGCGCGTTAAAGACCAGCGTTACCAGATAGGGATCGCCCGTTCCGGCGCGTTTACTCTGCTCGCGGAAGTCTGCAAGCGCCTTTCTTGCCGCCTCCTTCGAGCCGAACTGCGGCTCCAGATACTCGCAGGCGAAGATGAAGACCAATGGTCGGCTTCCGGCAACCCGCTGATAGGTCGGCTCTCGAAACAGCGCAATGAACTGCGCCGCCGTCTTCTCCCACTCCTCACGCGGTCCCATATGCGTGCCGCCCTGAAGCAGCAGGCAGAAGTTTAACGCGCGCTTTTGCGGGCTGCAGAGGTAGAGCTTCCAGCCGTAGTTATAGTGATCCGCCTCTTTCCAGGAAGAGGGATGATAGTAGCAGAACGCCCAGAAGCTCAGCCCGGCGCGCGCGGCATAGGATATCTCTTGATCCATGACCGTCTGCTCATCCGAGCGCACCTCCACGCGACCGTCCGGCAGCGTTTTTGCATAGAAAGGCAGGCGGCTGCGCCACTCCAGCGGGTCGAGGTTGCGCTCCCAGGGATTTCCTCTGAACCATCCATCCCAGCGAATGGCTCCCACGAGTGGCGAAGAGGTCTGCGCCCCGGCTCCTGCGATCAGCTTCCCCAACAGCCATCCCGCCAGGATAAGCCCTATCAGCCCTCGGCGCACTGCACTCCTCCCTGTCAATCGCTACGAAGAGCGGAATAGCCCTGCGAGGAGTCTCCCCGCAAGAATGGCAAGCTGGCGTTTTTTCGGGATCGTCGGGCGGCGGGTCAGCACATCGTACCCCTGCGCCTCGATGCGCCGGATGATCTCCTGTCCTCCCCGGCTGAACATCTCGATATCCAGCCGGATTCTTCGGTCTACGAGCGGACAGAGCTTCATGCCCTCCGCAAAAAGCGCCTTTGCGCGCTCACATTCAAACTGAAGAAGCTGCGCAAAGGCGGGCGTGAAACGGCTGCCGGCGATATCCTCTTCCGAGACGCCGAATCGCGTCATATCCTCCAGCGGCAGGTAGATGCGCCCGATCGCGTAGTCACGGACGACATCCTGCCAGAAATTCGCCAGTTGCAGCGCGGTACAGGTTGCATCGGAGTAGCCCTGCCGTTCCGGGTCGCGGTAGCCGCACAGATAGAGCACCAGCCGACCGACCGGGTTGGCGGAATACCGACAGTAGCCCAGAAGCTGCTCATAGGTCGGGTATCGGGTGACGGTCTGATCCTGCCGGAAGGCGCGCAGCAGGTCGGCATAGGGGTCGCGGGGAATGCCGAACCGCTCGTTCGTCTGTGCCAGCGCCACAAAGACGGGATGCTGCGGCGCGCCCGCATAACAGGCATCCAGTTCGCTCTCCCACCAGTCCAGCAGCGGCAGAGCCTTCTCCGGTCCGCCCGACTCGTCGCCCAGATCGTCGGAGATGCGGCAGTAGGCGTAGACGTTGTAGAAGTGCTGTTTTAGCTGCTTGGGAACAAACAGCGAAGCCACCAGAAAGTTTTCGTAGTGAGATTTTGCCAGACGCGCGCAGTAGTCTCGCGCCTCGTTAAGCGAGTAAGCGCGATCCACGCGATAGGGGTTATCGGGAAGGGTTGTTGTCATCAGTCTGCATACTGTCGGAGACTCTGCTTGAACTTCAGGTAGGCGGATCGGTAGCGTTCGTAGGTCTTTCGGTCGCGATACTTGATTCCGAACGCATGGCAGGTATTCGTCAGATGGTTCTCGATAATCACAAAGGAGCGAATATAAGACCCGTTCCGGGCGCGCACAGTGCCTTCGCGCCGGGTGATCTCTTTTCCCTTCTCTACGGACTGAGAATCGAGTATCTCCGTTTTCGGGTTGACCGCGATATCGGTCGGGCTGCCGCTCCACTGCGGCGAAAAGACATAGAACTCCACTACCCGGTCGGGCGAAAGGAAAAAGACGCTGTCGTATCCGGTCGCGCTGCTGGAACTGCGTTTGGAAGGTTTCGGCTGGAAGCCCGGCGGATACCGGATATCGAACCATGCCCCTTTATAGGTAAGCCACTTTGAATCCTGCGGGAGAGCGCCGGTGATGATGAGACTGAGGAGTCCTGTCAGCAGTATTCCGCAAAGCCCTTTGCGTTTCATACTCTCCTCCTGCTGCCATCCGCCAAACCATAACGATTCTGGGACTATTCAGGGCGTTGCGCCCGCAGAGCCTCCAGTTCGGCGCGCAGTCGTTGCGCTTCCGCTTCGGCATCCTGCCGCGCCTGCGCCTCCGCCTGGGCGCGTAACTCAGCCTCGTTGGCGCGCTGTGTCGCTTCTCTGGCACGCATCTCGGCTTCGGCAGCGAGTTGTCTTGCTTCCTCAGCGCGTTGGAACTCCTCCGCAGGCGTCCGCAGCCAGTCTCCGGTCTTCGGGTCGAACAGTCGGACAGTCTCCCCTTCCCAGACCAGATCCAGCCCTAATTGATCGCTATGCAGTCGGCTGCCTGCCATCTCCATCGCCACATACTCCCCGTCCCGCAGGCGAAATCCCTGCAGCGGCGGATAGAGGTAGTCGCCGGTCGGGTCAAAGAGAAAATACTCCGGCACGCGCAGCACCTTCTCATAGACGGGCAGTTTGTCATAGATGTCTTCCGTGCGCGTTTTTCGGGAGGTGAACTCGAACACGACCGCCGGGGTCTGTCCCTCCTCCCAGAGCTTGTACAGATCGCGCTGACGCTTCTCCACTCCGAAAACGACATAGACATCGGGAGAAACGACGGCTTTTCGCACGCCCTCCTGCCAGTAGAGGAAGTTATTGCCGGAGATGTAGACCTCCGGGGATTCAGCAAAGTGATTCTGCAGCGCCGTGATGAAGTAGATCATCAGGTCGCGATATTTTTCGGTTTCCCATCGGAGACAGGATAGTAGTCTTCGTCACGGATACGCAGGCGTTTTCCGGCGCGTGTTGTTACGGTCATCGTCGTTGCCCTTCGGTTCCTCGGAGCAGATTCAAGGCCATTGTATCATACGCCAACAGACATTCAAGACAGCTTCTCTCCACTCTAATCCCACAGGGAGATTTCACGTCCCATCCCCTGCCGCCGCGCCTGCTGATAGACCAGATCGGCAGCGGCCACATCCTCCAGCGCCAGACCGTTCGACTTGAAGAGCGTGATCTCCTCTGTCTTCTCGCGTCCGCCCCAGCGTCCGGCGACCACCTCCCGCAGTTCATGCACCTGTTCCCATCGCAGTTTTCTCGCCTCGACCGGAGCCAGCAGATCGCCCGCCTCCCGTTTCGACTGTTCCAGCGAGTCCACCACGATTCGCGACGCGCGCGATACCGTTGTGATATCCACTTCGGCGCGTGACAGAGCATTGGAGCCGACGGCGTTGATGTGGGTTCCGGGAGCGATCTGTCTGCCGTCGAAGACCGGAGAGCGCGAGGTGGTTGCCGTAACGATGATATCGGCTCCCTCCAGCGCCTCTTCCGGCGATTCCACCGGCACGATCTCCGCCGGAATCACCGACTCCATTCGACGGGCAAAATCCTCGCGTTTTTCGGGAGTCCGGCTGTAGACCTGAATGCGCGTCAGTGGACGCACTGCCGCCACCGCCCGCGCCTGCGTCTCTGCCTGCCAGCCCGCGCCGAAGAGTCCCAGAGTCTTCGACTCCGGGCGCGCCATATAGCGGGTGGCGACTCCGGTCGCCGCGCCGGTGCGCATCTGTCCCAGCCGATCCGCCTCGATCATCGCCAGCAGATCGCCGTTGTCAGTGTCGTAGAGCAGCACCAGAAAACGGGTCGCCGGACGGAACGAGGCGTAGGCTTTGATCGCCATTCGATGCGAAACCAGATCGGCAGCCTCCATCATATGAAAGGTTCCCTCCGGCACATAGAGACGACGGCGCGGGTGGTTCATCGCCATGCCCGCATCCTGTCGCCGGAAAGTCTCCTCCAGCGCGGCCATACAGTCTTCCATTGTCAGCAGCGCGGCTACATCCCGTTCTGTTAGCAGCAGCGTCTTCATTATGCCCTCTCCCTGCGCGCATGCGCCCTCTCCTGCGCGAATCGTTCTACAGATCACTGCACGCTTAAAGGACGCGGTTTCCGACGCTCTTTCGGCGCTTTCTCTCTCTTTCCGGTCTCCGGTTTTGGCGCGCCGTCTTCGTAGATAACCAGACGCGCTCCTTCCAGACGATTTACCGCGACCCATCTTTCGGCGGAGCGCGGCGCCGAGACGGTGTTCGGGTCGCCGTCGCTGATGTAGGGGTGGAGCGATTTTCCCGCCTTCAGATTTTTGATCCACATCTCCAGGTAGCCCGGGTCCACCCCGATCCTCGAAACGGCGCGGGGGTCGAACTTGCGATGCGCGGGCGGGTAGGTGGGACCTCCCCAGGCGTTGAGAACCGCCAGATTGCGGTAGGAGGTTCCTCCCTCGCTGCCCTCCATCAGGACTCCGAGCAGCGCGCGGTTGCGGGGCCAGGCTCCGTAGGGCAGGCAGAAGGTGTCCATCGTGGCGTTGGGAGCCAGCCGCTTGATATAACGGATACAGTCGGCGACCTCCCACTGAAGCCGCGCCGCGCTCATATTCGCCATGCTGCTGTGCGTGGAGGAGTGATTGCCGATCTCAAATCCCTTTGCCAGCATATACTGAATCTTCTGCGCCTCTTTCCCGCGCTGCCAGAAGGGGACAGGGTTGTTGCGATTGCTGTTGAGATAGAAGGTTCCCCGCAGGGGCCAGTCGGGATGGCGGCGGTTGAACGCCTCCAGAATGCCGACGACGCAGTCCGGGTCTATCGAGCCATCGGGCAGATAGCGGAACTGGCTGCCGCGCCCGTCATCGAAGGTCAGAACGACCGGGGTCTTTCCGGCGGGAACCTCCATGCGGGCGGTCAGGGCATCGCGCATATTGACCGGATACCAGCCCGCCTCATGCATCATCTCAAGATGCTTGCGGAAGGTCTCCGGGGCGATATTCAGACCGCGCCGGTCATAACGGGGACCGCCGCGCCGCGCCGGAGGGTCGCCGACCGAATGGTACATGACGACGGGGATCATCCCCGCCTCATTTGCCCGTATCTTCGCCGGATCTGCCGGCGGAGGCGGCGGCGCGGCGGGAGCGGGAGCAGGCTGCGCGGAAGCGGAAGTCTCGACCGGCGTCTTCTCCGATCTGCACCCGGTCAGCGCGCCCCCGATCAATACCATCGCGGAAAACAGCACACACAGAAACCGAAAACTCATTCTGGCATCACCCTCTCATTCACTGGGCATAGTTTACTCGGAAACGCGCCGTCTGGCAACCGGCAAATTCTTCCGTCTGTCTCTGCAGGGCTGAGTCTGAAGTGGACCGAAGCACTCTCTGAACAGGCGGCCGAATAAGACGAGATTGCTCCACTGCGCTTACAATGACAGGATGGGCGCTCCTTCCGGCAGGATTTCCGGCTTTGAACCCGAATGTAAGCCGCAGAACACTGTCAGTAAGGAGAGCAACCCATGTCCACGCTTCCATCACCAGCCGCCCCGCTGCGCGCGTTTACCGGTGAATCGCTGCGAAAGGTGGCGTTCCCGCTGGGCGGAATCGGAACCGGAACCGTCTCCCTCGGCGGACGCGGCAACCTGCGCGACTGGGAGATTTTCAACCATCCCGGCAAGGGCTGCAATCTGCCCTACACCTTCTTCGCTATCTGGGCGAAACCGGAAGGCGAGGCTCCCATCGCCCGGATTCTGGAGCGGCGCCTTCTGCCGCCCTACGACTCGGCGCAGGGGCTTCCTCCCGGCTTTCTGTGCGGACTGCCGCGACTGCGCGAGGCGCGATTCACCGGCGGCTACCCGCTGGCATGGATCGAGTTTGAGGACGAAAGACTGCCGGTCACCGCGCGGCTAGACGCCTTCAACCCGTTCCTGCCGATGAACGAAAAAGACAGCGGCATTCCCGCCGCCGTCTTTCTCTGGACGCTGCATAATCCGGGCGCGAAGCGCGTGGAGGCGACACTCGCCTTCAGTCAGTTGAATGCCTGCGGCTACGACGGGCGCGCTTCCGGGCTGTCACAGCGCTATCACGGGCAGTTCGGTCAGAACCTCAATACCTTTGTGCAGGAGGAGGGTCTGAGCGGAATCCGGATGAGCACGGCGCAGTATGCGCCCGATCATCCGCAGTTTGGAACGATGGCGATTGCGACCGATGCGCTGGATGTGACCTGGCTGACGCGCTGGGAGCGCAGCGGATGGTGGGACGACGCGCAGAACTTCTGGGACGATTTCGCCTCGGACGGCTTGCTCTCCAACGGACCGGACACCACCCCCTCCCCGCAGAATCAGACCGATGTCGGCACGCTCGGAGCGCGAATTGCGCTGGCTCCCGGCGAGACCACACAGATTCCCTTCCTTCTTGCCTGGCACTTCCCCAACCATATCAACGAGTGGAATGGCGAGGAGGCGGTTAAGGGAAAACGGGTCGGCAACTGGTACGCCACCCAGTGGGCGGACGCCTGGTCGGTCCTGCGCTACCTTCATGCCAACCTTGAACGGCTTCAGGAGGAGACCGTTACCTTCTTCCACACCTTCTTCGAGACGACGCTGCCGGAGCCGGTGCTGGATGCCGCCTCCGCCAACGCCTCCATCCTCCGAACCACCACCTGCCTGCGCACGGAGGACGGGCGATTTAACGCCTTTGAGGGCTGCGGCGGAAATATGGGCTGCTGCCCGATGAACTGCACGCACGTCTGGAACTATGCCGCCTCGGTCGCCTACCTGTTCCCGGCGCTGGAGCGCAGCGTGCGCCTGACCGACTTCCAGCACAACACGCGCCCCAACGGTTCGATGGCGTTTCGCACCCTGCTGCCGCTGATCGGCGAACTCTGGCACTTCAAGCCTGCCGCCGACGGGCAGATGGGAACCATCATGCGCGCCTATCGGGAGTGGCTGCAGTGCGGTGACCGCGCCTTTCTGGAGAGCATATGGCAGGGAGTCGTGCGCGCGCTGGAGTACGCCTGGTCTCCCGGCGGCTGGGATCCGGACAAAGACGGGGTGATGGAGGGCGAGCAGCATAACACCTACGACATCGAGTTCTACGGTCCCAACACCATGTGCGGTCTTTTCTATCTGGGCGCGCTGCGCGCCGCCGAGGAGATGGCGTTAGCGATGGGCGACCACGCCCGGGCGCAGGAGTACCGCGCCGTCTTTGAGAGCGGCAGCCGCAAATACGCCGAAATGCTCTGGAACGGCGAGTACTTCGTGCAGACGGTGATCCCGCCTGCGCAGGCGGAGGCGCAGGAGGGCGTGGCGGCAGGGCTTCCCGGCTCGATGCAGGGCGCAGAGTCCGAGCCGCGCTATCAGTACGGTCCCGGCTGCCTCTCGGATCAGGTTCTCGGGCAATGGATGGCGCGTCTGGTGGGGCTGGGCGATCTGGTTCCGCAGGAGAAGGTGAAGAGCGCGCTGGCGGCGATTGTGCGCCACAACTTCAAGCGCGATCTCTCCGACCATCACAGCGTGCAGCGCGTCTACGCCCTGAACGACGAGGCGGGACTGCTGCTCTGCACCTGGCCCAACGGGGGACGCCCGCGCTATCCCTTCCCCTACGCCGATGAGGTATGGACGGGGATCGAGTACCATGTGGCAGCGCACTGCATCTACGAAGGGCTGCTCGCGGAGGGGCTGGATATCGTCAAAGCGGTGCGAGACCGGCACGACGGCGCGCGGCGCAATCCCTGGGACGAGTTCGAGTGCGGTCACCACTATGCCCGCGCCATGTCCTCCTGGAGTCTGCTGCTGGCTCTGACAGGCTGTCACTATCATGCCGCCGCGCAGCATCTCGCCTTCGATCCGAAGATGAACGCCGACGACTTCCGGGGCTTCTTTTCGGCGGGAAGCGCCTGGGGACAGTTCGCGCAGAAGCGGGAGGGAGTGCGCTACGCCGCCACGCTGGAGCCGCGCCGGGGCGAACTGACGCTGAAGACGCTCTCGCTGCCGCTGCCGGTTGCCGTCAGCGTCTCCGTCTCGCTGGACGGCCAGCCGGTGCAGGCAAGCCTGTCGGGGGGAACGATCACCTTCGCCGATCCGGTGACGCTCCGCGCCGGTCAGACGCTGGCGGTCAGCGTGTAGGGAAGCGTATTGCGCTTCTCGCGCATAGGCCCGGAGCTATCGCCCATTGCCTCCTCCCGCGCACTCAGGCAGGAGGAGGCAGGACACAGAGGGAATTGTGACCTGAAGACTATAACCGGCGAATCCGCGAAAGAGATCGGCAAGGATCGCCGCTGAGGAGAGAGACCGTGACACCCGTACCGACCCGACGCGAACAGACCTTTCTGGAAGCGGTGCGCGCCTTCCTGTCAACCCTGGAGCCGAACAAAGAGGCAAAAGCCGTCCTGAATTTTGAGACGGAGGAGCGGTTCAACTGGCACTATGTGCCCCGTGATCGTCAGGGGCTGCCGTTCAAGCAGATGAACGAGGCGCAGCAGAAGGCGGGGCTGGCGGTTCTGCGCGCCGGACTGAGCCAGAAGGGTTTCAAAAAGACCGAGACGGTCCGGCAACTGGAGATCGTTCTGCAGGCGATCGAGAAGGGAGCGGGGCCAATCCGCGACCCGGACCTCTTCTATCTGACCGTCTTCGGCGCGCCTTCGGATAAAGGAGTCTGGGGACTGCGCTACGAAGGACACCACATCTCTCTGCACTGGACGGTCATTGAGGGGAGAGTCATCGCTGCCTGTCCGCAGTTTCTCGGAGCCAACCCCGCCGAGGTGCGCGAAGGCGCGATGAAGGGCACGCGCGCGCTGAGCGCGGAGGAGGACCTGGCTTACCTGCTGCTGAACGCCCTCACCCCGGAGCAGAAAAAGACGGCGATTCTCAGCGAAACCGCGCCTGCCGACATCTTAACCGGCGCATCGCGCACCGCCGCCATGCAGGAGGATCGCGGACTCGCCTACAGCCAGATGACGAAGCCGCAGCAGGGCATGTTGATGGCGATCATCCGGGAGTGCGCAGGAACCCTGCCGGTGGAGATTGCTCGTCTGCGAATCGAAAAACTGCGGAAAGCCGGGCTGGAGAGCGTCAAATTCGGCTGGATGGGCGGTCTGGAGCGCGGGGAGCCGCACTACTACCGCATACAGGGCAAGACCTTCCTGATCGAGTTCGACAATACGCAGAACAACGCCAACCATATTCATCTGGTCTGGCGCGACTTTCAGGGCGATTTCGGGCGCGACCTGCTGACGGAACACTATCGAAAGCACTCCCACGCGCCCGGCGCGCCTCACACCGGCGGTTAACGCGGATCCGCTCTCTCCATCGCGCTCAGCCCCGGCGCGGCAGGACGTGAAACCGCCGCAAAGTCTCCTTCCAATACGCGCGCTTCTTGCCGACGGAGCGCGCGCACCTCCTGCGCCAGATGTCCCAGACAGGCGCAGAAGACCGCGACGACCAGCCCGTAGAACGCCCCGGACCAGTAGTGATAGTGAAGATTGCTGTAGGGAAGAATTGGCAGGAAGACCAGCAGATACCAGATCCCGATCAGCAGACCCGGCTCCTGTCGGCGATAGCGCGCCAGAACTACGATCCCCAGCAGATAGAACAGCATTCCATACACCCGGGCAAGCGTCTGCGGCTCCAGAAGCTGCACCCAGCCCGATTCACTTGAGTCGAGCCACTGAGCGCACGCCGCAACAACCGCCACGCTGCCCCCCGCGATCCAGCCCCCGCGCCATCGCCTCCACAGTCCTGACGCGCAGACTGCCAGAACCATCGCGGCGGCGGCCACCACCCAGTGGTTTCCGGTTCGCGTCTCCAGATAGATCGGTCCGCCCCAGCTTAGCAGCAGCTTCTGCAGGACGGATTCGCGCCACATCGGAAGCTCGGCGGGATTAGCCAGAACCAGGCTGCGGAAGACCCAGAACCCGGCGCCCACCCCTATAAACGCCCATGTCAGGCGCGTAACCCGGCGCCTTCGATGCCAGATCAGCGCGACCGTGAGGGGAGCCAGAATGTAGCCCATCTCTTTGAAGCAGAGGCTCACCGCAAAACTGAGCAGCGCGCCGATTGCGCGCCATCGCGAGCGCTGCCGCAGATGCCGATCCAGCAGCGCCAGACAGAGCAGCCCGGCAGTCAACCCGAACACATCGTTCTGCGCGGGCCACCACGCGACCGACCGCTCCACCGAAAAAAAGAACAGACTGGCGGGAGTCGCGAAGAAATAAACAGCAATAACAGCGAATAGATACGCTGCTCTTTTTCGATGCTGAAACAGACTCTGGCAGAGCGCGTAGAGCAGCACGGCATTCAGACCGTGCGCCAGCCAGGTGATGGCGTTGTAGGCGGTGAAGTTCAGGCCGAAGGCGCGCTGCTGGAGAAGGAAGAGCGTACTGGTCAGAGGACGGTAGAACTCAAAGCCGGGATAGTTCCAGGGACCGACCCACCAGCCGGGAATGTCGCTCCATCGGGCGTTCTGCGCGGCGCGATAGAGGTGGTGAATATCTGCCGGACGGCTCAGTTCGATCTGTGCCGTTTCGGGCGAGAAGCGCACGAAAGGGGCGGCGTACCAGAGAGAGAGGAGCAGACCTGCCAGCGCTCCCCCTGCAGCTGTCCAATGAGGGTTTCGGTCCAGCCAGACGCAGACAGCCCCCAGGCTGCGCATCATCCGCGTTTGCCACATCGTAAAACCTTCCAGGAAGAAAAGGTTATGATGCTATCTGCGCTGCGAAACCAGGGGGAAAGACCGCTTTTCGGTAGTATAAGCTCCTTTCGCGCGTATGTCAAGAATATTTAGCAGCGCATCAGCCTGCAGGATGACCGGCGGGAGTCGCGCCGCCTTCCGGCGATGCGGGAGGCGCTCCCTCATCGTCGCGCAGCCGCTCCTCAAACCGGGTGTAGAGCAGGCTGACCAGCAGCAGGATGACGCCCAGCGTGAAGAAGGAGACGATTCGATAGGGCTGCTCCAGCCAGGACAGATCGAACAGAAACACCTTCAGAATCGACAGGTAGAGCAGGGCGATGGCGAACAGACGCACCGGACGCACGCGCCGCCAGATTCCCACTGAGATCGCCGCCAGCGCGTAGAGCGTCCAGAAGAGCGACAGCGCAAGCTGCGGCGCGTTCGCCTGCCCTGCGCCTGACCAGCGCATTCCCACATAGTCCCACAGATCCACGCTGATAAAGAGCAGGGCGAAGACATTGGCTGCCGCCGCCAGCGCTGCCGGAAGGATACGCTCCTCCGACGGCAGCTTTTCGCGATTTTTCCACAACATCCACGCTGTCACGCAGACCCCCGCAACGACCGCTGCGCCGCCAAGCATCCGCTCATTGAGCAGCAGGCGTATCGGCTCTGTCAGGTTCGGCAGATCAAAGAAGAGGGCGCGCGCCGCCGCCAGCGTCAGCAGCGACAGCGCAAACCAGCGGACACGCAGTTCCCGCGCCGCAAATCCTGTCCAGAGCAGAACCACCGCCTCCACCGCCCACGCCAGCGTGATATAGCCCGCCTTCAGTTGCAGCGGGATGGCGATGGTCAGAAACGTGACCGCCAGTCCCAGATAGGTCAGGCGATGCAGTGGCTCCTCCCGACGCGGCAGCGCGCCACCGAGGATGGCATGATATGCCGCCATGGCCAGCGCCGCCCCGCACAGCAGCGTGAATCCCCGATACGAGGCGGTTCCCAGGCTCTCCGCCATCATGCCGAAGAACAGGGCGGCATTGACGATCGCCGCGACAATATCTGCGCGCAGCGAGGACCACGCGACCTGCCGCCGCAGCGCAATCCAGAGCAGCGAAACCAGCAGGAATTCGCCCGCATAGATCGCGGTCGCCATACGAAGCGGAGTGTGCGTTTCCGCCGACGGAGCCGCCAGCAAACCGCCAAGAGTGAGAAGGAGCGTCGAGATCGCCAGCGTCGCGGCAAAGGTGATCGGCTCTTCCCGCTGTCGAGTCGCGATCCAGACGGCGCAAAGGGTGACGGCGGCGGAGAGAGGCAGCGCCAGCGAAGCGGCAGGCGCGCCCCACAGAAAATATCCATCCAGCACGCGGCAGGTCATCATCAGGTTAAGGAACGCATTAACGCCCGCGAGGATCGCCGCCGCCGCCTTCTCCTCTTCACGACGGTTTAAAATCAGCGCAACCCCCAGGAAGAGCAGATAACTCACCTGTGTAAAGGCGAAGGCGGCAGGAACCTGCTCACGGGGCAGCGTCGTGTTCAGCGAGAGCAGCATCATCACCGCCAGAGTGATCGCGGAAAAGGCGCCGAAGAGCAGCCGCGCCTCCCGATCCCTATTCGGGAGTCTGGGAAGCGCAATCGCCAGCCCGGCAAAGAGCAGAGCCACGAAGATTCCCGCCAGCGTATAGTCCGGCAGCCCCAGGATTCCCGCCTCGCTCAGAATCGCCAGACTCGCCAGCGAAAACGCCAGACAGCCGCCTGTTATCAGCGCCAGTCCCACCGTCTGGGAAAGGGTCTGCGGCGCATCCGGTTCCGCCGTCTGTGGCGGAGCTTCGGACGGCGCATAGAGCGCGCGCGCTCCCATATAGCAGGAGATGAGCAGGTAGAGCGCGGCAAATGCCTCGATGCGCCAGCCGGCTGCCGCCAGTGGTCCGGCAAAGAAGAAGAGGATCCAGGTACTCAGGAAGGAGACGACCGTCAGCGAGTGCCAGGAGCGCAGGCGCATCAGGATCGCCACCCAGACATTCAGCGCGGCAAGATAGGCGTACAGGCGCATCAGAGAGTCCGCGCTGACCGCCCCCGCTCCCTCCTGCCGTATCAGTGCGGGCGCCGCGAACGCGCCGAGTAGACAGAGTACGGCGACCGCTTCGGTGCGATTCCGGATCGCCAGCGCGGAGGCGGCAAGCGCGCCGATCGCCAGCGCGCCAAACGCCGTTCCGTAACCGATCAGGCGCGGCTCATAAAAGCTGTAGGCGGCGTAGATAGAGAGGAAGTAGACGACGATACCGCCGGAAGCCAGCGCCTGCGCGTAGTTTCGGTAGCGGGGTTTCGGGAGCAGAAACTGCGCCGTCCCCAGCAGCAAGAGCGCGGCGATCAGCCCGATCCCCACCTGCGCGGGCGGTCCGATCCACCCGGAGCGAAAAGCGTACTGCAGGAAGAAAGCCGCCGCCGCCGCAATCGCGGCGATGCCCAGACGCGCCAGCCAGTTCGCGCCCAGAAGCGTCTCCAGATCGGGCATTTTGACGGCAGGCGCGGAGACCGGGGCTGCCGGTTCGGGAGCGGAAGAGGGCATCGCGACGGGTTCCGGCTCCATCCGGGGCGGCGGGCTGACAGGCGCTGCCGTCGGTGTGGGAGAATAGAGAGGCGGCGCAGAGACGGCTGGCATCTCCGAACGAGGCGCGCTGGAAGGCGTTCCGGCAGATAGCTGGCTCCACCTCCATTGCAGTTCCCGAATCTGTCCCGCCAGAATCTCCAGACGTGCCAGGGTGTAGATAGGAAATGCCACGAAGAGCAAGATGACCATTCCCACGATGAGCAGCCCAACCAGAATACCGAAATCTTCCATTGCCGTCTCCCTCCCGGCTAAATGCCGGATGCGCTTTTGCATCTACCTGTTATTGTAGTGGCAAGGGCGCGCGAAGACATGGGCTGAAAGACCTATTTCCGCGGAAGAGTTAGTCCCCTCTTTTACGACGAGTAAAACGCGCGGTTCTGCAAAGAAAAGACGGGCGTGGATGCTGAAAGCATCTACCACCGCTGCCGGAATCGTCGGAATCGCTTTGCATTTCGCTTCTATCTCATCGCGGCCATCTGCGGCGCAATAGAATCTCCGCAGAGAGGCGAATTTCCTGACAGCGATTCGTAGTAGTATATAAGAGGGGGGCGAATCCATGCCACAGACACAGAATATTCCCGACGTAGAGAAGCGCCAGCAGGAGTCTCCGCCGGTTGATCTTGGCGGACCGTATGTCGTCATTCTCTATAACGATGACTATCATACCTTCGATGAGGTGACGGCGCAGCTTCAGAAGGCGACCGGCTGCACCATAGATCGCGCCTGGGAGATCGCAGAGGAGGCGCACTATCGCGGGCGCGCCATCGCCTTTGTCGGCGGGCAGCAGGAGTGCAACCGCGTGGCGGGCGTCCTGCGCGCCATCCGCCTTCAGGTCGAGACCGACCTGTTCTAACGCCTGCCCGCGTGACTGCGATATTTCCGGTT
The DNA here is from genome assembly GCA_964429855.1 of uncultured Chthonomonadaceae bacterium. Lineage (GTDB taxonomy): Bacteria > Armatimonadota > Chthonomonadetes > Chthonomonadales > CAJBBX01 > CALLMM01. The sequence continues at coordinate 15,400 of CAYSDM010000069.1, forward strand.
GCGCCTCCCGCTCCATGCGCTGCCGCACAAAGATAGACCCCGAACGATCCCATAAGCCTTGCGGATCGTTCGGGGTCTTTTCGCAAAGAGACTATCCGGCGGGGAAGATCGTGCGCAGCGCCGCCTCCAGATCGGGATATTTCCACGCATAGCCGAGCCGCTGCGCCGCCTCCGGGATCGCCTTCTGTCCCGTCAACAGCGACCCGGCAAACTCGCCCAGAAGCAGCCGGAGCGCAAACCCCGGCGCAGGAACGAACGCGGGACGATGCAGGACGCGCCCCAGGGCGCGCGCAAACTCGCGCATGGTGACCGGATTGGGCGCGGTAACGTTCAGCGGACCGCGCACCTGCGGGTTCTCCAGCGCCCAGACGGTCATGCCCACCACGTCATCCCGGTGAATCCAGGGAAACCACTGACGCCCGTTTCCGAGCGGTCCGCCGACAAACAGCTTGAACGGCGTCACCATCTTCTCCAGCGCACCGCCGCCCTCGCCCAGCACAATCCCGATCCGTAGCAGCACGACCCGCGCGCCCGCCTTCTCCGCCTGACGCGCTTCGCCCTCCCAATCCACGCTTAACTGACCCAGAAAGGTGTTGGCGGGAGGCGTCTGCTCCGTCACAACGGCGTCGCCGCGATCTCCGTAGTAGCCGACCGCCGAGGCGTTCACCAGACAGATGCCGGGACGCTCCGCCGCGCGAATCGCCTCCACCAGGGCGCGAGTCGTTTCGATCCGGCTGCGGATGAGGCGCTGCTTGAACGCGGGCGTCCAGCGCTGCGCCGCAACCGACTCCCCGGCGAGATTGACCACCGCCTCCGATTCGCCGACGGCTCTCTGCCATTCGTCCGGCTTCTTCATGTCCCAGGCGAGTATCTGCGTCCCGGCGGGAAACCTGCCGGACGCCTTCGCCGGGTCGCGCGCCAGCGCGGTTACGCGATGTCCGGCATCCGCCAGCGCGGCGCAGAGCGGTCTGCCGATGAATCCGGTCGCTCCAGCAACAACGATCTGCAATGAAAGGTGCTCCTTCTGCGCGACTCAGGCGCTATTCGCCGACTTCCGGCATCCGCTGAATGCGCGGATCGGAGAAGATGTCCGCCTCGTCGCGGCTGCGCGTGGAGAACTCGGAGACAATGGCTCCCTCCGGTCCCGCCTGGAACCAGTGGCGGATGCCCGGCATCAGTGTGTACTGCTCGCCAGGGTTCAGGCGAACCTCATGCCATACATGGTAATGCGGCTCGCTGCCGGGCGGAGGCTTGCATGCGGGATTTGCTGTCGGTTCGCCCTCCACATACAGATAGACGGTTCCCCAGCGGCAGCGGAAGGTCTCCTCTTTGCCGGGATCGCTGCCGACCGGCGGATGGCGGTGTTCCGGGCAGGTCTGGCGCGGGAACAGGATCAACTCTTTCGCGCAGCACCGTTCCGTGTTGATATAGGTGATGATCTCCAATCCGGTGTTCTTCAGATCGCCCAGACCGAAATCGGCCACCTCCATCTCCGCCCGCTCCTGCGGCGTCAGCACGATCCCGGCGCGCTGTAGGTATTCACAGGCGTTCTGAACCGCCTCTTCGCGCTCCTGACGGGTAATCATCGGTTCTCTCCTTCTTCTTGCGTGAACATTCCGCCTTGCGGCGCACGCTGTCAGTATAGAATTGATGCGAAGCGCATGTCAAGCCGATTCGAGGGGAGAGCGCCCAAAACGAAAGGAGGCGCGCCCCGGGGACAGGACTCGCCTTTCCAATCCCCGAATCTATCGTAGGGCTGCGCGCGTTCGCGGGAGACGCGGCGGTTTCGTCGCAGCCCGGAGAGAGACCACCTGTGAACGACCGCGAACGATTTTTACAGACGCTCCGCTCTGGAAAACCGGACCGCCTGCCTTTGCTGGAGGAGGGGATTCGCGATGAGGTGCTGGAGCGGTGGCAGTCCGAGGGGCTTGCGCCTGATACGCCGCTTCAAGCGCTGTTTCCGTCGGATCGTCGGGAGCGTATTCCGGTGGACCTGGAGCCGCGTCCGTCTCTGCCGCATCCGATCCGTTCAGTTGAGGATCTTCCCGCGCTCTCGCGTTCGCTGGATCCGCTCGATCCGGCGCGCCTGCCGGAGGACTGGCGCGAGCGTGTGAAGGCGTGGAATGTCCGGGACTACACGCTGGAACTGCCGCTCCATCGCGGCTTCTTTCTCACGATGGGAGTGAACGACTGGGCAGGACTGGCGGAGACGCTCTATCTTCTGCACGATCAACCTGCGTTGGTGCGCGGCGTGATGGAGATACACGGACGATTTCTGCTTGGAATGGCGGAGCGAGTCCTTCAGGACGTTCGGCCCGATGTGGTGACCTTCTCCGAGCCAATCGGCGGCAACGACCGACCGCTGCTCTCTCCGGGCGCCTATCGGCGGTTTGCGCTGGAGACCTATCAGCCGATCCTGGCGCGGATGCGGGAGCGCGGCGTCCCGATCCTTCTCTATCAGACCTACGCCAATGCGCGCCCTCTGCTGCCGTCGGTGGTGGAGGCGGGTTTTAACGCGCTCTGGGCGATGGAGGTCCATCCCGGGGCGATGGACTACCGCGCCATCCGCCGCGAGTTCGGCAGGTCGCTGAGCCTGATCGGGGGCATTGACCTGGACGCGCTGCGCCGGGGACCCGAAGCGATTCGCCGCGAGATGCAGGAGAGAGCGCTTCCCCTGCTGGAGAGCGGGGGCTATATTCCGCTGGCGGACGGACGGGTGCGCCCGGATATCCCCTTCGCCGGTTATGTCTGTTATCGGCGTCTGCTGGAGCAGCTTGCCCGAACCGGGACGCTGGACGCATAGTCCGCAGCCTCTTGCGCTATTTTCTCTGATATTCGGTCTTTCCGCCGGGATACTGCGTCAGGGCGTCCGACTGCAGGTAACGTCGGGCGTTCTTGTCGTCTTTCAGGTAGGCGTCCAGAAATGCCAGGGTGGAGAAGGCGGTAATATCGGTGATATAGCCGATGTTGCCCGGCGGCTTCTCGCCCAGAAGGCGCGTCACGGACTTGCCGGCATACGATCCATGCGTTGCGCCCTCGATAAAGACGAGATACTTATCGCCGGGGGGAGCGTAGAGATAGGGGTCTTTGCGTCCCTCAGGCTTTTCGTCGCTGACAGGGCTTCTGTCCTCGCTTCCGGCGATTACCAGCATCGGCGCGCGAATCGTCTGCCACGAGTCCTTCTGGAATGTCGGACGCCCTAATCCCTGCCCGGAGATCACCAGAAACGCCTTCAGACGCGGCTCCGGAAACCGTAAACCCTCTCCTCTGCCGGAGCGACCGTGAAAAGCCACGCCCGCCAGCGCCTGTGTGGTCATCGCGCCCGCGCTGTGTCCCGCCATCGCGATACGCTCGCGGTCTATGCGGACTCTGCCGCCCGGCGCGCCGGTTCCGGATGGATTGGCCTCTGCAAGCTCCGCTTCGATCTGCGGCAGAGAGTCGAGGATCAGGCGGATATCGTCCCGCCGATCCAGCAGGTTCACGCCTCTGACGATCTGATTGGCGATGGCGCTGCGGTCTCGCGTAAAGGTCTCCCCTTTCTCGCGGCGCAGCTTTACCGAGTCGCTGTGCGTAGGATTGACGACGACATAGCCATAACTTGCCCAGTGCGCGCACAGTTCGGGGAAGGTTCCGCTGTCGCCGCCCGCCCCATGCGAGAAGATCACCATCGGCAGCGTGAGCGTGGAAGCGGCGGGAAGGCGCGGTCCCCGAATGCAAATCGGGATGTCTCGACCGCGCCGGGCATCCTTCAGCTTGATCTCCTTCAGAATGACTGGATAGGGTCCCGCCTCCTTCCTGTAGGCGCTCTCGTTCGTCGCGCGGGCAGGAGCGGCTTCCCTTTGAGCATTCTGCGCAGGCGCGATCACCGCGCAGCAGATACCGAGACAGACCACTATCAACAACAGAGCCGATAACAGCAGACGCATCTTCCTCACTCCCAAAAACCAGATGTATGGAGTGATAGACGCAGGAAGCGCGGACAAGTTCAATGCCGCGCTCAGGGTAACTGCTGCGTCACTGCCGCTGAATCGATCTGACATGCAGAGTGGTCACGGAGACGAGAAGTCCCCTCCTCTCTTTTTTGTGCGATATTCCGGTTTGCATCCGTGCAAATGGAAGCCGGTTCATGCAGGCTCTCTCTGCAGGTAACTGCTTCTATTTGCGGTCTATAGATAGTCCCGTTTTGAAGGAGGACGCTTCCATGATTGCCCGGATGATCTGGCCTCTGGTCGGTCTTCTGCCTCTGTCGCTTTTCGGGCTGACCCTCTCCTGCTCTTCGTCGAAATCGGCTCCCGCTGCGCCGCAGATCAGGGAACGCCCCTTCTATATGGGCTTCACTCCCTGACCCGCCGATCTGACGCTGGCAGGCGTGACGCTGGCGAAGAGCTTTGCGCACGCGCATGGAGATATCGTCTCGATTATGTTTAACGGGGGCATTCCCTGGCAGGCGGCGCTGGACGGAAAGTCCTTCTCTCCCGATGTGCAGAACCAGATGCGCTATCGCCCGCCAGAGGGGAAGAAGCTGTTTCTCTCCATCTCCCCGCTGAATATGGAGCGCCGCTTCCCACACGCCTGCAGCGGAGAATCCAGTCCGGCGTTTCTATCGGCTGCGCTTTGGGCGGGAGCAGATACCAACGCAGCGCGAGGTTCGGGAAGCGGCGCAGTATCTCGAAGAAGGGGAGGCCTGGTCCGAATACCTGATAGACTTTGCCGCCGGGCAGGGGAAGGAGGCGAACGGATTCCCCAACGACTTTGACGGCGTGAAGAAGCTGGTTTCGCAGGCGAGGGAGCCGTTCGAAAAAAAGCGGCAGGAGCGACGAGCAGCCTCGTTAAAAAAGCGCGCCAGAGCCACGAGTATGCCCACAGAGCCGCCTATTACGCTTTTTTGGGGCAAACTACTAGGGGGAGACCTGCAATCGGCTCTCCCAGAGGTTTACAGGGCTTTTATTGATCAAGAGAAGTCCATCTACCAGTTCCATAAAGCCAGGGCGGAGAAGTCACCCATGTCGGCGCAGATCGTCGCAGGCTACTATGACGAAGAGCAGCGCGTGCACCGGCTGCTCAAATATCTGGAAGAGAACCCCCGGTGCGGCATCCCGACCTTCTGGCAGTGGGATGAAAAGATCAATCCCAACCCCTTGCGTCTGCCTTCCGAGTAGCAGGCGAAACGTCCGCGAAAGCATGAATGTTTGAGACATCTGTCTCACGGAATTCGCCTCAGGACTACCCGCTGATCGCGCAGGCGGCTGGCAGATATCCCTGCGCGGACTACCCTCTCGCATATCTCCGCGCCAGGTTCCTGGACACAGACCGTGAAGCTGCGCCTGGATGTGGCAGTCAGGCGCGCTGACATAAGCCGTCTTCTCATTTTTCAGCGATTGAATACGTTAGCGCGATGCCAGGCAAGCGCTTCCGGCGCGGGGGAAAACTCGATCCGGTCAGGAAGAGCGATTACAGCATCCTGCAGGATGTAGTTCGAGGCGTTTTGGAGGCGGGACGACACCACTATTTTGTAGTCGGCGGTAATCGAAAACCAGCCGGCATCAAAGCCCCAGTGGTGGTTTTTACACAGGGCAATGCCGTTTCGCGGATCGTCGTTGTGAAATTGACCGAATGGCATGATGTGCGCGGCATCCACGAGACCGCTTCCTTCCTCGGTGCCAACGGCAATACGACACACCGCGCAGGCGTCGTTGTAGAGCGCTTTGATTACCTTTGGAAAGAGAGCGTGACGAACGTAGTACCCGACTTCATCGCTGCTATCTCTCACCCCTCGTATGCGAAATCTGTTCTGCGCTTGTGCTTTCAGCCTCTCTATTTCGTAATCAACAGGTCTGGCAGGAACGTTGGGATCTACATCCGCTATGCCCGCATTGAAGTAACGTTTTAGCAGAAACGAGCGCAGGGCGCTGAGCGCAGATGGGTCTTGCAGAAGCTGCCATAGTTGCAGGTCCAGCCGCGCGCCGTCCACCTCTGTTGTCAGTTGTCTGAGGGTCGGGTGGTAACCGAGCGAATGCGTGGAAACGGGAGCGCCGTCTTTAATCAGCTCCCAGAATCCATCCTGAACCAAGAACCGGAAAGGGTAAGAGATTTTCTCATGCCAGGTGTCCGGTGGAACCAGAATTCTCCAGTAGGCGCGAAAAGAGGCGACCAGATCGGGGGTTATTTCGATAAAGTTATCTTGAATGTTTCCGCGGTCTATCTCATCCAGCATGGCAAGCAGCAATATGGGTTTGTGCGGAGCCCAGCCCCACCTTGGATTTTGATTCCTATGCAGATTATCGAAGAAGCCGATAAGCTTGCTGAGAGGATTGAGCATCCATGCTACCTGAAGAAGCAACCCGGGAATAGCGAACCCCTGAAATGTTGACGACCAAAATCAGCTTATCTCTTGATAGGGAGGATTCCTGCCAGATCTACGGGTAAAGCAGGGATATTCATGCTGGCGGGGGAGGGGAGCCTCAACTTCCAGCGGCAGCGGTTCTCACAGAGGAAAAACGGACGGCGTTTACGGCACGCCGGAGGAGAGAAGCCCGCGTGGAAAGAACAAGCTCTCCGCGCGAGCCGCCATGCCCTTAGTGGACATCGCGGGCGCGCGTTCTCCCTGGGGGAAGAGAACCAGCACGACACTGTACTCGATCCGGAGAGCGTCCGCCCGTCCGTGAGCAGTCCAATAGTCCAGTCACTCAGCGAACACTCAGAAACAGAGAACTGTACGCGCTGACCGAACCCTTCGCAGGTTTTAGCCACTCGAAGCAGACGCTATGGCCCCTCCTTACTCGGGGAGTGCCAGGTCCTCGATCAGTTCCTCCGTAACGTACAGGCACACCCTGCAGCCAGCCATTTCTGGCCGGAAGAAGTGCTCTGCGAGACGGCAGTTCCATGACAGGTAATCGGTCATTGCGGTTACGGTAGCGAACGCAGCTAGGTTGGGGATTGTGCTTTAGCGCCATGTTCGCTATTTGATACGCTAATTCCTGCGGTCGGGCTCGACGGGGAGCGAACGGGCGAGAGGCGGGCCTATCGCGTGCAGCGCTTGATACTCCGTTCAGATCTGGATTTTCTCGATCTCATCCAAACTCACTTCGTCGTCACGCCGATCATACAGTCCCGTCGTCCGTGCCGACTCGTGACAGGCTAGCTTCTACGCGAACTCCAGCGTCCCCTTGTTCATCAGGTCGTTGGTGATCCCCGTCGCCCGGAAGGTGTGACAGCCTATCTTCTCCGTCACCCCCGCATCCTGGGCGCGGCGCTTCACCATCCGGATCGCGTCGTGCCGGTCCATCGCCTCGTTCGTCAGCTTGCGTGAGCGTCCCTCCGTCGTTCGGAAAAGGGGAGTCTTCTTCTCCTCGCCGATCCCCGCCGCCTGGATGTAGGCGTGCAGGTACTCTACCAGATTATGGTGCGCGAAGACCTCGTGGAACTTGCCGCCCTTTTCGTGCAGGCGCACCTTCCACTTGACGCCGCTCTGGTAGAAGTCCTCGACCCGCATGTGGATGACCGCGCTCACCCGCGCAAAGGTGTAGACCATCACAGCGATGAGCGCTCTGTCTCTGAGGCCGACCAGGTGGCTGGTGTCTATCTTCCCAATCAGGTGGCGCGTCTCGTCCTCTGTCAGCACCGGGGTCTTGCCCTTCTTGGTGCTGTACTTCGGCCCCCGGACGCTGGCGACCGGGTTGTTGGGGATCACCTGGCCGACCACCATGCTGTCGAAGAGCATCCGCAGCGCCGCCAGGTGCTGCTTGATGGTCTGCGGATGCAGTTGCTTCGCCTTCATCTCTTTGGCGTAGGCGGCCACCAGAAACGGCTGGAGCTGATTGAGGCCGACCTTGCGCCGGGCGCACCAGTCGTCGAACTGGCGAACAGCGCGATAGTAGGCCGCGCGCGTGTTGTCGTTCTCGATCTCGGCGGTGAAGAAGTTGAGGAAGCGCCAGCTCGCCTTCTCGCCGGCGTCGGTGATGAGGCGGGGCAGGGGAAGCCCTTGC
>CAYSDM010000070.1:0-22981 GCA_964429855.1 uncultured Chthonomonadaceae bacterium
TGCCGATATTCACATGCGGCTTCGTTCGCTCAAATCGCTGCTTCGCCATCGAAAAACCTCCGGTCAGTCACTCGTTAACGATTTACCAACTGCTTACTCTGCGATCTGGCAACCAGATCGTCCGCCAGATTGCGCGGAACCTCTTCGTAGTGGGACGGTTCGACCGTCGGATCGGCGCGCCCTTGAGTCAGCGAACGCAGAGAGGTTACGTAGCCGAACAGTTCCGACAGCGGAACCTGCGCTTTGATGACCTGCATTCCGCCTGCGCCCGGCTCCACGCCTTCGATCCGCCCGCGACGGGAGTTGATGTCCCCGATCACATCGCCCAGGAACTGCTCCGGCGTAACCACCTCGACCGACATGATCGGCTCTTTCAGCACCGGTCCCGCCTTGCGGCAGGCAGCGCGGAAGGTCTGGGACGCGGCGATCTTGAACGCCATCTCCGAGGAGTCCACCTCGTGATAGGAGCCGTCCACCACCGTCACCCGAACATCCACGATCGGGAAACCGGCAAGAACGCCCGAATCCAGCGCCTCACGAACGCCCGCCTCAACGGCCGGGATATACTCCTTCGGAACCGCACCGCCGACCACCTTATTCACAAACTCAAAGCCCTTGCCCGGCTCCAGCGGCTCCACTTCCAGTTCGCAGTCGCCATACTGTCCGCGACCGCCGGTCTGCCGCTTGAACGGCTCGCGCGCGACCGCCTTGCGGGTGATGGCTTCGCGATAAGCCACCTGCGGGGCGCCCTGCGTGACCTCCACGGCGTATTCGCGCCGCATCCGGTCAATCATAATGTCCAGATGAAGCTCGCCGACGCCGGAGATGATCGTCTGCCCTGTCTCCTGATCGGTTCCCACATGGAAGGTCGGGTCTTCCGAAGAGAGCTTCTGCAGGGCGATGCCCATCTTCTCCTGATCGGCTTTCGTCTTCGGCTCGATCGCCAGGGAGATGACCGGCTCGCGGAACTGGATCGCCTCCAGCAGGATCGGCTTCTGCTCGTCGCACAGGGTATCGCCAGTGGTGGTGTACTGAAGTCCCACCACGGCCGCGATCTCCCCGGCATAGACCGTATCCACATCCTCGCGGGAGTTGGCGTGCATTCGCAGAATCCGCCCGACGCGCTCCTTCTTCTGCTTGGTGGAGTTATAGATCGCTGCGCCCTTCTGCAGCGTGCCGGAGTAGACGCGGAAGAAGGTCAGCGTCCCGAAACGATCTGTCACGATCTTGAACGCCAGCGCGCTGAACGGCTCGTTATCCACCGAATCGCGGCTGATCCGCTCGCCGGTATTGGGATCGGTACCGGGAACCGCGCCGATGTCCAGCGGAGAGGGCAGGAAATCTATCACCGCATCCAGCAGGGGCTGAATGCCCTTGTTCTTGTAGGCGGCTCCGCAGGTCACCGGAACGATCTTGCCCATGATGGTGCCGATGCGCAGACCGTGCTTGATCTCCTCCGGGGTGATGATCTCGCCCTCCAGGAACTTCTCGATCAGCGCATCGTCGCACTCCACGACTGCCTCGACCAGCTTTTCGCGCCACTCCAGCGCCAGGTCCTTGAGATCGGCGGGTATCTCCACCACGTCGAACTCTTTGCCGTCATCGTTTCGATAGAGCGAAGCCTGCATCGTCACCAGGTCAATAATGCCCCGGAAGTCGGCTTCCGCGCCGATGGGAAGCTGAATCGGGATGGCGTTGGCTCCCAGCCGCTCGCGCATCCGCTCGATGACCGAGAAGAAGTTCGCCCCCATGCGGTCCATCTTATTGATGAAGGCGATACGCGGCACGCGATACTTGCTTGCCTGACGCCAGACGGTCTCGGACTGCGGCTGCACGCCGCCGACCGCGCAGAAGACGGCGACGACGCCATCCAGCACGCGCATGGAACGCTCGACCTCGACGGTGAAGTCTACGTGTCCCGGCGTATCAATGATGTTGATTCGGTGACCGTTCCAGAAACAGGTCGTCGCGGCGGACGTGATCGTGATGCCGCGCTCCTGCTCCTGAACCATATAGTCCATGACAGCGGTTCCCTCATGGACTTCGCCGATCTTATAGGTGCGCCCAGTGTAGTACAGAATGCGCTCGGTTGTCGTGGTCTTGCCCGCGTCAATATGGGCTGCAATGCCGATATTGCGGGTCTGTTCCAGCGTGTATTCTCGTGCCATTAAAAATAACCTCCAATTGAGCGCCTTGTCTGGCTTGTACAGGCGGCGCGCTCAATTGGCATCTACCACCTGTAGTGAGCGAACGCTTTGTTCGCCTCTGCCATTTTGTGGCTGTCCTCTCGCTTTTTGATGCTGGCGCCGGTATTGTTGGAGGCGTCCAGCAGTTCAGCGGCCAGCTTATCCATCATGGAACGTCCCCCGCGTCGGCGGGAGTTTTGAATCAACCAGCGAATTCCCAGGGCGGTGCGGCGCTCCCCGCGCACTTCGACCGGAACCTGGTAGGTGGAGCCTCCCACGCGGCGGGGACGCACCTCAATCACAGGCATCACATTACGCAGCGCCTGCTCGAAGACCTCAATTCCCGGACGCTTGGCGCGCTGCTCCAGAATCTCCAACGCGCCGTAGAAGATCCGCTCCGCCACGCTCTTCTTTCCGTCCAGCATCAGGCGGTTCATAAAACGAGTCGCCAGGGCGCTATTGAAGATGGGGTCGGGAGTGATCGCGCGGCGGCGAACCGGTCCCTTTCTCGGCATAACAGTCTCTCCTTATGATAAGTCCACCCGCTTCCTTAGAGCGAACCCAATTTATCGAAAAACTGGCGCATGAGCGCGCAAACCGCTCATGAAGTCAGGAGCCGAACCGAACTACTTTTTCGCCGCTTCCTTGGGACGCTTGGTTCCGTATTTGCTTCGGCTCGATTTTCGGTCACGGGTTCCCGCCGCGTCCAGCGTTCCTCGCACCACATGGTAGCGCACGCCGGGCAGATCCTTGACGCGCCCTCCCCGGATCATCACGACCGAGTGCTCCTGCAGGTTGTGTCCGATGCCCGGGATATAGGCGGTCACCTCGATCTGATTGGTCAGACGCACCCGGCAGATCTTGCGCAGCGCCGAATTCGGCTTCTTGGGCGACACGGTGCGAACGACCAGACAGACCCCTCGCTTGAAGGGATTGCCGCGCAGGGCAGGCGCCGCGCTCTTCTTCTTGATGCGCTGGCGGCCTTTTCGGACCAACTGATTGATGGTTGGCATGCAGACCTCCGAGATCGGACGGTTGGCGGTCTCTTAGAACCGCCCCAGAGAATCAAAAAACCCCTCTCACACAGAGGAGGGGCAGGCGCGGAATAGTCACAGACGACTATGACCGAAATCGTGAGCAACACACATAGGGGTGTGTATTGTCCCCTGGCGGCCTCCTGGTGTGAACGGTGTCCTCGTTTAAGTTTGACGCGATAATACAGCTTTACCGCGCAAAACCTGCATAGTATATACTATCGCCTCCGGTCATGTCAACGCTCAGATACTGTTTTTTCGCCTCTTTTTGTTTTTTTCCCGCGCAAACCGCACCTTTTTTTCTCTTGACAGATAGCGATTGTATTGTTATACTACGCGATACCTTTTATTTTGACAAACTAAACGCTTTTATTTATCCATATTCCACGCAATTCCAGACGTCAACCGCCAACGCCTCGAAGGGGAAGGCAGCGTCGGGGAGGAGTATGCGTGGATTCACAGAAACTGCCCCGGTTTCCATCCCAGGGGTCAGGCGTTACAAGTCATTGACGGCATATCCTACTGATGTGCTGACTCTGCAAAACCGGGATGGCGAGGAGCGAGAAGTATACTTGGACATCTCCCGATTCTTCGGGAAACAGGCATCTGCAGCTATTCGTCGTCGGATCGTTCCGTACAGGCAACTACGAACTCGGATCATCTGTTACAGCTGCCCTGCGTCGTAGAGCCATTTGTTGCCCCGGGAGGCAGCGGATGGAGCGGCGTTTCACCGCAAAAGAGATTTTCGAGGCAGTGCTCGATTTGCGGGCATTTCTGGTAGGGTATGACGACGCCCTCGTACAGGCGGCGCTCGCCCTGCTGACCCGCAATCATATGTTTGTCGTCGGGCCGACCGGACAGGGAAAGAGCACGCTGCTCACCCTTCTGGCAGACCTGTTCGAAGATGCCGTCATCTTTCGTCCCCAGCTTTCCGCCTTCACCGTTCCCGACCATCTCATCGGTCCGCCCATCCCGTCCGTCTATCGCCGCGAAGGCAAACAGATATACTATGTGGAGGGCGGGATCTGCGACGCCCACTTCGCCTTCATGGAGGAGTGGCCCGACGCGGGCGTGGCGCTGGCGCGCGCGCTGAACACCATCCTTCTCGAACGGCGATTTGTCACCAAGGATCAGGTCTACGCCTGCCGCCTCTTCAGCGCCTTCATGACCGGCAACCACATGCCCCAGGGCGAACAGTGGGAGGCGGTGAAGGCGCGTCAGATGTTCGTCTTCCAGGCTCCACGCCTGAAGACGATCGCCACCCGTTTCTGCGCGATGGAGGCGGCAGATCGGCGCAGTTCCGGCAAGTACCCGGCGGAGGGAATCCCCTTCCGCGATCTGGAGACCGCCTGTCTGGAAGTGGAGCAGACACGGGTCTCCTCCGGCATCAAGCTGGTGCTTGCCTGGTGTCTGCACCGTTTCGAGGAGCGGTGCAGCGCCAAAGCGCTCCCCGGTCATCTGATGAACACCCGCAGCCAGAACAATCTGCTGAACGTCCTGCGCGCCATTGCGCGCATCAAAGAGTGCCGGGAGCCGCACTACGACCATCTGCGCTCTCTGGAGCACGCGCTGCCCGGCGGCGAGGTGCCGGAGTATCAGGAGGCGCGGCGTATCTGGCGCGAGGTGATCGAGATGGCGGTTCCCTCGCAGAAGCATCTGCAGGAGTTTCGCCGTTACGATCAGTTAGGCGCGCTGATGGATCAGTTAAACCGGCTGCGCGCCGCTCCCTCCACCGCCGGAGAGATTATCTTCGAACTGCCCTACACCGCCCTGAAGCTGTTCGGAGAGACGGGCTTCCACGACTGGATCGCCGAATGCAAGGGGCTGACCGCCCTGAGCGAACTGGCGGAGGAGGTTCGCCGCACCGGCATGGAGACCTTCCGCGAGCGAGGACGCCGATGGAGAGCCGGCCCCACTCTATAGCCATTTCTTCACCGGAGCGTCTGCTGCCCGGTCGCTGGCGCCTGCCGGAAAGACTGTCTCAACTCTGGCGGACGGCGCTGCAGATGCTGCGCGCCCTGTTTCCGCATTGGCGGCGGTCGCGGCAGCTTCGCCCCTGGATGCTGGTGCTGCGCCGAAAAGCGCGCTCCCGCACACAGAACCTGACCGTCAGCGCGGAACAGACCGCCCGCCTGCTGGAGAGGATGCGGAATCTGGACGACTGCGCCGAACTGGCGCAGCGCGCCGTAGCTTTCTCTGGCAGCGGAACGGATTTTTTCGCCGATCCAGAGCGAGTCGAGCGTATCATCGAGGCGCTGATACGGGAGAATCCGCCGTTTCTCCATCTTGCCTGCGATGGACCGAGCGGGGAGGAGGGATCGTCGGCGCAGCGGCAGGTCGTCTTTCTGCGGCGCGAATCGGAGACGATCATCCAGGAGCCTTGCACGCTCTTTATTCCGCAGACGGAAATCGAGCATCGGGAGCATCGCCGCCCGCCCGGAAACCCCGTGCTGCGAACGGCGCGCACGCTCTCCGATCTGCGCGCCGCTCCGCTGCTCTATCAGAGCCTGCCGGAAGACCTCCTGATAGCCCGGATGCTGGAAGGCTCCATCCCCGTTCTTGCCTACCGCGAAGACCGCCGTTACCTGATGTTTCGCGCCGAGGAGCGCCTCCTCACCCGCCGCGAAAAGCGGGTCTGCGAGGTTGCGGTGGAGATTGAAGGGGGCGTAGAGGGCGAAGGCGCGAGGCTGATCTATCTGTTGTTTGATCGCAGCACCTCGCTGGTGCACGGGTGCGCGCCCCGCGGCATCAACGCCGTCATGGAACTGGCGATCGCCGCGGCCATGCTGCGGGTGGATCTGGGACGTCCGAATGCCCGTTACTACTTCCGCAGCTTCGCGGATGTCCTGATCCCGAAGCCAGAACATCCCCCGCATATCGCGGCGTCGGTGCAGGAGAAGGATCATCTGGTGCGGGAGCTTTTTGAGACCAACTTCTCCGGGGAGGCGACCCGTACCGTCGAAGCCCTGACCGTCGCGGCGGACGATATCGAGCGAATACTGGAGAGCCGGGAACCGGGACAGAATGTCAAACCGCGCATCTGTCTGCTGACGGATGGACGCTGTACCGTTTATGGGGAGATCGGGGCGAGGCTGGAGCGCATGGGGATCGAACTGGACACCATTCTGATCGGTCCGGACGCCGCCTATAACCCGGAACTGGCGCGCATATCCAGCACGGTCAGTCTGGTAGACCCGGCTCTCTACCATCTCAACGAGGGAGTGAAGTCATGAAAGCTGCGGAAGAGGAAGAGCCGCGGGTAGCGTCGGAGAGTCTGGAGCAGGGAAGTTCGCGCAGCGAGACGGTCTGGATGGTCGCGGCGCTGGTAGAGTGCCTGACCCTGTCCGGCGGAATCCTGTGGATCTTTCAGGCGGAGGGAAGCCCGTCCCTGTTCATACGGATTCTGATTGTCACGGCCGTGGCGGTGCTTGGCGCGTGCGGTCTGGTCTTTACTTATGTCCAGAGCGTACAGGCGAAAAAATAGCGGCGCGCCGTCCGCGCGCCGCTGCTGCTTCAAACCTCTCAGGCTACCGCAAGCGCCAGGGAGTTGCCGCCGGGCAGAGCGCGCGGCGGACGCAGAAGCTCCTGCGCCAGTTCCAGGGCGCGCTTCACGCGAACTACCGGACTGTCAGAATTCGCCTCGTCAAGGAGCGTGCTCGCCCGGCAGACATGGACAAACGCACCAGACGGGTCGTGCGGCAGGCAGGTCGCCGCAAGGAGAACATCTGTCTGCGCCTGTCGGCAGCCACTATCGTCGCGTTGTTGCGCCACTCTCGCAATCTCTTCACCAATAAACTCCAGGATACCTATCATCGCCCCGTAAGAGCCTTCACGCCAGCTATCGGCAGACCGATCCACCGGATCACGATCCGCTTTAACCACTTCCGCAATTCGGCTGCGGATCTGTTCCCGCCGATAAGACTCCGGGTTGCTCGCCCCCATCCAGAGCTTCACGGCCAGACGTGTATCATTGCGGTCATCAAACGTCCCTCGTACACTCATGATGATCTCACTCCTCTTCGAGTCAGGGGCTGACAACGTGTCGGCGACAGCACGATTGATGGGAAAGAGAGTCCGGCTGCGTCCCCTCGCCATTGAGGTCGCAGCCGGTTCTGATCATATTATAGGGTGTCTGGAACCAAAAATCAATAACAGTCGTCTCAAAAGTTACAAATGTGTCGTTATTGTGTCTATTCTTTCAATTTGTTATAATTGTTGTCGTTCGGCTCATCTGTTACGGCGTCGTCGAGACAACGAAAGGAGGCGGGAGCATGGCTTATTCGACCGATCCCCATGAGTATGATGAGGGCGATCTCTATCGTGTGGCGGAGATGTACTTCATCGAGCGTCTGACCCATGAAACGATTGTCGAGAAGCTGGGTATTCGACCTCGCGCCAAGGTGGTCGCGATGTGCGAGGCGGCGCGGAAAGCCGGGATCGTCAATATCGCCCTGCTTCCCTCGCGAACGACGGAGGGAACGCGCCTGCGTAATCTGGCGGCGCAGGTGCGTGAACGATTCAATCTGCTGGACTGCATCGTGGTGCACGGGCGTCAGGAGATGCTCACGCAGATTTTGCCGGATAATGTGCGCGAGGTGATACTGGATCGAATCGCCCACGAAGCCGCCGGTCAACTGGATCGTCGCTTTGGGGAGATAACGGAACCCTGTCTGGCGGTTACCTATGGCTTCGTCACCCGCAAAGTCTCCGACTATCTTCAGCCTCGCATCGGGCTGAACCGTCAGGGACTGGTGCTGGCGGCGCAGGGAGTGCGCCGCCTGGAGGTGGATCGCTTCGACGCCAATAACATCGTGCGCGACATTGCACGTCAGTTCGGATGCAAGTATGCCTGTATGCCTATTCCGGCGGTGGTGGATGCGGCGGATATGGAGGTTGTCCGCAACCTCCCGCTGGTAAAGTCCATCCTTGAGGCGCTGGAGACCAAAACCAATCTGGTGCTGGGATCGCTGGCATCGCACCATCAGACCGACTGGGCTCCCCGTCATGACTCCCTGCAAAACGAGCTTATTACCGAGTTGGACATGAAAGCGATTGCCGAAGCGGGCGGGATCGGGAATTTCGGGGGCTGGTGGTTTAATGCCGGGGGCGAGCCAATCGAGTACAACGCCCGGTCCGTGGTGGGGCTGGGGCTGCCCCGCATCAAGCAACTGGTAAAGGAGCGGAAACCGGTCATACTGGCGGTCGGCGCCGATCCGACCCGCATTCCCTCTCTGGCGATTGCTCTACGCAGTAGAGAGCCTCTGGGGAACGTCTGGATCGGCGATGAGATGACGGCGCGGGTGCTGCTGGGTGAGCACCGTCTGTCGCGCCCGGACATCACCTGGCGTCAGGAGGAACAAGAAATCCTGCAAGACCTCGCCTCGCAGAGGGGGCGCAGGGAGATATGATCCCCGAAACAGCCCGGTAAATATGCCGGAAAACGAGCATTGACAGCGCGGGGGCGAGTATGTTATGCTGTCGAAGCGGAACACGCAATTATTTCTATTTTGAACCTAAAGTTCTGGCAGCATTTTCCGATAATTTCGGTTAGAAAAAGATGTCAAGGGCAAACCCATAGAAATGTGGGGACGCAAAGCTATGGGCCTAAAGTGGCGAGCGCAACGATCAGCAGGTGTTTAGTGCATCGCAGACTATGGCTGCCAGGTTGCCATCTTTCGACTTGGGGTTTCCGTTCAGACACGGGGACTACAACGAGAAGGAGGCAAACAGGTGAAAATTTCTGTTCAAGAGGTTGACCGCATCATTCGCACCCGGAGCATCGCTCCGACCAGACTCACCCGCGTTGACCTGAGCGAGAAGCCCGTAAAGACCACCGGACAGGGCGCAGAAGCATCCGTAGAGATATCCTCGCGGGCACAGGAGATACAGCAGGCGAAAAAAGCCGTGGAAGCGCTGCCGGATATTCGTGAAGAGCAGGTTGAAGCCCTCAAGGCGCGCATCGAAGGCGGAAACTACCAGGTAAGTGGAGAAGAGATTGCCGATCTGATGATCCGCCGCGCCTATGCCGACCGCATTCGTTGACAGACAGGTCTGCCCCCTTCCCGGTTAACCAGTCGGAACGCAAGCGCTGAGTTGTGCAGTAAACATCTATCTACATTTCAAGCGGGATGCCCTGAAGGGCGTCCCGCTTTTCATTTTCTCCTGGCACAGGAGAAGGAGTTCCCCCCGGTCCTGCCCAATTCTAACTCAATGCACTCTTAGGTTGAAGGAAATACAGACAGATGAGCACTGTTTACGCAGTGGTCAACCAGAAGGGGGGGGTTGGGAAGACCACCTCCGCCGTCAATATCGCCGCTTCGCTGGCGCAGACAGGGCAGCGGGTATTGCTCATTGACCTCGATCCCCAGGGGAACGCCACCAGCGGCTTAGGCGTGGATAAGGCCGCCATTGGGCTTCAGAACGGCTCCGAGCATCCCTCCACCTACGACGTTCTGATCAACGACTATCCGATGGATCAGGCAATTCATCGCACGGGCATCGAGAATCTCTCTCTTCTTCCGGCGAATCTCGATCTGGCGGGGGCGGAGGTGGAGTTGATGCCCCGCATGGCGCGAGAAAACTCTCTGAAGCGATCCCTGGATCCGCTTGTCGAGACTTTCGACTTTATACTGATAGACACGCCTCCATCGCTTGGTCTGCTAACGCTCAACGGGCTGGTTGCCGCCCATGCGGTCATCATTCCGATTCAGTGCGAATACTACGCGCTGGAGGGAGTCAGTCAGTTGATGCGCACGGTGGATCTGGTGCAGCGACATTTGAATCCAGGGTTGACCATCGGGCTGGTCATTCTGACCATGTATGATAACCGGGTGAAGCTGTCGCAGCAGGTGGTGTCGGAGGTAAGGCAGGCGTTTCGCGACAAGGTTGCGCGCACCATTGTTCCGCGCAATGTACGTCTTTCGGAAGCGCCCAGTCACGGAATGCCCGCGATTGTGTATGATCCCCGGTCACGAGGCGCGCAGGCGTATCGAGACATTGCCCAGGAGGTTCTCCAGAATGGAAAAGCGAGGGTTGGGTAAGGGACTGAGCGCCCTGCTCAGCAGCAGTCTGGCGGAAGACGATGCCACCAGTGTTCGCGAGGTACGTGTGGAGCAGATCCGTCGCAATCCCTATCAGCCGCGCCGATCGTTCGATCCACAGAAACAGGCGGAACTGGTGCAGTCTATCCGCGAGCAGGGAATACTTCAGCCGGTGCTGCTGCGCCGCATCGCGGTCGATTCCTACGAACTGATCGCGGGAGAGCGTCGTTTTCGCGCTGCGACCGAAGCCGGTCTGACGGCGATCCCCGCGATCGTCAGGGAGTGTACCGACACCCAGATGCTGGAACTCGCGTTGATAGAGAACATTCAGCGCGAAGACATCTCGCCGGTGGAGGCGGCGCTTGCCTACCAGCGCCTGATCGGCGAGTTCGGGATGACCCAGCAGGAGGTCGCACGTCGTGTGGGCAAAGCGCAGCCGACCATCGCCAACACCCTGCGGCTTCTCACCTTGCCTGAACCGGTGTTGGACAGCCTGTCGCGAGGCGAAATATCGGAGGGGCATGCCCGTTCTCTGCTTCAGGTTGCTCCCGAAGCGCGTCTTTCCGCCTGGGAGACGGTAGTCCGGCGACGATTGACCGTGCGCGAAACCGAACGCCTTGCACGCGAGATGCGCGACGGACTGCCAGAGCCTCCGGCGACTCCCCTGCGCTCAGAGACTACCGTTCAGAAAGACCCGCACTATGTGGCGGTGGAGGAGACGCTTCGCACCGCTCTGGGCACAAAGGTCACCCTGAGATGGAGCGGAGAGATCGGCAGGGTTGAGATCGAATTCTATTCGGAGGAGCAGCTAGAGGGCATCATGCGGCGTATTCTGGGGGAGTAGTGGCATATTGCACGTGAAATAACTACTCCCACTCCGCCACAACCGGCAGATGATCGGAAGCCTGCGTGTCCAGGACGCGCAGGCTTTTCAGCGAGAGCCGGGAAGAGTGGAGCAGATAGTCAATGCGTCGGTGCGGTTGAAGAGAGGGGAATGTGGGCAGATCGAGCGCGGCTCCGGCGTCCGTCATCGTCCCTGTCTGTAATAACGTCTGTATCTCCGGTGAAGATGATACCGCGTTGAGATCACCTGCGAGGATACACGATGTCTGAATGCGGGACAGTATCGAAGCCATCCGCTTCGAAGAAAGCATACGATCCCGTGAATCCAGACTCCAGTGCGTATTAAAGACCGTGATTACCCCAGATACGGTCTCGCACATAATCTCCAGCAGGCAGCGCGGTTCTGACCATGCCAGCACGGGAGCCAGTTTTCGAGGCAACGGATAGCGCGTAAATCGTTTCACGGGAAGTGCCGTCAGGACGCAGTTGCCGAATTGGCTGCCACCGATGCCCCATGACCCCTGAAAAAAGATCGGCATTTTCAATAGATGAGAAAGACGCTTAGGCTGATCCTCCCATCCGCTCCAGGGAAGACGCTGATGCACCTCCTGTAAACAGATAATATCTGCCCCGATCTCGACAAGCGTCTGTGCGATTCGTTCAAGGGAACGCTTCCCGTCCATCCCCAGACCGCCCCGTATATTATAGGTAACCAGCCGCACGCGCTTTTTCTCCTCTTGCATGAGATGCCTATTCGCGCAGTCGGGGATCCAGCGCGTCGCGGAGCGCATCGCCGAAGAAGTTGAACGCCAGCACGGTAATGCCCAACAGCAGAGAGGGGAATAGGATCAGCAGCGGTTCTGAGCGCAGATGAGGCAGCGAATCCCGGATCATGCGCCCCCAGCTTGGATAGGGAGGCTGAATTCCGATCCCCAGAAAGCTCAACGTCGCGTCCGCCAGAACCACCCCTGCTATGTCTACCGTAACCGCAACGATAATAGGACTTAGCATGTTAGGCAACATATGTCTGGTAATAATGCGCCAGTCGCGCACGCCAGCCGCGCGCGCCGCCTCCACAAACTCCTTGTCGCGAAGCTGAAGCGCCTGTCCGCGCACCAGCCGCGCCATCCCGGGCCAGCCTACCAGCGCCAACGCCACAAAGACCGTCAGAAAGCTGCCGATTGGCGATGTCGGGCGCAGGATACCGACCAGAAGAATGGCAAACAGAAGGTCGGGAAAGGCAAACATCGCGTCGGTTATCCGTCCCAGGATCGCATCCCATATCCCGCCCCGGTATCCCGCCAGTATCCCCATTGTCACGCCGATGCACAGCCCGAGAGACGATACCACCAGGCCCACCGTCAGCGAGGCGCGCGCTCCGAAGAGCAGCCGGCTCCAGACATCCTGCCCCAGATGATCCGTTCCCAGCCAGTGCCTCGCTCCGGGAGCCGCCAGTTCATATCCGCGATCCAGATAGTCATAGGGATAACGGGCGATCAGGGGCGCGATTATCGCCAGAAACGCCAGCAGCACAATGATTCCGGCGCTGACAATGGCAACCGGATTCCGACGCAGACGAAGCCATGCCTCCCGCGACGGACTTCCGGAGGATGTTTGCGCCTCTTCCTCAAGCCTCTCAACCGCCATCACCGCGCCTCCTCGAACCGCACTCTCGGATCAACGATCCCGTAGAGAATGTCCACTGTCAGGTTGACGAAGATAAAGATCACCGCCACCAGCAGCGCCATTCCCTGAATCACCGGGTAGTCGCGGCGCATGATCGAGTCCACCGACTCGAAGCCGATACCCGGTACGCGAAAGATCGTCTCCACCACAAACGAACCGGTCAGCAGATAGCCCAGCGAGTTGCCGAGCGCGGTCAGAACCGGCAGAAAGGCGTTTTTCAGCGCATGGCGAAAGACCACTCGCGTCGGTGACAGCCCCTTGGCAATCGCGGTGCGTATATAGTCCTGTCGCAGCACCTCCAGCATCGAGGAGCGCATCAGGCGGGCAATCAGCGCGGTTGGACGCGCCCCCAGCACCAGCACCGGCAGAACATAGTTCAGCGGTCCATCCCATCCTGATGGCGGCAGCCAGCCCAGCCACAGTACGAACACCAGCATCAGCAGCGGCGCAAGCACAAAGGTCGGCAGGGAGACCGCCAGCAGTACGGTTCCCATCAGAAACCGATCCAGAAACCGATTATGCTGCAACGCAGACACAATCCCCGCCGTCAGCCCCATCAGCGACGCCAGCGCAATCGCCATCCCTGCAAGCTGCGCCGTCGCCGGAAACTGCTGCAGCACGATCTCGGACACCTTGCGGTCAAAGGTGATGGAGGTTCCCAGATCGCCCCGCGCGGCTTTCCAGAGAAAATCGCCGTACTGTACCAGGGGCGGACGATCCAGACCGTATTCGCGCATCAGCCGGGCGCGGGTCTGCGGGTCGTTACGCTCCTTCAGCTTGGCGTCAATCGGGCTGCCGGGAGCCAGATACCCGACAAAGAAGGTGATGAAGGTTACCGCCAGCAGAGTTGGGATGGCGAGCAGCAGGCGTTTGCGAATATAAGCGACCATTGAGGACGATGCTCCGAGGAAATACAGACGAATAGAGACGTAAATATCTATATTAATCGAGAGGAACTCCCGCGATCTGCCGGAGCTCCTTTCGCAAATACAGGGATTCGTCTATCGTTTGACGGTCACCTTGATATGCGGCAGGTGTCCCAGCAGTCCGTCGCGTATGCCCTGCACATACGGCTTATGCAGTTCCACATTGCTCTGAAAATAGAGGCAGACCCAGGGAGCATCCTCCACGACGATTCGCTCCGCCTGACGATAGAGCGATTCGCGTTTCTGCGTATCCACCTCCACATCCGCCATATCGCACAGCCGGTCAAAATCGGGATTGTTGTAGCCGATAGTGTTCTCTTTGGCTTTGCTGTGCAGCAGCAGCGACAGGAAGTTCTGCGCGTCCAGGTAGTCGGCTCCCCAACGCAGATGGCTGCAGGGCAGCACGCCGTCAGAGCGCATCTTCAAAAACTGCGTCCACTCAATGGGCTGCAGGTCGGCTTCAATTCCCAGATTCTGCTTCAGATCGTTGCGGATGGAGATCGCGCCGTCCTCGATCTGCTTGTAGCCCTGTCGGAAGGAGATCACCAGTTTGGGGAAGTTCTGACCGCCTGGAAATCCGGCTTTCGCCAGAAGCTCCTTCGCCTTCTGGGGATCATATGGGATTCCCTGCAGCGTCGGGTCGTAGCCGAATACGCCGGGAGGAAGCACCCCGTTCGCCTTTTTAACGGTGTCCTTCAGCGCGGTGCGAATCAGCGCGTCTTTGTTGACGGCATAGGCAAAGGCGCGGCGCACATCCCGATTACGAAACGGCTCGAACGCCTTCTGGTTCAACTGCAGATACCAGGTCGCGGCGCGGGTGTACTGCTTGATCTGCCTGCTGAGCGTGGTATCCTGCCGGATGCGATCCAGATCGGCAAGCTGCACATCGGCGATGTCCAACTGCCCGCTCTCATAGGCGGTCTGTCGGGCATTGGAGTCGGTGAGGATCGGACGCTCGATGCCGTCCAGAAGGGGCTTTCCGCCATGATACTCCGCATTGGCGATCAGCGAGACGTTATAGCCGACCCGATACTCCTTCAGCATAAACGGACCCGTCCCGATCATGCTCTTCTCGTCCACCTTGCCCTGATTCTGCTCTATCGCCTCTTTGCAGACCACATAGGCGGTCGGATAGGTGAGCTTGCCGAGAAAATAGGGTTTGCGCTTGTCGAGGGTAATCTGCAGCCGCCGCTCATCCAGAGCTTTCAGCCCGGCAAGCGTTGTCGCCTTGCCGTCCGAAACCTCCTGCGCCCCGACGATATCGTTGAGATAAGAGATCGCCACGCCGGATCGAGTCGCAGGCAGCAGCGCGCGCGTGATGCTGTACTCAAAGTCCTGCGCCGTCACCTTGCGCTTATGAGGAGGATGGAAATAGACGTTGTCCTTCAGGGTAAAGGTGTAGACCTTGCCATCCGGACTGATCTCCCACTTCTCGGCAAGGTTGGGAACCACCTGATTCTGCTCATCCCACTGTACCAGCCCCTCGAACACCTGAAGCAGCAGGTCAATGGTGTCGCCATCCTCGACGGTCGCCGGATCAAGGCTGGTCGGGCGGGTCTGCAGCGCATAGCGCAGCACGTTCTGCCCGCCGCCTCCGGCTCCGCTGCCTCCTCCTCCCCGGCATCCTCCCATCACCAGCCCTCCGAAGAGGAGCAGAATCAAGGACATCGCGCCAGCAGCGCGCAATAACTCTCTTCGTGTCATGAATCTCACGCACGCCATCCTTTCTGAAGCCGCAGACTATCCTTCCTATTCGACGCCGCGTCCGTTTTTCCTCTCCGGGCGCCCCGCTTGTCTGGCGATGCCGCGTATGCTACAATGATGCACCTGATCGCTTGCAGGAACAGTTCGACTTCTCTGTGTGGAGGTTTGAAAACGCGATGCCTCTGTTCGAATTTCGCTGTGGGTCGTGCCAGACCATCTTCGAGGCGCTCTGCCGCAATGCACAGGCGGAAGGCGTCGTCTGCCCGGAATGCGGCAGTCCATCTCTCTCGCGCCTGCTTTCGCGTTTCGCCATCAATCGCCAGCTTACCCCGTGCGGCACGCCCGCCCCGGAAGCGGCAGCCTCCTGCGGTTTCAATGCGCGCACGGGCGGCTGCTCTGCCTGTCAGTCCTAGCGCAAAAGATCGGCCCCCTCAACCATGCAGCGATACGCCAGCATTGATGTCGGCACAAACACGGTCAAACTCACCATCGTCGAGCGCGATTCCTCGGGTAGATTTCATAGCGTGCTGGACACCTCCCGCACCACCCGCCTCGGTGAGCGAATGGTGGGCGGCAGGCTGCAGGAGGTTGCGATCCGCCGCACGCTGGAGGCGCTGGGCGACTATGCCGCGCTCTGCCGTAGGGAGGGCGTTCGGGAGATGTCGGCAGTGGGGACGGCGGCGCTGCGCGATGCGGTGAATCAGGAGGAGTTTCTCCTCCGCGCGCGCGAAGTCGGCGTGGAGGTTCTTCCCATCTCCGGGCAGGAAGAGGCGCGGCTCTCCTATCTGGCGGTGCGGCGCGATCCCCTTTGGCGCGATGCGGATCAACTGCTGGTCATAGATATCGGCGGCGGCAGCGTCGAGTTCATTCAGGGACAGCCCGGCAGCCGGGATATGGCGGGGCGCATCAGTCTGCCAATGGGCGCGGTGCGGCTGACCGAAGCCGCGCTGCACTCCGATCCGCCCTCCATTCGCCAGATCAGCGATGCCAATCGGCTCGCGGCGGAAGTGTTGAAGGGGTTAACGCTGCCGACGGAGAACTATCAGGCGGTGGGAGTCGGCGGAACCTTCGTCAATATGGCGGCGGTCTTCCTGCAGAGAGCCGATACCGACCCCGAAACGCTGCACGGCTGTATACTCTCTCTGCCGGAAATCGAGGCGCAGGTCGAGACCTATGCGGCGCGCACTGTCGAGCAGCGCAAACAGATCATCGGACTCGACCCGGCGCGCGCGGATATCATCCTGGGCGGCGCGATCCTGCTGGTTCAGACGCTCTTCCATTGTCGGCTGGACGCGGTCGCTGTAAGCTGTCACGGCTTGCGCTGGGGCGTTCTCTATGACCGGTTCGGATAGGGACGACGCCTGAGCGAGGGCTTCGCGCTGTCAGAGCGCTGCGTGTCCCTGCAAACAACCAACCTTATCGGGAGCGACATAACGGATGGAGACAAAACAGAGGCTGGACGCCATCCTGGAACTGGCGCGACAGTATAACTATGAACCGATGCACGCCCATCAGGTCGAATGCCTGGCGGGAACGATCTTCATGGAACTGCAGGAGTTTCATACGCTGCAGCGCGAGGATCGTAAGCTCCTCGAATATGCCGCCATCCTGCACGACATCGGCTACTACGTCTCCCCGGCGGGTCATCACCGCCACGCCCTGATGATGATCCTGACCGAACCGCTCACGCCCTTTACGCGGGATGAGGTGAAGATCATCGCCAACGTCGCCCGCTATCACCGGAAAACGCTGCCGACCCCCGAACACACCATCTATGGAACCCTCAGCGAAGAGAACCGCCAGCGCGTCAACTATCTGGCGGCGATCCTGCGCGTCGCCGATGCCCTGGACCGCTCCAAGCAGAGCCTTATCCGCGAACTGACCTGCGAGGTAACGGAGGACTCCGTTCTCTTCCATGTCGTAACGGACAAGGAACCGACGGTCGAAATGGGCGCGGTCAACCGCCGCGGCGATCTCTTCCGGGCGGTTTTCAAGAAGAACCCGCAGATTGTGGTGCAGATTCCGCGCCTCTCCACGCCCGATGCGGTGTTTCAGACCGCCTGACACTTTCGGAAAACGAAAAGAAAACCGGTAGAATGCAGAGGATTTCGTGCATTCGCCTTCCGACTCCAAGCTGTTAGCAGTTTTTGGTATTTATTGCTCTATAATTTCTGATGCAGCAGGCACACCCTCCAGAAAAAAAAGCAATTTTCGAGATATGTTGTCTTTTGTCCACTTGACATAGGCTCGTAACTGCCTTTATAATTCGCACACCTCAGAAATTTAACTTCATCTTAACCTTCATTAGCTTTTTCTGGCATTGACGCCATAACGTGAGCATTGAGTCCGCGCATATTCGGACACATTCTGTCCACAAGTTATCAGAGCGGAGCCTTATCTCTTCCCGGAGAGGCTCTTCATTTTATAACAGGAATAACTGTTTTGAAAGGGGGTGAAACATTAAGTAGAAGTCGTACCGGAAGCCATAGACGCGATTTTCTATCCTTAATCACGTGAACGCTCGTATCTTATGCCGGAAACCGAACCGTTTCCGGCGCATTGAAAACTCACAGAATTCCCATTTGAGGAAGACTGAACTACGAGGAGGAGACGAATGGTCTCTCGCAAACGCGGTTTCACACTCATCGAATTGCTCGTCGTGATCGCCATTATCGCGATCCTCGCGGCAATTCTCTTCCCGGTCTTCGCGCAGGCGCGCGAGAAGGCGCGAGGCATCACCTGCGTCAGCAACGCCAAGCAGATCGGCACGGCAATCCTCATGTACGGCCAGGACTACGATGAGACCCTCATTCCCTGGTTCGTGCGCACGGGTCAGGCTCGCACTGAGCAGCGCGATGACCTGAAAAGCTGGACCCAGAACCTTCAGCCCTACATCAAGAACGGCGAGCCGAATCGCCCCTCTAACGCCGGATTCACCGGCGTCCAGCCCACGGGCATGATGAAATGCCCCTCCTACAACGAGGCGAAATTCCAGGAGACCGCCAACCGCCCCGACTGTGACGACGGGGCGCTGGCGACCGGCGTCTGGTGGCCGCCGAAGTGGTACCATGCCAACTACGGCATCGGGTTCGGAGTCCAGTTCGGCTCCTGCACTCAGGAAGATCCCTATGCCTACTTCGCTGGCAGCGATGTCCGCAGAATCATCATGTCCTTTGCCATGCCCAACCGCGTCGCCGAAACCGTCATCGTCACCGACGGTTTCACCGGAGTGATCGCCAACGGCGGCTTCGGAACCACCATGGGCTGCGAGTCGGCGGAGAGCCATCACGGCGGCGGCACGCACATCTTCCTGGATGGTCATGCCAAGTGGATCGCCCGTAACTCCGAGCGCTATCTGGCGACCGACTCCGCCGGTTGTGTCTACAAGCGCTACTATGCGGTAGACAAGTAAATCGCACTTCCAGCCATCGGCGGGGGTGATCAACAGCGCTGTTGAGGAGGCTGGAGAGGGCTTGACCCTCTCCAGCCTCCCGGCAGTTGCATGTCAGGCTGGCGCATTTTCCCTCTGGCAATCTGTCCTGGATCGGCTCCGTTTCCGGTGGCTTATGGGGACAGCAGATCATGAAAGATCGGCGAATGATGTACGCTGTCGTGGGGCTGGCGGTGGTGCTGGGCGCGGTGGTGCTTCGTATTCTCGTCGTCGGCTCTCCCGGCCAAAAACCGGCTCCCTCCGCTCCCGGCTACTATACCGGCTTGATGAAATCGAAGGGCGGCAGAGACACCTACGCCACGGAAGACGGCAAAGTTGGTCAGCCTCCTGCCAATGCTTCACAGCAAAATACTCCTGCCGGAGACAAATCGTCGGATGGAGGGAAAACTACCGAATAATGAAGCAGAATACGCGCTTTCGCAGAAGCCGACTCTGCTCCCTTCTCTCTCTGGGAGCGGCAGCGGTATTGATGGTCCCGATCCTTGCCGGATGCAGCGGGAAAGAGGACAAGCCCGATCCGAACTACTATGAAGGTCCAATGAAGAGCAAAAACCCTGAGAAAAGGGGAGAGACTACCGGATCCGGCACCAACTGATCGTCTCTCTTCCCCCCCATCCATCCCGATCCGTCTGCTGGCGCGTCGGCGCGCGCTGGAGCATGCTGCTTCCGATCGGACTTACGATGTGGTTGAAAAAGCACGAGGAGTTGTTACCTTCTCTGGATTGTGGCAGTCTACAGCTACGTATAGGCGCTCAAGGTCTCTTCTTTTTGAGACCATTAGACTCATCTTCTCTGCCAGGGCAGCCTGCATCTGCAGGCTGCCCTGGACAGGAGCTTCCGCCGATGGAGGGATGCTTACAGCCCCTTCATGCACATCAGTTAAGGAGAAGTCATTAATGTCTTTACGCAAACGCGGTTTCACACTCATCGAATTGCTCGTCGTGATTGCCATTATCGCGATCCTCGCGGCAATCCTCTTCCCGGTCTTTGCGCAGGCGCGCGCGCAGGCACGCAAAGCCAGCGCGACCTCCAACTTCAAGCAGTTGATCACTGCCGCTCTCATGTATTCTCAGGATTTCGACGAGAAGTACCCCCTGGCGCAGACGCTCGGAACCTACGACGCCAATCCCGCCAACCCGGATCACGTCTTCGGCACGCTGGTTCAGCCCTATATGAAGAACGACGATATCCTGGCGGATCCCGGCGACTATGCCACCCGGCGCGAACGGGAGACTGTTGAACTGACCAACCCCGATTCCGTTCCCTACCGCGATGCGCAGCGACGTCTGAACTTCGCGGCAAAGAGCGACTTCGGAATCAACATGCAGTACTTCAGCCCGTGGGGCTATATGTGCCCGAACTACTTCTCTCCGCTGTCCGTCTCTCAGTCTCAGGTCAACCGCCCCGCGGAATCGATCTACGCTATTGACAGCGTCTGGAACCGCAGCGGCTCCGGCGCGCCCTACGGCGGCGGCAACTACGCCCTCGATGCCCCCTGCATCTACAACGCGCAGTTCCGCGACACCCGCCCCGGCGTGAACGCCTGCCCGGGCTACTGGTGGTTCGGCGGCTGGAATCCCAGCAGCCCCAACGCCTGGAACGTCTTCGGCGGCGCCTGGCCCTGGCACAATGAGACCGCGGTGGTCGCCTTCGCGGACGGTCATGCGAAAGCCTACCGGATCAGCGCTCTGACGCAGGGCTGTGACGTGCGCGATGGGCTGCAAGGTGTGATCTACGACTCTGCGAAGTATCTGTGGGATCTGGACTAGTACGTCGTCAAGGTAGTTTGGATGGCTGTCATTGTGACCGAAGCGTGAATGTCATTCTGACCGAAGCGAAGAATCATAGATGTCTCGCTGTGCTCGACATGACAGTACTTCGCTGTGCTCAACAGGAGCGCCACGCGATGTAACCGCTCTACCTTGAAGGAGAACTAGCCCGCAGCATGAAGGCGGGGGATCGGACAGCATCCTTCTGCTGTCCGATCCCCTGCAAAAGGAGCAAACGCGGTGAAAAAAAGTATACCCACCCCGGTCTTCGTTGTGGTGACAATTGTTGTGGTTATCGGGGTTGCCGCTCTGATCTGGTCACGCGCCAATCCTGCCTCTGGAACCTCGAACGCCGATGTGCAGAAGCTCTCGAAAGAGATGATTAACAATCAGCGCAACGACGTTCCCATCGTTCCGAAAGAGATGATCGAGTCGAAAGCGCGCGCCATGGGCGGCGGCGGAAAGTAAAGTATTCTCGCGCTCTTCCCTGAATAGACAGGACTCACGATCTCCTCAAGGGCGGCTTCTTTTGCGGAAGCCGCCTTTTTCACGTCCTCTCTCGCAAAACGCGCCCTATCGCGAACGACCGGCAGGGAAAACTCGTATCCTGATACGAATCTACTTTCTGGAGACAACTGCTCCCCTGCGGAGGAGTCACAAGAGCGAATGAACAATAATAACCGTTCAAATAGCAGTGGTTCGCGCCCGTCCGGTCCGCGTGCCGCTCCCCCAAGCCCCTGGGCGATCACCCTGGGAACGGTCGCGGGCATCCCCATCCGTCTGCATATGACCTTTTTGCTGTTTCTGGCGTTTCTGGCGCTGGTCATCTATCGCGGGCCGGATTCCGGGTTCGGTCTGTTGTTTCTCCTCGGGGTCTTCGGCTGCGTGCTGCTGCATGAACTGGGGCACAGTCTGGTTGCCAGACGCTATGGAATTCCGGTCAGCGAGATCGTGCTCTATCCCATCGGCGGCGTGGCGCGTATGGAGAAGATTCCCAGACCGCATGAGGAACTCTGGATCGCCCTGGCCGGTCCCGCCGTCAATCTGGTGATCGCGGTCATTATCCTCATGGGCTTGATCGTCACCGGCTCTATGGGCAGTCCGGGAACCTGGGTCAATCTGCGCGTCGGCGACGGCTTCTGGGTTCAGGAGTTGATGATCGCCAATCTGATGCTGGCTTTCTTCAACCTGATTCCCGCCTTCCCGATGGACGGCGGACGCATCCTGCGCGCGCTGCTGGCGCTGATGATCGGAGAGGCTCCGGCGACCAGAATCGCGGTCGCTGTCGGTCAGTTCATGGCGTTTGTCATGGGCTTTATCGGCTTGATCCTGCCCAGCGTCATCCTTATCTTTATCGCCTTTTTCGTCTTCATCGGAGCCTCACAGGAGGGGACGTTCTATCAGAGCCGCGCTCTGGTACAGGGGCTGTCCGCCCGCGCTGCCATGCTGACCGATTTTCGCACCCTGCCGGTCGGCGCAACCCTCCAGGACGCGACCAATCTCCTGCTGGAGACCTCGCAGCAGGACTTCCCGGTGATCTACGGCGAGGAGGTGGTTGGCGTTCTCTCCCGGCAGTCGCTTCTTCGCGGGCTTTCGACCGAAGGTCCCTCCGGCTATGTCACCGGTTCCATGCAGCGCGACTTTGTGACCGCGCCTCCCGACGCCGATCTGCAGGAACTCGCCTCCAACCTGCAGGCGGGACAGCAGTCCTGCGCGCTCATCATGGAGAGTGAGAAGCTTGTGGGAATGGTCACTATGGAGAATCTGGCGGAGTTTCTGATTATCCAGCAGATCATGCAGCGGCAGCAGGGACAGCCGACCTGACAAAAACGCGGGGCAGGCTCTCAGCCCGCCCCGAACGCTCGCAACGCCCTGTCTCTCAACGGGCGCGATAGGTTTTTCCCTTACCTCTCTTCTCGGCGGAATCTCCTCCGCCCATCGCGTGCGAGGGAAGGAAACGCTTCAGTTCGGCGATCTCGTCGCGCAGTTGGGCGGCGCGCTCGAACTCCAGCGCCTTCGCCGCCTCCTTCATCTGTTTCTCCATCTGCGCCAGAACCTCCACGATCTGATCCAGCGGCATGGCGGCTCCATCCACGCCGCTGCCGCCGACTGCCCGATAGGCAGTTCGCTCCTCCGCCACATGTTCGGAGGTCAATAGATCGCGGATCGCCTTGCGGACCGTCTGCGGCGTGATTCCGTTCACCCGGTTATACTCCAGTTGAAGAGCGCGGCGGCGGTTCGTCTCCTGAATCGCCCGCTCCATCGAGCCGGTAACGTTGTCGGCGTACATGATGACCTGCCCGTTGACATTGCGCGCCGCGCGCCCGATGGTCTGGATCAGC
>CAYSDM010000071.1:0-22779 GCA_964429855.1 uncultured Chthonomonadaceae bacterium
TCCGATGGCGATCCCCTGGACGGAGGTGTTGGAGGACGCCTGCGGCTTCGCCCGCTACCGCTCCACCGCGTCGGAAGTGGCGCGCTACTGCACCACCGGGCTGTTCTTCGCGCAACGGTTCTACTATCCAGATGATACTCGTAGCTATTGGATTACAGGTTCAGGACTCCGAACGTTTAACCTGACAGTTTACTACGATACGCCTGGCTGGGTTCCCGGTAACTGCGCTGACGTATCGGATTTTCTGTGTATCTGCCAGAACGCTCTTGGCTTAACATTCACGGTGGCTGCCTACATCAGTTCTCCGTCGGACGCATATGGTTCATTCTTATCTAACCGCGTCTGCCTAATAGGAAGCGACCCCACTTTCCTGTACACGTATACGGAGTCAACACGGGGCTGGCATCAGATCGCTCATTCCTCTACACATACTGTTTATGACGTATGTGCGGCCCAATGGCAGGATCTGTCAGGCTATGGCTATCAGAACCCTCCGGTGAACTGGCCTCTAGCTGGATATTGGCAAACCAATTCCGGGCTCGGCCTGGTGCGTCAACCCAATCCAACCTCTCCTCTAATTAAAGCCAGTAACATGGGTAATCCCCGGGGAGAATACACTCCCCATATCCTGTAAGGAGGGGAATACACGATGAAGTCTCAGTATTCTCAAACTCTTACATTCATCCTGATGTCGTTTTGGGCATTCAGTTCTCTGCAGGAACTGAATCTACAACCGATGAGGCAATTGGATATATCTTCAGCACTTCCTACTGCAGAGATGCCGCGAGGCTTCTCTAGCTACCGCGTAAGCCGTAATATGGCGGAACAGCCTAACAGCGGATTGATCGAAGTGCGCGCACATCGAGTGCGGGATGATCTCTATGTAACCGTTCAGGTCTGTGTCATGCCGGATGAAACGGCGGCGCTGGAGTGGGCGAAAGGTATTACCTATCCTCCAGGCGGGAGAATGCCCAGGGGGTGTCCCTCCGGGAGAAAGATCGGACAAGAGGTGTGGCAATCCCGCTATCGAAATGGTGGACCGCCACGAGGGTCCTTTGGACTGATAACTCGCGACGGACGATCTGTGGTGATGGTGGACCTGATGTATACCGTTAAGGCAGTACGCGGAGGAGCGCCAGTTCAGCGGGTTTTTTCTCGCGAGGATCTGCTGATGACGGAGCGGCTTGCCCTGGGCTGTCTGAACCGCCTGACGCAGATGGGATACACCAGCCGGTCTGTCAAGAAGCCTTCCAACTGACGACAGAAGAAACCGGGCAGGCGTTTCCGCCTGTCCGGTCTTCTCTCATCAAGCATTTCTTCCCGCACTACTTCGTCGCGGCGTCAATCACGTCCTGCAATGTTTGATCCACCTTCTTCGCCGGTCCGGCGACATCGCTCTCCGGGAAGAGATCCATCAGCCTCGACGGCAGCGTCATCGCCACCACGGTCTGCGCCCCCTGTTGATAGACGGCGATCCGGCATGGCATCAGCGTTCCGATCATCGGATTGACCTTCAATACGCCAGAGGCGATCTCCGCATTGCACAACTCGACCACCGCATACGGCTCTCGCTCGATGCCCTCTTTCCGCATGGAAGCCGCCAGATCAATCACGCCAGGAATCCGAAACCCCGCCGCCTTCGCCGCTTCCTGCACGGCAGAGAGCGTCTCCGGATAGGATCGCGTCGTTGTCCGCGCATAGACCGCGGTCTTCTGAGATGCGAGTGTCATCTGCCCTTTTCCCTCCTCTTTCCCTCCTCGACTGCTGACGGAACCGCGCCCCGATCATGCATAGGTTCTGCAACCGCCGCGCAGGACGGCTCTCCCTGCGCGGCAGGAACCAGGCCTCTCACGCCCGAACAGCTTCCCTGACGCTGACCGGGAGTGCGTCCGGCGACCAGCGCGAACAGTACAACCACGATGAAGAGGAGTATTTTTTGATCGCGATACATGCATACCTCCCGCAGAGAACCGTTCTATGAAGCCGCTCCCTTACTGACATTGCGATGGTCGGGGGTCTTCGGATAGGAAGAGGTTCCCAGTTTTTCCAGCAGCGTCTTCATCGGACACCAGTTGGTGAAGGCGGACTGAAACAGGTTCAGCCCGACAAAGGCGGTGAAAGCGTAGAACCAGGGGTTCACAAACCAGCCCAGCGCCACCGACAACATCACAAAGAAGCCGGCGATTAATCGAAGATAACGTTCTGTCGTCATTGTCTGTCTCCTGTACTGCCCGTAAGTTTATGCGTGCGCCGGTTCTGGCTTCGACTCGCCATGCGGTCCCCGACCTTCCGGCGCCGCTTCCATCAGCCCGCGGTCTTTACGACGCATCATAAAGTAGAGAATGGGAACTGCCAGCCGCGATAACAGCGTCGAAGCGATCTCTCCCGCCATGAGCGAGATCGCCAGCCCCTGAAAGATCGGATCGAACAGAATGACGAACGACCCGACAATCACCGCTGCCGCCGTCAACAGCATCGGGCGGAATCGGGTCGCTCCGGCATCTATCACCGCCTCTTCCAACGGCAGCCCCTGCCGCAGCCGCAGTTCAATAAAGTCCACCAGAATAATCGAGTTGCGCACGATGATGCCCGCTCCGGCGATAAACCCGATCATCGAGGTCGCGGTGAAGAACGCGCCCATCAGCGCGTGCGCCGGAAGGATGCCCACCAGCGTCAGCGGAATGGGAGCCATGATAATCAAAGGAGTCTTGAAAGACTGGAACCAGGCAACCACCAGAATATAGATCAGAATCAGCACCGCGCCGAAAGCGATGCCCAGGTCCCGGAAGACCTCATAGGTGATATGCCATTCGCCGTCCCACTTCATCTGCACCTTGTCCATCGTAAAGGGCTGATGGGTGGTTAGAACATTCACCCCGCCGCCGTCCGGCAGCTTCAGCTTCGCAATCGCCTGATTCATCTTCAGAATGGCGTAGACCGGACTCTCCTGCCGTCCCGTCACATCGCCCGTCACATAGACAACCGGCATCAGATTCTTGTGATAGATGGACTTATCGGGCAGGATCGGTCTGGCTTCGACCAGTTCCCGAAGCGGAACCAGATGACCGTCGCGCGCCTGAACGAATAGCTGCTCCAGTTCCGCCAGACCGCTGCGCTCATAGCGCGGCAGGCGCAGGGTCAACGCCACATCCTCATGCGCCTTCTCATCATGCGCCAGCCCGACCTGCGTCCCGGAGAGTCCCATCGTCAGAGTCCGGTTAATCGCCGCCACATCCACGCCGTTAAGCGCCGCCTTCTCGCTGTCCACCACGAACTGATAGGTGGTCTGATCATCATCCATGTACCAGTCCACATCGGTCACGCCCTCGGTCGTCGCAAAGATTTCGCGAATCTGTCGGGCGATCTTCTCGCGCTCCTCGAAGGTGGGGCCGTAGACCTCCGCCACCAGAGTCTGCAGCACCGGCGGTCCAGGAGGAACTTCCGCGATCTTAACGCGCACGCCCCACTCTCTGGCAATCCGTTCGATATCCGGGCGGATCCGCTTGGCGATGTCGTGGCTCTGCGCCTTACGCTCCTCTTTTCCGACCAGATTCACCTGGATGTCCGCCTGGTAGGAGCCTTGCCGCATAAAGTAGTGGCGCACCAGTCCGTTGAAGTTAAAGGGGCTGGCAGCGCCGACATATAACTGATAGTTCTCCACCTCCGGGACCGTCGCCACATAGTCGCCCAATACGCGGGTGGCGGCGGCGGTCTGCTCCAGAGTCGTCCCGGTCGGCATATCCACGATGATCTGAAACTCGTTCTTGTTGTCGAATGGCAGCATCTTCACCGTGACGGATTTGAAGGCGACCAGCGACATCGCGCCCAGCAGCAGCAACGTTACCACGCCGAAAAAGCTCCATCGCACAGGCCAGAAGCGCAGCATCGGGGTCATCATCTTGCGATAGACGCGGGTTGTCCAGTCGTCGGAATGCTCATGCTGAGCATGACCGCCTCCAAGAAGCAGGCGCAGGTACCAGGGACGCGGCTTCTCCTGCGTCTCCGGCTTGCCGAAACGCTCATGCTCTCCCTTCAGAAAACGGTAGGCTGCCCAGGGTGTCACGATAAAAGCGATAATGAGCGAGAAGAGCATCGCCGCCGAGGCGCCGATGGGAATCGGGCGCATATACGGCCCCATCAATCCCCCGACAAAAGCCATCGGCAGGATCGCGGCGATCACTGCAAAGGTCGCCAGAATGGTTGGATTGCCAACCTCGTCTACCGCATGGATGGCGGCTTCCAACGCGGGCTTGCGCTCCGAAAGCGGCATCCGATAGTGGCGCACGATGTTTTCCACCACCACAATCGCGTCATCTACCAGAATGCCGATGGAAAAGATCAGGGCAAAAAGGGTGATCCGGTTGAGCGTGTAGCCATACAGATAGAAGACCAGCAGCGTCAGCGCGAGGGTTACCGGAATGGCAATCAAAACGACCAGTGATTCCTTCCGCCCCAGCGTCAGCGCGATCAGCAGCGTGACCGACACCACCGCAAGCATCATATGATAGAGCAGCTCTCCCGACTTCTCGCTGGCGGTCTCCCCGTAGTTGCGCGTCACGGAGACCTGCACATCGGCAGGGATAATACTCCCCTTCAGACTCTCCACCTTCTCCAGCACATGGTGGGCGATATCAATGGCGTTCTTGCCCTGCCGCTTGGCGATGGAGATCGTCACCGCCGGTTCCAGTTCCGCAGGCGTTTTCGCGCCGTCCGATCCGCGCGCAGTCTCCTTCTCCGATTCGTGCCGCTCCTCCACCTCATGCGCCGCCCCGTAGCCGAACAGAACATAACTCTTCGGCTCCTCCGGACCGTCGGTCACCTTTGCCACATCGCGCAGCAGAAT
The DNA here is from genome assembly GCA_964429855.1 of uncultured Chthonomonadaceae bacterium. GTDB lineage: Bacteria > Armatimonadota > Chthonomonadetes > Chthonomonadales > CAJBBX01 > CALLMM01. The sequence goes on from CAYSDM010000071.1 coordinate 4,844, forward strand.
CGGACGACCGCCTGCGGCTCCGACCACCACGCTTTCCACATCTTTCACGGAACGTAGAAAGTCCCCGGTCTTCACCGCGATCTCCGCATTGTCTCGCGCAAAGCCTCCCGCCTGCGAGCGGCTGTTCGCGCCCCCCAGCGCCATCGCCACGCCGTCCGGAGTCAGATTGTAGCCCGCCAGTTTCGACCGATCCAGCGTGACCCGCACTTCGCGCCGACGTCCGCCGATGATGGCGGTTTCGGAGACGTTATCTACCTGCTTGATCGCCTCTTCCACACGCGCCGCCATCTGCCGGAGAGCGAAGGCGTCATACTGTCTGCTGTGCAGAGTCAGCGCCAGAATCGGCACATCATCAATGGAACGCGGCTTGATTATCGGAAGGGACGCACCGGGCGGAATCAGATCGAAATGCGATTGCAGCTTCTCCCGCAGCCGCACAAACGCCGCTTCCTGATTCTGCCCGACCAGAAAACGCACCACCGCCATCGCCTGACCGGGACTGGAAGTCGAATAGACATACTCCACACCCGGAATCTCCCAGATCAACTTCTCCATCGGGGTGGTTACGCGCCGCTCCACCTCTTTCGCGGAGGCGCCTGGCATCGTCACCAGCACATCCGCCATCGGAACAATGATCTGTGGCTCCTCTTCACGCGGCGTCTGCAGCACAGCAAATGCGCCCAGCGCCAGCGAAGCGATGATCAGAAGCGGGGTCAGTTTGCTGTTAATGAAAGCCGCCGCCAGTCTACCCGCCATCCCAACGCGCATCTTCTATCTCCCTGTCGCCGTAGATAGTCTCTGTCAGTCGGTCGTTAACGCGAGTGAACCTTCATCCCATCCCGAATCCGCTCGTGACCTTCTGCCACAATGCGCTCTCCGCGATTGATCCCGGAGAGCACCGGAAGATTCTCCCCCTCGCCCTCTCCAACCGTAATCATCCGCAGGCGCGCAACATTCTCGCGATCCACCACGTAGATATAGCGCAGCCCTTCCCGCTCCCAGACCGCCGCTGCCGGAACCATCAGACGGTTTTCGGAACCGACGGCGATTCGAGCGCGCCCGAACATCCCGGCTTTCACGTGCGCCGTGCGCGGAAGGTTCATCTTCACCAGAAACGTATGACTGGCAGGATCGCCCTGTGGAGAGATTTCAACCACTTTGCCGCCGAGAGTCTGTCCCGGCAGCGCATCGAGCGTCACCGGAATCGTATCTCCCTTACGCACGGCGCGCAGCGCGCTCTCCGGCACAATGGCTTCCAGCCGGATCGCCCCTCCCTGCACCATCAGCAAAGGCGCGCCGGGTCCCGCCATCGCGCCGGGATCAGCGATCCGTCGGGTGACGATTCCATCAAAAGGAGCGTTGATCGTCGCATAGTCACGGTTGACCCGGGCAATCTGGAGCGAAGCTTTCGCCTGCCCGATCTGCGCCTGCGCTCCACGTACCTCCTGCGAGCGTACCGTTACCTGCATGGCGGAGGCTCTCGCCTGCCGCAGCCCCGCTTGCGCCTGCTGGAGATTGGCTTGCGCCTGCCGAACCGCCTCCTGCGCGGCGCGTATATCCTCAGAGCGGCTGCCCTCTTCGGCGATGCTCTGCGACTGCACCGCCGAATCGTACTGCGCCTTCGCAACGGCAAACTGGGTCTGCGCGGTCTCAAACTGCTGACGGGAGATAGCGCCTTCATTCACCAGACTCTGGTATCGCTTCAGGTTGCTCTCCGCCAGCGCCATGTTCGCCTGCGCCTGCGCCACCGCCAGAGATGCCTGCTGCCTCTCCTGTTTGCGGGGACCGGTCAGCACCAGGTCCAGACGCGCCTGCGCGGACTTCAGCGCTGCCTCGCTCTGCTCTACCCGCGCCTCCGCCTCAGAAATCCGGGCGCGACTCAGCGAACGCTCCATCTCCGCCGCTACCCGCGCATTCTCGTAACCCGTTCCGGCGACACGCAGATTAGCATTCGCCTGCGTAATCGCCGCCTCAAGATCACGCGCATCCAGATAGATGAGCGGCTGTCCCCGGCGAACCGAATCCGCTTCCCGCACGGTTATGGAGGTGATTCGCCCCATCACTTTGGTGGAGATCGTCGCTTCCAGTTCTGGACGAACATTTCCGGTCACCTCCAGCCAGCGCCGGGCGTTCACCGTGTCTACCGTCTTCACCTTCGCCTCGGCGGACAAAGGGAGCGTTTCGCTTTTTTGTGCCGACTTCGGAGCTTCCGGGCGTATAAGCGCCCAGGTAATCGCCGACACCACTCCCGCGCCAAATAGCCCCGCCCCGATCCAGTTCTTTCTCATCTGACTCCTCCGATAAACCGTTTCCATACCAGCGCTCTGAATCCCGAAACGCGGAACAGGTCTCCTATCATCGGCATCCGCCATGCTGTCGAATGCACTCCAGCAGCAGCAGAACGCTGGGGTTGGCGATCCGATAGAAGATGCAGGTTCCCTCCCGATGGCTGGCAAGGATTCCCTGATCCTTGAGAATACGAAGCTGCTGGCTGACAACCGCCTGCGCCGCTTCCACCGCGTCCGTGATCTCGCTGACGGTACAGGGACGATTCTCCAGGCGCAGATAGTCCAGAATACGCAGTCGCAAAGGATGCGCAGCATTGCGAATCACCGGCGCTACGCGTTCCAGAGTCTCCCTGTCTATCAGCGGCGTAACCTCTCGCATTGGCTCTCTCCTTTTCCGATAGACTCATTATATATGAATATTTATATATAGTCAAGTACCATCAAAACTTTTTGGCTGTTTTTTTTCACGGTTTTTTCGGTTCCTGCAGAAGACACCACAAACGCAGAAAAAACCCCGCAGACCGGTCGGGACGGGTGTCCGGTCTGCGGGGAATACCAAACTACTTACGAATCGGGCAGTAGGGATTGGGTCCGCTTCCGTCACGGCGACCGCCGCCCGGTCCCAGTCCCAGTCCCTGCCCCTGTCCGGGACCGCGCCATGCACCGGCGCCGCCGCCGTAGAAGCAGCTTCCATCGCGCAGGCGAAGCCTCTGCCCGTTGCCCGGGCCCGGACCGTAGCCGAAGCGCTGCCCATTCTGCCTCTGCGCCTGCGCCCCTGCGCCTCTCCCGCGCCCTGCTCCCATCCCCTGACCGGCTCCACGTCCCTGTGCAAAGACCGGAAGGGAAGTCACTAGAAGCAGCAGAGCCAGCGCCAACGAGACCATCATCCATGTGCGTTTCATTTTGCTATCTCCCTCCTTCGGGTATTCTCTCCTCGCGAGTTTTATCACGCTCAGCATCAGGACGACGGTCTCGATGACAGGTTCCCGTTACGGTAAAAAATCAGGGAAGAGAAGCGGCGATCTTTTGCAGTTCGCTCTCTGCCAGGTCGCCGATCAGCAGATAGCTTCTCTGCGCTCCCTGAACCTCCACGATGGACTGCTGAATATCGCTCTGAAAGCGATGCTGCCGACCTGCGCCGCGCCCGAATCCGCGCCCGCCTCCGCCCGGTCCCTTTCCGCGCTGATAGATGGTAAATGCCGACAAACCATCGGAGTAGCGCACGGCGGGCATCTGACGCCCGCTGCCGGTCGTCATCACTCCGTATAGCGTGGGACGATACCCTGCAGGCACAAATGCAGGACGCGGAACGGAGAAGTCGGTCTCTCGCTCGACCGCTTCGGCGGAGGCTGCCGGACGAAAAGAGAACGGTCCGACAACGTTACCAGGCAACAGATGGGTCGGCTTCTGAAAGAGCGTCGCAGGCTGCGGTCGGAGCGTCAGCGAAGTAAAGGTGGTGGCGGAGCGCAGGCGGCCATCCGGCGCAAACAGCCGATCTTCCAGCAGCAATCCAGTCTGCGTATCGAGCCAGAGCCGCCGTGAGGGGTTGTATCTCTGCCGGGGCACGATCTGCATCGGAATCGTTCGGCGACCGAGCCTCGGTTCCGGTTTGCCGACGATAATGCGGTAGTTCGCTTCGATCATAGCGGCAGCGCTATCTGTATCTCGATCCGTTGTTACGGGAAGCGGCAGCCAGGCGTCCGCCGCCTGCCTTCTCCAGACCTGAGGACCGATCTGTAGAAGCTGATAGGCGGAAGCGCCGGAGTATTCGCGCAGAATCGCGCCTTTGCCGTCGCCCCGAATGCGAACCGTCGCCTCAGCGACCCGGTCGCCGATTGCGACCTCCGTCTTCTGCACACCCTCGAAAGCGACCGAGGGACCGCGCAGCGCGAGGCGAAGAAGCCGCAGCGATTCCGGGTCGGCGCGCACTCCCATCGGGATGGTACAGAGCAAGCCGATCATCAGAAACAGCGTCAAGGCGCGACATCTTACTCTCATCGTCTCTCCTCCACAACCTTCTGCGACGCGCTCATCAGGACGACGACACGGTTAGGATCGCCGATCACATCTCCGGCAGAGACCAGCAGATGCGCCGCGGTGTAAGAGGCGGTTTCCGGCTCCGGAGCGGGAACGCCCGAAGTCGGAGAGACTGGCGTCTCTACCGGAACGGGGATAACTCCCTGACGAACCAGGGGGACGATCAGCAGCAGAAAAGCGACCGCCGCCGCAAACGCCATCGCCGGGCGCCACAGGCGTTTCACCGGATGCAGTGAGCGTTGATGCTCGGTATACACCTGCGCCCAGGAGATTGCGCGAGGCGTCTCTTCGGAGAGATCGGCAAGCATCTGCGGCATCCGCTCCTCGACGCGCAGTTCGAACACGCAGGAAGGGCAGTTCTCCAGATGCGCCTGCACCTGAGCGCGTTCATGCTCTGACAGCCATCCTCCCTGATATCCCGCCAGCAGCGGAAGGATGTCGCTGCATGGAATCTCCCTACTCATACTCTCCTCCGATCTCCACCCAGGGGCGCATAGTCTCCCGTAGACGCTGTCGGGCGCGACCCAGCCGCGATTTAACGGTTCCCTCCGGAACGCCGGTCAGTTCCGCGATCTCCTTCAGGTCCATCTCCTGGAGGTGGTGCAGCACCAGCGCTTCGCGAAACTCCAGAGGAAGCTGCGCAATCGCCTCTCTCAACGCCTCCTTCTGCGCCTTCTGCGCGGTCAAGCGCTCAGGATCCAGCGACCGATCCGCAAATTCGACCGGTTCGGGCGGCTCGTCCCGTGCAGAGCGTTTCGACAGCAGATCGAAGAAGGCGATCAGGGGCTTTCGCTGGCATTTCCGGGCGCGATCCCGCACCAGATTTATCACGATCCGATAGAGATATTTCAGGAACGCCTGCCCGTCGAGAAGATGCCCCAGCGATTCATAGGCGCGAATGAAAGCCGTCTGCGCGATATCCTCCGCCGAATCCCGATCTCCCGTCAGACGCAGGGCGAAGTTATACACCTTCTGATAGTGGCGGTCGAACAGGCGGTCATACGCCGCCGTCTCTCCCTGCTGTACACGCTCCACCAGTTCCGCATCATCCGCCAGTATGTGAAGCCTGTGGTTTCCCATCATGGCTTTTTCTTCCACAGCGCACCTCTATACAGAAAGCGCTTCATGACACTTAAGACGCACCTCATCAGCTTCAGGACGACACACCGCGTTCAAGGTTCCCGACTCTTTCTACTCTTCGATCCCCGTCTTCAGTTGCCCTATTCAAACAAAAAGGACAGGCTCGCGAGCCTGTCCTTCGATCCGGAGAAACGGACGACTAAAGAATCTCTTTCAAAGCCTCCAGCACCTCACCGCTGTGCCCGTCCGGCTTCACCTTCGGGAACACCTTGCGAATCACGCCCTCGCGGTCAATCAGAAAGGTCACCCGGTTAACGCCCATATACTTGCGTCCCATAAAGGTTTTCTCGCCCCAGACCCCGTAGGCTTCCGAACAGAGATGCTCGATATCCGCCAGGAGCCGGAAAGGAAGATTATACTTATGGGCGAACTTCGCCAGCGCTTTCACCGGATCGGGACTGACCCCGATAATGGCGACGTTCAGCGCCTGATAGTCGGCGTGGGCATCGCGGAAACCGGAGGCTTCGAGAGTGCAGCCGGAGGTATCCGCTTTCGGATAGAAATAGAGAACGACTGCCTGCTTGCCGCGAAAATCGGACAGCGTCACCGCGCTGCCCGACTGATCCTCCAGCGTAAAATCGGGAGCCAGGGTTCCTACAGCAGGAAGCGTATCAGCCATGTAGACCTCCCTCAACAGGATGCGTTGTTTTTACAGCTTAAAAATGTTGTCGGACAGACCGGTGTTCACTTTGATGTCTTTGTAGGCGGTAACGCCCGCGATCACCCGATCCGTGTTCTGCACCTCAATTCGCGTCGGGAACCAGATGCCGGGACGGACCTCCCGCACCTCTTTATAGAAGTAGATCGCCTGAAGTTTGCCATCCTGGCTGAACGATTCGCGACGACGCACCACACGGGTCTTCGGGTCAATGTAGATAATATGGTGCGAGGAGTCTTCATCCCGATCTTTATAGGTCATCTTGAAGACCGCGCACCGAACGCCCTCCACCGTCGCCTCGCGCAAAAACTGCGCATCAGTATAGCTCAGGTAGAAGTCTGAGACCAGCCCGACATCCATCAGCGACTTCTTCTTTCCGGGAGAGTTGCCGAAATCGCGTTTGGTTCGCAGGTTCATCTTGGGGACGGAGACCCACTGGGTCGTGCCGCTGATGATGAAGACGCCGCGCGTTCCCTCCACCGATCCCTCCAGACGCATCTGGTTCGGCTCTTTATAGCTAACCGTCACATCTTTAAACCGGTAGAGCAGTCCGAAATCCCGGCTGATCTTTCCCAGTTCGCGTTGATTGGCGGAGACCACCGTCATGACGGCGGTGAAGTCATCCACCTTCTCCGCCACATAGCTGCGGATACCGGTATTGATGGGCTGCGCGGAACTGAGCGCGCTCAAGCCGACGAACGCCGTAAACAGAACGCCCAGACTCACTCTTCGCAAAGATAAGATCACTCTTCCTGCCTCCTGATTCACTGGAGTTTTCTACGCTCTACTGGATAAGACGGGTTCCCCCGCAGTCCGGTTCGATTTCCGCACTACCGGCGCAAGCGGAAGATCCCCCGCCTCTTCCCGAACTGAGTTCCGCATAACAGCATACCCTCTGCCCCCGAAAAATAGGCATATCGGCGCGCAACAATGGGGCTTTCGGCTCATGCAGCCGGAAAGCGAACGGCCCTATCCTATTACCATTAATTACAACGGGTGAGGAGACGAGAATGGATACGTTATGGGACAGCATGATACGAAACTGGATGACGACCGCCGCCTGGGTCACCGCGATTACCAGCCTGATTCTGATCGGTATCTGTGGAATGAGCAGCCTTTGCCGCGAGAGCTCCTCTCTGCGCAGAGCGGCGCGGAAGAGGAAACACAACCGCTTTCAGCGAACTCATCTTCATTCACCGACCCGCCGCGCATAGAAACAGAGAGGGAAGCATGGACGGAAGGGAGTTCGCCCGGACAGACGAATCGTTTTCTGCCATCCGGCCATCAACGATAGTCATCGTCCTGAATCCCGCCTCCGGTCGCGGTCGGGGAGAGAGACAGCGTCCTGCGCTGGAGGCGCTGCTGGAGCGAGTCTCCCGAAGACAGCTCGCTCCGTCCGTCTGGCGCATTGTGGAGACGACCGGCGCAGGCAGCGGAGAAAAACTGGCGGCAGAGGCTGTGCGGCAGGGCGCGCAGATCGTCGCGGCGGCTGGAGGAGACGGAACCCTCGGAGAAGTGGCAAACGGTCTGATCGGAACGGGCGCGACGCTGGCGGTTCTGCCAATGGGAACCGGCAACGACTTCGCCCGCTATCTCGGACTGGGAAACGATCTGCAACGGGCGGTGGAAACTCTCTTTTTTGGTATTCCCCGATGGGTGGATGTCGGTCGGGAGCATTGTGGACGCCGGTTTATCAATATTGCGGGCGGTGGTTTTGATGCGGTGGTGGCGAACAGAGTTAATCGAGGGTATCGCCTGCTGCGCGGCACCGCCGCCTACCTGGCGGCCGTGTTCGAGACGCTGATACGCTTCCGTCCGGTTCCGATGCGGATTACGATAGACGGGGAGGTTCGCGAACTACAGGCGATGCTCTGCGCGGTCGCCAACTCCCGCAGTTACGGCGGAGGGATGAATATCGCTCCCGATGCCCGCATTGACGACGGCTTGTTTGACATCTGCATTCTCGGCGCGGCGGGGAAGCTGGAGTTTATCCTCGCCTTTCCCCGCGTCTTCAAAGGCACACACACCACACACCCGAAAGTCTCCATGCTGCGCGGCAAACGGGTTCGTCTGGAGACCGATCCACCCCTTCCGGTGCTGCTGGACGGCGAGGTTCGCGGTCTCACGCCGGTCGAATTTACCATAGAACCCGGCGCGCTGCCGGTGTTAATGCCCGTTCCAGCGCAGACAACGGGCAGAAAATCCCTGTATGATGGCAGCCAGGAATGAATCATAAGCCAACCGTCCGGGACTATCTGGGAATCAGCCTCTTCTGGTTCGCGCTGTCGTTTTTCTGGGGCGCCATGCTGACAATGGTGCTGCCGGAGATTGTGAAGCAACTGGTTGGCGACAGATATAAAGATCTGGCGCTGACGCTGGTATCCAGCGTGGGCGCGCTGGTTGCCACCGGATCGCAGATATTCTTCGGTGCGTGGAGCGACCAGAGCAAGCATCGGATGGGGCGCAGGCAACCTTTCCTGATCGTCGGAACCCTGCTGACCACCTTCGCGCTCTTTCTGTTCCCGCAGGCGAGATCACTGACGGCGCTGGTTGGAGCCTATATCGCCATACAGTTCTGCCTGAATATCGCCACCGGTCCCTATCAGGCGCTCATCCCCGACCTGATCCCCTTTTCCCATCATGGAACCGCCTCCGCCTATATGGGCATCTGTACGCTGCTGGGAAGGATCGGCGGACCGCTGGCGGTCGTCTTGCTGCTGGAGGGAGATTCCCAACGCGGTCTGTTAAATCTGATGATCGTCTTCGCCATCTTTCTCAACCTGTTCATGGCGCTCAACGTCCTGTTGGTGCGCGAGAAGCCGCTGACGGAACCCGGACAGGGTCTGCGCGAAACCCTCAAGAAGAGCTTCGTCGTGCCACTGCGTCCCTATCCCAGTTTCATCTGGCTGCTTTACAGCCGCTTTATGATCATGATGGGCGTCTACGCGGTTAACTTCTGCCTGCTCTACTATGTCGAGGATACGCTCGGTTTCAAGAATCAGGGGATGGAGATCGTAAAGTGGTTTTTAATCCTGGCAACGCTGACGGGTCTGGTCAGCACCGTTCCGGCGGGTATGCTCAGTGACCGATACAGCAAGAAGACCGTCCTCTACATATCCAACATCATCAGCATCGCTGCGGGCTTTCTCTTTCTGATGGCGCACTCTCTGACTCCCGCCTACATTGCGGTCGGCATCTTCGGGGCGGGGTTCGCCGCATTCACCGCCGTAGACTGGGCGCTGGGATGCAACCTGCTGCCTCCGCGAGAACCGGCGAAGTATATGGGGGTCTGGAGTATCGCCGACATCGTGCCGCAGATTGTCGCCCCGGTGATCGCAGGCAGTCTGGCTTTCATCCTGAACCGGCAGTTCGGCAGCGGCGCGGGATATCGCTGGGTGATGGGGCTGGCAATGCTCTTTTTTGTGATCGGCACAGTGATGATCCGCAACATCCGTGAACGCACCGTCCCGGTCGGCAATTTGAAGCAGGAAGAGCCGGAATCGCTCACAATGGAGGCAGAGAGATAAGACGATGCTGCAGCGATGGATCAGCGCCCTGATTGGCATTCCCCTCTTTCTGGGAGCCTGTCTGTGGGGAGCGCAGCCATTTGCCGCCGGAGCGGCTCTTCTGGCGGGGATCGGACTCCGGGAGATTCAGCGAACGTTCCGCGCTCAGGGAGTGCGACCGAACCTGTTGATGAGTCTCCTGGGACTGGGAAGTCCCGGAATCGGACTTTTCGCCTCGCCCTGGGAACTGTTTCACGACTATCCTCTTCAACAGGCGACTTTCATCTGGTTGGTCGGGGGACTGTTTGCGGCGATGCTCTGGGAGGTCATCACAGCCATACGCACAGGGGAGATGCGCGTCGGTCAGAACCTGAGTTATGGTCTTCTCTGCGGCGTCTATATCGCCCTGTTCGGCGGGATGGTCTGGCTGCGCTATCTGCCGGGAGCCGTCGGGGGCGGGCTGTTCCCGAAAATGGAGATGGGCGCGGCGGTCGTTTTGCTCTTCGCGTTCAGCGTCTGGGCAACGGACAGCGGATCGCTCTTTTCCGGTAAAGCGTGGGGCAGACACAAACTGGTTCCGGCGCTCTCCCCCCATAAAACGGTAGAGGGAGCCGTCGGCGGGCTGGCTTCCGGGCTGCTGATCGGTGCAGGAGCCGGTCTATTCTTCTTCGGATCGCCCTGGGGCGGACTGCTGGCAGGCGGGATCGCGGGGATCGTCGCGCCGATGGGCGATCTGTTCGAGTCCGCGCTGAAACGAGAGGTGGGCGTCAAGGACTTCGGCAGCCTGATTCCCGGTCACGGCGGCGTGCTGGATCGCTTTGACAGCCTGATGGTCGTCACCTCCTTCGCCTCGCTGCTGCTGGTCTGCTTCTTCCGCCCCCCGGTTCACTGAAGGGCGCGGAAGGAGCGTGGTACAATAGAGATAGATATAATGCCTCATTTTCCGGAGAGGGAGCGGTAACATGGCGACCGTGCGACAGACGTTTTACACCCCGGAAGAGTATCTCGCAATGGAACGCGAGGCGGCGGAGAAGAGCGAATACTACTCCGGGCAGATATACGCGATGGCGGGCGGTAGCCCGGAACACAATCTGATCGGTTTCAATATCGCGGGCTTGCTGCATGCGAAACTGCGCGGAAGCCCCTGTCGCGGCTTTACCTCCGATCAGCGCGTCAGGATCATCGAGACCGGGCTGTACACCTATCCCGACGTAACCGTTATCTGTGGGGAGCTTCAGTTCGATGATGCGCGCAGAGACACACTTATCAATCCCACGCTCCTGATCGAAGTTCTCTCTCCCTCCACCGAAGCCTACGATCGCGGCGAGAAATTCGCGCACTACCGCCGGATCGAGTCGCTGCAGGAGTATGTGTTGATCGCGCAGGATCAGCCCCGAATCGAGCGGTTCCTGCGCCAGAGTGACGGAACCTGGAACTACCGGGCTGCGGAGGGAAGGGAAGGGAATCTGCGGCTGGAGTCGGTCGGAGTGGATCTGCCAGTGTCGGAAGTCTACGAAGGGGTAGAGTTTCAAAATAAAAACGGGGCGCTGCCGGAGCAGTCCCCGTCGGATTCCAGACCGAAACAGCCCTGATTGAACCGCGCCTCGCCTCTACCGGAAGAACGTGAAATCCTCCAGCGTGCGGCGGATATGCTGCAGGAACTTGATCGCCGTCTCCCCGTCCACCACGCGATGATCGTAGCTCAGACAGAGATACATCATCGAGCGAATGGCGATGCTGTCGTCGTCGCGCACCACCGGCTTCTTCTGAATCGCCTCCACGCCCAGGATCGCCGACTGCGGCGCGTTGATGATCGGCGTGGAGATGATCGCCCCGAACACCCCCGGATTGGTGATGCTGAAGGTTCCTCCCTGCACATCCGCCGGAGCCAGCTTGCCGTCCCGCGCTTTGCCAGCCAGCGTCTCGATCTCTCGCGCCAGCGTAATCAGGTCTTTCTTATGCGCGTCTTTGATGACCGGCACAATCAGACCGCCTTCTCCCAGCGAGACCGCTACCCCCATATGCACATACTTTTTCGCGATGATCTTATCGCCCTGGATGGTCGAATTGACCATCGGAAAAGAGAGAAGCGCATCGCAGGCTGCCTTCACGAAAAAGGGCGTATAGGTCAGGCGGACTCCGTACTCCTTCTCCCACGACTCCTTATTGGCGTTGCGGAATGCCACCAGCCGGGTCACATCCGCCTCCGCAACCGTCGTTACATGCGGCGCAGTGAAGGCGGATCGGGAGAGATGGTCGGCGATCATCTTGCGGATCCCGGAGAACGGAACCACGATCTCGCTGTCCGTCTCTGCCTTCTCCATCCCCGGCAGGGCGGCTAACGCCCCCTCCAGCGGCGCGGGAGCGGGAATCGGTTTCGGCGCGGAGTGGACGGTCGGCGGCGTCACGGGAACCACCTCCGGTCCGGTCAACGGCGCGGGGGTAATAGAGGGTGCGGTGGCAGGCGCGGACGGATCCAGCGTGCGGCGCGCCACAAAGTCCAGAATGTCCTGCTTGGAGACTCGCCCGTTCTCTCCGCTTCCCCGCAGAAGCCCGGCGGCGGTCAGCGCGTCCAGATCGAGACTGTACTCCTTTGCCATGCGCCGTACCAGCGGCGAGAAGACGATCCGGCGTCCCTCCGCGATCGAAGCCTCCGGCGATGACGCCTGCATCGCGCGAGGAGAATCGGTTCCCGGCGATTCGGGCGATTCATTCGCTGTCTGCGCCTCCGCCGTTTTCCCGTTCGTGGATGCCCCTTCGCTCGTTTCGGAGATCAGGGCGATCACCTGCTCGACCGGAACGGTCTCCCCCTCCTGCGCGCGAAGCTCCTGTACAATGCCCGCCGCCGGAGACGGAAGCTCCACGTTCACCTTATCCGTGGTGATCTCCACCAGCGGCTCATCCATCGCCACCGCATCCCCCGGCTTCTTCAGCCAGCGCGTGATGACACCCTCGGCGACGCTCTCTCCCAGTTGCGGTAGTATAACTTCCGTTGGCACAGACACCTCCCCTGCGATACAGGTCTGATTGGCAGGCGTATTTTTCAATGTATAAGATGCAGCCTGCCTGCAAATCGTCCAGTTATGTCAATCAGATCAATATTTCAACAGCTTTCGCGCCGATTCCACGATGTCGGTCACATTGGGCAGGTAGTACTTCTCCAGCGGCGGGCTGAAGGGAACGTGCGCGTCCACGCTGGCGACCCGCACGACCGGCGCATCCAGATAATCGAACGCCTCCTCCGCCAGTATCGCCGCAATCTCCCCGCCATACCCTCCAGTGCGGGGAGCCTCGTAGACGATCATTGCCCGGCTGGTCTTCTGGACACTCTCCAGAATCGTTGTCTTATCGAGCGGGAAGAGCGTTCGCAGGTCTACAATCTCGACATTAATGGCGTCCTCTTCCAGAAGCTCCGTCGCCGATAGACACTGCTGAACCATCGCGCCCCAGGTGATAATCGTCAGGTCGGTTCCTTCACTGGCAATACGCGCCTTGCCCAGCGGAACGATATAGTCCTCGTCCGGAATCGTCTCCTTCACGCGCCGATAGAGGTACTTGTGCTCGAAGAAGATCACCGGGTTGTTATCTCGAATGGAGGCTTTCAGCAGTCCTTTGGCATCGTAGGCGGTCGCAGGCATCACCACCTTCAGCCCCGCCACCTGCGTAAACCAGGCTTCCCGCGACTGCGAGTGGAACAGTCCGCCGTGAACATTGCCTCCGCTCGGACCGCGAATCACCATCGGAACGGAGAGGTTGCCGCCATACCGATAGCGATAGGTCGCCGCCTCATTCACAATCTGGTCGAAGCCGCAGGAGATGAAGTCCATGAACTGCATCTCGGCAACGGGGCGCATCCCCTTGATCGCCGCGCCGATTGCCACGCCCACAATCGCCGATTCGCTGATGGGCGTGTCTATGACGCGCTGCGCGCCGAACTCTCTATACAAGCCGTCCGTCACCTTGAAGGCTCCGCCATAGACGCCCACGTCCTCCCCCAGAACAAAGACGGAGGAATCCCGCCGCATCTCTTCGCCGATAGCTTCGCGTATCGCCCCTAGAAACGTCACTTCATGCATGGGTTCTCTCAGTGTCCGATCTCAGCGACCCAGCCAGGGTATCCGGACATAGTTGGGATAGGGAGTCGCCCAGTGCGTGACTCCGGCGGACTCGTCATAGATGTCTTCCACCGCCTGCCGTCCATCTGGAAGCGGGCTGTTGGTTGCCCAGTCAATCGCGTCACGCACCTCCTCCACAATGGAGGCAGCCGGTTCGGGAAGCTCCTCCTCCGTGAAGCCGTTCGCCAGCATATGGTTGCGAAGACGCAGGATCGGGTCTTTCTTGCGCCACGCCTCCACCTCAGCGCGGTCGCGGTAGGTCGCCTGATCCGCCTCGCTGTGTCCCTCCATCCGGTAGGTCACGCACTCGATCACGGTTCCGCCCTCGCCGCGCCGGGCGCGTTCCACCGCCTGCAGGGTCGTCTCGTAGACGGTCAGCACATCGTTGCCGTCAATCGCCAGACTGGGCATGCCGTAGGCTTCGCCGCGTTTATAAAATGGCACGGGCGACTCCATGTGCGTGGGCGTGGAGTAGGCGTACTGATTGTTCTCGCAGATCCAGACGCAGGGAGCCTTATGAATCCCCGCAAAGTTCAGAGCCTCATGAAAGTCGCCGCGCGCGGTGGAACCTTCCCCGAAGAAAGAGACCGCCACGCTGTCCATCCCCTGCATTCGCGCCGCCAGCGCCGCGCCAACGGCAATCGGCATAGAAGAGGCGAGCATACTGGTCGAGCCGATGATGCCGATCTCCATATCGCCGGTATGCGTCCAGGAGTCCTTGCCGCGCGAAGGAGCCGACTCGCGCGCCATGATCTGCGCCATCACCAGACGGGCAGACATTCCTTTAACCAGAAACGCCCCGATGTCGCGATGCACCGGCGCGATCATGTCGTCCCGACGCAGTCCGAACACCGTGCCGACCACAATCGCCTCCTGACCGCGCCCGGAGTAGACCCCGCCGAGTATCTTGCCCTGCTTATTCAGTCTGGCAACACTATCCTCAAAGTGCCGGACGCGCCAGAGTTGATAGTACAATCCCGCAAGCAGTTCGCGACTGTAACGGCCCGCCTCCTCGCCGGAGGCTTTCTCATCGGCATCTCCCTCGCGCCGCGAACGGACGTTGGTTTTCACATCCACCAGTCAGGCTCCTTTTTGGCGACCGCATCTGCGAATCCGATCTATGCTCCATCCACAGAGTCTATTGTACCTTGCACGACTCCTCTGCCACAACCTTACAAAGGTATACGAAACGCCGCCTTCCGATGCGCCCGACGCTCGATTTTTGCTTTTCGGGTATAACTATCAAGATTCATCGTACCGCAGAGCAGAAACGACGGAACAAGACAGGGAGCACAAAGATGGAAGAGTTCATCAATCAGATGATCGAGAAAGTGGGCATTGACCGGGCGACGGCGGAAAAGGTGGTCGCGTTCCTGAAGGAGCACGCCGCCGACCTGCCCAGACTGCTCGGGAACGCAGGCGGCGCAGAGGGACTGCTCGATCAAGCGAAGGGCCTGTTTGGAAACAAGTAGCCAACGAGCAGCCTGCGAGTGTTCGACTGCATGCAGGGAGTCGGTTTGGAAACAAGCATTCTCTCCTTGTGTAAAGAATACGATTGCGCCATGTCATCTGACCCGCCCATCTCTTTCTCGCCAGACGCAGAGACCCTCTGCCAGATATTCGACGCCCTGCCGTACATGGTCATTCTGGTGCAGCCAGAATCGGAGCATGAGTTTCGTGTTCTCGCCGCCAACCGCGACTTTTTTCAGACCACCGGCATACCGCCTGAGCGTGTGATCAGAAAGACGCTAAGTGAGGTAATCCCGCTCTACCACTATCAACGGCTGCTGAGCCATCTACAGATGGCGGTACACTCCAGAGAGCCTGCTGCCTACGTAGAGACTTTGCAATTGCCTTTTAAAGCAATGACCGGGAAGGTAACGATCACGCCATGCCTGGACGAACAGGGTCAGTGCACGCGCCTGGTCATCTCCACGCACGAGATAACCCCTGCCCCGCCGGAGGAAGAGATATGTAGCCATGACCGGATTCCGGAAGTCTCTCTGAGGGAGAGTATTTCAGTCATGCACCAGGTCTGCCGCGATCTCTCGGAGGCGTCTTCACTGGATGAGCTGAGCCGCCTCGCCGTTGAGTATGGGCACAGCCGCCTGGGCTTTGACCGTCTCAGTCTGTGGTTCCTGGATCCGCAGACTAAATGTCTGACTGGCTCCTATGGAATAGACGAATCAGGACAGATCCGAGACGAACGGCAATGCTCCTTTCGTCACCCTTCACATCTTCCGGCAGATATCTACCTCCTGCAGGATATGCCGATCACCCGTGAAGGGAATCGGTCTCCCCTCTACAACAACCGCTTTGAACAGGTGGGGGTCGGCGAGTTGTACTCCGTCGTGCTCTCTGACGGACAGAACATTCTCGGCGTCCTCTTCTGCGACAACCTGTTGTCGGGGAAGCCGCTGCCGCTTGTGCAGCGTGAGATTCTGGTTCGCTATGCCCACACCATCGCTCTGCTGGTCTGGAAATTGCGCACAGAGGCAGCGATCAACGCGCAGAACGAGCGATATCGGATTGCTCTGCAAGCTGGACACATGGCGGTCGTAGAGTGGGACTTCCAGACAGACATCCTCACCCTTAGCCCCGAAGCTGCTGCCATGATGAAACGTCCTCCGGACTATCTCCAGATCCGAGGGAGTGAAGCCTGGAAGCTCATCCACCCGGACGACCTGGAGATGGTGCTGCAGGCTGTCCAGCGCGCGTTGGCGTTTACCGACGAATACTCCGTGGAGTGCCGCGCAATGGACGGCGAGGGAGACTATCGCTGGATCGGGGTGTACGGACGCGTATATGCTGACGGCAGCCAAAACAGATACATTCGAGCCGTAATGCGTGACATTGCGGCGGAGCGAGAGATACGAGAGAGTCTGTATCAGGCGCAGAAGATGGACGCCATCGGACGGCTGGCTGGCGGCATCGCCCACGATTTCAACAACCTGCTCACCATCATTCTCGGTGCGCTGGAAATGGCGCGCACGCCCTTCGACTCTCCGGCTGAGGTGGACTATTGCCTGCATCAGATCGAAGCTGCCGCCAGACGCGCCACCGATCTGACCCGTCAGCTTCTCGCCTTCGCCCGAAAACAGCCGGCACAATCGCAGACCGTTGATCTCAACCATCTTATCGAACGCCTTTCCTCCATCTTGCCGCGTATGATGGGAGAGGATATCCGCCTGCATTTTCGCCCCACCCCCGACCTATGGAAGGTTCAGGTGAACTCCTCCCAGATCGAGCAGGTCATCCTCAATCTCGCTGCCAACGCCCGCGACGCCATGCCGCACGGGGGCGACCTGATACTGGAGACGCGCAACATCGTTGTCGCCGCAGACCGTGCCCGACGCCGGGAGGACGTGTCTGCCGGAGAGTATGTGCTGCTGATCGTGCGGGACACGGGAACAGGCATCGCGCCGGACATACAGGAAAGGGTGTTTGAGCCGTTCTTCACCACCAAAGAGATCGGCAAGGGAACCGGACTGGGACTGGCGACCAGTTACGGGATCGTCCAGCAGAACGGCGGCGCGATCCGCCTGGAGAGCCGTCTGGGAGAGGGAACCTCCTTCTACGTCTACCTGCCGCGATGGATAGACAGCCGCCAGGAGGATACGTCCGCCGCGCAGGAGAGAGAGGCTGGACCGGTCGTCGCCGCGCCCCGCTGTGTGCTGGTGGTGGAGGACGAGCCGGAGATACGCAGGCTGGCGGTGGAGGCTCTGAAGAAGGCAGGATATATCGTCTTGAACGCGGGGGACGGCGCGGAAGCGTTGCAGGTGATTGACGGATACGACGGAGAGATAGACCTTCTGTTCACCGATATCGTGATGCCGACGATGGGCGGGCGGGAACTGGCGGCGGCTCTGCAACCACGCTTCCCAAAGATGCAGGTCCTCTACACCTCCGGCTACACCGCCGAATTTGAAGGCATAGCGGACGGTACAGTCCTGCTGCACAAGCCCTATCGTATGCATGAGCTGCTGCGCGAGGCGAACCGGATTTTGAGTCAGTCCGGCGCAGGCGCGTGAGGAGTTCTGAATGTCTGCGGCGAATCGACTGACAATCAAACCTCAACAACAGTTCTCCTTCAAGGCAGCAGGACTGCATCGCTTGACTGTCCTGTCGAGCGCAGCAACACACTGTTAGGGAAACACTGTCCTGTCGAGCGCAGCGAGACATCTTAAGATTC
>CAYSDM010000072.1:0-14852 GCA_964429855.1 uncultured Chthonomonadaceae bacterium
ATTATTGGAACGCTGGTTATCGTGTTGTTTGCCGTGATGTTCGGGTTGGGCATCGTCCTGGGGATGCGGGGAGAGACAATGACGATGCGCGCCGACGGCAGTTTGCCCGCGGCGTTTCTCTGGGTCATTCCGCTGACTCTGCTGCCGCAGAACGCGCTGCTGGCGATGGTTCCGATCCTGTTTGTGAAGTATAAGTACCGGCTGAGCCTGGAGGAGTTCGGGCTGCGATTTCCCCCTCGTGGACGCGACTGGCTGCTGGGAGGGCTTGCCGGGCTGGGGATGCTGCTGCTGATTATACCGCTGGCGCTGTTGATGAACTGGCTGCTCGAACTGGTTCTCGGTTCAGGGCAGATGCAGGCGCTCACCCGCTTCAGCGATTCCTTCGGCGTTCAGCAGATACTGGACGATGTGCGAAAAAGCCCGGCGCTCTATCTGTCGGTGTTGATCGGCGGAGCGGTGCTGGCTCCGATCGGGGAGGAGATATTCTTCCGGGGATTTGTCTATAACTGCGCCAGACAGCGGCTGGGGCGGGGCTGGGGGCTGGTGTTGAGTTCGGCGCTGTTTTCACTGGTGCATCTGGGACCTCTGGTTCTGATTCCGATCTTTCTGGTCGGGATTGCGCTGGCGCTGGCGTATGAGCGAACCGGTTCTCTGTGGGTTCCGATATTTATGCATGCCACCTTCAACGGCGTTCAGCTAATCGCCGCCTATTTTGGCGTATCCGGTCCCTGAGATGGAAGATCGGGAACGCAGCTATTACTGAGAGACAGTCTGTCATGAAACGTAGAGATGATCGTATATATCTGATTCTGCTGCGCTTGTTTACAGCCGGCTGCGCGCTGTCCGCGCTGACCCTGTTGTTCGGCTGCACACCGGTCGGTCTCTTCGGAGGCGGGATGCCGAAAGAGGTCGAGGACGGAGCGCGCCTGCTTGCTGCCGGGAAGGATACGGAGGCGCAGGCGCGATTTGACGCCTATATCCGACAAAAGCCGACAATGCCGGAGACCTATGCGCTCGTTGCGCTTGCCTGTTCTCAGGCAAGGCGATGGGAGCTTCAGGCGCAGTATATCGAAAAAGGGATCGCGGCGACCACCAAAGCCGAACCGGAAAAACGCGCCCAGCTTTTCAGTATCGCGGGAGACGCCTATCTGCGGATGAGCGACTTTCAGAAAGCGGCGCAGAGCAATCAGGAGGCGCTGCGCCTGATTCCCAATAACCCGACCTTCATGAATAACCTCGGTTATACCTATGCCGAGATGACCACCGATCCCCAGATTCTCCAGAAGGCTCTGCAACTGACCACCGATGCGGTGGAACTGGCGCGCAAGCAGGGCTATCCGGAACGTGAACTGGGGATTTTCATGGACAGCCTGGGATGGGTGCGCTTTAAGATGGGCGAGTTCGATAAAGCCGCCTCCATTCTTGCGCAGGCGGCGGAGATGTCGCCCGGCGAGCCGGAGATTCACTTCCATCTGGCGCGCGCCTATGAAGCGAAGGGCGATATGGAGAAAGCGTTTGTCCAGTTGCAGCGCGCTGTGCAGGCAGATCCACAGCATCCGCAGATCGCGCAGATGCGCAAAGAACTGGAGAATATCAAGAGCAAGCTGCCGCCGCCCGCGCCGGAGCAGAACGGGGAGGAGGAAGGAGCGCCGTAGCCATGCCCCGCGTCGTCCTTCTGGCTTTCACGAAGATGCGAACCGGTTTCTGTCTGGCGGGAGCGGATTTTCAGACCCATGCCTGGATCAGACCGGTGAAGGAGTTCGGAACGATCCAGTTTGGCGATGTGCACTACGCGGACCGCCAGCCGTTTGAGGTGTTCGATGCGGCGGACTGGACTCTGACTTCCTCGCGTCCCGCGCCGCCCCATGTGGAGGATCGGGTTTGCGATTTTGTGCGCGCCCGACCGATTCGCGTGGAGACGCTGACAGGCAGGCGTCGCGCGGACTTCCTGGAGGAGATGGCGGAGCGCGATACCTCCTGCGTCACGGTTCGTCATGAGCGATCTCTGATCCTGACGCCCGTAGATTCCTTCACCGCCACCTTCGCCTACGATGCGCAGACGCGAAAGCTCGATGCGCGGATCCTCTGCCCCTCTATCGGCTTGAATCAGCCGACTCCGGTAACCGATCTGCGCTGGCGCGCGCTGGCGCGAATCGCCTATGCACAGACCGGCGGCGCAACCCTCGCCTGGGAAGAGATACGCCGCGATCTGAAGGCGGAGAGAGCCTATCTCGCGCTCGGATTGAGCCGGGAATTTGACGGGAAGATATGGCCTCTCGTGGTCGGAGTCCACTGTGTGCCCGATTACGAGATCGTTCCCGATCTGCGCAATCCCTGACCGACTCTTTCGGGCTATTTGCGAATGCGTAGCTGCCGTTCAATAATCAGATCGTTCTCATAGAAGCGCATGGAGACGATCTTTCCGCTTTTGACTCGCCCGATGATGACGAACGGATAGCGCAGCTTCTGCTTTCGCGCCGGAGGCGCGCCGCGCGTGGGCAGCGTTTTGGTGTAGGTTCCTGTCTCCAGAAGCTCCAGCACGAATACGTCTCCCTCGATCACCAGCATCCGTATCTGCGCCCGCACGTCGGGTACGGACTGAAACCAGGCGGCATAGTAGCGTTGATGCGGCTCTTTTCCCTTGAGCACCGTCACATCCGGCGTAGTGATGGAGATGTCATCGGCATAGAGCGCGATCAGCTTTTCGACATCATGCGCGTTGTAGGCTTCCACAAAGGCGTTGGCAAGCTCATCTGCGCCGCGCTCGATCTGCCTGCCGCGACCCATTGCCAGACTCGCGGTCAGCAGGATCGCCAGCGAAAGAGACAGCGTCAGGGAGAGACCTCGTTTCACCATTTTGAATACCTCCTGTACGGGGATGACCGGGCGAGAAAATCACTTCGGGTAGACTCCGGGCGTGGAGAGGATGCGCCGCTGCTCTTCCGTCAAGCCCTCATAGTCGTCGGGCTGATAGTAGTGGCGCGACCATGCGACCGGATGAGGACAGTATTTCAGGAAGATGGTTCTCCGTTCGCGCGCGCCGCGCCAGGGCAGCGGACCGTGAGTCAGCGCCTCCGTAAAGATAATGGCGGTTCCTGCCGGACCGGTGACGGAGGCGACGCAGGAAACCGGTTTTTCCAGATCGCGCCAGTCGCCGGGGAACGGAAAGTTGGATTTATGGCTGCCCGGAACGCAGGCGAATCCGCCGTCTCCCGGATTCACATCATGCAGGTTGTAGGCGACGACCGTCAAGCCGTTATAGAGCCTCTCGCGATGCATATGGTAGTACTGCGCGGGATCAAAAGGCGTGGCTCCTCCGTGCAGGGTGGCTCCTATGGGGCTGAGACCGCTGCGGATCACGTCGGCGTAGTCGTGATCCAATCGGAACCGCTCTCCGAGAAGCGCGGTGAGGTAGGGGGTGATGCGCGGATTGTCAATCAGATCCAGGCAGGGCTTTCCCCATGACAGCAGTCTGCCGAAACGGTGGGTCTGTTTCTCCGGGGGCATATGCCGGGCGATCTGTTCATCCAGAAGGGCGTTGAGAGCCTGTAACTGTTCGGGCGTCAGCGCGTCCGGGACGGTCAGATAGCCCTGCAGGTCGAACAGATAGCGTTCATGTTCGTTCATGATTCTCTCCTGAGAATTAGCGGCTGAACACATTGTCCGACAACTGCGCGCAGAATCCTGCCTGTACGGGCAGATTTCTGGCGGCAGGAACTCAGGCAAGCCTTTCGGACATATATCAAACGGAAGTATAATGGATACATTGTCACTCCACGACCGGAGGTTGAAGGCAACAGGCATGAGACGGGCAAGACTTTTATGGATAGCGCTGACCGGGATTCTACTGGCGTTTCCGGCGCTGCTGCAGGCGCAGCTTGGAGATCAGGTGAAATGGACGGCGCGTCTGGAACCGGCGGATGCGCGGGCAGGCGAGGGAGCGCAGATCGTTCTCACGGCGAAGATCAATGCGACCTGGCATCTCTATTCGCTGAAGACCTACAATACCGACATCGCCCCGCAGCCGACCACCATCACGCTGGAACCGGGAACCGCCCTGACTCCGGGCGGCAAGCCGATCCAGCCGAAACCAATTGAAAATCTGGACCCGAACTTCAACCTGAAGGTGGAGTACTACGCCAACGCTGTTGCCTTCGGGCTGCCGGTGAAGATTGCGCCAAAGGCAGCCGGGGCGCAGAAGGCGACGGTCAAAGTCCGTTACATGATGTGTAACGACACCTCCTGCCTGCCCCCGAAGACTGTCAGCGTGCCGG
Organism: uncultured Chthonomonadaceae bacterium; assembly: GCA_964429855.1. Taxonomy (GTDB): domain Bacteria; phylum Armatimonadota; class Chthonomonadetes; order Chthonomonadales; family CAJBBX01; genus CALLMM01. The sequence goes on from CAYSDM010000072.1 coordinate 4,275, forward strand.
TGACCTTCACGGTCGCCGCCGGCGCGGCGCGCCCGGATCGTCTGAATCCGGTTATCACCGTTCCGAAGCAGCCGGAGGGCGCGAAACAGGCGGAAAACGGTTCGGAGACTCCCGTTGCAGGTACCACCGGCGGGCAGCCGCCTGCCGGTGGCGCGCCTCCCGCCGCGCAGGACGCCTTCAAAGATCAGTATGACAGCGCGAAAGGGCGGGGCGTGCTGGTCTTTATGGGCTTCGCGTTTCTGATGGGGCTGGTGTCGCTGCTGACGCCCTGTGTCTTCCCGATGGTTCCCATTACGGTTAGCTTCTTCTCCAAGCAGAAGAACGACGCCGGACGCCGATCTCTGACCGGACCGCTCGCCTACTGCGTCGGCATCATTGCCACCTTTACCGCGCTGGGGCTTCTGGTCACCATCGTCTTCGGCGCAAGCGGCGTTCAGCGGCTGGCGACCAATCCGTTTATCAATCTGGGACTGGCGGCGCTGTTTCTGGTGCTTGCCGCCAACCTGTTCGGGGTCTTCGAGATAACGATCCCGGCGTCTCTGGTCAACCGCTTTCAGGGCGGCCGCAAGCGCGGGGGATTCATCGGCCCGCTGATGATGGGGCTTGCGTTCACGTTGACCTCTTTTACCTGTACCGCGCCGTTTGTCGGGACGCTGCTGGCTTCGGCGGCGCAGGGCAGCTATCTCTACCCGCTGCTGGGGATGCTGGCATTCAGCACCGCCTTTTCGCTTCCTTTCTTTTTGCTGGCGTTGTTTCCGCAGTATCTTGCGAATGTGCCGAAAGCCGGCTCCTGGCTGACCTCCGTCAAGGTGGTTATGGGATTTCTGGAGGTTGCGGCGGCGGTCAAGTTTCTGTCGAACATTGATCTGGTATGGCAGTGGGGACTGCTGACGCGCCCGATCTTCCTGGCGGTCTGGGCGACCATCGGGATTGTGGCAGCGCTCTATCTGGTCGGGTGGATCCTGCTGCCGCATGAGCGGGAGGCTCCGGTCAAGATCGGCTGGCCCCGCCGGACGATCGGCATGGCGGCTGCGGCGGCAGGAATCTACTGTCTGGCGGCAATCGAAGGCGCGCCGTTGGGGACGATGGAGGCGTTTCTGCCGCCCGATCCCTATCCCGGACGGCAGACGGCGGTCGCCGGAAAAGGCTCCAGCATCGTCTGGCTGGAGGACTACGACAAAGCGCGCGAACTGGCGAAATCCCAGAACAAGCCGCTCTTTATAGATTTTACGGGCGTCACCTGCACCAACTGCCGCTATGTGGAGAAGAATATCTTCCCGCATCAGGATGTGGAGCGCGAACTGGAGAAGTTTGTCACCGTCAAGCTCTACACGGATCGCGACAATCCCAACGATGCGCGCAATCAGAGGCTCCAGCAGCAGTTGGTCAACTCTGTCACCCTTCCGAGCTACGTGATTGCGACGCCGGAGGGCGTGAAACTGAAGAGCTATCAGCCGACCAATTTCAACGTGCCCAACTTCGTCGCGTTTCTGCAGCAGGGACTGGCGGCTTCCAGTCAGGTCGCCCGGCAGTAGGGGGGATGTTCTCTCTCTTTCAGATACCCTCCGCCGTTCTGAACGCCGATCCGCCGGAGCCGCCGATTCCGGCGGGCGGGCTGGGCGGCGGTCACTTTCTCCTGACGGCAGCGGGCGAATTTCGGGGCTGGCGCATGAATCCGGGCGTCCCGGAAACCGACCAGCCCGTGCCGCAGAATCTCTTCCATCTCTGGTACCGGCAGGGAGCGCGAACAGACGCCTTATCGCTGCGTGCTGCCGGAGCCAACCCCTTTCACGATAGACCCTGCCCGTTCGAGCCGCTTCAGTGCAGGCTCTTTCCGTTTACCTGGACCGCCTATCGCGCTGCACCCGGATCCGAGTCGCCTGCCGTCTCGCCACCGGTGATGCTGGAGACGCTGACCTTTTCGCCGTTGATGCCGCACAGTCCAACGGAAACGGGTCTGCCTGTCTCTGTCATCGTCTTTCGCGCGCACAATCCGGCTGACCGACTGTTGGAAGCCGCGCTGATGCTGACCTGGGCGTGCGGCTGGCCCGATCTTATCCCGAATGCCGTCTTCGATTTCCAGCACGATAATCTCTGCCTGACCGGCTCTCTCGGCGACCCGTCGCGTCCGGAGCGGCAGGGGATCGCCGTGCCAGACCTGCACTACGAAGGCATCTATCTGCAAGGAATCGAACCCTGGGAGCCAGGGCGGAACGAGGCGGAGGTCTGGGAGGATTTCGCGGAAGACGGCGAGCTCGATCCGGCCATCGCGCGCGGGAAACCGCAGGGCGCAGCCGCCTGGGTGAAGTTCGATCTCGCTCCGCAAGAGACCCGCGAGATACCCTTTGTGCTGGCATGGCACTTCCCGGTCTATGAGACAGGCGCGGCGGCGGGCCGTCTGCGTTACTACACACAGTTTCTCGGCAAACGCCGCCCGGACAATGCCATCGTCTGGCTGGCGGAGCAGGCGGTGCAGAACTATCATACCGAGACCCCGCAGTACCGGCACTGGATTCAGCAGATCGAAGACTGGCATCACCGTCTCCTGAAAGATCCGCGTATCTCTGAGGGAGAGGCAATGCGTCTCCTTCATCGCCTGGCTTCCCGGCTGGAGCGCGAGGAGGCATGGACGGAGGACGATGCGCTGCCCGATTTCGCCGGATAGCCCCGCCTTTAGGCTTATCGTCCGTAAGGAGTTTTCTATGCGACCCTTCCTGACGCTTCTGGCGCTCTTGATCGCCGCTCCCGCGCTCACCCAGACCCCCGACCGGCTGCCGGACGTGAATGTGCTTTACATCGAGCGGACCCCGCGCTATCCCGGCTATCGTCTGGACTATAACCGTCCGGGATGGGAGGGCGTGCCGATTCTCGTGGACAATCGGACTCGAAAGCCTCTCGCCGCATCGGAGGCAAAGGCGGTTAAGCGGCAGCCCTCGCTGAACGAGCGCGTCACCTTCACGGCGCATGTGCAGAATCGAGGCGTCGCGCCTGCGCCTGCCTGGGAGTACGCCTGGCATATAGACGGGAAGGAGATGGGCAGGGGGCGAATCGCTGAAGAGCAGCCGGTCGGGAAAGAGATAACCGTCTCTTTTGTCTGGAACTGGCAGCCGGGGCGTCATACAGTGAAGTTCGTGGCGGACCCGCTCTTCAAAAACCGCGATCTTGCCCTGCATAACAATGCGCGGGAGGATGCGACCGACGCCTGGTCGCTGATCTGGGCCGTGGATCGGGTCACCTACGAGAGCTTTAACCGCAGCCGGAATTTCCTGGGTACGCAGTCGTTTGAGGACTGGGCGCAGTGGCATATTGACCAGATGAACCGGCTGTTCGACAGCAGCCCGTCGCCGGTGGTTCGATCCGACGGCTGGAGACCGCGTGTTCGCTGTGACCGCGTGGTGGTCGTAGAGACGACCGAAACGCTCTGGAAAAGCGTGCTGGGTGAGGGCGTGGAGCCGCTGGACGCCGGGTATGACGGCGGATGGGCGTTCGGCAGGCGGGAAGACTGCGCCGAGTGGGCGGCGAACGTGGACTGGGGGCTGATCCATGAGTGGGGGCATCAACTGGGGCTGACGGATGAGTATGCGCTGGATCGTCCCGGCTTTCAGAATCTGGTCGCCGACTCATCCGGCGATCCGATCCTGATCGGGCGAATGTCCATCATGCAGGGCTACATGATGCACGGGCACGGACCGACGACCTTCTCCCCGGCGGGTATGGCGGCGCTCATCACGCAGGCGGGAAGGCGGCGCGGCTATTACGGCGACTACTACTACTGCATCCCGAAAACCAACCTGCTGCGCGTGCTGGACAGCGAGGGCAAGCCGGTGGAGGGCGCGAAGGTGGCGTTCTGGCAGGATCGGGAGAACGAATACGGAGGCGCGCCGGTCTTCGAGGGGATAACGGATCGGTTCGGGGCATATGCGCTGCCCAACCGCGCCGCGCCCTCCATTACGACCGATCAGGGCTATACGCAGCGCGATAATCCGTTCGGCAAGGTCAATGTAGTCGGTCCGGGGAATGTCTTCTTTGTGCGGATCGAGGGGCGCGGTCATGTCGAATATACCTGGATGGAGATCACGGAGTTCAATCTCGCCTACTGGTCCGGGCAGAAGGAGCGCGCCGTCTATAATCGCCAGACCCGGATACCGCCGACAGGCGCGCCTCCCGCGCCGATGGGCTTGCTGGTGGAGACAAAGCGAGACGAGGCGCGTCTGACCTGGCAGCCGGTGACGGGCGCGAAGGGCTATCGGGTCTACCGCGCCCTCGCCGACCAGTTCCGCTATGAACCGGCGGGCGAGATGACGACCGGGACGCTCTATCAGGGGAAGCTGGGAGACGGGCTGAATCGCTATGCGGTGACCGCCATCGGGCAGGACGGCAGGGAGAGCGGATTCTCCGGCGTGGTCGGGGCGATGCGTCTGGCGCGTCCCTGGGGGCTGGTTGCGCTGCCGGACGGCAGACGCTATCTGCGCGATTCCCGCTACGGGCAGACGATCCTCTTCAAGCCGGACGGCAGCGCGGTCGGGCTGGTCGGCAGCGTTCACTACCATTTCGACGGCTCTTACGACATCGCCCTCGATTCGAAAGGGCGGCTGCTCTGCGCCAAGATGGGCGACGGCTACGATCCGCGTCCCGGGTTCCGCGTGCTCGATCCGAACCTGAAGATGGCGGTGGACTACCGGCAGCCGGAGGGCAGCGCGCCGGGGCAGGTGAGCAAGCCGATGGGGATCGCCGCCAACTCCAAAGACCATATCTTTCTGGCGGACACCAACAACGACCGCGTGCAGGAGTTCACGCCGGACGGCCGATTCGTGCAGTTGATCGGTGCGGGAGAGATGCGCCAGCCGATGAAGGTCGCCTTCGACCGGCAGGATCGGCTCTATGTGGCGGACTTCGGCGGCAACAACGTGCTGGTCTACGAGCCGCAGGCCGACGGAAGCTACCGGCAGACAAAGAAGCTGACCGGGGTGAAGGAGCCGGTCAGCCTGATCGTGGACGAACGGGGGCGCGTCTTTGTGAGCGGGACGCGGATGGGGGGAGTCTATATGTTCGACGAGAAGGGAGAACTGGCGTGGAAGTGGCAGGGCGCGCCGGACGATCCGCTCCATAACCCGCGCGGGCTGGCGTTTGATGGAAAGGGAAACCTGCTGGTGGTGGACGAGTCCGCCCTGCGAATCCGGACCGTGAAGCTGCCTTAACCCTTCAGATACTTATCCACCAGGTCCTCGCGACCAATAGAGAGCCACGCCTCCTGCGCCTCCTTGATACAGCGCAGCCTCTCCCTCCTTCCGGGCAGGTTCTACGCCTGTGCAAAATACGAGAAAAGGGGGAGAGGCTTGCAGAAAAATGGATAGATGGACGGGATTCTCCTTGACACTCCGGCTGTATTCTGATACATTTATCCTGGTTTAGCGAGGGAGATTCCGCTCGCTCTATCACCAGAGCTCGCTATCACTTTGCGGTAAAGGAGACATGTCCAATGCCCCGACGAAGCCATGCGTTTACGCTGATTGAGCTACTCGTCGTCATCGCGATTATTGCGATTCTTGCAGCCATTCTCTTCCCGGTATTCGCTCAGGCGCGTGAAAAGGCTCGGCAGTCGAGCTGCATGAGCAACCTCAAGCAGTCTGCGACCGCGACCCTGATGTATGTTCAGGACTACGATGAGGCATTCCCGCTCTCCATCTACCTCGCCAACAGCCCCGGTCTCTGTACCTTCACCTTCTATCAGGCGATCACGCCCTACCAGAAGAACGCCGACATTATGCGCTGTCCTTCCAACCCGCAGGCGCTGAATATGGAGCGCGCCTGGCAGATTCACGGTCTGCCGCCGCTCTGCTCTTCGGTCGCCGACCTGCGTTTTCTGAGCTATCAGTTCAACTACTCCATCTTTGAGGAGGGAGAGGGCAATATGCTCTTCTCTCCTGGAAGCCGACAGCCCGCCACCCGTCTCGCCGAGATCGAGTACCCGGTGGAGACCGCGATGGTCTACGACGGCAACCTGCTGACCCAGACCGGCGGCGGCTGCAACCTGTTTGACTCGCCGGTGGATGCGCGCCATGCCAACATGGTCAATGCCAACTGGGTGGACGGTCACGCCAAAGTGGTCAAGACCCGACCCGCCGATCCTGCCCGGGGCGAAGGACCGACCACCTGTACAACGATGGACCTGGGACAGGCGAAGATGTACCGGATTACGGATGACGGTCCCTACCTGAACCGCGACGAACTGTGGGGCATTCCGTTTAAGAATCCGGACGGAACCTGGGGACGAAGGTAGTCAGATAAGAGGCGCAGCTTTCTGCGCCTGAGAACGAAAAATCGTAAGCGGGCCGCGCGCCGATTCATGGAATATATCCATCCGGCGCGCGGCCCGCTTTTCTACCGGCAGACTCTGAGGGGGAAAAGCCTGTATCTGGCGGTTGTTGCGACAGCCGGGATGTGATATAATGGCGCGTAGGTGCAGGAGAGACGATCATGTTTGACGACCCGCCCGCGTTCGCCTCGGCCGAGGCGCTGAAAATGCTGCAGACGGTGTCGGAGATCACCACGCACGCCGCGACCGATAACGAGGTCCTCGAAGGGGCGTTCCATACGCTTCTCGACTCGGGTCTCATCGTCGGGGCGATGGTGGAGATCGGCAGCGTGCCGCCGGTGCGCTATGTGGTCGGCGATGGCAGCCCTCTTTCCGGCGACCTTCCCCTCAACAGCTATCTGCCCGGGGCGTTGCGCGATCTGCGTCCTCTGCGCCCGCTGCCGGAGAATGTGCGCGTGATGGAGATACCCACCCGCGCCTCTCCCGGCGCATGGGTCGCGCTGGCGCTCCGTCAGCCGCTCGCCCCTGCCTTTCTGACGATTCTGCTTCAGCAGATTGCGCTGGTCCTCGACAGAACCTCCCTTCAGCAGCGCGTCCGCGATCTCGATGTCCAGACGGAACAGGGAATCCGCAAGGTGGCGACGGTCTATGAGATCGGTCGCGCCATGGACAGCATGGATATTGACCGCCTGCTGGAGGTGATCACGGAGCGCGCCGCGCGGGTAATGGACGCGCAAGCCTGCTCCCTGATGCGCCTGAATCCCGATACGCAGGCGCTCACCATCGCCGCCAGTTACGGTCTCTCCGAAGATGTGGTGTTTGTGACGCAGCGCGCCATTGGCGAGGGTATCGCGGGGCGCGTGGCGCAGACCGGCGAGCCGATGCTGATCGTAGATGCGCAGAGCGACCCACGGCTGGTCGGCTTGACCCTGCGCCCGGATATCGGCTCCTCGATGGTGGTCCCGATGAAGGATGAGGAGGGGCGCGTCACCGGCATTCTCTCGATTCGCCGCCGCCGTCCCGCTCCCGATTTCGATCCTGATGACCTGCGCCTCTTCTCTGTGTTCGCCAGTCAGGCGGCGCTTTCCATCAACAATAAACAGCTTTATGACGACCTGCATCGGCGAGTCAAGGAGCTTTCCACGCTCTCCGCGCTGACCCAGGCGGTCATCTCTCATCTGGACCTGACCGACCTGCTGGAGAACGTCGCCGACAACATCGTGGAGGTGGTGAAGTTTGACCGCTGCTGCATATATCTGCTGGATCGTCAGACCCGCCGCCTCATTCCCCGGATTCTACGCGGCTATCGCCCGGAGGTGATCGGACGCAATCCGATCCGCATCGGCGAGGGCGTGGTGGGACTGGTCGCAAAAAAGCAGATGCCGATTGTGGAGAGCGATGCGCGCAATGCCCTGCAGCCGATCCGGGGATTTGCCCGCGCCCTCGGAACCGGTTCCTTTCTGGCGCTGCCGGTGATCGCTAAAGGGCAGACCATTGGCGTGGTGGTTGCGGACAACAAGCTGACCCGCCGCCCCATCCATGAAGAGAGTCTGGAACTGCTCTCCACCTTCGTCAATCAGGCGGGGCTGGCGATTGAGAACGCCCAGCTATACGAGGATCGCGAGCAGCGTTACCAGGAGATGAACCGTTTAGCCACGCAAACCGATAATATTCTTCGGTCTATCGCGGCTTCGGTGGTGGTGGTCGGTCCGGACGGGCGCGTGGTGCGCTGGAATAAAGCCTCCGAGGAGATGTGGGGCATTGCGGAGGAACAGGCAAACGATCAGTCTTATTCCCGACTCTTAGACGCCTTCGGTCTGCCGGTGGAGCAGGGAGACCGCCTGCGAAGCATGATGCATCAGGTCATGGAGACAGGAAGACCGATTCAGCGGTATAAACTGCCCCTGAACACCCAGCGACACGGGGAGACCTTTATCAACGTGCTGCTGTCTCCCTGGTCGGATCGGCAGGGGGATCGTTATGGCGTGGTGCAGATTATTGAGGACGTGACGCGCGAAGTGAAGATGGAGGCGGATATGGAGCGTATCCGCCGACTGGCGGACATCGGACAGCTTGCGGCGAAGATGGCGCATGAAGTCCGCAATCCCCTGAGTTCCATCAAGGGAGCCGCCCAGTTGATGCGAAATGAATACGAGCATCTCGCTCCGCTCCGCGAGTTTCTGGACATCATCATTGAGGAGGTGAACGGGCTGAGCAAGATCACGACCGATCTGCTCGATTTTGCGCGCCCGATGCAGCTTGAACTGAAGCGAACCAATCTGTTTGATCTGGCGGAAAAGACGCAGCATCTGATGAGCGGGATGCTGGAGGAGCAGGGGGTTCTGGTGAAGATACACCGCGGAGAGGAGCCGCCTGTCGTGGAGTGTGATCCCAAGCAGATCGAGCAGGTGATTCGCAACATCATTCTTAATGCCGTTCAGGCGATGCCGGATGGAGGTACACTGTCTATCTCCGCGCAGCAGGAACCCGATGGGGAGAGGGTGACTCTGCGCTTCTGTGATACCGGTGTGGGTGTCACCGAGGATCGGATGGAGGTTATCTTTCAGCCATTCTTCACGACCAAAACCAAGGGGACGGGTCTGGGACTGGCGATTGTGCGTAAGATTGTGGAAAAACATGGTGGACTGGTCAATGTATCCAGTCGAGTGGGCGAAGGAACCTGTTTCGCGGTGACGCTGCCTGTGCAGCCGCCTCCTTATGAGCCGTTGGCGTATGAGCCGCCGAAGGATGCGCCCCGCGAGTCGCCGGTTCCGCTGACCTCCTCGCTGCCGGATGCGTAGGGGTTGGACCTTTACGGAGAGAGAAGTTACTTCCCCGCATGAAGTCACCGGAAGGGTCATAAATGAGCGAAACGCGAACGATACTCGTCGCAGATGATGAACCGAATATTCGGCGTGTGCTGCAGGCGTTGTTCAGCAAAAACGGCTTCACTGTACTGACAGCGGAAAACGGCAAACGCGCGATCGAGATAGCCGCAAATAATCCTGTGGATGTGCTGATCTCTGACCTGATCATGCCGGATATGACCGGGGTGGAGGTGCTGCGCGCCGTGAAAGCGCAGCAGCCTAACTGCGCCGCCATTCTCATCACCGCCTACGGAACGATAAAAACAGCGGTGGAGGCAATGCGTCTGGGCGCGTACAACTATATCACCAAGCCATTTGACCTCAATGAACTGCATACGATGGTCAAGCAGGCGATGGAGGCCCAGAAAGAGCTTGCAACGGAGGTGAAAACGCCTCGCTCCTCGCGTAAGGGACCGGCGAAATTCAACGAACTGATCGGCTCCGGCGAGAAGATGAAGGAGCTTTTCCGCACGATCGAACGCGCCGCCGACAGCCGCGCCACCGTGCTGGTGCGCGGAGAGAGCGGCGTGGGCAAGGAACTGGTGGCGCGCGCCCTGCACGCCAACTCCGCCCGCGCCAGCAAGCCCTTTATCGCCATCTCCTGCGCCGCGCTCCCCGAAACGCTCCTGGAGAGCGAGCTTTTCGGACATGAGAAGAGCGCGTTTACCGGCGCCTCCACCCAGAAGCCAGGGCGGTTTGAAATGGCGCACACGGGAACCCTCTTTCTGGATGAGATCGCCGAGATTCCGCCCTCGCTGCAGGTGAAGCTGCTGCGCGTGCTGCAGGAGCGCGAATTTGAGCGGTTAGGCGGAACGAAAAGCATCAAGGTGGATGTGCGGCTGGTGGCGGCGACCAATAAGGACCTGGAGAAGGCGGTGGCGGAAGGAGAGTTCCGGCAGGATCTCTACTATCGCCTGCAGGTAATCCAGATATACGTTCCCTCGCTGCGTGAAAGGCGGGAAGACATCCCGCTGCTGGTCAACCACTTTCTGGAGAAGTTCTGTCGGGAGAACGAACGCGCCATCACCACAGTATCTCCGGAGGCGATGGAACTGCTCGTCCGCTACTCATTCCCCGGCAATGTGCGTGAACTGGAAAATGCCATCGAGAGCGCGGTTGTGCTTGCCGACCGGAACGCAAAATCGCTGACTCCCGATCTGCTGCCGGTGAACATCCAGCGTCACGCCGCCGGCGCAACCGCTTAGGAGAGACGGAAAAGGCTTCTATTCGCACCCGATAACCGTTGTTCTCAAGATCGCAGCCTCCTGCCTCGCAGACATTCTCCGGCGAGGCAGGAGGCTGTTTTATGGCTGTCGAACCACGTAGACGATGGAGTTAAATACGGCTCTACGCTGTCTGCGAGGTAAGAAAAATGAGCGGCTCCCTGAGCCTTAA
>CAYSDM010000072.1:14862-22582 GCA_964429855.1 uncultured Chthonomonadaceae bacterium
CTTAATGGAACCTGGGACCTCCTTTTTGAGGAGCGCGCCCCGGAATACTACACCGTCCCCGAACTGCGCGGCTGTCGTCCGCTGTCCGTCAACGTTCCCGCCCCGATCCATACGGAACTGGAGCGTCATGGTCTCCTCGATGATCCCTACTACGGCATCAACACCCTGAAAGCGCGCTGGGTGGAGGAGCAGTTCTGGATCTACCGCCGCGATCTGGAGGTTCCGGAGGAAGCCGCATCGCAGTACGCCTGGCTGGTCTTCGAGCGGCTGGAACTGTATGCGACGGTCTGGCTGAACGGCGAAAAGGTGGGAACGCATGCCAACGCCCATCGTCCCGCCCGTTTCCCGGTCACCGGTCTGCTAAAAGGGGGCGTGAATCGGCTGGTGGTGCTGGTCGAAAGCGGACTGCACGCTACCCTCAACCGCAATCCCCATGAGTACGGTCCCGGCGACTGGCATTTCCTGATGACCTATCGCGTCTGGCATCGTCATCCGCAGTATCAGGCGGGCTGGGACTGGAATCCGCGTCTGATGAACGTCGGCATTCTGGGCGATGTGCGGCTGGAGTGGAGCAGCGTTCCCCGGCTGGATCAGATTGCTGTCTTTGCCGTTCCCTCCCCCGATCTCTCCTCCGCCGTCTTCACCGCCCGCGCCTTTGTCGAGAACCCGCGCTCCGAACCGGCGCAGGGGACTCTGCATGCGACGTTGATCGCGCCGGATGGAACCCGGCTCGCGCAGTCTGAAACGGTAATCTTGCCACCGGGCGAGAGTCGGCAGGAGATGACTTTCACGCAGGAGAAGCCGCGACTCTGGTGGCCAGTCGGGCACGGGGAACAGCCTCTCTACACGGTGGAAGTCGCGCTGGAGGTGGAGGGAGAGACCCAGCTGCGTTCGCGCAGAACCGGCGTTCGCAGGGTAGAGATGGACCAGTCGCCTCATCCGGTCGAAGGGCGTTACTGCATCCTGCGGATCAATAACCGTCCTGTGTTTTGTAAAGGCGGAAACTGGGTTCCCCCGGATATGCTCTACAGCCGCGTCACGCCGGAACGCACGCGCGAACTGGTTCGTCTCGCGCTGGAGGCAAACTTCAATACGCTGCGTATCTGGGGAGGCGGCCTCTATGCCGACGAAGCGCTGTGCAACGCCTGCGATGAATCCGGGATGCTGATCTGGCACGATCTCCTCTTTGCATGCGGTAAGTATCCCGGCGACGAACCGGAGTTTGCCGCCGAGGCGCGTCGCGAGGTAACCTGTGCCGTGCGAGAGCTTGCCTGTCATCCTTCGCTGGCGGTCTGGTGTGGCAACAACGAGATTGAGTGGGGAGACTGGCACTGGGGATACGATGACCGGGCGCGCACCCATCCGCACTACGCCCTCTTCCACCACGATCTGCCGAAGATTGTTCTGGAGGAGGACCCCTCCAAACTCTACTGGATCAGTTCCCCCTGGTCGCCCGACTTTCGGCATCCCAACGATCCGACGGTCGGCGACCAGCATCCCTGGAACGTCTCGATCATGATGGCAGGCGGCGCAGACTTCTGGGAGTATCGCCGCTATGTAGACCGCTTTCCCAATGAAGGGGGCGTGCTGGGAGCCTCCTCCCCGGCAACGCTGCGCCAGTTCCTTCCGGAGCGTGACCGCGCCCTGTTTTCGCCCTCCTGGAACCATCATGACAACCCGCTGGCGCTTCAGGACGGAGTCCCCGGCGAGATGGGGCATGCCTATCAGACCGTCCGCCTCTGGACAGGTTTCGACCCGATGGAGATGAAGTGGGAGGAGTACGCCTTTCTGAGCGCGCTGCTGCACGGTGAAGGACTGCAGGAGTACATCACCAACTATCGGCGGCGGATGTTCAGCAGCGCCTCCGCCATCTTCTGGATGTATAACGACTCCTGGCCCGTGACGCACGGATGGACCATCGTGGACTACTATCTGCGGAAGAAGCTCGCCTATCACCCCGTTCGCCGCGCCTTCGCGCCTGTGACGGTTGTCGTGGCGGAGGAAGGCGAGGAGGTCATCGTCTTTGGCGTCAACGATACGCCGAGAAACTGGAACGGCGATCTGCGCTGCGGGCTTTTCCTGACCTCCGGCTGCCTCTCCGGGGTACGAGAGCTATCGGTGAAACTGCCTGCCAACGCCTCCACTCCTCTTGCCCGGATGGAGCGATCCGAATGGAATGCGCTCGGATTTTCGCGCGCGGGAGCTTTCGCGCAGCTTCTCCGAAACGGCTCTCTTCTGGCGCAGCATCGCGTCCTGCGCGCGCGATTCGGCGAACTGGAGTGGGCGCAGCCGGAGATCGCCTGCGAAGTTGTCCGGGGGCAACTAATCCTGCGATCCGAAGCCTTCGTCTGGGGCGTCTGTCTGGATGTGGAGGGGGAGGCTCCGTATGGGGATAACGCCTTCGACCTGCTGCCGGGGCTGCCCTATACGATCCCCTGGCGCGCTGGGTGGGGCAAGCCGAAGATCATCCATACGGGCAACCAGGCGATGTTGAGAGATCGCAAAGCAGCAGGAAAGTAGTTCTGCTCACAGGCAGAGAAGGAGCAGATGCGATGAATACCGGCACTCTCATTCTGTGCATGGGCGCGATTCTGGTGACAGCCTCTCTGAACGCGTCCGCCAGAGAACGCGACTACCGTTTCAATGGCTCGATCTCACGCCCGGTTCTGGAAAACTACCTCTCCCGCGCCATCACCATGATGGACCTGTGTACCGGGCGCGGAAATGTGGAGGACAATATCCGCATGTTGAAGTCCATCGGCGCGAAATTTGCTGGACGCACCGTCTACCTGTGGGGCGACGAGAGGAGCCTGAATACGCGCCTGGAGCGAGCGAAAGAGATCGCGGCAAAGGCGCATCAGGCAGACCCGGAGATGATTCTGCAGGCGGGCGTTTTTGAGATCGTCACCACGCAGGTCAACGATGTTCCGATCCCGGAGCGGGTTTTTCGGGAGTTCGGCTTGCCGGTGGAGAGTCGCAGCTTCCGTTACGAAGCGATGCTCTTTGATGACGGCAAGTTTCATAACCACTGGTCCGCGGGAGCCTCCGTTCCCGATATGAGCAAGCAGGAGACGCGGATGTGGTTCTACTTTCTGGCGACTTCCTATATAGATGTCGGGATCGAGGCGATACACTTCGGGCAGGTCTCCCTGATAGGCGCAAACGATAAGGACTGGGCAGGCTGGCGGGATATGCTGGCGCGCGTGCGCAAATACGCCGCACAGAATGCGCGCCGTAAGATGGTTCTGTGCGACGCCCATACCCCGGACGGCGGTCCCATCTACAACGGACGACTGCTGTTCGACTTCCACTCCTTCCCGCTGCGCATCAAAGAGGTTGCTGGTCAGCCGCAGAAAGGCGTTCTGGAGAAGGGCTATCTGGATACGCTCTTCGGGCGCAGCCGGGGCGGGATCACGCCGAGCGGCTGGCGGTGCGACAGCCTGCCCTATCTGGTGGAGTTGGACAACTGGGGCTCCTGCGGCAAGGGCGGGCAGCCGGGCATGCCCTACTGGACATGGGGCTACGACGAGATAAGCTGGTTTGCGCGTCAGCCGGAAGACTATCGCAATGCGTGGCTGCGCTACGCCTGGAAGTGGGTGCGCGATACCGACCGCAACGGTTTCCTGCAGATGCCGGGAAGCCGCTGCCTCGCCGATCCCATCGGAAACGAGTGGTGGTACTACGCCAACACGCGCAGCGACGCCTCTCCCTTCGGATACGGTCAGGAAGAGACCATCAGGAGCATCTGGGCAGCCGATCCATAGAACTCATCGATGCGCAACGCACGTGGCGGCACTGGAGTCAGCCCCGGTTCTCTGCGGCTGACATTCGGGAGACAAGGAACTGCGCGGAGCGTTTCAACTCCTCCATTCCGTTCACCCCGTCCTCGATCGAAACCCATCCGTCGAAACCGACACCGCGCAGGATACGAAAGATGGCGTGATAGTCGTTCATGCCGGTTCCAATCTCGCCGTGTATAAGCTGCGCGTAGTCCGTGATGCCCTCCGGACCGATAACGGCGCCGGGGCGCGGTCTGCGGTCGGATGCGTGCATGCTGACCACGCGCCGCTTGACCCGCTCCAGCAGCTTCAGCGGATCTTCGTTTGCGAGAAGCGTATTGGAGGGATCGTAGTTCACGCCAAACCAGGGACTCTCGATCCGTTCCACCAGGGCGCAGAAGAGCCGCATCTTCTGCGCGAATTCGGGATAGGTCCAGTAGTTATCTTTGAAGTGATTTTCCATCGCGAGAATGATCCCGCGCTCCCCGGCATACGGCAGCAGCGTTTCTATACATTCGACCACCCATTGAATCCCCTGCGCCTCCGATACCTCCGGACGACGCTGTCCGGAGAGAACCCGGCAGGTCTTCGCGCCAAAGAGTGCAGACACCTCTATATTCCTGCGACACATTTCGATCTCCGCCGCGCGCTTCGCCGGATCGGGATGCGTGAAGTCGGGAGAGGCGCAGTACATCGGCATGGAAAAGCCTGCTGTTTCCAGCGCCGCCTTCACCCGCGCCAGATAGTCCGGCTCGAAGCTTGCCAGAAAGCCAGGATAGAACTCCAGCCCCGTGACGCCCAGCGGCTTCAACTCGCGTTCCGCCAGTGCAATCCAGTCGAACACGGTCATCGTCCGATGCACGCAGAGTTCGTCCATAAAACATTTGGGAAAAGCTGCCAGTCTCATGTTGTTCTCCTTTGCGCTGTCTGAACAGCTTCCCGCATCTGTCGTTCGCGCTCCTCCCACGCTTCCGTCAGTCCCAGATGCGCCAGCATCTCGGCTCCGGGCAGGAAGGGATCTTGCAGATAAGTCAGCCAGTCGGTCAGTCGGTCCATGAGGGTCTGCTGGAGCGACAGGGCTTCCTGATGCCCGCAGAGATTTCGCATCTGATAGGGGTCTTCGTGATTGTCGAAGAGCAGCCAGGGCGATCTGCCGGGCTGCTCGACATAGGTGTATCGTTGTGTCCGCACGCCGCGCCACTCCGGCATTCCCTGCATTGCCGCCTCGTCTCCCGCCAGATAGTGCGCCAGAAAAACCGACTCCGGCTGCGGCGCGCTCGGGTCGCCGCGCAGCGCAGCAGAGAGATCGCGTCCCGCCAGCGCCGGAATATCTCTCCAGTTTAGCAGTCCGGCGAGCGTGGGCAGGATATCCACCGTTCCCATCAGGACAGGATTCTCGCTTCCCGCCGGGACGACTCCGGGCAGTTGGATCAGGAAGGGGACTTTCACGGACTCCTCGTAAGGAGACTGCTTTTTCATCCAGCCATGAGACCAGAGCATATCGCCGTGATCGGAGGTGAAAATGACGACGGTGTTTTGCGTTAATGCCAGTGTATCGAGAGTCTCCAGCAGCCGCGCCATCTGCGCATCCAGCGCGGTGATCGCGGCGTAGTAGTCCGCCAGTGTGCGCCGACACTCCAGATTCTTTGCCAGCGGGTTGAGGGCGTCCGGCTGCATATTCGGGCGAAGCGAAAGGGAAGCCGGATCATAAAGGGCGCGATAGGAATCCGGAACCTGATCATACGGATCGTGCGGCGGTCCCCAGGAGAGAACCAGACAGAACGGCTCCGGTCGTTTCGCCTGCTCCCGCAGGAACGCGACCGCCAGGTCTGTCTGGACCTGCGGCTCATAGCCTTCGGCAGTATGAAGATCGGGCGTGTCCTCAAACCATCGTGGGCGGAAGTAGTCGTGCGCGCAGTTGTAGGCAGCCCAGTAGTCAAAACCCAGACGGCGCGGACCGGGAGGCGTGAAACGGTCGCGGGGCATTCCGTCCAGATGCCACTTGCCGATGTAGCCGGTGCGGTAGCCGTTGGCGCGGGCGAGCGTGCCGAGGGAAGGCAGATCGGCGCGAATCGGCAGGTCGTTGCCGGGAACCCGATTGACGGTTGGATAGGTTCCGGTCAGCAGGACGGCGCGGTTGGGACAGCAGACCGGCGAGGTCGCGAAACAGCGCGTCAGCCGCGCGCCTTGGGATGCCAGAAGATCCAGCGTCGGCGTGCGAACCTCGCGATTTCCGGCGCACGCCATATCCTGTCCACGCATCTGATCCGCGAAGACAAACAGAAGGTTCGGGCGGCGACTCTGATTCATCACATACCCTCCCGCTCAGGAGCTTTTGACTGAATATGCAAACAGATGTCAACGCGCTCAGGCCTCTTCCCCTTGACAGAAAGGCAACTCTATCCTATAATAGAGTTGTCACGGGGGTGATTGGAGTCGACTCGGGCGATGACATCTCTGGTGGCGAGCCGAGGCGCCGCTGGCCTCGTAAAAAGCGGCAAAACCATAAACGCGAACACTAATCAGTACGCGCTCGCTGCCTAATTAGGCAGCGCGTCCGCCCGTCTCCTGTTGGCCGAGACGACCGCGGGCGTCACCTATGCCAACTGACCTGACCGGGCGCGTCCGCCGCCCTGCCGGGGACATCCCAGCGTAATAGTCCGATAGTATCCTGTCTATGGGAGACTGCCGGATGAACCGAAAGCATAGACTACGCTCGTAGATGCCCGGGGTGTGTCCTCGAGGACCGGGGTTCGAGTCCCCGCACCTCCACCATGTTCAGACCGCCGCCTGCAGCAATGCAGGCGGCGGTTTCTGGTTTTATTGATAATTCTGCAGCGTCTTGAAAGCAGCGTCCTGGTTGTAGGCAGCCGCTCGATCTTTAGAGAAACACCGGATTTCATCTGCGCCCATGATGGCAGAGTAGCGCAAGCGATTGATTGACACCTGGCGCAATCCTCTTAATAATTCGGGCACGGGGCGCGCAAATCCTCTCGGCGTGTCCCAAACGGAGATATGCCGGTTTTCGGCAATATTCGGCGCTCTGTCATCCTATACCGAAAGCTCGGTATAATCACTGGTTGGGCGGCTGACGAGATAGAAAGCGATAAACATGAGCGAACAAGGTTGGCGGGAGTTTCTTTCTGCTGAAGGTATTGATGATTGGGTTGTACTGCACGGTGGTGCAACATCTGTCTTTCGTGTTGGATCGCTGGACAGAGCAATACGCTTAGCCGAAGCAATTGCGAAAATCCCGGGTCTTGAGGGTACGGGCATCTTGTTGACGATAGGTGATGATTTTCTTACCGTTCGTTTGACGCGTGATCTTTGGCAACTGGAGCCACAACACATTGAACTTGCAAGGGCTATTTCGGATGTTGCAAGGGAATACGGCGCACTCGCAGATCGTTCGGCTGTTCAAGAGGTACAGGTTGCAATTGCAGCGAAGCAGGATGAGATAGACGTTAATTTTTGGCGTGCGGTGTTAGGCTACTTGCCAATGGCTGATGATAATGCGGTTGACCCTCTCGGGCACGGATCAACAGTTTGGATGCAAGAGATTGACGCAAATAAGCCGATTCGGCATGCGATGCATATTGATGTATCGGTTGCGCACGAGCAAGCCCTGGCACGACTACAAGCAGCGCTCACTGCAGGCGGACGTATTGTCGACGACTCCCATGCGCCAGAATACTGGACGCTTGCCGACCGCGCAGGGAATCGTGTTTGTATCGTCTCATGGCCAGACGGCTCTATTCGGCAACAGCCGAAGGGCGCTGAATAGTCCAACGTTCAGAGCGGTATCATGCTCGATCAAGTGCTAATGCCAGTCTTTCAGTGGTTCCTGTTGTGGTTATTCAAGCAGTCGTCGGTGTTGTCTCTACAGGTTGGGCGGCTTCGCCCTATCCTATTTAGTCGGCAAGGAGTTGACTACGATGACA
>CAYSDM010000073.1:0-21868 GCA_964429855.1 uncultured Chthonomonadaceae bacterium
TCACGCCGCGTGCGCTGGGATGGGCGACCGCTGTTGTTGTCCTGATGGTGCTTACGGGCGTCGTCATACCCGGACGCTACACGGCGGCGCGCATGGTCTTCCCATGGTCGCTCTTCTACGGCGAGCCGAAAATCAGCAGCGAAGCGCCGAAGACATGGGGCGTCACGGCCGGAGAGCCGCGCATCGAAATCCATGAGGGGCGAAAGATGCTGGTGGTGCCTCTCACCACCGATGCGCCTCAGCAGATGTCGGTGGAGGTCGTTCCTGGCGAGGCATCGCGTCAGTTCATCAGCGGATCGCCGACCGCCCGCCTGCAGAGGGGACAGCAGACCGAGATTCAGTTCGAACTGAAACAGTCGTCACGCGGTCAGATCGTTCACCTGGAACTATCCGCATGGGCTCCGACCAACGAAAAGCGCGTCGTCTCCGTGACGCTTCCATAACAGGATCGCCGTTATTCGCCGTGAACGCTGCCCGCCGATCTCTGAATCGGCGGGCAGCGTTTTTTTGACTCTTCCCCTACAGAGTTCCATGCGCCTGCCCGATAATATCAGGGGAATGAAGGTTTTTCTTTTCCGGTACTTCTACCGGGGGAGGCGGAACTCGTGGTTGATATCCTGTCGCAGGCTGAGATTGAAGCGCTGCTGGCAACGCTGAGCAATGACGGAGGGACGGGGGAAGTAGATGTGGGCGGACCGGCGCCTGCCAGTCCTGCGCCAGCCTCTGCGCCCGCTGCCGATCTTCGCACCGGCTCACACCGCTCCGACAAACGCACTATCTCCTACGAACCCTACGATTTCCGCCGACCGGACAAGTTCGCCAAGGACCAACTGCGCACCTTCCAGATGCTGCATGAGACCTTTGCGCGGGTCTTCGCCTCGACGCTCTCCACCTACCTGCGCGTCTCCACCCATGTAGACCTGATCTCCGTTGAGCAGATACCGTATGACGAATACATGCGCTCGTTGACCGCCTCCATCGTCACGGTATTCAGCATGACGCCGCTCAGCGGGCAAGCGCTGCTGGAGATGGAGTTCAGCGTGGTGCTGGCAATGATTGACCGCCTGCTCGGAGGTCCGGGCAATATGGTGAAAAACAACACCATGCTGACCGAGATCGAACAGGCGCTGACCGAGAGTATCATCACCCGCGCCCTCAAAGACCTGAAAGCCGCATGGGAAGGCATCGCCCATTTCACGCCGCGCCGCGAGCGGATTGAGACTCAGGCGCAGTTCATTCAGATCGTTCCGCCCAACGATATTGTCGTCTCTATTCTATTCGAAGTGAAGGTCGGCGACCTGCGGGGCGCGATGAGCCTCTGCATCCCCTATCTGCTTCTCAAGCCGATCGCTTCCAAGCTCTCCGCGCAGCGCTGGTTCTCCACCGCCAACAACGCCGGAAACCGGGGGAAAGAGACCCCCAAGCTGGTACGGCAGATCGCCAATACCTATGTCACCTGCGTCTGTCGGCTGGGAAGCGCCAATATCTGTGTGCAGGACCTGATAAATCTGCATGTCGGCGATACGATCATGCTTAATCGTCAGCACACCGACGAAGTGGACCTTATGATGGGCGATTCCGTGAAGTTTCGCGGCAAACCGGGCGTCTCCGGTCGTAAGCTGGCGATCCACATCAACCATGTGGTCACGGAAGAGATTCCCAGACCGCCCGTATAACGAAACGTCCTATCACCCACGGCGAAGACTCGCCACCCATCACCTGCCCGTATACCCGAAATCGGGAGATCAAGACTATGCCCGAACTGAATGCTGAACAACTCACAGCCTTTGCAGCCACGCTCAATTCACTGCGGGACTCCTTTTCGCTGGCAATCTCCGAAAACCTCAATCAGGCGGTCGCTCTGGAAGAGCCGGTCATCACGCAGCGCACCATAGATGAACTGCTGGCAGACAATGAACCGATGCTGCAGACCACCTTCACCTTTCCCGCGCTCTGCGCAGAGGAGAGCGTTCTCGCGTTCGACAGCACGGACGCGCCGGTGCTGGTAGACCTGATACTGGGCGGCGCAGGCGTTCCCGTCCCGACTCCCCTGCTCGATGACCAGATGAACGCTCTGGCAAACGCTATGAGTGGCATGGTTCAGGGATTCGGAAACGCCATCGGCAATATGCTCGGACAGCCCCTGCAAACCGGCCCGGAAGCGACGGCGCTGGAGCCGCTGATACTTCCGCCCTCCTTTGCGCTTGCCGGTCTGGCGATGCGGATTGACTTCACCTACCAGATCGCAGGCGTCATGGACGGACAGATGCGTCTCTACATCACCCCGGATTTTGCCCGCGCGCTCATGCCTTCCGCCGCTCCGTCCACAGCCGAAGACGCATCGGAATCCCTCTTCGCCGGAACGAACGGCGGAATGGCGCCGACGACTCCCGCCGCTGCGCCGTTTCCGTCGTTTGATATGGGATCCGCCCCAACCGATATGCTGCCGCGCGGCATGGACCTTCTGCTGGATATCCCGTTGGAAGCGACGGTGGAGCTTGGACGGGTGAGAATGCTGATTCGCGATGTGCTGGAGCTATCGTCCGGCTCCATCGTGGAGTTGGAACGGGTGGCGGGAGAGCCGGTAGACCTTCTGGTCAACGGACGCCTTGTCGCCAAAGGAGAGGTCGTGGTGATTGATGATAACTTCGGCATCCGAATCACCGAGATCGTCAGCCCGGCGGATCGGGTCGCCAGTCTTGGCAAACGCCTCTAACCGCAGGAGGAACCTCTTGAAACGCGGACTCTTTTTTTACGCGCCTGTCCTGGTAGTTCTGGCAGGGATCGTCTGCGCTCAGACCGCACCGCCTGCCGCCCCCCGGAATCCGGCGACCGCTCCCGCCCGGCTGAATATTCCAGCGAAGATCACGGGTAATCGGGTCAATATTCGCAGCGGCCCCAACGCGCAGTCAGATCGCCTGACTCTGCTGGACGCCGAGACGCCGGTGGCAGTGGTCGGCAGGCGCGGCGAGTGGACTCAGATTCAGATGCAGGACGGGCGCGTCGGGTGGCTGCTGGCAGCCTTTGTGCAGGAGATGAAAACCCCGGAGAGCAAGCCCGCGCAGAATGCAGGCAAGACGCCCGCCGCTCCTCCCGCCGTCTCTCCATCGCCCGCGAAGACCGTGACTTCGGCTCCATCCGCTCCGGCTCGGGGAACCGCCTCCACGCCCGAACTGCCCGACAGCTTTTTTGTCGGCACGCGCCCCGATCCGACGGATCGCCCGCAGGACAGCCCCTCCTCCACACTCGGCAGCGGTCTGCGGCTGCTGATCTATCTCATTCCGGTCGCGCTGCTGATCGTGCTCTCCATTCGCGGCTTGAAAGCGATCTACCATCCGACCGGGCAGCGATCCCCCGTCAAGCAGGGGATTCTCGGCGGTTTCAACCTGTTCCATGCGCGGCAGGTCGGCGGCAGCAGCATCCGACTCATCGAATCGGTTCCGGTCGGGGGAGCGGGACTGCATCTGGTAGAAGTGAGGGGCAGGATTCTGCTGGTCGGAACGACCGCAAGCGCCGTCAATCTGCTGACGGAACTCAGGTCCGACCGATCCACGACGGAAGAGGAGTTTCGGACGCTGCTGGCGGAGGCGTCGCAGGAATTGGAGGAGACGGACGCGGAGCCGACGATCCCCTTCGTGGTTGGCTCGCTGGACGATTCGCTGCGAAACACGCGCGCCGTCATCGAGCGCAGCGCGGAGCGTGTTCGTAATCCCAACAAAGACCGACAGGCATGAAACGACTGTTTGAACGCTTTCCGCCGCCTCAGAGCGAAAATGGCGCTGGTTGCTCCGGCTTGGATCGCGCCTTCCCATTCTCCACGCGCTTGATCCATGCGCTGACCGGAAATCGCGCCTTGCTGATCCTGCTCGGTCTGGGGATGCTCAGCGGACTGATGACCGGTCTGGGCGCGCAGGCGGTCAACACGCCCGCGCCCTCCCCGGAGATGGTCGTCCCGCAGATTTCCGTCGGGGTCAACCGCGCCAGCAGCCCGCAGGAGATATCCGCTTCTCTACAGGTGCTCTTCCTGCTGACCATTCTGACGCTGGCGCCCTCAATCCTGATCATGACGACCGCCTTTACGCGCATCATCATCGTGCTCTCGATCATGCGCAGCGCGCTGGGCATCCCGCAGGTTCCGCCCAATCAGGTGATGATCGGGCTGGCGCTGTTTCTGACCTTTTTCGTCATGCGCCCCACCTTCACCCAGATCAACAACGACGCGCTTCAGCCCTACTTCAACAACAAGATCACCTTCCAGGAGGCGATAGACCGCTCTATCAAGCCGCTGCGCTCCTTCATGGTGCGTCAGACCTACAAAAAAGACCTTCAATTCTTCATCGGCATCGCCCGGCTGGAGAAGCCGCCCGCCAATATTGACGAGGTGCCGTTCACGGTGCTGGTTCCCGCCTTTATCACCAGCGAACTGAAGACCGGCTTTATCATGGGCTTCTACATCTACCTGCCTTTCCTCATCATAGATATCGTCGTCGCCTCGACGCTGATGAGCATGGGCATGATGATGCTTCCGCCGACGGTGGTCTCGCTCCCGGCAAAGATTCTGCTGTTCGTGCTGGCGGATGGCTGGGTATTGCTGCTGGGGTCACTGGCAAAAGGATTTCACTGACGGATGAGCGAACGCGAAGTTCTCGATATAGGCAGACAGTTTCTGTTTGTCACGCTTCAGCTTGCGCTGCCGATTCTGCTCGCAGGACTGCTTGCAGGAACCATTGTCAGCGTCTTCCAGGCGGTCACGCAGATTCAGGAGTTCACGCTGACCTTTGTGCCGAAACTGCTGGCGGTGATTCTCGCGCTGGTCGTTTTCGGCTCCTGGATGCTCTCCGTCCTGCTCAACTTCTTTATCTCGATGTTCAATCGCCTGCCCGCGATATCGCCGTGACGGGCGTCGCGGCAGCGTCCTTTGCCGCAACCGATTCCGATGACCGTCAATCTTCAGGAGTTCTGGACGTTTCTGATTGTGCTTGCCAGGGTCAGCGCGTTGTTTCTAAGCGCGCCGATCTTCGGCAGCCGCCTGATTCCGTCGCAGGTGAAGATCGGGCTGGCAGCCGTTCTCTCGATCGCGCTGGTTCCGCAGGTTGCCGGACAGGTCGGCGCGCCTCCGGCGGATCTCTTCGGGCTGATTCTCCGGCTGGCGGGCGAGGTGGTCATCGGCATCTGTCTGGGCATGATCGTGCAGCTCTTCTTTGTCGCGCTCCAGATCGGCGGTCACCTGATCGATTCGCAGACCGGCTTCGGCATCATCAACATCCTGAACCCCTACAGCGAACACCATAACTCTCTGCTGGGGCAGTATCTCTATCAACTGGGCATGGTGCTGTTTCTGGCGATGGGCGGACACCTGTTTTTGATCGGCACGCTGGCGCGCAGCTACGCCACCATCCCTCCGGGAGCCGCGAGCTTTTCAGGCAGCGTGGAGACGGTCTTCATTCAGGCGATCAGCGAGATGTTTCTGCTGGCATTCCGGCTGGCGATTCCGGTTGTGGCGGTGACGCTGGTGATAGATGTGGCGTTCGGGATCATGGGGCGCATGGTTCCGCAGATGAACGTCTTTCTGGTGGGAATTCCGGTAAAGATTATCGTCGGGCTGGTGACGCTGGCGATGGCGCTGCCCGCGCTGGCGATCTTCTTCGGGCAGATGCTTCCCGTCTTCGGCGACCACGCGCAGGCGTTTCTGCGCGCCGCCCGTTAATACCGAGAAATCGGTTTCAGAAGACGCCGGAAGCCGGGATAGACAGATATGGCAGGCGAAGATAGAACCGAAGCCGCAACCTCTAAAAAGCGGCAGGAGGTGCGGCGGCGCGGACAGGTGGCGCGCAGTATGGAACTGACCTCCATCGTCGTCTTTCTGGGGGTGATCGTCTGCCTGCACTCTTTCGGGAGCCAGTCGCTGGGACTGCTTCAGGGCTATATGCGAAACGCCCTCGGCGATCTCCACCTCGCGACCATGTCTCCCCACACGCCCCTGATTCTCTTCACGCGGTTCGGAATGCTGCTGGCAGCCGTGATCGGACCGTTACTGCTGACCGCGCTTCTGACCGGACTGGCGGTCAATCTCATCCAGACCGGGGCTGCCGTCTCTCTCTACCCCCTCAAGCCCAATTTCACGCTGCTGAATCCGCTGACAGGGCTGCAGCGTCTCTTCTCCGGGCGCAGCGTGGTGGAGGCGCTGAAAGCCATCGGCAAGCTGACGATCATCGGCTATATCGCCTATCGAACCATCGCCAACGGCTACCCGGTTCTGCTGGCGACCAGCCGGCAGGATACCCTGACCAGTATCTCGGTCATCGGCGATCTGCTCTACCATCTTGCGACCCGGATCGCGCTCTTCCTGCTGGTGCTGGCGGCGGCGGACTACGGCTACCAGCGCTGGGCATTCGAGAAGTCCATCCGCATGACCAAACAGGAGGTGCGGGATGAGTTGGAGGAGCAGAACGCCGATCCGAACGTTCGGGCGCGTATTCGGGCAAGGCAGCGACAGGCGGCGCGCGGGCGCATGATGAGCGAGGTTCCCAAAGCCGACGTCGTGCTCGTCAACCCGACTCACTACGCCGTCGCCCTGCGGTATGAACCCGGCGCGATGATGGCTCCGCAGGTGGTGGCGAAGGGAGCCGATCTGGTGGCGAAGAAGATTCGCGATATCGCCGAAGAAAACCGAATTCCGATTGTGGAGAATGCGCCGCTGGCGCGCGCGCTCTATCGCGCTGTGCAGGTCGGGCGCGAGGTTCCTTCCGAACACTACGCCGCCGTCGCGGAGGTGCTCGCCTACGTCTATCAGATCAATCGCCGCCGCGCCGGAAGCTACGCCGCGACATAGGCATCGAACATCAAAAAGATGCAGGGGTCGCCGACCTCCGCAGCGAACCGACATACACTATTCGGCAACAGGAGACAAGCGGCATGAGGTGTCTATTTATCATTCTCGACACGGTTCGGCGAGACTATCTGGAGGTCTACGGCAACAAGTGGGTACAGACGCCTGCCATCTCCCGGATTGCGCGTGACGGGGTCGTCTTCGACAACCACTGGGTCGGCTCCCTGCCCTGTATGCCCGCTCGCCGCGAATTTATGACGGGTCGCTATAACTTCCTTTATCGCGGCTGGGGTCCCATTGAACCCTACGACGACACACTGCCCCGTGAACTTGGCAAACGGGGTATCTTCTCCCACCTTCTGACCGACCACGATCACTACTTCGAACTCGGCGGGGAGAACTACCACACCTGTTTCGATACCTGGGAGTTTTACCGGGGGCAGGAGCACGATCCATGGGCGTCTGTGGTGGATCAGGCGGCGCTGCCGCAACATCTGGGGCAGCTGTCCCGGCAGAACTGGAACAACCGCCTGAAACAGCAGAAAGAGGAGGAGTTTTCGGGACCGCGCACGGCAATGGCTGCGGTCGAGTGGCTGGAGGTGAACGCAAAGGCGGACAACTGGTTTTTGCAGGTGGAGCTATTCGACCCGCATGAGCCGTTCTACTGCACGGATCGCTACCGGGAGATGTATAACGATACCTGGGACGGACCGCTCTACGACTGGCCTAACTATGAGATAGTTCGCGATTCGCCCGAGGCGATTGAGCATATCCGAAAGTGTTACGCGGGACTGCTCACCATGACCGATCACTGGGTCGGTAAGATTTTCGACAGGCTGGAAGAAAAAGGCATCTGGGAGGAGACACTGATTGTCTTTACGACCGACCACGGAACGATGCTCGCGGAACACCACTACTGGATGAAGAACCATATGCCGGTCTACAACGAGATCGCCCGCATTCCGCTGGTGATGAAGCTGCCGGGAGCCGAACATGCCGGAACCCGCTGCGCGGCGATGTCGCAGACCATAGACCTGATGCCGACCTTCCTGGACTACTTCGACTGCCCGTTCCCTCCGCACCTGCACGGATCTTCTCTGCGCCTCGCTCTAAAGGGAGAGCCGACGCGCGAAGACGGGATTTTCGGCTACTTCGGTATGGCGACCAACTATACTGACGGGCGATTCGTCTACTTCCGCAACCCGGTTCAGGAGGATGGCGGTCCTCTGCACGCCTATACCGCCATGCCGGTCGGCGGACTGAACCACTGGTATCCCCGCGAAGTGCATGAGCGAATGGAGATGGGGCGCTACTTCGGGCATACCTACAATATGCCGCTCTACAAAATTCCGGTGGCAGGACGCGCCCCTCAATCGCTTCCCGGAGAAGAGAGCTTTATCGGACGGCACGAGCTTTTCGATCTTGCGTCCGACCCGCATCAGGAGTCTCCGATTCGCGACCCGCAACGCGAGGCGCGCTGTGTGGAGCGGCTGATCGCGCATCTGCAGTCCTGCGAGGCTCCCCCGGAGCAGTATCATCGCCTGGGGCTGCCTCTGCCGTAGAGATGCCTATAACCGGGGGCGTATCCACAGGCGATAGAGCAGTCCCCAGACATCATCCCGGTAGGCGATCTTGACGCGGGGCAGACGGAAAGGATCGGCGGAAGGATCGGCCAGCCCGCTGCGCGTGGTGCAGGCGGCGCGAAAGCCGCACTTGCGCGCCAGCGCGCAAGTGCGGTCGTTATGGCTGCCGAAGGGATAGCAGAAGGTCTGCGGCGCGCTCCCCAGATTCTCCGCGATGTCCTGTGCCCCGTCGCGCATCTCCCGCTCCGCCTCCTCATCTCCCATCTCGCCCAGTTTTGGATGCGAGCGGGTATGCCCGGCGATCTCCCAGCCAGCCTCCTGCAAGCCGCGCAGCGATTCCCAGTCCATGATCGGCAGAATCGGATAGCCGTACTGCCGATCCCACTCATTCGCCCGTCCCACATAGCCGGTCGGCAGAAAGATGGTGGCGGGCCATCCCATCCGATCCAGTATCGGCGCGGCATGTTCGCGCACGTTGTCATGTCCATCGTCGAAGGTGACGCAGACCGGACGACGCGGCATCTTCAGATCGCCGCGCAGCCCCGCTGCCGCCTCCGCAAAGGTGATCCCCTGATAGCCAAGACGCTGCAGCATCCGCATCTGCCGCTCAAAGCTGCGCGCAGAGACGTTCAGAAAGGTGTCCGACTTGCCCTGAACCGGCGCGCCCACCTTGTGATACATCAATATCGGAATCTTCATCCGCTCATCCTGGCACAGAGTTCGGCTCAATCGCCGCCCTGTCGGTTATGTCGCTCCACCGCCGGATTCGGACGATAGCCGTAACAGCGATAGAGGTAGTAGGTATGAATCGCCTCCCGGTAGACCGGGCGACGATAGACGATGACCGGCTCCGCCGCCGGGACAACGCGCTCAAAGACCACGTGAAAAGCAGGCAGATTCGGGTTATCCGGCGGGTAGTCGTCCACCACCAGCGCATGACCGCCGGGACGCAGTCCCGCTCGGTCGTTCCAGAGCAGATAGCTGTTGGGGCGCGTTCCCAGAAAGAAGTTGATGGCCTGGGGCTGACCGCGCATATAGAACGAGAGGCGGCTGGCGTTGTCGTAGGTCGCCGCTCCGACCGCCACATACTCTCCCGTCTCCCGCTCCATCGCGGCGCGCTCCCGATCCGCCGCCGCCCCCAGTTCCGCGCCTCCATAGAGCTTATTCGCCTGATCCAGTCGGGGAGAGAGATGAATTCCCAGCGCCGGACGCGCTTCCGGCAACACAAGCAGCAGGGATAACAGAGCCGCAATCCCGACGGAGGCGCGCGCAAACCACTCCCTTCGACGTATCGCCCCGTTTTGAGAGAATGCTTCTGTCGAAGCGGCAGGACAGAGATAGGCGGCATAGACCACACAGGCGGTCAGCCACCCGAACGCCGCCCAGTTCGCCTGCACCTTCGATTTCAGCGTCATCAGGGTAAAGAAAGCCAGAACCGGCGCGCTCATACAGAGAAGATACCGGAGAACTTCGGTTCTGTCCGGCGCGCATTCCGAACGCTCTCGTCCTCGAAGAGAACAGCGCCCTGCCCAGATCATCGCCGCGATCAGTCCTAAGAAGAGCAGCGGCGTGAGCAGCCCCGCCTGCGAGCCGAGAAAATCTCCCAGGC
Organism: uncultured Chthonomonadaceae bacterium; assembly: GCA_964429855.1. Lineage (GTDB taxonomy): Bacteria > Armatimonadota > Chthonomonadetes > Chthonomonadales > CAJBBX01 > CALLMM01. Next base: position 10,022 of record CAYSDM010000073.1, read on the forward strand.
GGCGCAGAAAGCCGTGATCGGTTCCTTTTCCGGTCAGGTTCAGCAGATGCCCGAAGGTCAGCCAGTCGTGCCGCGACTGCCACCAGAGATTCGGCGCAAACAGAGCCAGTCCCAGAAGTCCCGCCAGATAGGGAGCGGGACGGCGCAGCCAGATTCGGCGAGAGGGACTGCCGATCAGAAACAGCAACAGGCAGGGCGCAAACAGAATCATCGGATGCTTGCTGAGCAGTCCTGCGCCGAAGGCTATTCCCGCTCCGATCCAGGCAGATGTTGATCCGAAGAAGAGCGCGCGCGCGCAGAAGAAGGCGGCTGCCGCCCAGAAGAGCGCCAGAAGCGGGTCATAGGTGGCGATAACCCCTCCGACAAACGCCAGCGGGGTCAATCCGCTGAAGAGAAGCGTCCAGAGCGCGGCGCGGTCGCCGAGCAGGTCGCGCGCCAGCAGGCAGAGAAATCCCTGTGTCAGTCCCGCCGCCAGAACGATCCCGATTCGTACTCCGAGCGGCGTCTCGCCAAACAGCAGGCATCCGGCGCGAATCCACCAGGCGATCATCGGTCCCTGGTCGTAGTAGCCCCAGTCCAGATGACGGCTCCAGACCCAGTAGTAGGTCTCATCCGGGGCAAGAGGAAAACGCAGAGAGAGAAGAAGACGCGCCAGCGTGAAGACAAGCAGCAGACCGAGCAGCCTCCGCGCGCCTCCCCAATGGTTTTGTTGTGTCTCGCGAGCGAGAGCGGCGGAGGTTATCACGACCGGTTCCCAACGATTCGCTGATAGAGCCGCTCCATGTTTTGCGCCATCGCCTGCGCCGAAAAGAGAGAGTGCGCGCGCTCCTGCCCCGCGTTTCCCATCTGCGCCCGCCGCTCCGGGTCGCGAAGCAGAGCGACGGTCGCCTCCGCGAAAGCCTCGGGAGTTCGCTCTGCGAGGATGCCCGTCTGCTGATCGTTGATAAGCTCCAGATTTCCGCCGGCGCGGGTCGCGATCACCGGCTTGCCCATCGCCATCGCTTCGATAATCGCCATGGAGCAGGCTTCGGTCAGCGAAGGCAGGGTGACCACATCAATGGAGTCCATCAGGCGGGGAATATCGTTGCGGACGCCGGTAAAGCGCAGCCGGTCGTCCACGCCCTCCCGCGAAGCCATCTCCCAGAGCGCCTGCTGCACGCCCGGCTCCGCCGGTCCGACAAAGACGAAATAGGCGCGCGGGCAGGCGGCGACGATGGTCTTCGCCGCCTGCACCAGAATCGGATGTCCCTTAAACGGGTCTACGCGCCCGAACAGCCCGATCAGTTCGGCATCGGCAGGCAGCCCCAACTCTGCCCGAACGCTCAACGGAGAGGAGGCATGGACGAAATCCGCCGAAAAATCGGTTCCATTATAGACGGTCTGCACCCGGCTCTCCGGCACGCCGCGCGAGATCAGCTTCTCGCGAAGATAGTCGGATACCGCCACAAACCAGTGATTGCGGCTGGGAAGGTAGCGATAGGCGAAGTCGCGAGTCATCACATGGACGGTGGAGATGACCGGCACGCGCGTCAGCATTCCGGCAAAGTAGCCCATATAGGTGGCGCGGGTCAGGTGGGTGTGGATCAGATCCGCCTCATGCCGACGGGCGGCACGGCGAAGCTGCAGGATCGCGCGCGGGGCGCGAACGCCGTGCATGGTAATCTCGGCATACGGCACGCCCGCCTGCTGCAACTGCCCCGGCAGCCAGCCTCCCGGCGGACAGATCGCCAGAATATTATGCCCGCGACGCTGCAGCCATTCGGACAGCACCACCAGATGTTTTTCCGCCCCGGATGTCCGGGTGCTGGAGATGATCTGAATAATATTCATCCGGTCAGAACCAGAAAATCCCTCGGAGACCAGTTAGGCACGACGAGTTCTCACTCAAGGTAGAAGGGTTACATCGCCGGGCTGTCCTGTCGAGCACAGCGAGACATCTTAAGATTCTTCGCTTCGCTCAGAATGACAACCGGGTTGCGTTCAGAATGACACCCATCCAGACTATCTTGACGACATACTAGCCAGAAAGACAAATAAGAAGAACAGGACGACAATCACGATCAGCAGAACATAGACCCAGGCGGGGGTCGGCGGACCGATCTTTCCTTCGCGCACCTTCTCTTCGATCAGTTCCCAGCTTAACTGAAGCTGCTTGTCTACCCGAATCACATACTCCAGTAGAACGGAGGCGATGATCGCCCCCATACAGGTAATCAGCAGTCCTAAAAAACAAGCGAGCGCGTTCCGACAGGAAGCGCCGCCTTTCCCTGAAGGGCGATGCCCTGCGCCGACAGGGAGAGCGAACCGTCACGAAAGTCGGAGATGGTTCCCTTGACACGCCCCATCTTCACCAGCATAAAATAGGTATAGACCGGTCCTCCGTATACGGCGGAGGGGTCTGGCGGTCCCGGGGCGTTCTGCACAGGTCTCTCCTTATCTATATCTTTAGAGATGAAAGCGAGTGAACTGTTGCAACGGATTCCGCATGAAAACAGCCCTTGCCTGCCGGATGCAACCGGCTCCGGCGACCGCAGCGTTCACCCTGTCGCCTATATGACCAGCAGTTCTTTGGTAAAGTGCGTCAGGATTTCGATTCCGTCCTTCGTCACCAGCGCGTCATCCTCGATCCTCACGCCGCCGAATCCCTCCAGATAGACTCCCGGCTCCACCGTCCAGACCTGCCCCGGTTCAATCGCCTGATCGCCGGAGGGAGAGAGACGACCGCTGTCATGCACCAGCGCGCCGAGTCCGTGTCCCAGTCCATGCCCGAAGAACTGCCCCAGATCCTTCTCGTCGAGAATGCGCCGCGCCAGCGCGTCCACGTCCCGCCCGTTCGCCCCCGGCTTGATCGCCTGCAGCGCCGCCAGCTGCGCCTTGAGAACCTGCGCGTAGATTTCGCGGTGTCGCTCTGAGGCTTCTCCGACCACCACCGTGCGCGTAATATCGCTGCAGTATCCCTCGACTCTGGCTCCGATGTCGAAAGTCACGAAGTCGCCGACCTCCAGCCGTTTCTGGCTCGGCTTGCCATGCGGGCGCGCGCTGCGCTCTCCGCTGACCACAATCGCCGGAAATGCCGTCTCCGACCCCTGACGCCGCAGGAAGACCTCCACCTCAATCAGCAGATTGTACTCGGTTACGCCCGGACGGACCATCGGGAGGAGGTGCTCCAGACAGGCATCGGTCAGGCGGCAGGCTTCGCGGATACGTCGCACCTCCTCCGGAGACTTCACCATCCGCAGCGTCGCGACAGGGTCCGGCATCGGGAACAGCTCGATCCCTTCAAACTTCTCCGTCCAGCGTTTCAGCGTGGCAACCGTCACGTTCTCCTCATCAAAGCCGATGCGCGTAATCTGAAGCGCCTGAAGCTGCTGAAAGAGAAAATCGTTCTGCGGCGTCGGATTGGAGAAGGTGCGCGACGGCATATCGGCGCACTGCTCCGCCGCCTGCAGGGTGTAACGGCTGTCGGTGACCAGCAAGCCGGCATCGGGCGTAACGATGGCGATTCCTGCTGAACCGGTGAACCCGGTCAGCCACTGGACGCTGGAGAGATTGCTGACCAGAAAGGCGGGCGATTGCGCGTCACGCAGCGCCTGCTGCATCCGCTGTAAGTTCGTCATGAGAGGCTCCCTGCTTGCGGAAGGTGTCTGGAGATTCTGCGGAGAGGATTCTTCCCGGCAGCCCGTCATTCCTGCCCGGAGACAGAAAACATCCGAACAAGCAAAGACGCCCGCGCATAACGAGGCAGCGCAGGCGTCTGGCAAATGGGCTGTGGTCGCCCTTTCTCACAGGCAACTACTGCAGATCGAACAACTCGTCGGTATTAAAATCGCCGTCTCGATCCAGTTCTCCCAGCTTCTCGCGCTTGAAGTCCTCCGCATTGAAGCCGCGGCCAAAGACGCCCTCGCGATAGACGGGACGCGCCGCCTTCACATGTCCATCCAGCCACAGCACGCTCCCCATCTCATTATGCCGCCCGTGAAGTCCCGGGTTGGCAAGCGAAGGCGGATCGAGGAAGGTGTTGCCCTCCAGACGTGGACCTCCCGACACGCGGTAGTTCAGACGCGCGGAATCGGAGAGAAAGACCGTCTCGGCAGGCGACTGCACCGCCGCCAACGATATCGGGCGCACATCGTAGGAGAACGGTCCCGACTGGACGAACGGGCAGAGATAGACATAGTTATAGCCGTAGCCGGTCAGACCCAGTGTCGTTCGCAGCGTGTTGCGGAACGAGGGGCAGACCTGAATCTGGCTGTTCTTCATATAGGGATAGAGCAAGCCTTCCGATTCGACTCGCTGCTGCGTTACGTTATCGAAACTGGCCCACCAGTAGAAAACCTTCAGGCCGCTCACCGTGGCGATCGGCATGATATACTCATCATAGTCCTGCGAATACATTCCGGCTCCCAGACCAAGCTGTTTGATGTTGGACATACAGGAAGCCTGACGCGCCTTTTCACGCGCCTGCGCAAACACGGGGAAAAGGATTGCCGCGAGGATCGCAATAATGGCGATCACGACGAGCAACTCGATCAGAGTAAAAGCACGATACCTGCGTAGCATAAGCGAAGCTCCTGGTTTTTTTTACGGCGCGTAGCGAGAGAAACATTCCCGACGATACGGTTCTATCGGTGGAATTCGATAACTTACAGCAATGCGCACCGGAACGATCCGACTCGAACCGTTTATCTACGTGTATTATAGGCAACGGGGAGACGGCATTAGATTTAGACTATCTTACCCCAATCTCCATTAATTATCCAATCTTTAGCCTAGAAAAAGCAACTTCTCAATAAAAACTATGTCTAATATCGGGACGAATTCGGATAGAAATGCTCTGGCAGAGGAGATCAAGGCGCAGGCGCGTACACTGGGGTTCGACCTGTGCGGGATTACCGGCGCGGAACCGTCGGTATTTCGGGAGGAGTTTCTCGACTGGCTGGAGCGCGGCTATCATGGCGAGATGGGCTATCTGGCGCGCGATCCTGAGCGTCGTCTCGATCCGCGAAAGGTGATGCCAGAGGCGAAAAGCATCGTGGCGGTTGGCATGAACTACTACCCCGGAGACGATTCTCCCGCGTCCGATCTGCACAACGCCGTCTTCGCCCGCTACGCCCGCAATATGGACTATCACGAGGTGATGAGTGGGCGTTTACGGCGGCTGCTGGCTTCTATTCAGGAGCGGGAGCCGGAGGCGCAGGGGCGGGTTTACGTGGACACGGGACCGATTCTGGAGCGCGAGGTGGCGCGGCGCGCGGGGCTGGGATGGTTCGGCAAGAACACCCTGCTGATCAATACCCGGCGCGGCTCCTACTTTCTGCTGGGCGAACTGCTGCTGAACCTGCCGCTCCCCCCTGACGAACCGGCGGAGGGCGGATGCGGAACCTGTACGCGCTGCCTGGACGCCTGCCCGACCGGCGCCATCGTCCGACCGTTTGAGGTGGATTCCCGCCGCTGCATCTCCTACCTGACCATCGAACTCAAAGGCGCGATCCCGGAGGAGTTTGCGGGATCGCTGGGCAGTCGCATCTTCGGATGCGACATCTGCCAGGAGGTCTGTCCGTTCAATGTGCGCCGTTCTCAGCCCACCGACGAACCGGCGTTTCAGCCCCGCGCGGTGACCGCCGCCAGCCGGATGACCGACCTGCTGTCCATGACCGAAGAGGAGTTTCGGGAGAAGTTCAAAGGCAGTCCCGTCAAGCGGGCAAAGCGCAGAGGATTGCTGCGTAACGTTGCCGCCGCGCTCTCTACCCGCGAGGACGAGGAAGCCATCGCCGCGCTGGAACAGGCGCAAAACGACCCGGAGCCGCTGGTGCGCGAACAGGCGGAGCGTTCGCTACAGGCTATTGGGGAGCGGAAAACAGTCAGGGGCGGATGATCTGCTTTTATCCGGGCAGAAGCAGTTCCCGTTCGCGGCGGGCGACGTAGTCGGGGGTGAGGATATCTTCGACCACCTCGCGCGCGCTCCAGAGCCGATCCACCTGCGTGCCGCTCAAGCCCAGCGTGATCAGGGGCAGTTCGTCCGCCGGACCGTAGCCTGCGGTGGAGAGGAGCGCGTTGCAGAGGCAGATGCGTCCTTCGGTCTGCGCCGGGTCGCCGCCGCGGCGCGCATACTGCGCGGCGGGCATAGCAGGACAGAGGTAGGTCTCCCGCACGCTGCCGTCTTCGCCGGTCTCGAAGTGGGATTGCAGCAGATAGCCGAGGTTGCACAGCCGCGTGCGCTGAACGCGAACTTCCGGATCGCTCAGCGTGCCGGGGAGAGAGGCGACCTTGAACGGGTAGCCGGTCGGAGAGAGGCGCAGATCGGTGGAGACCTCCAGCGTTCCGGCTCCGATGCGCTCAATCACCTGTTCGCGCAGGTCTGCACGCATCCCCGACTCGGCGCACAGCGCGAAACGCGACCCGACCTGAATGCCGCATGCGCCGCGCGCCTGCCACGTCAGCAGATCGTCCCGCGAACCGCCATTCGGAAACGCTCCCGCCACATAGACCGGCACGCCCAGCGACATCACCTTCGCGAAGTAGCTGTCCAGATCATCCTGCGCCCCGAACGTGGATTTATCGCGGGGCGGCGCATTGTGACCGCCTGCCTGATGGTTCTCCAGCACGAACGCCCAGGGACGCGCTCCGTGACGCTGCTGCCAGTTGTCCACCAGCCGCTTGCAGAAGGGGAAATTGGAGAGGATCGGGATCAGAGCAGGCGGCGGCATACTCTGCAGGAGAGAGGCGGGAGCATCTTCAGCGATGTCCAGACGGACCCGCGTGCCGGTCCCGGTCAGCGACTCATACTCCAGGTCTTCGCCCTTCCGAAGACGCTCAACGATATCCGCCAGTTCCATCGGGACGCCCGCCCCGCACAGAAGCGCATCGGCTCCCGCAAGCATCACGCCGTAGATCGTCGGCAGAACGGTCAGGGCGCATTTCCACATCACGTTGACGCCGACCATACCCCGATGTCCCTCTTTTGCCCGCATCACCTCCACATAGGCTCCGATCACGCTCAGACGCCGGGGAAGCGCCGCGCGCTCAGGGTCCGACACATCCATCGGCACAGGCTTGTCGTGCCGGGAGCCGCCGGGCGCGTAGGCAAGGAGTTCTTCAACATAACGGGGGAAAGGAAAGGCGCGGGCAAGGCGCAGAGCGTCCGGATCGCCGGCGCGTATATCCTCGACGACGATGTGGCGCAGCCCGGCGCCAGAGATGACGCCCATCGCGCCCAGACGCGCCGTCGCATTGGCAAGCCTCGCGCTGGAGATATGCACTCCCATTCCGGCTTGTATCAGCGCAGGCTGCTCTCTCTGCATTATACGCGCTCCATTCCGCAGTCCCATGAACGCTCAGGGAAGGACAAACCTGTTGCATTGTAGCACACCGCCCGGCTCTTTTTATCCTCCATTCGGCGTATTGGGTCTCCCTCAAATTGACTCCCCTCCGCGGATGTGGCTATAATACGACCAACGGCAGAGGGTCGGGAAGGAGTTTGCGATGAGCGCAGCGATCCATCGAGTGCGGCTGAACTTTCCGTTGGAGCGCGTGAAGGAGCCGGTGCTCTATCATCTGGTGATGGACTACGGCTTGAAGCCGAATGTCTACCGCGCCAATATCAATGTGCATGAAGGCGGTTTTCTGGAACTGGAGCTTACCGGCGATCCGGCGGCGATGGAGCGCGCAAAGCGGTGGATGGAGTCGCTGGGAATCTCCCTGAGCGAGTTCGATGGAGAACACGAAGCCTGATCCGGACAGAGCCTACGATTCTCCTGGCGACGATCCAGCGGATCGCTGCCTGCTGATCTTCCAGCAGCGCGCTTCCCGACGCCGGGCGCGCGAAGCCGCCATACAGGAGGCGATGGGACTGCTGCGAGACCTGCGTCCGACGCCTCTCTCCGGCGGTCCCCTTTCGGAGCAGGGCGGGCGATTCTGGATCACGATCCCGCCGGAGGCGCTTCCCGCCGCGCAGAAGCGTCTTCCCCTGCTGGGCTATGCCGTCGCCGTCGAGCGGGCGATTCCGACCATCGCAGCCGGCGAGGGCGCGGACGCTTCACGGGTGCGCTGGAAAAAGCAGACCTATCGTCTGGCGAGCCTCTATCGGGAAGACCCGGCGGCGTTTCGCGAAGAGGCACCTGACCGACGCACATTTCTGCTGGAGAGCCAGGGAGCGGTGCGCGCCGTGCGCGGCTATCGCGGCAGCAGCGAACCGGGCAGCCGACGCGCTCTGCCGGTGGAGGACGCCCGGATGCTGGTCAATCTGGTCGAAGGCGCGCCCGGCTTCTTCCTGGATCCCTTTGCCGGAGCGGGAGGAATCGCGCGGGAGGCGATCCGGCACGGAAGGACGGTCTTCAGCGGCGATATCGCCCCGGCGCTGCGCTTTGGACTGACCGGACTGGGAGCGCGTCACTGTCTCGCCGACGCGCGCGCCCTGCCCTTCCCCGATGAGACATTCGCGGCGATTGCGACGGAACCGCCCTACGATTCGGAGGCGATGGAGATGATCTGCGCGGCGGCGCGGGAGATGGGGCGCGTGTTGAAGCCGGGCGGCCGTCTGGCGATGCTCTGCGCTCTGGAGCAGCGTGAATGGCTCCGTTCCGCCGTGCCGGAGGATTTAACCTCTTTTCTGGACGCCCCGATTGACCGCAAGGGCACTCCCTGCGCGGCGCTGGCGTGGGTCAAGGAGTAGAAGCGGCCATGCAACTGCATCTGTGCCAGCGGGTGGCTCTGGAGATGACCCTGCGCGCCGGAGAGGCGCTGACGCAGGCGGTGAGGGCGATGCCATTGGAAGGGCTGACATGGAAGCCGCACACTGCCTCCCGCCCCGCCCTGTCGCTTCTGGGACACTGCGCGGTGACGAATCTGGTCTACGCCTCCGTACTGGCAAACGCGCCTCTGCCCTTCCGCTCTCAGGCGGAGAGCGATGCCGCCACAGACGAGTGCGATACGCTGCCGAAAGCCTGCGCCTATCTGCATCGCAGCCTCACCCGGTTGTGCGACACGCTGATCGCGCTTCCGGCAGAACGGCTGACCGAGATGGTCATCTTGCCCGACGGCGAGAAGATGCCGTCCGCGCTGGCGATGCTTGTCCCCGCCAACCATATGCAGTATCATCTGGGACAGATCAACTACCTTCAGACCCTCATGGGCGACGAAGAGTATCACTGAAGGCGGGCATGCGCCGCGCTCACGCGCCGGAATGCCCGATAGATTACGATGGATATTCAGCAGCGATTTACAGAACTCTACGATACGCCTCCCGCGTTTGTGGCGCGCGCTCCGGGGCGCGTCAATCTGATTGGAGAACATACCGACTACAACGACGGTTTTGTCTTTCCCGCCGCCATCAACTACGATATCACCATTGCCGGCGCGCCGCGACAGGATGAGCAGATTCGCGCCTACTCGCTGACATTCTCACAGTCCGATACCTTCGCGGTCTTCACCTCCGAAAAGTCGCAGACCGCTCCCTGGACCGACTATATCCGCGGCGTGGCGCATATTCTGCGAGGCGAAGGATTCCCGCTGCAGGGCATGAATCTGGTTGTCAGCGGCACGGTTCCCATCGCCAGCGGACTCTCCTCCTCTGCCGCGATGGAGGTCGCCTCCTGTCTGGCGTTCGAGACGGCAGGCGGCTTCTTTATAGACCCGGTTCAGCGCGCCCTGCTCTGCCAGCGCGCCGAACGAGAGTTCGTCGGCGTAAACTGCGGGATCATGGATCAGTTCATCTCCGCCCTGGGACGGGCGGCGCATGCCCTTTTTATAGATACGCGCACCCTCGCCTATGAAGCCGTTCCCCTGCCCGCGCAGGGTGTCTCCATTGTGATCGGAGACACCAACAAAAAGCGCGGGCTGGTCGACTCCGAATACAATAATCGGCGCGCGGAGTGCGAAAAGGCGGTCGAGATACTGAAGAAGTCGCTTCCGGGCATCACCGCCCTGCGCGATGTGGACGAGGAGTCGTTTGCGCGATATGCGGATCGGCTGCCGGAGACGGTCCGTATGCGCGCCCGTCATGTGGTGACCGAGAACGCCCGCGTACTCCAGAGCGTGACTGCACTGAAAGCGGGCGATATAGACGCCTTCGGACAGCTTATGAACGCCTCGCACGACTCCCTGCGCGACGACTATGCCGTAAGCTGCCGGGAACTGGATGTCATGGTGGAAGCGGCCCGAAAGGTAAAGGGAGTTTACGGCGCAAGGATGACCGGCGCAGGCTTCGGCGGATGCACGGTCAGTCTGGTCGCGGAGGAAGCGGTAGAGAGATTCCAGCAGACCGTTGGCGCCGCCTACCGCGAGGCAACCGGACTGAAGGCGACCTTCTATGTCTGTCAGGCTTCGGACGGAGCAGGAAGGATCGCATGATGCCTGCCAGCGATCAGGCGGCTCTCGCCTAATATACCGACAGCGCGATCTACTATGAGAGGAGGTAGACACGAACGGGCAGATGGTGAAGCGAACCTACGCGCCTCTGACCCTCCGCTACACTTATCGTTTCGAAATGCAGCATCTGCTGGAGATATGCGGCTTTGAGGTGGAGTCGCTCTACGGCGATTTTCATCGAAATCCCTTTGGACAGGCAGGGGAACAGGTATGGATCACACGAACGGCGAAGAGAGGACAGGAGAAGAAGCGATGAGCGCCGCAAAGATATCGTCCGCCCCGGTTATCCTCGACCCACAGACCGGCGTTCTGCGCGGAACTGGCGTCACGGAGAGCGCGAAGACGCTCCGGCAGCTTGCCGGCTATTTTCGGGACGAAACGGCGCGCGCCGCGATGAACCCGGAGACGATTCTCTATCGGGTGCAGTCTTATGAGCCTCAGCCGGAGGGCGTCGAGGGAGCCATCTGCTGCGCTACAACCTTTCTGATGCCGGGCAAGGTCGGCGACGAGTATTTTATGACTCGCGGTCACTATCATGCTGCACAGGACAAGCCCGAAATGGAAGTGACGGTGTCCGGCGAGGGAATCCTTATACTGATGGATCAGAACCGGCAGACTCGCGCCGAGATCATGCGCCCCGGCTCTGTCCATACGGTTCCGCCGCGCACCGCGCACCGGGTCGCCAATACCGGGACGCAGCCGCTGGTCTTCGTCTCCTACTGGCCCAGCGAGACCGGGCATGACTACGGCGAGATCGTCTCACGCGGCTTCAGCGGGCGCGTGCGGGAGATCAACGGCGCGCCGTCTCTCGTTCCCGTAGAGGAGGCATGAATCTGGACGCCGATTCAGGCTTTCCGCCCTGGATTGTCGGCGGCGGACTGTTGATATGCAGCCTGCTCTGCGCGATTCTGGCGGCGCGCCGACCGCGCGAACCCGGCACCGCAACGCTCTACTGGATAGGTCTTGCGGCGGTTCTGCTCTTTCTGGGGCTGGATGAGCCGTTCAACCTTCATCGCCCTTTCCGGCTTCTGCGGCGCGTATTCGATCCGGGCGGCTCCTCGACCGCCAATTTTCTGCTGGCGGCTCTGACCGGCGGGGCGGCGTTCGCGCTGATCTTTGCGCGGTTTCTGCTGCGCCAGCCTGCTCGATTTCGAAACGCAATGGTCGCGGGAGCCGCGCTCTATTTCTGCGGACTGGCGGGAGGAAAGATTCTCAAGGTCTTCGGGAAGGCGCTCGGTATAACGATGGATCCGCAGAGGATCGAACCGGTGCGTCTGCTCCTGAAACTGGCGGGCATAGCCTGCTGCCTCTTCGCGCTGATTGCGCTGGCTCGCCACAAACCGGAACATCCATTGCATTCGCCTGCGGGCGAGGAGCCGTGACATGCGTGACCGAATCGCCATCGTCGAAGGAGACATCACCAAACAGACCGTAGACGCCATTGTCAACGCCGCCAATCGTTCGCTTCTGGGAGGGGGAGGC
>CAYSDM010000074.1:0-232 GCA_964429855.1 uncultured Chthonomonadaceae bacterium
GAGTGATTCCGGTAACAACAATCAGTTTTCCGTCGGGACGGTCGCGCAGACGATCCAGCGCTTTCAGACTGATCTTCGCTTTATCCTGCCCGTAATACAGAACCTCCTCGTCCTGCAGCCCGTAATCGCGGGCGATTCGTCGTAGAATCTCACTCACGGTAAGATATCCTCTCAATCAGCAGTGTTGCTTGCTATCTTCTCTGGTCTGATTCTGGCATCCCGGCAGAGATTA
>CAYSDM010000074.1:242-21574 GCA_964429855.1 uncultured Chthonomonadaceae bacterium
GCTTCGCCTTCTCCATTCGGAATCGGAGCATGATGGCGGCTCCTTCCGGGTGTCCCATATCCTCCTGCCCGTTCCAGACGACTACCGTTCGATGATGATCCCCGACAAGAGGCTTGACATCGGCAAACGTCCTGCCCGGAAGCGCTCTCCCCTGTATATCCGCCGCCTCCACCAGGAGACTGCCTGCCCGTTGTGTCAGCGCATTGATTCGCAGCTTGCGTCCCGGTGGATAGAAAGCCACCGTCGCGAACTCGCCGCGAACAGGAGCCTCTAAAGCCGACAGTCGCCCTCTGTGCCAGACCGCCAGCCCCGGAGCGAATCGAAAGCGTCCACGCGGATATTTATGCGGTACATCATAACCGGTGTAGGGCAGCGCGAAACGTCCATCGGGAAGCTCCACCAGGTCCGGCTGTGTGAAGATCGCGCCTCCATCCCACTGCCCGAAAGGCGCGGTCTCGAAGACAGGCGATCCGGGCAGATAGTGCCAGAGTTTACCGTTATGACTGGATGCCAGCGCTATGCTGGTGGAGTCGTCGCTGGCGTGCCAGATCGCGGGAAACAGAAGATGTTGGTCTGGCGCGCCGGGGATACAAGTGCGGCAGTTGGTATAGAGCAGGTCGTTCGGCAGCATCTCCGGTCCCGGTTCTAAAATGACCTCAGAGAGAGGAAAACGGCGGAAATCCGCGCTTTCACTGCGTCCGATAGAGCGGCGTCCCACGCCTCCTGCGTCGCCTCCCCACCAGACGATATTCTCACCGGGCGCTCGCGGAGAGCGCGGCCCGATCATATAGTTGCGCGTGTAGAGAACATAACGGGCGAGCCGACGATCAAAGTAGGCGACAAGCTGCGTATCGCTGTGTTCGACACAGAGCGGGTCTGGCAGGGTTGTCCATCGCAAGCCATCGGGCGAAACGAACCCTTTGATGGCGTAGATATGTCCTACATCTTTTCGCTCCGCGCGCGGTTCCCAACCGTCAGGCCGTCTCTTTCTGTAGGCTTCGAACTCCTCGCGGCTGATCGAATCCAGCGAGACTCCCTTGTAACGTTCCGCCTCTGGAGCCGAGGGATCGCGGAAAACGGCTCCCGGATTGGATTCTATCAGATTATTCTTTTTGCTTCCCTGAAACTCCACCAGACCAAGCTCCGGCCTCTCCCATCGGATCCCGTCGGAAGATTCGAAATAGCAGGCTCCGGCGGCGCAGCCTCCCCAGAGACGGAATCTCCCTTCATGCTGATGCAGCGTGGAGATACTGATTCCCTTCCCGTTCTTCTCCCACTCCTTTTCCGGCTCAATGATCGGTCCAACGCGCTCCGCGGGCTGCGCTACGATCCGTATTCCGTGAGGATAGTCGAAACGGCGGAAATGAGCCTCTTCCGGCGCATCATTCCCCCTGACGGTAACATTTTCGCCTTTTGCGTTGAACCATCCGAAGCCGCCGGGACGTACATAGTACCAGTTGGTAAAGACGATACGGTTTCCGGCGAGTTCATAAGGCTCGCCGGTGACCGTTGGATTTACTTCGGCTGGCGCATCGGCCCTCGATACATCGGCGGCACCGACCGCGGCTCCTACCGCGCTCATGCCAGCCGCTTCCAGAAATTCGCGTCGGCTCATCGGGTATCGCTCCATCTTCTCAGTCCCTCGCCCATGCTGCCGTTAACCAGGAAGTTGCCTACTCTCCTGCGTTATCTCCGATCTGAACCGACCCCTTGCTTTTATTGACGATTCGGATCGCTCCGGTGATTACATTGCCGGTGATGACAGCGCGCCGCACCGCCTCGCCGAGTTCGATCTGCGCTTTGTTCTCGCGAAACTCGCATCCCCGGATCAGCACGGTTCCGCTCTCGACCTGAATGGCATGGCGTCCCTGACGCTTGGAATCCCACTGGGTAAAGGTGCAGTCGCTAAAACCGACCGTCCCGTTGCCTGCTATCCGCGCAATCTGGCTGCACGGTCCCCAGAAGGCGCAGTTGACGAATCGCACGCTGCCGGTATGCGTCTTCGTCACCTCGATCATGGTGGGATCGGGACCGTGGAAGGAGACGAACTCGCCGTTCGTTATCAGAATGCCGAAAGGCGCGCTCTGTTCGACCACGAGCGCCGTCCAGCAGTCGTCTGCGCCGATGCCTAGAAAGTTGCCGTTGGTGACTCCTGCTGCCGACTGAATGAACCGGTAGCCGACCTTGTAGCCAAAGCAGAAGGTATTGAGAACATACTGCCAGTCCGTGCGCCCGAATATAAACGCCTCTCCGTTTGCCATCTGCCACTGAAAAAGTTTCGGCTGCATACTCCACCAGGGGTTAAAATGGACATTTTCAACGCGCCCGATATCATAGATGGAGTCGATCCAGACTCCGCGGCGCAGGGGCTGTCCGTGCACATTGCGAATCAGGTGCCGTTCATTCTGCGAGGCGTCAATGCCATTGTAGGGATTGAGCATCTCGACATCCAGGATAGCCGGGTTCTTGCCGCGCATGGCGACCGCCCAGGGATAGGCTTTTGGCGTATCGTTGACGTTCTGCTCCGGATAGTAGAGAACGACTCCTTTGAGGGTGCTGTTGGTGTTGAGGGTGATGAAGGGAGGTCCATCCTCTTTTTCGGCGTTCTCTGTTATGAGGAAGGTGGTTCCATCGTCGGTTGGCCTGGGAAGTCCCTTGTCGCGAATGCCGTTGTGCGCCGGAACTGACTGCCATATCCCTTCCAGAGTGACGGCGTTAGGGACGTTTAGATGCCCTTTGAAGAGATAGTTGCCGCGCGGCGCATGAACGACGCCTCCTCCCTCTTTACCCGCTTTATCGAGCGCGGTCTGGAAGGCGGTTGTATCGTCCGTAACGCCGTCGCCCTTCGCGCCAAATTCGCGCACATTGTACAGGTTTGGTTTATTCTGCGCCTCCGCGGAGACTGCGAAAAGAGCGATCATCAGAAGCGCGATCATCCAGACGCTGAGCTGCATTTATCAATCCTCCCGATTGGATGTTATGAGCGACATCGTGTGACAGGTTCGTATGCGAAGGCTACTTTCTACGGCGCAGCCCCTCAATTTTCGGTAGACCAAACTCCTTCGCCGCCTCGGTGACCTCCTCCAGGTTGCGCAGAGGGGTTCCCGGACAGACATTGGCTCCATCCCCCAGCAGCAGCCCTCCGCAGGGAGCCAGCGCGTCAAGACATTCCAGCGCAGCCGCCTTCACCTCTTCGGGCGTCCCTTCCAGAAGCAGCATCGGGTTCAGGTTCCCCCAGAGTCTCATCTTGCCGCCGAGGTTTTCAGCGGCGACCTTCGGGGGAACTACATATCCGAAGAGTACAAACTCGGTGACCTTCAGGTCTTCGACCAGAGACCGGTGCAGGTGGCTGCTTTTTCCGCACATATGCATCATGCGGTCACCGTTCTTTCCGCAGAATGTCTCGTAGAGCCGCCGGTCATACGGCACGCAGAACTCCCGAAAGGATGCCGGGGAGAGTATCTGCGCGGTATCTTCCGCCAGCCCGAAGGCTCCGCGAGGACGATACCAGCGCTCCTCAAAAAAGCGCTGTGTCTGCATTAACGCCTGCGTAATCTTCTCCAGAAAGCGGTGGCAGGCTTCCGGATACTCCAGCATCCACCAGTAGAAGTCCGTTCCCGCCAGGTCTACCGCGATCATATGCGGCGACAGTCCTCCAACCGTCGGCGGAGCGACCGCCACCCGTCCTTCAACCCCGGAGAAGGTGATCCGAGTCTCCTCCGCAAATCCGCGCATCTGCTCGCACCAGTCCAGCAGTCTTCCCCACAGTCCGGAATCGGGAGGCGGAATCACGAATCGTTCCATCTCTTCCACCGTGTGTAACGTGGGAAGAGCATGAAGCGTCTCATTTTCGGGCCAGACGATCTCCGCTCCCATCGCGTGGGAGTCGAGAACGTTGTCGAAATAGGGGTAGACGGTGAGGATCGGGGCGGTGCAGAACATATCTTCCGGGATGCGCTCAATGCGATATTTCGCAAATTGAAGCTGCCAGTGATACTGCGTTTCGGCATCCTGAAAGAACTGGTTGTAAGGAAGATCGAACAGCGGCGTAAAATAGCGCGGAACAAGGCAGTATCCGACAGGAACGCGATCTATGTAGTCGAATCTCTGTCGCGCCTCCATCCGCGCGCGACGCCGTTCCATCTGTTCCACCGGGCAGTCAATCTCTATGTCCCATCGCATATAATCAGCCTCCAAACGGCTCTGTTCGGACAGTTCAAGATTCTACGCCGGGACGGTCAATCCTGTACACTCATTCGAGAAATAAGAAGAAGAACAAAAATAGCAAGCTACCGATATCGGAAAAACATCTGTCAGCACAGAAACCCCAGAGGAACAGGCGAGAGGAGAGGTTAACTCCAAAATCGAAAGGAGAAATGCAATGAAACTATTCCCATCACACAGACTGCATCCGATCAAGTATCTGTTCTTTCTGGTCAGCATCGGATTGTTGCTGCTCTCGCCTAACCTCACAGGTTGCACTCGGATGATAGATATCGTTGTCCAGAATAACTACCCGTTTCCCATCAACTGCTACAAGATCGGTCCGAATACTTCCGGCAAGATCACCGCTTTCTTCATGGGAAGAGTCCAGGCGGATAGAACCGAAGAACTGAATTACGTTCTGGAAGACAGACTCAAAACTTGACATATTCAGTTTCGGAATGACAGTGGGAAACTGGTGAAAGAGATACAGGCGACCAGAGAACAGATCCGTCAACAGTCTTCCGGGTGTTCAAGAACCTGGCACATCACGATCGGTCCGTAGCCTGTTCTTGCGATGGTTGTATGCAGCATGAATTGCCCTTCAGACAGAGGAGTTGTGAGATGACATACCCCTGATTGGTTATTCCCCCCGGTACTGATACGGATTACGCTCTGGCTTACGCCTTGACAGTTGGATTGCGCCATGCTTTGTGGGGCGAGGGCTCATCGTTCTACGAGAGATGACTTTCGAGGCGATCGAGGAAGCCGTGAAGTATGCATGGGAGGACGGATATTTCGACACCCTGAAGCCACTGTCGCCTTTAACAGGCGAGTGTCGTTCGCATTCGAGCAAGATCTGAACATCGGATTGAAACAGAGAATGGAAGATAAGGCGGTACTGGAAGAGAAAACGGGGATAAGTCGGTGAAGAGGTATACGCCCCCGGAGGGAATCGAACCCCCGACGCCTTCCTTAGGACGGAAGCGCTCTATCCACTGAGCTACGGAGGCAGGCGTATCCTGTGAGGTAGGTCAAGTACATCATCAAGGTAGTTTGGATGGATGTCATTCTGAGGTTTCGCTACACTCACCACGACAGCCAGGCGATGCAACCCGTCTACCTTGAAGGAGAACCAGGTCTCTATATTATACATCATCTTACACATAATAGCGGGACTCCCGCACTGTGTCAAGATGAGGATATCTACTTTCCGGCATTCTCCAGGGCTGAAAGGGCAAGACCGCTCAAGTCATGCCGCCTGATACACTTCCTGCACAGTCTGTCCGTCGGCAGAAGTGAATCCGTAAAAGATCATCTGCGCCTCAGTGCATCTCCGTTTCGCAGGTCTTGAAACCGCCCGCAAAGAAGCTGAACTTCACATTCGGGTGATCCGCCAGCAGCGACATCGGAACGGAGGAATCGGGGATTCTCCGGGAGATCATCAGGGTCGTCAGGCGCATTCCGAAGGGGTTTTCATGATGACCGGGATGCCATATGGAGACCTGCTCCGCCTTCCAGGTCTGCGTCGGACCGACGGTGAGCGCGTGGGTCGGAACCAGAGGAATGTTCCCGCCGCCCGATGTGCGCGCATTCTGCACCAGCGTCAGCGGATGAAGCTCCACCACCCGCGTTCCCAGGATGCGATACTCTTCCGGCGTCGGAGGCGCATCCGTATACTTCCCCGTTCGGCGCACCGGATCGTTGAAAGCCCAGTGCTTCACCTCTCCCTGTCCTCCCTGCATCACGGCGCAGCGCACACCCTCCCAGGTTCGCTCATAGATCGCGGTGTTCGCGGCGGGAAAGTGCAGGTTCTCCTCCGGCATCGCCAGTTCAGGGCGAATTCGATTGAAACAGAGTTCCCTGTCCGCGCGCGCAAAGGAGAGCGGATGATCCTCGCTCGCCTCTTTTCCGTCCAGATACCACTCATCCATTCCCCAGAAGTGCGCGTGGCGCAGAGATAGACCGAGATCGTTAACCAGGCGCGCCACCAGCGGTAACTGCTCGGTCGGTCCGATGGGACCGCAGATTCCAACCGGATTATCGGCGGTCGCCTGCCTCCAGGCGTTGATATACTCCAGCGCCTCCGCCAGATAGAACTCTTCCAGCGTGTCGAAAATCTGGATGGTGAAGCCGGGACGCGCCAGATGCGGCAGGTCATCCAGCGTGATACGCGCCGCTTCCTGAAAGATGTCGGGTTCGAGCGTGGTGTAGTCCCACCACTCCGGAGCGATTTTACTGAGAGGTCTCGCCATTGTTTTCTCCTTGAGAGGCGGAAAAAAAGCCGCCATCCAATGGCGGCGTGAATTAAGCGCGCTCGAAGGGACTCGAACCCCTGACCTACAGGTCCGCAACCTGTCGCTCTATCCGCTGAGCTACGAGCGCATGTACGACGGTATTATATCCTTCCTCCTCCCGTTCTGTCAATAGGCGGTTAAGGTCGTTCCGCCCCGCGTTCTTGACGTTTCGTTGACGATGCCGGATTACATTATCATTCGTAGCGAAATTCGTCCTGTTCAGGAGGAAAAACCATGTATATTCACTTGCAGAGATGGCTGCGTCTGACTATGAGGCTCTCTCTTATGATTCTGATCACCCTTCCGCTGATAAACTGCGGAGGAGGAGGCGAGGACAGAACGCTGCGTATTCAGACCCTTATCGGGACAACGCCTGCCAGCGCCGACTGGGTCGCTTTTCAGGACGGTTCTGGTGCATGGACACCTCTTTCAGCGCGTTCGTCCGGGAACTATGAGACGACGGTCGCCAGCAGCGATGGGAAATACGGCGTCGCCATCGCGCATACCATGGATGGAATCTCCAGTGTAAGGATCATCCACGCCACGCTCAACGAAATCCGTCAGATCACGCTGGAGATCGGAAAAACCACCCCGCCCATCGTCAAGCATAAGATCACGGGAACCGTTTCGGGAGTCATTCAGGGACGGATGGGCTTCTTCCAGGTGAAAGACAGCTACGACGGAAAAAATGGAGCGACCGACTATACACTGGAGGATGTGGCTCCGGGAACCTTTGACCTGTTGGGTATGCGAGGGGCGGGCGATGTCATTGATAAGATGATCCTCTATCGCGATCTCGTCGTCAATGCGGACGTGACTCGCAATATGGATTTTAACGGTGTGACCTCCTTTGTCCCCACCGGCTTCACCGTCACGCTCACGGATGGAGGAACCAATAAGCATGTCGGCTGGGGTCTGATGACAAACCGGGGAACCTCTCATCGGCGGTCGTTTAACTCCACGACGATGCCAGGATATGGATTCCCTCCTGACCAGCGTCATCCCAACGATATCTACTGGGCATGGGGAAGAGAGATTCATGATCCCGGAACTGGCGCGCAGACCCGTCAGAGTCGTGTCTACTTCCGCACACCGGTATCGCAAACTCTCACCCTTCCCGCCTCTTTCGCTGGAACCGTCACGGAAGCGGTAACAACTCCCTATGTGCGCCTGAAAGCAGACTGGACTCCCTACACAGAAGTCTCGCTCTACTATTTAGAAGCAATCAGCATCTTTGACAACTGGAAAATCTACCTGAGTACAGGGTGGGCTGGAAGCGCAACCACCTACACCGTACCCGACTTTCAGACGGTTACCGGTTGGAACAATCAGTGGGGCTTCGCATCAGGCGACTATGAGAGAGCTTTTTGGGCGGTGAAAACCAACCGCTCTGTCAGCGACTACCTGCGTCTGGATGGAACTCAGAACTGGCCCGATGGCACGCAGATCAGCTATGCCGGACCGATCTAATCTGACAGGCTGGCAAGAATATATCTCTCCTAAAAACTGTAATTTTCCTGAAATTGCCGCGCCATTGACTTTTATGGCGCAGCGCGTTATACTATTTCGATTGCGACAACTTTTTCGCCGTGGTCTTTCTGCGGCAGACGCCCGATATCGCTTCCGATATATGGGTTCGGAAGCGTAAGTCGGGCTTTCTTGTGTTACCAGTATGTTTGAAAGCCTGTCCGAAAAACTTCAAAACGTTTTTTCGCGCCTGCGCGGCAAGGGACGCCTGTCGGAACAGGATGTCAACGACGCGCTGCGCGAGGTGCGTCTGGCTCTTCTGGAAGCGGATGTTAACTTCAAGGTCGTTAAGGACTTCATTGCCCGGATCAAAGAGCGCACTGTCGGACAGGATGTGATGGAGAGCCTGACCGGGGCGCAGACCGTCATCAAGGTCGTTCATGATGAGTTAACCGCGCTTCTTGGCAGCGAGAACTCGCGCTTCAACTTTGCCCCGAAACCGCCGACGGTGGTCATGCTCTGCGGACTACAGGGTTCCGGCAAGACCACCACCTGCGGCAAACTCGCCCTCTGGGCACGCAAGCAGGGACGTAACCCGCTCATGGTCGCCTGCGATATCTATCGCCCGGCGGCTATCAAGCAGCTGGAGGTTCTCGGCAGTCAGCTTAATATCGCCGTCTTCTCGCAGGGAGATACCGTCGCGCCGACCCAGATCGCACAGAACGCGATGCGTCATGCCGCTCAGAACGGGCACGATGTCGTTCTGTTGGACACTGCCGGACGCCTGCACATTGACGAAGCGATGATGCAGGAACTGGAGAAGGTTCGCGGAGCCGTATCGCCCCACGAAGTGCTGCTGGTCGTAGACGCCATGACCGGACAGGACGCCGTGAATTTCGCGCAGGAGTTTCATTCGCGTCTGGCGGTAGATGGTCTTATCATGACCAAACTCGACGGCGACGCGCGCGGCGGCGCAGCGCTCTCCGTCCGCACCGTGACCGGCGTTCCGATTAAGTTTATGGGCGTAGGGGAAAAGCTTGACGCGCTCGAGCTATTTCACCCGGATCGCATGGCTTCGCGCATTCTCGGCATGGGAGATGTGCTCTCCCTCATCGAAAAGGCGCAGGATGCGCTCGATGAGAAGAAAGCCGTCGAACTGGAGCAGCGCCTGCGCGAGAACCGGTTCGACCTGAACGATTTTCTGGAGCAGCTTCAGCAGATGCGGCGCATGGGTCCGCTGGAGCAGCTAATCGGGCTTATACCCGGCATGAGCCAGCTAAAGAATGTGCAGGTGGATGAGAAGCAGCTAGGTCGCTTTGAAGCGATTGTTCGCTCCATGACGAACGAGGAACGCAGCGACCCAACTATCATGAACGGAAGCCGTAAACGTCGAATCGCCCTGGGAAGCGGCGTTACGGTTCCGGAGGTGAACCAGTTTCTGCAGCAGTTCGACATGATGCGGCAGATGATTAAGATGATGATGGGTAGTGAAGCCGCCTTCAAGCAAAAGAAGAAGAAGGGACGGATTCATTTGCCGTTTCGCCGCCGATAGCCACGATTGCGGCGATGTTAGAGTATAATCATGAATCGCGCGGCGGGGAACATGCCAATTTCCGCCGTTGAAAGGTATGAGGGGGAAGAACTTTGCCTGTCAGGATCAGACTTAAACGAATGGGAGCCACCCATCGGCCTTTTTACCGCCTGGTTGTCGCCAACAGCACCAGCCCGCGCGACGGTCGTTTTATTGACACGATCGGTTACTACGATCCATTGACCGACCCGCCGACAGTGAAGGTGGATGAGGAGAAGGCGCTTCGATGGCTGCATAACGGAGCGCAGCCCTCCGACACCGCCCGCGCCCTGCTGCGAAAGCAGGGACTTCTCGACAAGCACGCGGAGCAGAAAAAGGCCGCCCAGACCAACGCATAAGGCGGTATCGTTCGATGCAGAATGAAGGGACAACCTCGTTGCACGACCTGCTGCTGTTCCTGGTTCGGGGTCTGGTGGATCACCCCGAAGAGGTGCGTATCTCGGAAATACCGGGAGATCAGGCAACAACCTACGAAATAGCCGTAGACCCGGCGGATCTGGGCAAGGTGATCGGGAAAAACGGACGCATCGCCAACGCCCTGCGCGTCGTGGCGCGTTCTGTCGCCACCCGGCACCGTCACCGGGTTAACGTCGAGATCATCACTTAGCGCGTATGCTGGAAGAATGGAACTGGACGGTCGGTGAAATCACCGCTCCTTTCGGACTGGCCGGGGAAGTGAAAGTCCGCATCGAGAGCGACTTCCCCGACCGTTTCAAACGTCTGAAAGAGGTCTGCCTGCGTCCCCGAATCGGCGAGCCAAAACTGTTTGCCGTAGAGCGCGCGCGTCTACATAAGAGACAAGCGCTTCTGAAACTGCGCGGTATTGCCAGCATTGAGGAAGCGGATCGCTGGCGCGGAGCATGGGTGCAGGTGCGGCGAACCGACGCCGTTCCGCTTCCAGGCGACTCCTTCTATGTGAGCGATCTGATCGGCATGGAGGTGGTCACGGCGGATGGGAATCTACTAGGCACGCTGGACGCGGTACTGAGCTACCCGGCGCAGGATCTGCTGCAGATTGGGAGCATCCTGATTCCGGTGGTGCGCGAGTTCGTTCTGGAGGTGGACACCGCCAACCGGCGAATCGTGGTCTCTCCACCGGCAGAACTGCTTCCCGACGAGGAGGCAGAAATCGTCGCGGAGTGAGTGGATCATGCGTATTGATGTGGTGACCATCTTTCCGCAGATGATCTCGGAAGCCCTGTCTCACAGCATTTTGAAACGGGCGCAGGATTCGGGCAGAGTCGCCATTCAGGTCGTCAATCTGCGCGACTATGCGACGGATCGCCATCATACGACCGATGACACTCCCTGCGGGGGAGGCGGCGGGATGATTATGAAGCCGGAACCGATCGGTCGCGCCGTTGAGTCGCTGAAATCCAACGAAGATTCATGCCGCGTCATTCTGACAGACCCGCAGGGCGCGCCTTTCACGCAGCAGAAGGCGAGAGAACTGGCGCAGGAATCGCATCTGATCTTCCTCTGCGGACACTATGAGGGCGTGGATGAGCGGGTGCGCGAACTGCTGGTCACCGATGAGATTTCCATCGGAGACTATGTTCTGACCGGCGGGGAGCTTCCCGCGCTGGTGATGATTGACGCGGTGACCAGGCTGCTTCCCGGCGTTCTCGGTAATGCGGAGGGCGCGGAACGGGATACCTTTTCGGAGGGACTGCTGGAGTATCCACAGTATACGCGCCCGCGTGTCTTTATGGGGCGAGAGGTTCCGCCGATCCTGTTCTCCGGGCATCATGCCCTGATCGAACGCTGGCGGCGATGGCATCAGTTGACACGCACGCGAGACCGCCGTCCGGATCTCTGGGAGGCGCACCTACTGACGGAATCGGATCGAAAGCTGCTGGCGTCCGGTGAACCGACTCCTCCTGAATCGTGATTGTTATCTATACCGGACAGCGGCATCTGTTATCGTATTTGAACGTGAAAGGATCATAAGGCTATGATGAATAAGGTGATCTCTGAGATTGAGCGCGAGAGCCTGAGGTCGGATGTTCCGTCCTTCAATCCCGGCGACACGGTGCGCGTATATGCGAAAGTTGTCGAAGGCGGCAAAGAGCGTATTCAGATGTTCGAGGGCGTCGTGATTGCGCGGAATGGAGTCAATAACCGCTCCGCGTTCACAGTCCGCAAAATCTCCCATCAGATCGGCGTGGAGCGCACCTTCCTGGTGCATTCGCCGCGTATTGATCGTATCGAGGTGGTGCGACGCGGTAAGGTACGTCGCGCCAAGCTCTACTATCTGCGAAACGTGGTCGGCAAAAAAGCCCGTATTAAAGAGGATCGCTCCGCGCGACCTTAGTCCGTATCCGACGGGGATCGAGGCAGAGGATCCCCATTCACTCTCGTTGAGGCATACGTATGTCCGAAGCCGGCGCAACCGAAATACTCGCCAATCTGAGTATCGGAACGATTGTCGTTATCGCTCTCGCGCTGACGCTTCTGCGTCTGGCGCTGGTCCCTTTGCGCGCCCCGATTGCGCGCTCCATCGCGGAACTGACCGAGTCGCTCATTATCGCGGGTATTCTGGTCTTTCTGATCATTCGCCCCTTCTTTGTGCAGGCGTTCTATATCCCCTCCGAATCGATGGAGCCAACGTTGATGGGTCATACGAAAGGCTACAATCCGCGAACGGGAGCCTACTACCCTGAGACGATACACGATCATATCTTCGTCAATAAGCTCTCCTATCGTTTCGGAGAACCAAAACACGGCGATATCATCGTTTTCCGGGCAGAGAAGAAGGCGGACATCGAAGGAGGAATGCAGCGAGAGAACGTCCTGATCAAGAGACTGATCGGACTGCCGAAAGACACGATTGAAGTGAAACTCGCCCCGGATGGCAAGATGCGTGTCTTCCGAAATGGACAGCCGTTAAATGAGCCTTTTATCAAAGAAGACATGACAGAGACGCCGCCGGCTCAAGCCGAATACGGCGTCAATCGTCCGATCACGCTGGGAGAAGGCGAACTGTTCGTGATGGGAGATAATCGCAACAACAGCAACGACAGCCGATTCTGGGGCATACTGACACGCGATCGTGTAATCGGCAAGGCGATGTTCCGGTTCTGGCCCCTGAATCGAATCGGTCTGGTGCGTTAGCTCATCCTGCAGAGACAGATGCCTGCGAAAGACTGGTGGAAAGAGGAGAGAGCCGCGCTGCAGCGCGGCTTTCATGCTGTGGCGGGCATAGACGAGGCGGGACGCGGGACTCTGGCAGGTCCGGTAGTCGCAGCCTGTGTTCTGCTGCCTTTCGAGGTTGATATTCCCGGTATTCGCGACTCAAAAACCCTCTCTGAAAAACAGCGCGAAGCTGCCTTCAGCGCCATTAACGAATGCGCCCTGAGTGTTGGGATCGGCATGGCGGATGCGCCTGCCATTGACCGCCTGAATATTCTGCGCGCCACCCATCACGCCATGCGCGAGGCGGTGACGGCGATGCCGTCTCCCCCCGATCTTGTCCTGATTGACGGTCTGGCGGTGCATCCCTTCCCGGTTCCGCAGATCGCTCTGGTGAAGGGAGATTCTCTGAGCCGAAGCATCGCCGCCGCCTCCATTATCGCCAAAGTGACGCGGGATCGGCTGATGATGGAACAGCATCGGCTCTTTCCGCAGTATGGCTTTGCAGAGCATAAGGGCTATGGAACCGCAGCACATCTCGCAGCGCTGGAGGAGTTCGGTCCCTGCGCCATTCACCGAAAATCTTTCGCCCCGGTCGCCCGACTACTCGACGAATCCCTGTTATCGGCGGAGGAGGAGCGAAACCGTCTTGGGAAGAGCGGTGAAATTGTGGCAAAAGCGCATCTGCACAGACTGGGCTGGAGCGTGCTGCATACCAGATATCGCTGTCGCGAAGGCGAAATTGACATCATCGCGCGAGACGGAGAGACGCTGGTCTTTGTGGAAGTAAAAGCGAGACGAGGCTCTTCGCGAACCGTCCCCGCGGAAGCGGTACACTTCCGCAAACGCAATCTGATGTGGTCGGCGGCGCAGACCTATCTGTATGAAAATGGACTCTCCGGCGATTCTGCCTGTCGGTTCGATGTCGCGGAGGTGATTTTTCTGCCGGATGGTCGGGCTTCCGTTCGCCTGATCTACAATGCCTTCATGGCGGGAGAACAGCCGTAGATTTGTTTACGGGAAGATTGACTTTCTGATGCGCGACTTGCTATACTAAACCAATCTGAAGAGACATTGAGGTCTCTCCTATCCCCCCTCCCATAGAGCATAACCGTCAGGCACATTGACGTGACCCGGCTAGAAAAGGCGTTCTTTGTCGTTGTCTCTCAACGACAGGAGCGTTTTTTTATTTTTATTTCCCCGTTTGCGAGCCGTCCGTGCAGCCAGGAACGCTCGCCGACAACACCATACCATTCGGTCAAAAAGGAGACGATCTGACCATGACGCCCCGAGAAGTGATTGACTTAGCGAAGGAGAGCGAGGCGAAGGTTCTGGATGTTCGCTTCATTGATCTTCCGGGAATGTGGCAGCATTTTTCCATGCCGGTGTCTGCCCTGACGGAAGAGATGTTCGAAGACGGGATCGGTTTTGACGGTTCGTCCATTCGCGGCTTCCAGAAGATCAACGAATCGGATATGCTTCTCATTCCAGACCCCAACACTGCGTTCCTGGACCCGTTCACGCAGGTTCCGACGATTGTGTTGATCTGTGATGTGGAAGACCCCATCACGCGCGAGCGATACTCCCGCGACCCGCGCAACGTCGCCAAGAAGGCGGAAGCCTATCTGCAGTCCACCGGCATTGCCGATACCGCCTACTTCGGACCGGAAGCGGAGTTCTACATTCTCAATGATGTCCGCTACGATCAGACTCCTCATTCCGGCTACTACTTCATTGACAGCGATGAGGGCATCTGGAACTCCGGTCGCGATGAGAAGCCGAACCTGGGCTACAAGATCCGCTATAAGGGCGGATACTTCCCCACGCCTCCCTCTGACTCGCTGCAGGACCTTCGCACGGAGATGATGCTGACCCTGCTGGAAGTCGGGGTCGAAGCCGAAGTACAGCACCATGAGGTCGGCACCGCCGGACAGGCAGAAATTGACATTAAGTTTGATACCCTTGTCAAGACCGCCGACAACATCATGAAGTATAAGTATGTCATCAAGCAGACGGCGGTCAGCGAGGGCTATACGGTCACCTTCATGCCCAAGCCGCTCTTCCAGGATAACGGCTCCGGAATGCACACCCACCAGTCGCTCTGGAAAGGCGGAACCAACGTCTTCTACGATGAGAAAGGCTACGCCGGTCTTTCCGAAACCGCCATCTACTACATCGGCGGCATTCTGAAGCACGCGCCCGCCCTTCTCGCCTTCGCCGCCCCGTCCACCAACTCGTATCGCCGCCTCGTTCCGGGCTATGAAGCTCCCATCAACCTGATCTACTCGCAGCGCAACCGCTCCGCCTGCGTCCGCATTCCGATGTACTCCAAGTCGCCGAAGGCGAAGCGCATTGAGTTCCGCGCCCCCGATCCCTCCTGCAATCCCTACCTCGCCTTCCCTGCGATGCTTATGGCGGGACTGGACGGCATCGAGAACAAGATCATGCCGCCGGATCCGATTGACCGCGACCTGTATGAGATGGAACCGGAGGAGAGGCACGGCATTCAGATGACGCCCGGAAGTCTGGCGGAATCGCTGAACGCGCTGGAAGCCGACCATGAGTTTCTGCTCAAGGGCGGCGTCTTCACCACCGACCTGATCGAAGAGTATATCGCCTTCAAGCGGCTCAATGAGGTGGATGGCGTCGCGCTGCGACCGCATCCCTATGAGTTCATGCTCTACTTCGATATCTAAGCGCAGATGCAGGCGCAGATAGTTTCAGCCCGTGCGACCCGCACGGGCTTTTTCTTTGAGAAAACATGATATAATGGCTCGAAGGAGAGAGAACGATGAAACGGATCGAGTGCATCATTCGCCCTTCCAAGCTGGACGAAGTGAAAATCGCGCTTTGCGAGATCGGTGTCACCGGCATGTCGGTGATGGATGTGCGCGGCTGCGGGCGAGAGCGCGGCATTCGCGAACGGTTTCGCGGTTCCGAATATACGATTGATCTTCCCACCAAAGTGAAGCTGGAGATGATTGTGCGTGATGAGGATGTAGAGGAGATCATCGAGACGGTACTGGCGCATGCCCGCACCGGAGAGGAGGGAGACGGCAAGATATTCGTCTACCCGATGCAGGAGGCGATTCGCATTCGCACCGAAGAGCGAGGCGAAGAGGTGTTATGAGCGCGGGCATTTCGTATCGCCTGGCGACGGCGGAAGATGCGCCGGGGATTGCGCGGGTCGTCGTGGATACCTGGCGAACGACCTATCGCGGCATCATGCCGGACTCCAAACTGGACAGCCTGAACTATTCGGAGGCGGCGCAGCGGTGGAGGAACCGCTTTTTTGAGGGCTTGAACGGCGTCGTCTGGCTGGCGGAGACCGATCCGGGAGAGATCATCGGTTACGCAAGCTGCGGGAAAGAGAAGGCTGGCGATCCGGAGTTTCCCGGCGAACTTCATGCCATCTATATAATGGACGCCTACCAGAAACAGGGGATCGGAAGGCAGCTTTTTATGCGCTCCGCTCAATGGCTCTATGAACACGGATACCATGCGATGCTTCTCTGGGTGCTGGCAGACAATCCCTCCCGCATTTTTTATGAGAAGATGGGGGGAGAGCGGGTACGAACGAAATATTACGAGATAGACGGGGTGACACTGGAGGCAATTGGATATGGCTGGCACAGCCTTCACCCTCTGCTTCCCTGACTGCGCCGGGCAAACATCAACCCGATTTCGCGCTCCTCTTCCTCCCAGATCGTTCTGCATAGCTCGATGGAACAGTCCCAGCCTTCCCGCTCCATGCGCGGCGTAAAATAGTCTACATTTGCGGGCAGCCGATCCGCCAGCATGACCAGACCCTCCGGCTCCAGACGCTCCGCAAAGAGAACGGACAGCGCCGGGCGCAGTTCGCGGCTGTAGAGCACATCCGCGCCCAGCACCACATCAAAGCGTCCTGTCTCTGGAAAAGATCGCCAGTCTGCCTGAAAACGCTGAATGTCGGCGAAACCGTTCTGCAGGGCGTTTATCTCCGTCAACATAAGCGACTCCCGCTGATAGTCCGTCTGCGTCACCTGCCCTCCCAGGCTTCTGGCAGTCAGACCCGGCAGCCCTACGCCAGACCCGATCTCCAGAACCCGCTTCCCCGCAACCAGCGACGGCTCCACCGACAGCCACTCCGCCAGCACGAATGCGGCGGGCCATAACAGAAGACCGTGCGGAAAGGTCTCCGTCTCATCGGGATGCTGCTTCAGCAGGGAGTTAAGTCGAACGGAGGATAGCCTCCACTCCCTCCCCGCCACCTTCACCTCTATATCTTCCAGCAGGTATCTGCTCTTCAGCGCATTCCTCAGCGCGGCGAGCTGTTCATGTACAGAATCTTGCATTGCCTTTCAGTTCTCGCCGACTTCAGACTGACTGGAAGCCGATGATGGGTTTTCATAACAGAATAGCAGGTTTTACGAATGCGAGACAAGAAGTGAAGAGAGAATGATTTTATTCAGAAAGGGAGGATTCGGGTGAAGGTTCCGCTCATCGTCGCCTGTGCGCTTTTTCTGATCTCACCCGCTTTTGCTGTTATGAAACCTGTGGATCTGAAGTGTGAATATCTGGTGAATCCGCTTGGAATAGATGCACTCCCGCCGCGGCTTAGCTGGCAGCTGGAATCGGAAGAGCGCAATCAGCGACAGACCGCCTATCAGATACATGTCTCCTCTACCGAGGAGAATCTGCGGAGCGATCGGGGAGACCTGTGGGACTCCGGAAAGGTCGCCTCCAGCGAGCAGCTTCATATCGAGTATGCAGGAAAACCACTCAGATCCGGTCAGTGCTGCTACTGGAAGGTGCGCGTCTGGGATCAGGACGGCAAACGTTCCAACTACAGCCCCTCGGCGTTCTGGGAGATGGGACTGCTGACTCCGCAGGAGTGGCATGGGAAATGGATCGGTCGCACATCGGATAAAGCGTATCAACCTGCCCCGCTTTTTCGACGGACTTTCGCTGTCAATGGCAAAATCCGCAGAGCGCGAATCTATCTCTGCGGATTAGGCTATCACGAACTGAGCCTCAACGGCAAAAAGGTGGGAGACCATGCGCTCGATCCGGGATATACTCGCTATGATCGGCGGATTCTCTACATGACGCACGATGTAACCGCGCTGCTGAAGGAGGGACAGAATGCAGTCGGCGTGATGCTGGGAACCGGCTGGTTCAATGTCCACACGAAAGCCGTCTGGCAATTCCATCAAGCTCCCTGGCGCGCCGCTCCCAGGCTGCTGATGGAGATGAGAATCGAATATGCCGATGGTCGAGAGGAGAGAGTCGTCTCCGATGAGCGGTGGAAAACCTCCACCGGTCCGATTCTGTTTGACAGCATCTACGGGGGTGAGACCTATGATGCACGGCTGGAGAAACCCGGCTGGGATACGCCCCGCTATTCCGATGCCGACTGGCAGGCGGCGATGGTTGTAGAGGCTCCGAAGGGAAGACTCGCAGCACAGGCGATGCCGCCCATTCAAATTGTACAGACCCTGGAACCGGTAAAAGTCACTGCGCCGAAGCCGGGAACGCAGGTGTTTGATATCGGTCAGAACATGGCGGGTCACGCCCGCCTGCACGTTCGCGGTCCCGCCGGAACCAGACTGATTCTGCGCTATGGCGAACGCCTGCATCCCGACGGAACACTCGACCCTTCTCATATCGCGCAGCATATGCTGAAAACCGATCCCCCCCAGCGATTTCAGACGGATGAATATATCCTGAAAGGAGGAGAGGAGGAGACCTGGGAGCCGCGCTTCGTCTATCACGGCTTTCAGTATGTAGAGGTAAGCGGTTTGACACCGGAGGTCTCTCTGAAGCTGGAGGCGCGCGTCAAACATACAGCGGTAGAGCAGCGCGGAACCTTTTCCTGCTCCAATCCTCTGTTGAATCGGATTCAGCGCAACGCGCTCTGGTCGTATGTCAGTAACTTGCACAGCATTCCGACAGACTGCCCTCACCGCGAAAAGAATGGCTGGACGGGCGACGCGCACCTTGCCGCCGAGATGGGGCTGTTCAACTTCGATTCTGCGGCACTCTACACGAAATGGGTGAACGATCTGGGAGATGAACAGCGTGAATCGGGAGAGCTGCCGGGCATCGTACCGACCGGCGGATGGGGTTATGCCTGGGGCAACGGTCCAGCCTGGGACAGCGCGTTCATTCTCATTCCCTGGTATCTTTACGAGTATTGCGGCGATATTCGCGTTCTGAAGACTCACTACGCGGGAATGCGCCGCTACGTGGACTACCTGACCCGGCGCGCAGTCAACGGGATCGTGAGTATCGGGCTGGGAGACTGGGTCGCGTTCGAGACAGAGACCCCGGTCGAAGTCACCTCCACCGGCTACTACTATGTGGATGCGCTCATCGTCTCTCGCGCGGCGCGGCTTCTGGGGAAGGAGGAGGATGCGCGAAAGTACAATGCGCTGGCGTCGGAGATCAGAAAAGCCTTTCTGGATCGCTTTGAAGATAAGCAGACCGGACAGATCGCTAACGGCAGCCAGACTGCGTTAAGCTGCGCCATCTATCATCCCGAACTGCTGACGAAAGCGCAGAAAGCGACGGCGATGAAGCATCTTCTGGCGAATATCGAGGCGCGAAAGGGGCATATTGACACCGGAATACTCGGAGCAAAATACCTGCTGAACGCGCTGCGGGAACAGGGAAAGCCGGCAGTCGCCTATCAGATCGTCGCGCAGAAGACACTGCCAGGATGGGGATGGTGGATGGAACAGGGAGCGACCACGCTCTGGGAAAGCTGGCAGGGAACCGATTCGCTCAACCATATCATGTTTGGCGATGTCAGCGCATGGTTCTACAAGACACTTGCCGGTATTCTACCGACGGCGCCGGGGTTCGGACAGATCGAGATAAAACCACAGATTGTCGGCGATCTGACCTATGCACGAGGCGAATGCGAGACCGTCCGGGGTCGGATCAGCAGCGACTGGCGGATAGAAAACGGCGATCTGCTTCTGAAGATACAGATTCCCGCAAACGTCACGGCGACGCTCTATCTTCCGGGCGGAGACCTTAAAAACATCACGGAAAGCGGCAAGCAGATTGAGTATGTGAAGGGCGTTCGCTATCTCCGTCAAGAGAACGGCTGCGCGGTCTTCGCGATAGGTTCCGGGAGCTACTCCTTCGCCTCTCGCAGCTTTCCCAGCCGATAGGGATTAGCCTCCACAGGGTGTATCATATACAGAATGTGCGGAGGCGGTTCCCTCCTCCGCGGAACAGGCTTCAGGAAGGGGAGTTGAAACGATGCCGGAAGTAGCATGTCTGGGCGTGCTGGTGGCAGATCTGTTGGGCAGAC
Source organism: uncultured Chthonomonadaceae bacterium (assembly GCA_964429855.1). Lineage (GTDB taxonomy): Bacteria > Armatimonadota > Chthonomonadetes > Chthonomonadales > CAJBBX01 > CALLMM01. Next base: position 20,236 of record CAYSDM010000074.1, read on the forward strand.
CCATTGATGCGCTGCCTCCTCATGGACGGCTGGGACTGGTGGAGGAGATGTCCCTGCACATCGGCGGATGCGCTGCCAACACCGGAATAGATCTGGTGAAGCTGGGGGTCTCTTCGGCGGCGCTTGGCAAGGTCGGAGCGGACGGTCTGGGCGATTTCATGATTCGTGAACTACAGAAAGAGAATCTCGATACACGGGGCGTCATTCAGTCTGACGGCGTCAGCACCTCTGCCTCTATGGTACTGGTAGATTCAAACGGAGAGCGCACCTTTCTTCACCACACAGGAGCGAATGCAAAGTATCTGGCGGAGGATGTTCGCTGGGATGTGATCGAGGAGTCGAAAATCCTGCATGTCGCCGGCGCGTTCATCATGCCCGCCTTCGACGGGCAGCCGATGGCGAATACCCTGCGCCGCGCCAGAGAGATGGGCAAGATCACCTGTCTGGACACCGTCTGGGATGCGACAGGAAACTGGCTGAAGATACTCGGTCCATGCCTTCCCCATGCCGACTATTTTCTGCCGAGTCTGGCGGAGGCGCAGGCAATGACTGGACTGACAGAGCCACAGGATGCAGCCCGATTTCTGCGAGATCTGGGCGTAAAAACGGTCGGGCTGAAGATGGGAGAGGGGGGCTGCTATGTGCTGTCGGATGCGGGAGAGGTGACCCTTCCGGCTTTTCGGGTGACTGCCGTGGATGGAACCGGCACAGGCGATGCGTTCGTGGCGGGCTTTATCTGTGGTATTGTCTATGGTTGGGACATCGAACGCTCTGCGCGATTTGCCAATGCCGTCGGCGCGTTTTGCGTCACCGGACTGGGCGCAACAACCGGCATACGCTCTCTGGAAGAGACTGAAGCCTTTATCAAAGAGCGGTCGTAAAACTTAGATAAGGAGAGAGAATGTGAACAGCTATCCCCCCGGACAGTCGATTCCCCCGGTAAATCCCTCTGCAAAGAAAAACTACACCCTTCCCATTGTCTGCGGCGTAGGTGGCTGCCTGGGACTGGGCTGCATCGGCGTGATTGCTTTTCTGTTCCTGGTTGTTCTGGCGACCCCTTCCACGCAGACAAGCGGATCGGGTGGAAAAGGCACGCAGACCCAGAATTCGGGTGGAGACAGCCAGCAGCCTGAAGACAACTCGCAGGAGACCGTCTCCTATGTCAATCAGCGCGAGAACTTCTCTGGCAAACTGGCGGAGGTATTCGTCCCCTTCTCCTTCCAGTACCCCGCACACTGGAAACGCGACCCGAAGGCAGGCACCGGCTCCTCACCCAACTATGTCAAAGTCGAAAATGCGATGGACAATAACGGCAGTCCACTGACACTGGAGAACTTTG
>CAYSDM010000075.1:0-20755 GCA_964429855.1 uncultured Chthonomonadaceae bacterium
CCAGGCCTGTGCATGGTTGCCCTGAAGGTAGAGCGCACGGTCAGGAGTGGTCTCAAACAGACCGCCCATGTACTCCGCTCGGAACGTTGTCCCCCAGGGCGCATGATAGCGCACATCGGCTCCCAGAAGCATACGATAGGCATCACGGAATGGCGCAACCTGAAGGCTGGAGCCGCTGCCCGTCGGAGGCGCGCTGCGAACCGGAAGGGTTCCATAGTAGCCCGACACGCCCAGATCGAGTTCGGAATTGAACAGGGATGTCTGCGCCCGCACCAGCATATCAATATTGCGGTTGGTGTTGCGCTGCCCGCCTGCGGCTCTCCCTTCTCCCTGGAACGCGCCAAAGGAGATGCGGGTCACCGGATTGTCAAAGTTGGGCATATTGTAGGTCACCAGAACGCCCAGGTCACGGTCCTGGTTCAGCCAGAGCGGAAGCACGGTTCCCGCCGTCACTTTTCCGCCCTCTGAGGAGACACTGGTCTTGAAAATCGCAGACGAGGCGGTGCTGTCAGAAAATCCCAGAGCGCGCTCCGGCGATTCTCGCGTACTGGAGGAGGCAGGATACTCCGTGCCGAACGGCGGCGCAAAGAGGCCGATCGTCGTAGTGAAGTTGGTCGGCATCGGAAGGTCTTTCAGAATGACGTAGGCATCCTTCAGGTTCACGGCACCGGTAGAAGGCATATCCAGTTGAATGCGCCAGTCGGTGCGGGGAGTTAACGTGCCCCCAAACGCCAGACGCGCGCGTCGAATCAATCCACCGTATTTCGGGCCGCCCACCGCCGGACCGCCCGTCGTCGGCGTCTGACCGGTTCCGCCCGTGCCAGCATCTGTAAAGAGCGACTGCTTGCCTGGCTCGAACGCCTCAAACCGTGCCTGCAGATAACCGGACAGTCTCCGCCCGCTGTATTGGGAGCGCAGCTGCTCGAACTCAATCCGCCCGATGGAGAAAGCCTCCTGAAGGTCGGCGAAGTTAGTCTTGAAACTCTCCACCTCCGTCTTGAGCGCTTCTGTTCCCTGCGCGGCTTTATCCGCCGCCTGCTTGGCGGCTTCCACATCGGATTTCAGCGCCTCAATCTGCTTCTGAAGCTCCGCAATCTGCTCATTCGCCTTCTGAACGCTTGAGCCGATGACGGTTAGCTCCATCTTGAACTCATCCACCAGACGGCGAACCGCCGCCAGGTCTTCTTTGCTGGCGACAACATCTCTGTCCGCCTTATTTCCTACCATCTCTTCGATTCGCAACAGAATGCGATGAATGACGGTTGCCATCTCATAGCGCGTGGCTGTACGATTGCCGAAGAAGTTACCGCTCGGCGGGTAGCCTTTGACCAACCCCTTCTTCGCCAGGTCCGTAACGGCTTCATACGCAAAGTGTCCCTGCGGAACGTCATTCGCCACCTCCTGTGACAGGGACGGAAGCGAGAACAGGGAGAACGCCAGACAGATAACTATCCATATTTGTCTGGACATGCAAGTTCCTCCGTTTCATTAAGTAGACTGTACATCTCTTTAAGTATCAGCGACAGGCGCAGCGGATCGCCCAATATTCCTACCTGTCTGCAGTATAGCGCAGTTACATTAAGAGCTTGTTAAGGGATCGTTAAATCTCTATGATTCTGAGGATGGTAAACAGATTGTGAAAAAGAGGTTATTTAATCACATAGTCTATCTCTCGATTGTTAAGCGAATGTTAAGGAATTGTTAAATCTATGTTAAGAGGAGCGGGAAGGGAGCAGAGATGCCAGACGGTTGATACGGGTGAGGATAACCCCGACGATGAGTATGAAAACAGTCTGCGGAGTAACAGATCGCTGGAAAAAAGCGATTTACTGACACCCTTCCCATAAAACATGCGTATAGCAAATATAGCATGGGATTTTGCACGCATTCTCACCGTTACGTCCCCGCCATGCTATAATGATCCGATAGTTTTCAGAACTGATCCGCTGGAGGTAAGACCCGTGCGCGTGCGATGCTGCGCCATAGCGCTTTTCATCGTCTCATTGACAATGCTGCCTTTTCCTCCCGATTCCTCCGGCGCAGACACCTCCCCGCAAATCCTGTCCTACCGCTGGACGCCCGATAAACCTCTGACCTATAAGATCACCGCCAACATCAAGGGATCACTGCCCATTTTAGACAGCCCGGAACCAGTTGATCTAAAAGCCGTATTGACTCTGGTCTATCGCGCAACCCCGCGCGCGGTACTGAAAGACGGTTCGGCAAGCGTGGAGTTTCGCGTCGTTTCGGCGGATGCGGAGATTGCAGACATCCCCTTCCCCATCCCGCTGGAAGAGGCGCAGAAAGTGCTGGATCAGACGGTGACCATCGGAAAGACCGGCGAGGTCAAAAAGGTGCAGGGCGGCGAGCCGCTGCCCTTCAGTCTGAGCATTCCCGGCGTAGACCCCAAGCGTCTATACACCATGCTCTTCCCGATTGTCTTCCCGAACAGCCCGGTACGACCTGGAGAGACCTGGAGTTATAAGAGCGAACTGCTGGGCGCGGAGGGCAGCCCGATGTTTGCCGCAACCCTGCTTCCGGCATCTGACGCCTCCTCTGGAGACAGACGCAGCCGCGACAAATCCGAAACGGGCGAGGCGACGAGACTGCGCCAGAACTTCTCCATGAACGTGGATCAGAAGTTGGATGAGGAGAAGAAGCCGGTGCAGAATGGCGGAGAGACCTATCTGACTCGCAAAGGGCGAATCGAAGGAAGCGGAACCTATCGCTTTCATCGCACAAGAGGCATTATCACTTCGGGAGAGGTGAACGTCTCCGCCGATATCGTCGAGGATCTCGTGGGAACGCCAAAGACGCCGGAAGAGCCGAAAAAGGTCGTCAGCAAGGTGAATGCAAAGGTCACGATAGAACTGCAAGAGCCGGGGGCACAGAAGCGCACACGGAGCGCGCCTCCCTCCGGGAAGGAGAAATAGTTGAAATACGCATACTCTCGCGCCGCCATTTTATTGAGCGCGCTGTCGCTGACAGCGCTCCTGCTGCCTGTTCCCGCCGCCCGCGCTCAGGATACCTACACCATCAAGCGCGCCTATAAAGCGGGTGAGACCGACAAGTATCGAATCAACCTCCAGTTGCAGGGCGAGTCTCCGATGGGCCCGCTCAACCTGGAGATGACGATGGATATGATCGAAACCACGAAACAGATTCTTGAAGACGGCTCTGTGGTGGTGGAGATGCGGATGGATTCCGGAGCTATAAAGTTCAATGACCAGGAGATGTCTATGCCGGGAGCCGGAGAGACCATGCGCATGACGATAGACAAAACCGGGCGCGTGGTGAAGACGGAGGGCGGAGCCGCCGGACGCGGAGGAAACCTCAACGGTCTCATCAACCTTACCCGCGTGGCGACCTGGCCCGATAGACCGCTGCGCGTGGGCGAGACCTGGACGTTCGAGGTTCCTCTGGAGAACAATCCCCAGGCAAAGGTCAAAGGCTCGTTCACCGTGGTCGGCCCGGAGAAGAAGAACGATGAGATCAAAGTGGATACCTTGAAGGTGAAGATCGCCACCGAGATTCCCATTCCCGCCCCGCAGGGCGATCCGGCGAAAATCAAGATCGACTCGTTGGTCTATATCGAGCCGGGTACCGGCAAAGTGATGAAGGCGGAAGGCTCCGGCAGCGGGCAGCTTGGACCGCTCGGTCAGGCAAAGATGAAGTTTACCCGCGTGCGCGTCGAAAAATAGCGGTTCCCTCCGGTTCAATATGCGCCTGCGGGAATGTTTGTCCAGCAATTACACCCTACAATGTTGAGGAAAGGATTCTGCATAATGAGATCGGCGAAGCGATTTCTGATCAGTTTGATGGCTCTTGGCGTAACCCTGGCAGGAGCGTCAGCGGTACACGCGCAGGATGAGGTCAATCTGGAGTTCAGTTACAAAAAGGGAGACACCTTCCGCTACAAAATGGAAGTGGTCGCCAGCGTTATGGGCATGGACGTGACGGTAAAGACCGGTCAGAAGATGACGGTCAAAGAGATCAAAGAGAACGGCGACTATGTAATCGTCTACGAGGGCGAGGCAGGCGTCGCCAACATCGGCGGGCAGGAGCAGGAGATGCCCGCACAGCCGCCTTTCAATATCACCATCTCCAAGCGCGGCAAGTTCGTCAGCTACAACAGCGAAGCGCAACAGGGGATCATGTCTCCGGAAATCGTGAAGCTGATGGCGGTCATGTCCGAAAATGTACTGCCGGAGAAGGCGGTTAAAGCAGGGGATACCTGGACGACCGAAGTGGATAATCCGGCAGTTAAAAACCAGAAAGTGGTGACCAAAACCACCTTCCTGGGCATTGAGAAGGTGGAGGGCGTTGACTACTGGAAGATCAAGCAGGTCTCGGAAGCGGCGACGGACGACAGCGGGACGAAGATGACCCACGAGATGACCATCTGGCTGGTTCCCGGCAGCGGACACACCTTTAAGATGGAAGGAATGATCAAGGGACTTCCCACCCAGTTCGGCGATATGAACTGGGCGATTAAGATGACTCTCGTAAAGGACAAGTAGCTCCCGGCGTCGCATTTGAAGGCAGGACCGCAGAGGCATTCTTCCGTGTGGTCCTGCCTTTTTGTTGTCCGTCTTCAAAGAGAGAAGGGCAAAACGCTTCCGCTAATATCGCTGTTGGACGATTGTATGATAGAGATAACCCGGCATCTATCCCTCACATCCCTGACCATCAGATTTGAAACACTCTTCTTGAAAACGAGGCAGACATGAGCAGCGAGAGTATTCCAGATGAGATACGCGCCCGTGTAGAGACGCTTCGCGCACAGTTAAACTATCATAACTACCGCTACTATGTTCTGGACGCGCCGGAGGTCTCCGACGCCACCTATGACCAGTTATTTCATGAACTGCGTCGTCTGGAAGAGGAGTATCCCGCGCTGATAACGCCCGATTCTCCGACCCGGCGAGTCGGCGCAGACCTGACAACCACGTTCGCCCCGATCACGCATCGCACTCCCATGCTCTCGCTCGATAACGCCTTCGGGGCGGAGGAACTGCGCGAATGGGATCAGAAGATCAAGCGATACCTGGGCATGGAGCCGGACAGTCCTATCGAGTATATAGCGGAGTTGAAGATTGACGGGCTTTCGATCTCGCTCACCTATGAGAAAGGACTTCTGACCACCGCCGCGACTCGCGGAAATGGAGTCACGGGAGAGGATGTGACGCCCAACATCCGCACTATTCGCGCCATTCCGCTCTCGCTGATGGCTTCCGTGCCGAATCATGTTGCTCCAGCCTCCGTCGCTTCCAACTCTCCGCAGCCATCGCTCTTTGAGGAGACCGCTCCGGTCTCCGCGCCCGATTCCTCCCCGTCTCCGGGACTGCCTGAACTGATCGAGGTGCGGGGAGAGATATTCCTATCACATGAGGAGTTTTCGCGTATTAACGCCGCAGCGGATCAGGCAGGCGCGCCGACCTTTGCCAACCCCCGCAACGCCGCCGCAGGATCGGTGCGTCAGAAAGACCCGAAGATAACCGCCGGGAGAAATCTGGATGCGTTCTTCTATGCCGTTGGCGTCTGTGAAGGGCGTCTGTTCGACAGCCAGCATGAACTGCTGAAAACCTACCGCGACTGGGGACTGAAAACCAACCCGCACCTGCGCGTATGCCCCGACATCGAGGCGGTACTGGAGTTCACGAAGACCTGGGATACCGGGCGCGATTCGCTGCACTACGATATAGACGGCGTGGTGGTGAAGGTCAATTCCATGGCGATGCAGCGCGAACTGGGCTTCGTCAGTCGCAGTCCGCGATGGGCCATCGCCTACAAATATCCTCCCCGTCAGGCGCAGACCGTCGTCGAAGACATTGTGGTTCAGGTCGGCATGACCGGGGCGTTGACCCCCGTTGCCGTCCTGCGTCCGATCCGACTGGCTGGCGTGGTGGTGGGCAGAGCGACCCTGCATAATCAGGATGAGATTAACCGGAAAGATGTTCGGATCGGCGATACGGTGATCGTTCAGCGCGCAGGAGAAGTTATTCCGGAGATTGTGGAGGTGATTCTGAACGCGCGCAACGGGCAGGAGGTTCCCTATCAGATGCCCGCCACCTGTCCCGCCTGCGGCGCGGAGGTGGCTCGCGTGGAAGGGGAGGCGGTGATTCGCTGTCCCAACCGAGCCTGCCCGGAGAAGAGCCGACAGCGCCTGCTGCGTTTCGTCTCCCGTAATGCGATGGATATCGAAAGCCTGGGCGATGAGCGTATTGACCAGCTTCTGGAGGCGGGTCTGGCGCGTGATGCCGCTGATCTCTACTTTCTCACGAAAGAGCAGCTGCTCCCTTTGGAACGGATGGGAGACAAACTGGCGGGGAACATCCTCGCCGCCATCGAACAGAGCAAAACGCGCCCGTTGAACCGCCTGATCTTCGCGCTCGGAATCAGGCATGTCGGTGAACATATGGCGGAGGTGCTCGCCAATCGCTTCGGCACGCTGCAACATCTGTCACAGGCGACAACGGAAGAACTTGGCAGTGTCTACGAGGTCGGCAAGGCAACGGCGGAGAGCGTCGCCTCCTTCTTCGCGGATAACGACAACCGGCAACTGGTGGAGAAGCTGATTGCGGCGGGTGTCAACCCGCAGGCAGCGGAGTTCGCCCCGCAATCCGACCGCTTTGCCGGTCAGACCTTCGTCTTCACCGGAACGCTGACCCGGCTTACACGCGAGGAGGCGGAGGCGCGAGTGAAGCGATTGGGCGGGCGAGCCTCCGGCAGCGTCAGCAAGAGCACCTCGTTTGTGATCGCCGGCGAGAACGCAGGCTCCAAACTGACGAAGGCGCAGCAGCTTGGTATCGCGGTTTTGACGGAAGAGCAGTTTCTACAGATGTGCGAGGACGAGACGTGAAGATTCGCTTTTCCGGATAGACTTTCTCAAATAAACTAAAAGGACATCTATATCCACTATATCCACTTAACATTTCTGCCGAAAATATCTTAAAATCAAGAAAAGAGATTTTCTATACGCAACCTTACGATCGGGCGGATCGTAAGTAAAGATTGAGGGTGCGCTGATATGCATCTTTCGCTGACCTGATGAAGCACGCCCCCGATGGATCGCGGTCAATCGTACCGCCTGTGCGCCTATCGGTTTCTTTCCCCGGTTCTACTGCTGAGCAAAAAATCCTGTAAAGGCACGTCTGGCTCATGCAAGCTCCGATAAGTTTCCCGATCAAAAAAAACACTCGCAAATCACTGATTACAGATTCGCTGGCAGGCATATGGGTGCTGTTGAATGTATATGGCGTTCTGTGCGATCTGGCGATTCCCCCGGCGCCGACGTTTGCCGGTTTCCTGGCTCTCCTCACGCTTCTGGTCGTCGCCTGGTCTGTGTTGGAGCGAAAACGGTGGGGACGCATCGCGCTGCTGGGAATCGCCGGGATTAAATTCGTTGACATTTCGATGGCGTTGATCTGCCTGCTCGCGCTTGGACATCTGGGATTTGATATGCATATGCATGGCGTATGGTGTCCGCTCCTGGTCTACAGTTCGCACTATGGACAGATGAGCGTAGCCATTGCGTTTCGCACGCTTCTCGGCTGCGGCTCGTTGACGGTGGTCACCGTCCTGTGGCTGCTCCATCCCGATGTCAAAGCGGAGTTTAATGAGAGGAAGCAGTTCCGAACACGCCGCGCACAGTTTGCAATCGCTCTCTTTTTAGTCACTCTATGGGCGTGCGGGCAGCTTCTGGCGGGGATATCGCACTCTGTTGAGGAGTGCATCACCCCCTCATGGCATGGAACGATTGTACAGCCTTGAAGGCATCCGAACGGAGATCAGGCACGTACCAGATTCTCTATCATCCACCGAACCAGTATGTAGAGCGATAAGAGCAGGGAACCGCTGTACTGCAGACGGATCACCCATCGAAACGCCTGCCCTGACGATAAACGGCTGAAATGGCGGCGCATCCACTCCACACATATCACCAGACTGATGAAGGCAGCCGCCAGAAAGGCTGCGTCAACCATATTCAGGCTGGCAAATCTACGCTGCGCCAGTATCACCCCGCAGGCTCCCGCTATCAGCAGACAGACCTGTGAAACGCGCAGACTCCTCTCCGCTCCCAGCCAGACGCACAGCGTCCTATCCCCGCGCTTACGATCCTCCTCCAACTGATAGACCTGAGTCAGCGGGTAGATGCCAAAAGTCGTGAAGGCAGCCGTCGAAGCTCCGAGCAGCGCTGAAAGGCTGCCTGCCTCCGTCCATCCCCCTTTCGCGATTGTCCACCCGGCATAGAAGCCGAGTATACCCTGTCCCCCGAAGACCACCAGCGTGCTGAAGGCAATATGCGCCTTCCACCGAAACCGGGGATGCGAATAGAGAACTCCCAGCGCGACAAAGAGAAGGTAGATCGTGAGGAAGGCGGTTCCGACCGGCAACGCGAACAGCAGTCCGACTGCCTGGAGCAGAAGAGAGAGCGGAAGCAGAGAGGTGTGCAGATACGGCGGATGCTCCAGCCCGCCGATAGGTCCCTCATCGCGGTCATACCAGGAGTTGAAGGCGGTGATGCCCGGATAGAGAAGAAAGTGAACTGTAAAGAACGCAGGCAGGAATCGCCAGTTCGGCCCTCCCTGCGCCAGAAAGTACCCCCAGAGGAAGATGGGAGCCAGCGATAACTGAAAGGGCAGCCGCAGGTGCTTCCAGTTATCTCGGAGAACCGATTCGGACATATCGTCTCCCCTTCCCGGTTATCCGCCCTCCTCCTGCTGTCTTCCGGCTTGCCACTCCTTCTCCGCCTTACGCAGCGGAAAACCGAATGCTTCGCGGAAAGCGCGTTCCAGTGAATGACCGGCGCGCAGATTCAGAAGAAGAGAGCGTATACTCAGCGCGCCGTGTCGCTGAAGCAGCGTCCTGACGAAATCTCCGGCGGAGGCGTAAACATAGGCTGCCAGCGAGCTATCCAGTTCCGTCTGATAACTTTCAAACAGACCGGACAGGCGGTTCAGAGACAAAGGAGGTTTTTTCTGCCGCGCAATACGATAGCGTCTCCGCTCCAGATCAGAGACGCCTCCCTCCAGTGTCACCGCCAGCCCTTCATCCAGCCAGCGCGGAACCGCTTCGCCCCCGATCTGATGCACGCCGGCATGGGCGATCTCATGCCGAGCAGCGCGCAGAAGATTCGAGACGGGATAGGCGGCGGAGGGCGGCAGGCAGACCTTGTGCCAGGGAAGACGCGCCGCATAGTAGCCGAATCGCGCATGCATGAACGCGATCAGCTCTTCCTGTCCGAAAAAGGTGACCAGAACCGGCTTTCCCCAGCGTACCTGTAAAACCTCCGTCACCGTCTGAAATGCCGAGAGAGTCGTTTCAACCAGACGCGAGAAGTAGCCCTGCCAGAGGGTCGGATTTGCCTCGACCCAGAGATGCTCCTCGACCCGTCGCGCGAGGCTCTCCTGCCGAGTGAATAGTTCCGCTTCGATGGTGTGTTGAAAATCGTAGAGGTCGCCGGCGGGAATGCCGAGGGCAAGGGCATTCTGCATGGCGGCTTCCGCCAGTTCCAGCCGATCCTCGCGCCAGTACCGATTCGCCATCGCGACATGAAGCTGCCAGTTACCCTCTGGTAGTGAACGTCGCGAGCGCAAACCTCCTCTACCGTCCTTCCGGAATCCGATACCCGAAACGATATCCGGCAACGGCGCTGTCTGTCGTTAGAATCACATAGTCGGCGCGGATATCCTGCCCGGGACGGGGGCGCAGGGTCAGGGAGTGAATTCCCTGTGACAGGGTGACGGTTCCAGCATAGAGCGTTCCCCCCCCGCCTTGCCCCGCAGCGGGCGCTGAGAATCCGGAGTCGGGCAAGAGCGGTTTTCCGTCCACCAGTATCTCCGCCTGCGCCGCCTCATTTCGTCGGGTCGCTCGATAGAAGACTCGATAACGCCCCGGCGTATCGCACTGAAACCGCGTGGAGATCGAACCGTTAATCGGAACCAGGACATGAGTCGCTCCGCGTCCGGGGCTGAACGCGCCTCCCGACACCGGTTTCAAGGCTCCCAGACGTGTAAACGATTCGCACTGAAGCAGCACATCCTGCGGCGGCGTTTCGAGGAAAATAGGGGTGATGGTACCGGGTTCGAGGGAGAGATTATAGGTGTTCCTGTCCTCCGAGCGTCCGCCGGTTACCGACGCAGGCAGAACGATCGTTCGGGCAACGGCAACCTTATTCGGATTGTAGTAGAGGATCTTGTCCGTAAAGAGGGTCGCGTAGACGCCATCCCACGCATTGTCTACGGCGACGGCATCACGCTTGGAGCTGTCCAGATCGGAGAGGTTGTAGGTCAGGTAGCGCACGACCTCATAGTATCCAGCTAACTGCGTGCGGCGCGCCGGGAAGAAGACGGTCCAGCCCTTGCCGTTGCGCTTCGCCCATTCAGTACGCAGGCGGTTGAGGTCTATGGTCGTCTCGAAGCGACCGGGAGGCAGTCCCGGCAGACCGGCGTCAGTATCTTCCAGACGCGGAGAGGCGCTCTCCACCGCATTCAACTGGATATAGGCGACATAGACTCCCAGCGGGCGTTTATCGCTGCTGTTGGGGATTGTCTTTTCTGGAACAAAGGTTTCGCTGCGCAGCGCCAGAGTCGCCACCTCGCGCCCCGCCATGAGCGGGGCGGGAACCGTAAACCGGTAGGTGCGCTCGGAAGCCTCCGTTATCTCGCCCACCTTCTGACCGTTCACCAGCACTTCGCGCCGGTTCTGAACGGTCTGCGCGGGAATGGAGGCGCGAATCAGCAGTTCATAGTTTCTGGCTCCCGGTCGAACGGGCAGACGCGCTTCGGCGGAGGCTCCCGTCCAGCGTCGCGAAACTCCCCCGCTGGCGTCCGGTTCGTACCAGTCCCCCATGAGAAAGCTCATCGCTCCCGGTTCGCCCACGTCAATGCGATACCGGAGCGGAACGCCCTCCCTGCCGGAGGAGATAAAACGAAGTTGCGCCGAAGCGGGTCGCAGGCTGCCGGCATATCCCAGCATCTCATTAAACCAGGCGCGATCCCCCTCCACCGTCTCGATTTTACCGAAATCGTAGCCAACCAGCGTTCCACCGGACTGCACCCAGTCCTTGATGCGGGAGAGCGTCTGCCCCTCCATCACCGCGCCTTCCCACATCACCAGAAGGCGATAGCCTCCCTTCTCCAGCGCGCCGTCCTGCACCATTCGCTCATCTACGATATCGTAGTTCAACACGTCACGCAGATCGGCGCAGCCCTTCAGGAAGGTCTGCGGATAGCCGACATCGGATCGCAGCAGGTGACTGGTGGAGGGAAAAAGCATCGCCACATCCACCACCGGCTTCTCCACCCGCATAAATCGCCCGTAACGGTAGTAGACCGGCAGCGTGTCACGCACATTGACCGACCAGTCGAAATAGCCCTTCGATCCGAGCGAAACGGCGGCGAAGATACGCGCTACCTGCTGTTCCGAGTTGATGCGCGAGGGAGGCTCCGTCCAGAAAGGCACTCCATACAACTTGCACGCGCTGGCGATTCTTCCCAGCATCGAAGCCTGGCTCAGCGCAAACGGCTTGAAACCGCCGTGCGTGGAACGGACATCCACTCTGTGACGCGCCGCGATCTTCGGCAGCAGACTATTATCGTTGCCGCCGCGCGGGTTCTCATCCGCAAAGCCCATCGGCAGCATCAGGAGCGTATCGGGGAAGCTGCGGCGCGCCACGCGACTGACCGTATCGGTCAACCCGCCGACCGCATTGAAATACCACCCCACAAAATCGAGCCAGTAGCGGCGCGATCCCTCCGTCGGACTGGCGGGATAGGCGATCTCCTCCTCTGTTTTGAACTTCGTTTTCCAGACGCCGTTCAGGGTCTCCAGATCGCCATAGCGGTTGAGCATCGTTTTCCGGAAAGCGGCGCGCGCCAGCGGGTCAGCGCACCACCAGCCCGGATGATTGTGCGTATTGCCGAATCGCTGCAGCCACTCCTCGCGCTGTTCCGGAAGGGCGACTCGCGCCCCCATCAACAGTCCGGCTTCGCCGTAGTCGCCGTGAATCCCCAGATAGAAGGCGGAGATGCCGGGTGAGGAGGCTGCGCCGGCTACGGATGGCAGCAGACGCTTCGCCATCTCCGCATAACCGCGAGATACATAGCTATTGAACTTCGGTTCCCAGGGAGAGAAGGCTTCCACCGGCTGATTATGTTCGAGGCACTGAATCCGGGTATAGGGAGCCTGCTGGCTGTACCATTTCGGCGGGAAGGCGAAATGCGGGAAGTAGCACCAGTCCAGCCCCATATTGCGCAGAGTCCGCATATCCTGCTCTGCCTGCGTGAAATCCCAGACGCCGGGTTGTGTCTCATCAATATTCAGATGGTCGCTGTCGGACTGGAACAGCGTAAAACCTGCCGAAGCCGCCAGCAGCATATCTGCGGGAGATGCGACGCTGGTGGTGAGGATCATCCGCTCTCCCGGCTTGCGAGGGCGCGTGTAGGGATTATCGCCGGGCTTGCCTCCGGCGCGAATATCCCAGATTCGCACGATTCGGGAGTAGTCCAGGCCCGCCGCAGCGTCCGGGCGCGGGGAGATGGGAGGAGCAGGGTTCTGCGGAGGAGGGGTGGTAGACGTTGGCGGTTCAGGCGTTTCGATAAGCGGCGCGCCGGCAACCAGGTCGCCCGGTCGAATCACGCGCGCTTTCAACCAGCCCTGTTCGTTGAAGGTCGGCGACAGCCAGTTCGCCGCTTCCTGCCGGGAGGTGGTGACAGCGCCATCCGAGATCAGGTTGATCTGCCTGCCATCCGGGAAGCGGATATCCAGCGCAAACTGCATCCCGACGCGCTGCTCCGCGTTCCGGCATTCCACCGCCAGCGCGTTGCTCCCGCGACGCAGAAGGCGTGTCACATCCACCGTCTGCGCGGCGGAGACACTGGTCACGGTCAGCACGGAGGAGCCGTTCACATAGGCGGTGAACGGCGTGCGAGAAGCGATCTGCAGCGAAGCCTGCGCGGGAGCGGCGGAAAGACGAAACGGCTGCCGAAAATAGATAACCTCCGCGCGCGTATCTCCCGGCGGCGCCCATATCCAGAAGGCGGTGCGCCGGACGGCAGGGCGGGTCTGGGAAGAGGGCTGCGAACGCGCCTTCTGCGCCAGAGCCTTTCTCGTCTCCACTGAAGCGAGCAGGAAGAGACCGGACAGCAGCGATGAGATCAACAGGGTGAGGAAAAGGGTCGAACCAGCCTTGAGCCGTAAGCGCCGGAACATGGAGCGCGACACCTCCGATGTGTCTGAGATTCGCCATTAGAGGGAATATAGCACACTTCACCGCCGAAGTCAAAAGGTTTTCCGCAGATAGGAAGCGATACATACACGCCCCCCTTTGCCAATCCGGTTGACGATCTGTCTGGCAGAAGGTACTATATCTACACAGGGGACCTGCACCCCCTGTAACCTACCACTGCTGAGATACGGAATGCGTTATCAACAAGATGTCCCGATCCTGGCTCATGAGAGGATTGCTGATTGCGAATATGAGATGACTCTCCTCTCGCCAGAGATCGCCAACAGCGCTCGCCCCGGTCAGTTCCTTCAGATTCTTTATGATATGACCTACAATCCCTTCACCCGGCGACCGTTCAGCGTCTATCGCGTGGATCGCGAAAAGGGAACCTTCAGTATAGTCTATCTGGCGCGCGGGGTCTTCACGCAGGGACTGCGCAACAAACAGGTCGGGCAGAATCTCTCTATTGTGGGACCTCTGGGAAACTGGTTCACTCTGCCCGACTCGCCTGAAGCAACGCTGATTCTCGTGGGCGGAGGGGTTGGCGCGCCCCCGATCTACTTCTTCGCCAGCGAACTGTCGGCGGAGGGACGCGCGGACCGCGCGGTGGTGGTTATCAACGGCGCGCGTTCTGAAAGCCTGCTGGTCGGCGTTCGGGAGTTTTCAGAACTGGACATCGAGATGCACTTCGTCACGGATGACGGCTCTTTCGGCTCCAGAGGCGTTGTGACCGATGTTCTTCTGGAACGGCTGGAGAGGCGGGACGGACCGGCTCAGGTCTACGCCTGCGGACCGACGGGAATGCTCCGCGCTGTCGGCAACCTCTGTATCGAGCGCGCCGTCCCCTGCCAGGTCAGCGTAGAGACTCCGATGCCCTGCGGACTGGGCGTCTGCATGGGCTGTGTGGTCAAAATCAAGGATGCAGGCAGCCCCGCCGGATTTTGCTATCAACGATCCTGTTATGAGGGACCGGTATTTCGCGCCGATGAGATCCTCTGGGAATGAGCGATACACGCATGACACAACCCCCAAAGCCCGCCACAGCGCGCGCCGCTGTCGTCCAGATGGACATCGCGCTCGGAAAAAACGCCGAGAACCTGCGCCGGATACTTCAGCGCGTGGAGGAGGCATCCGAAAAAGGCGCGAACCTGATCGTCTTCCCCGAATGCTCTCTTTCGGGCTACTGCTTCGGCAGCCTTCAGGAGGCGCGGCCATTCACAGAGGTTCCCGGACTGAGCGAGAACCTGAGAGCCTTCGCCGACGCCTGTATCTCTCGAAAGATGACCGGCGTCATCGGTTTTCTGGAGTTCGACCCGCACGCTTCCGTCGGTTATAACAGCGCGATGTGCGTCTCGCCCGCAACGGATACAGGCATCATCGGAGATATCTACCGTAAAACCCACCTGCCGACACTCGGCGTAGATCGCTATGTGATGCCCGGCAGACGCTTCGTACAGCATCTCTCGCCCTATGGCATCTTCGCGCCGCTGATCTGTTACGATCTGCGATTCCCAGAAGCGGCGCGCGCGGTCGCCCTGCAGGGCGCGGAGGCGCTCGTTCTTCCGACCAACTGGCCCGAAGGCGCGGAAAGCTCTCCCGATTTTCTGACCCGGGCGCGCGCCTGGGAGAATCGCTACTATGTTCTCGCCTCTAACCGCGTCGGAGTGGAACGCGGACGCCGGTTTATCGGGCGCAGTCAGATCGTCGCGCCGACGGGACAGATTATCGCCGAGGCGGGTTCGGAAGAGGAGACGATCCTCTATGCCGACCTCGATCTGAGTCTCTCCCGCAGTAAACGGATCATCAACGATCCGGGAGAGTGGGAACTGGATGTGCTGGGTGATCGTCATCCCGACATTTACGCCGCCCTGACAGATCAGACGCTTCAGAAACGATGGACGCCCAGATCGCCCTACAGGAGCCTGCCATGACCGCAACGACTCGCCCCGACCTCAGCGTTACCCTCGGACCGCTGAATCTGAAAAATCCCGTTATGACGGCCTCGGGGACTTTCGGCTTCGGCAGCGAGTGGGCGGACTTCTTCGACCTGAGCCGACTGGGAGCGATCATGGTCAAGGCGGTCACGGTGCGTCCCCGACAGGGCAATCCCATGCCGCGCATGATCGAGACGGCGGCAGGAATGCTCAACTCCATCGGACTGCAGAATCCGGGACTGGACGCTTTTATCGCCGAAAAGATGCCCTACCTGCGCCAGTTTGACTGTCCGGTGATCGTCAATATGGCCGCCGATAACATTGGTGATTTCAATACGCTGGCAGAACGGCTCGATGCGGTTCCCGGTATCGCCGCCCTGGAGGTTAACATCTCCTGTCCGAATCAGGCGTGTGGCGGCATTGAGTTTGGCGTTGACCCGGAACTGACCCGTCAGGTGATCTCCTCCGTCCGCGCCCGGACTCGTCTGCCCCTGATTGCAAAGCTCTCTCCCAATGTCACCGATATCACGGTGATCGCAAGAGCGGCAGCGGATGGCGGCGCAGACATTCTCTCGCTGGTCAATACCTTTGTCGGGACGGCGATAGACATCAAGCGGCGCAAGTTTCGGATCGCCAATCGGATCGGCGGTCTGAGCGGTCCCTGCATCAAGCCGCTCGCGCTCTATATGGTCTGGCGGGTCGCCAATGCGGTTCCCCTGCCGATCATCGGGATGGGCGGGATCGTCAATGCCAGCGATGCGCTGGAGTTTATACTGGCGGGCGCGTCGGCGGTCGCCACCGGCACGATCAACTTCGTGAATCCGATGGCTCCGGTCGAGATCGTGGACGGTATCGAGCAGTACCTCTATTCGCAGGGTGTCGCCTCCCTGTCGGAGATCGTCGGCACGGTGCGATAACTGCCCGACCAGAGCGTGAGGATTCGCCGTCTGAGCTTATTTCGCGTGCGCCTGTCCCCCTGAAACCATTTTGATCTATCTCTGCCTGAGAATTCTGTTCAACACCAGCTTCTCCCAACTGCTCAAATGGGCGCAGGTTCGGGACGGGCAGATGCTTCCGGCAGCGCTGGTGAACTATCTCGTCGCCTCCCTTCTGACGGCGCTTGCCTGGGCGCTTTGGGGAAACTCCTTCCCGCAGTCGGTCGCCGTCTGGCTCGGTATTCTGACGGGTCTGTGCTATGCGATCTCGCTGCTGGGGTTGGAGACAGCGATCCGAATCAGCGGAGTCAGCATCGCGGTGGCGGTGCTGCAGTTGTCGGTGATGGTTCCGACCCTCTTCTCCATGATCGCTTTCCGGGAGAGACCCGGTCTGCTTCAGGCACTGGGGATCGTACTGGCAATGGTCGCGCTGCCTCTTCTCTCTCAGAGCCGAACCACCCGAAACGGCGAACCCGCTCCCGCCCGAAAAATCGCCTCTGTCATGCTCAGCCTGTTTCTGATTACCGGACTGTCGGGCGTCACGATGAAGCTGGCGCAGACCTACGCCCTGCCGGGAGATCGCTATGCCTACGCCTTTCTGGTCTTCGCCGTATCGGTCGTGGTGGTCGGGGCAGCGATGTGGTTTCGCAAACCGCCCTGGGGCAAAAGCGCGCTGCCTGTCGGCAGTCTGGTCGGGATCGCCAACGCGGTTCAGTTGGAATGCACTTTACGCGCCCTGGCAGCGCTCCCGGCAGTGATCGTCTTTCCTGTGAGCACCGCCCTGACCGTGGCACTGAACACTCTTCTGTCGGTCCGTCTCTGGGGGGAGCAGTTGGACCTACGCGCCCGATGGGGTATTGTTATGGCGCTGGCGGCTGCGGTTCTGATGAATCTATAATGCTCTTGAGGGCGGAGAAGTACTGGTTTACTGGAATGGATGGTATTACCTTCTATACGGTCTGGGGTCAGCAACCCGCTACCGTATGGCGCGACATCCGCTCGGTCCGTGGCTTCGCCCGGCGAACGATCTTCTTGATGGATCACTCCTCTCTGTAATGAAGACAGCTCCTTATACCGGAAATCGTCGTCTGGGAGTGGGATGGATAGGCACACGGGAGGGAAATCGCGATTCCGGCTCTGTTCAATGGGGTGGCTGCGCTGTCTTTCGCGAACTGGTTCAGCATCCCGACGGAACTCTGTCCACGCGCTTCGTGCCGGAGATGGTTCCGGCAGTCGGAGAACAACTCTTTTATTCGGCTAAGCCTCTGACGGGGGGAGTCAAGACGGACGGCAGGCGGCTATCGCTGGATGCCGTCAGAACCGAAGCCGTTGCGGAGATGAGCGGTCTCCCGCTGAACCATCTTCTGCGCTGTCGCGTGACTCCGGATCGCGATAACGCGCACTTCGGACTGGGACTGCGCGGCGCAGATCGCTTTGGGTCGAAATATATACTGCGTTTCGATTCGGGTCTTCAGGTCATCTCTCTGGAAGATCAGGCGATTCATGCGGTCAAAGGACTGGACAAGGCTTTTGATCTGGAGATCATCTGCCGGGACGATATTCTGGATGTCTGTATCGCACATAGTCGCTGCCTGATAAACCGTTTGCCGGAAAAAAGAGGCGATTCGCTCACCTTTTTCTGTGAAGGAGGGAAAGCGCATTTTCAAGACATCGTCGTGTATCCGTTACTCTCTTAAAAACATACAGCAAGCCCCTGTATACAATGAACCTTTTTCATGCCCCGGGTAACTAAAAGACCAGAAAACAGATTTTCTGGAGGCGACAGATGAGAGTACTATACAGGCTGACCGCGCTGATGACCGGCATGGCAATTGGGGGAGCTATCTGGACATACGGTATCCACCGACCGCATCCGAAACCTGCTCCGGTTCCTGGAACCATCACCGCTCCGGTGGCATATACAGAGACAATGGAGGAGGCTTCCGCCTGGTTCACCGGCGGAGCCGGTGGCATTCACGCCCCGCAACGCGCCGCCCGAATAACCACGAAGGAGAAGACGAGCCGAATGACTGCCAGAGAGTTTGCCGAGTATGAACGCGCAATCGGTCTGACGGAAAGAATGGTCAGCGATCCACAGGCGCAGCGCCTGGCACAGCGTTATGGACTGAATATCCTGAATGTCACCTGGGAAGACACAGGGCGCTATAAAGACTCCGCCGTCGGTCCTAACATCAGCGATATGACCATTCAGGTTGGACGCAAAGACCCGCGCTCCGGGCAGTTTCGGGTCACCTGTATGCCGGTGATTCGATTCCCGAACTTCTCGGATAAGACCTGCGATCTGGACCCGCGCGACTTCACGCTGCTGGTGGGAAATCAGCGCGGAGGCGATCTGAAACGCATCTCGCTCTACGACTTTCTGGAAAATCCGACCGCCTATCTGAGCAATCCGGACTCCTGGAAGGGGAAAAAACGCACTCTCCTCGCTCCGCGCGACACCCGCGTGCTGGTAAGTTCTCAAGCCTGCTTCCTCCCGGTTCCGAAGCAGGGATTGGCGACCTTTAACCCGGTAGTCTTCAACTATCAGTCCTACTCCGGCGATCCCGCCGTCCTGACGCTGCTGGCGACCCGCGAGGGAACCAGCGTCACCGTCATTGATAATAAGCGCGATGCCTTTGAAACCGGAGCCACCTGGGGGCAGCGTCTCTTCCATAACGCCAACGGGCAACGCGCCAGCCTGACCGGACAGCGATTGAGCGACTATCAGGCGCAGAATGCGAACACAGGTCAATCGCAAACCGATCCGAGCGTGAAACCGGAAGCCGATCCCGGTCTCAATATGGTGCTGCTCATTCAGATTCCTCTCAAGCAGAAGCGTCCGATGCGATTCGAGCAGGAGATGCTGTATGACGCTTCGCCGCCCGCTGCAGGCATGAGTCTGGAAAAACAATCGCGCAGCGATGTGGAGAACGCCGTCATCGGGCATGGAGAGATGGAGGGTCCCTTCACGGAGATTGATAATCTGGAGATCGAGCGAGATGACCGTTTCCCGGTGCGCGTGACCGTGCAGTTCTACAAAGCCACCTCCAACGGAATCGTCAGCGAATCCGATCTGAAAGAGATTCACGACCAGATTCAGAAGGTCTATGCGAAGAGCGAATATGTCGGCAGCCTGGTGACTCAAGGCGAGACGGGACGAATCACCGAGTACGACGGCGTGAAGGTGCGCCCCCCGGACTGGTGGGATCGCTTCTGGGAGCGGCATCAGCAGAATACCGGTGAAAGCCGCGAGGTCGCTCTGGCGAAACTGCGCCGTCTGTTGGGAGTAAACTGTCAGATGGCTCCGGTTAGCGACCTGTACCTGCGAGAACTGCTTAAGCGGGACTGACCGACTGAGACAGACGCATGCGGGGAATGGGAACGCCTCCCATTCCCCTTTTCACTGCCAGCCCTGCAAGTCTGCCCGATTCCCCGCAAGGAAGAACCACTCCCGGCATCGAAATCCTCTGTATCTCGGATGTATCGCACTACTGAACTATCTGGAGGAAAACGATGGCGTACCTGCTAGGCATAGATATCGGCACCAGCGGAACGAAAACCATTCTCATAGACGAAACCGGGCGCGTGGTTGCCCGCGCCACCCGGGAGTATCCTCTCTCTACCCCGCGCCCGCTCTGGTCGGAGCAGAACCCGATGGACTGGGCAGAAGCGACCTTTGCCACCATTCGCGCCGTGTTGAACCTGTCGCAGATTGACCCGAAAGAGGTGAAGGGAGTCGGTCTGTCCGGGCAGATGCATGGCGCGGTCTTCCTGGACGAGAACAATCATGTGCTGCGTCCCGCCATCCTCTGGAACGATCAGCGCACGCAGGCGGAGTGCGACTGGATCATGGAGACCATCGGGCGTGAGAAGGTGGTGGAACTCATCAGCAATCCGGTGCTGACCGGTTTCACAGCCGGTAAGATCGTCTGGCTGCGCAACAATGAGCCGGAGACTTTCGCGAAGGTTCGCAAGGTGCTACTCCCCAAGGACTATATCCGTCTTCTGCTGACCGGAGAGTATGCCACCGAGGTTTCCGACGCCTCCGGGACGGCCCTCTTCAACGTGCGAAAACGCGCCTGGGCGGAGGATATGCTGGAAGGCTGCGGCATCCCCCGCGACTGGATGCCGAAATCCTACGAATCGCCTGAGGTGAGCGGGCGTATTACCGAAGAAGCCTCCGGGAAGTGCGGTCTTCCGATCGGAACGCCGGTAGTGGGCGGTGGTGGCGATCAGGCGGCGGGAGCGGTCGGAAACGGGATCGTGGAGACAGGTATCGTCTCCTCCACCGTCGGAACCTCCGGGGTCGTCTTTGCCTTCGCCGATCAGCCGATTGTGGATCCCGGTCTTCGCCTGCACACCTTCTGCCATGCGGTTCCCGGCAAGTGGCATCTGATGGGGGTGATGCTCTCGGCGGGCGGCTCGCTTCAGTGGTATCGAGACGCCTTCTGTCAGCCGGAAAAAACGGTCGCGGCTGCGCTGGAGAAGGACCCGTATGAGTTGATTACGGCGGAAGCCGATACCGTACCGGTTGGCGCGGAGGGGCTGGTGTTCCTGCCCTATCTCACCGGAGAGCGAACGCCCTACCCTGACCCCCATGCTCGCGGCGTCTTTTTCGGCATCACGCGCCGATCAGACCGCGCCCATTTCGCCCG
>CAYSDM010000076.1:0-20345 GCA_964429855.1 uncultured Chthonomonadaceae bacterium
TCGGAGCGCAGGGCAAGCAGGCGAAGACCCGCGATCAACACCAGAGCCGTCAGAATAACGACTCCCTCGAAGCGTGTCAGTCGTCTGCCCTTCTCGCCTGTCATCCCTTCCCGTAGTCTTTGATCTTCATGCGCTCTCCGCCGCGCAGCGCGGACTGATGCGCGATGATGCCGGGGAGGGTGTAGGCGATCGACTCGTAGATATCCACGGCGGGGGTACGGTCTTCGACAATGGCGCGCACAAACTCGTGGGTCAGGAAGGTGTGCGAGTTGCCGTGTCCGGTCGGAACGCGCAGCGGAGCGGGCAGGCGGTCGAAATAGTTCGGCGGCGTGTGCGCCTGCTGCTCGACAACTCCCTGGGGATAGCCGTTCTTATCTATCACCGTCTTGCCGTCCTGCGCGATGCGGACAAGAGTATGCGGCGATCCTTCAGGACGGGCGGCAATGTAGGACATGCGGTCGCCGTAGAAGTTGGCGCGTTCAACGCCTCCGGCGGCGATGTGCCAGCAGACATTGATGCGCGCGCAGTGTCCGCCAGAGGTTTTGAAGAAGCCGATGGTGTTCCAGAAGGGGTTTTTGTAGTCGTTGGTCTTGAGTATCTCGTGTCCGTCTCCCCAGCCGATGGCGGTCACTTCGGTCAAGCGCTCGCCGGTTACGGGCAAGATCATGCCGGTGCAGTGGGTCGGGTAGTGCATGGGGGGAAAGCCGTAACGCCAGGTTCGCTGGCCGTTCTCATCGAAAAAGAGGGGCAGAAGCCCTTCATGGTGATATTCGGCTTCCGCGTAGAAGATGGTGCCGAACTCGCCTCTCTGGCGCGCCTCCCGACAGTAGATGATCTCGGGATGGTAATAGCTGGTCTCCGCCATCATATACTTCCGCCCGGCGCGTTTCACGCAGGCGAGCAGCTTCTCCAGTTCCGCCTGAGTCATCCCGGCGGGAACCGCGCTGATAACGTGCTTCCCGGCCTCCATCGCCTCCATCGCCATCGGGACATGCAGCGGGGCGGGGGTAAAGACGCCGACCGCGTTCATTCCCGGATGCTTGAGGAACTCGCGAAACTCTTTGTAGGCTCCGGACGCGCCGTAGACATTCACCAGTCGCTTCAGGGCGTCTTCCCGGATGTCGCAGGCGGCAACCACCTGGCAGTCGGGATCGAGATGCCACTGAAACGTTGCGCCGAAGTTGCCCCCAACGATCCCGATACGCACCTTTTTCTCTGCCTGTCTGGTGCCAACTCTTTCTGGAGTCGTGCTCACTGCCGTTGCGACCGCCGTCATGCCTGCCCCCATAAGAAATGTACGCCGTGTAAGCGCGCCGCTGCGTTCCATCATCTGTCTGCCTCACTCTCGATGAACGACGGTGTCTATCGTGTGCCAACAATCTATACATTTCGCGTCTGCGCCGGGATTAACCTGCTTGTTTCAGGCGACTTTGCCGTCCGTCCTGCAGCGGTCTGCCGTCCCGCCGGCTGGGGCGCAAGGGGGGAGGGGGCGGGGCTTCCTTGACAAAGCGGGCGGGAGTCGGTAGACTGACAGGCGGAGAAGGAGATTGCCGACAGCGCGGTTAATCTTTAGCTTATCGAAATATTGCCAAGGAGATGATCGCTTCGTGAAGAAGACCCTGTTTCTCAGTCCGCCCTCGTTCGACGGATTTGACGGCGGAGCCGGCGCGCGCTATCAGGCAAAGCGCGAGATCACCTCGTACTGGTTCCCGACCTGGCTGGCGCAGCCCGCCGCGCTGGTTCCGGGCAGCCGCCTGGTAGACGCCCCGCCCCATCACCAGAGCGTGGAGGATGTGCTGGCGATTGCCCGCGACTACGAACTGGTGATCATGCACACCAGCACGCCGTCGCTGGCGAACGATATGCGGTGCGCTGAAGCGATCAAGCAGCAGAACCCTCAGACCGAGATCGGATTCATCGGCGCGCATGTCGCCGTTCTGCCGGAGCCGACCCTGCGACAGGCTCCGGCGATAGATTTTGTCTGCCGGAACGAGTTCGACTACACCTGTCTGGAGGTGGCGGAGGGAAAACCTTATGAGGAGATCAAGGGGCTCTCCTATCGCGATAAAAGCGGCAAAATCCGCCATAATCCGGAGCGGGAACTGATTCGGGACTGGGATGCGATGCCCAGCGTGCTGCCCGTCTATCATCAGAATCTCGCCATCGAAAACTACTTTATCGGCTATCTGCTGCACCCCTACATCTCCTTCTATACCGGGCGCGGCTGTCCGGCGAAATGCTCCTTCTGCCTCTGGCCCCAGACCATTGGCGGACACCAGTACCGCGCCAAAAGCCCGAAAGCCGTCTTTGAAGAGATGGCAATGGGGAAAGAGCTATTCCCGCAGGTGCGCGAATGGATGTTCGACGACGATACCTTCACCATCAATGAAGCGCGCGCCGTCGAGATCAGCAAGGGGTTGAAAAAGCTGGGGCTGACCTGGTCCTGCAATGCCCGCGCCCATGTGAAATTCGAGACCCTGAAGGAGCTTCGCGATAATGGGCTGCGTCTGCTGCTGGTCGGTTTCGAGTCGGGGAATCAGGAGATTCTCAACCGCATCCGCAAGGGGCTGAAGCTGGAGATGGCGCGGGAGTTTATGCAAAACTGCCGCAAGCTGGGCATCAAGGTGCATGGAACTTTCATCATCGGCTTGCCGATCGAGACGAAGGAGACGATCGAGGAGACGATCCGCTTCGCGCAGGAGCTTGATCCGCATACCATTCAGGTCTCCATCGCTGCGCCCTATCCCGGCACGGAACTCTATAATCAGGCCGTCGCCAACGGCTGGATGGACGGAAACATACTGGTTGCGGGCAGCGGCATTCAGACTTCGACGCTGCGCTACCCCGATCTGTCTCCCGATGAGATCGAGGATGCGGTCGAGCGGATGTATCGGCGGTTCTACTTCCGCTGGAAGCCGATTTTCCGTATTGTGCGCGAGATGGCGACCGACCGCCAGATGATGGTGCGCCGCCTGCGAGAAGGGCAGGAGTTCTTTTCCTATCTTCGCGAACGCAAGGAGATCGCGCGCACCAAACAGTCGCAGGAGCGGACTCTCTCCGTCGGCACGCCCTGATTCGCGCTGTGCAGGTTTCTGTCCGCAGAATGATCGGGAACGCCATCGAACCGCCGCCTTAAGGCAGGTGTTCTATGTTGATCTATTCGCATCGTCAGGTCGGCACGCTGATCCTTATCGCGCTGCTGATACCGCTGGCTTTCTCTGTGTGGCTGGGGTTGGGGATGCCGGGACCGCTCGTCGGTGTGCGCCTCATAACGCTGCTGGCTGGCGCGCTCCTGGCCGTCTGCGCCTGGCTCTTCTCCTCCCTGACTGTGGAGATTACCGAAACGGAGCTTCGCTGGCATTTCGGCTCCGGTCTGATCCGCAGCCGCGTCGCGCTGGCGGACATCGAGTCCTGCACCCTCACGCGCACGCGCTTGATCGAGGGCTGGGGCATCCATCTGACCTCCCGGGGATGGCTCTACAATGTCAGCGGCTGGCGCGCCGTCCACATCCGGCTTAAAACCGGGCGTCCGTTTATGCTCGGAACGGATGAGCCGGAAGAACTGATCTTCGCGCTGCGCGACGCGCTTGCCGATATCCGCCCGAATGCGCCGCCCCCTTCCAACGGATCGGAGTAGCCTGTGTCCGTCGAATCCCCGCAAACCTGCGTTATCTCTTTGCAGATACTCTGTCAGGCTCACCCGCTCGTATCGTCGGACTCTCGCATGGAGTTCGGATTGCAGGATAGACAGCAGGCGCTCATGCCGGGAGAGACGCAGCCGGACGGATCGCTGCGCTTTGCCTGCGCCGTCACCGTGAAATATTCGGGAGAGGAGGATCCGCCGGACTTCTCCGGGGCGTTTGTGCATGGCGCGCGGGGAGCGCGCTTTCTTTATCTGAGCCTGCGTCGGCAGGAAGAGGGGAGATGGGAGCGTCGTCTGAAGATCCCGTTAAAAGGCATCAGCGCGGAGCAGATCACTGCGCTGGAGCATAGCGCGAACGGGGTGCTGACGGCGCGAGTCAGCGGGGAGGGCAGCGGGACGGTTGCGCTGCTGGATGGCGGATGGAAACTGCTGACGTCCGGGTAACGGAATTCGTAGTCAAACAAGACCTTCTCAGGGTAAAACATATAGTGTCGCTACTATAGTTCTAAAGAAAAGGTCTCGTTTCCGCTCATGTCTTTTCGCGGTAGTGCCTCGCGCTATCACTCACTGGACAGCCTGCGCGGGCATATGATGATTCTCGGCATCGCGATTCATGCGATGGCTGCGTACTTCGCTCTGCCTCCGGAACTGGAGTTCTGGGACATCCGCGACAAACAACCGAGCGCGCTTTTCAACGTGATCGGTCTCTTTCTGCACAGCTTTCGGCTTCAGCTTTTCTTCGTTCTGGCGGGCTTCTTCGCGGCGATGTTGATAGAGCGACGCGGCGCCCGGGCATTCTTCTCTAATCGCCTGCATCGAATCGCTCTCCCGCTGACGGCTGCCTGGCTTCTCTGTTACCCGCTCATCATGATCGGATTTGCCTACGGGCGCGCCATCACGCAGAATCTGCCCGATCCCTGGCAGGTCGGGCTGGACGCGCTGAAACCGGGCGCGATCAACCGCGAGGGACCGCTCTCGCATCTCTGGTTTCTCTACTATCTGCTCTACTACTATCTCGGCTCCTATGTTCTGCTGCTGCTGTCCAACCATATGCCGGTACGCTGGAAAACGACGGCGACGCGCCTCTTCCGCCGTTCGCTGACGGCCCGAATGCGCTGGCTTCTCTTCTCTCTCCCGGCTGCTGCCGCGCTGATGCTTCTGCCCAACGGCGTCATCGGAGCCTCGACCCAGTGGATGCCGTACTGGCAGATCGTGCTCGGTTACGGGGTTTTCTTCTATTTCGGCTGGTTCCTCTACGGGCAACGCGATCTGCTGCCGACATTTCAGCGCGGAGCCTGGACAATGCTTCTGCTGACGCCTCCGGTCGTGCTGATTCAGTTTGTTTTCGGTCTACCGCGTCTGATGGAGGCGACCCGCACCGGGCAGTATGATCTGATCTTGCAGCTTATCATGGCGTTTACCAATGCGCTGCTGCCCTGTCTGATGGTCTTCGGGCTGATCGGGCTGTATCTGAAGTATCTGGATCGTGAAAGCGCGACCGGGCGCTATCTGGCGGACGCCTCCTACTGGATGTACCTGGTTCACATGCCGCTGGTCATCTGGCTGCAGGCGTTTCTGGCGGACGTGCCGATACCGGGACTGATCAAGTTCGGACTGGTGTTCGGCTCGGTGACAGCGTTCGCGCTGATTACCTACGATCTGTTTGTACGCTCTACTTTTATTGGAGCCGCGCTGAACGGCAGGCGAAAGCCGCGCGCGCTGCTCCGCCCACGCTCCGCCCCGCTCCGCTCCGAGGCGGGAGCCTGACGCCTCTGCACCCGCTGCCGTATCCTGGCGGATTTGCGCTACTCTTTCGCGCCGTGCTTCTTCAACACATCCGCCAGTTCATCATTGTTCTGTTTTCGTGCAATCTGCAGCGGGGTCTCTCCGGCGCTGTTTTTCGCGTTCGCCAGATTAGGTTTCGCTTTCAGCAGCCGGTCTACGATGGAGGCGTCTCCCTCCTGCACCGCCGCAAAGAACTCCTGTACCTCCACCTGAGTCGGCGGAGGAGCCTCGGATTTCCCGCAGCCGACCATCACCATACAACAGAGACCGCACAACGCAAACAGGATCGCTTTCAGACGCATATGAGATTCTCCTCGATGTCGGGTTCGCTCCCGATTACGGTTTGATGGTGAACTGATAGGTTCCCGCGCCGACCGCGTAGACGGCGCGTCCCTCCTGTATGCGCTGGAAGGCGATACCGGAGGCGGGCGTGATCGGCTTGCCGCCTTCCGTGACGCGCTGCGGGTCAGGGGCAGGCAGGAAGAGGGTGGCCGTTGTGTTCGCCGGGATGGTAACGTTCACGTGGAGCGCGCCATCCGCCTCGCGCCGCCATCCGCTGACAACGGTGCCGCGAATCGAGTCGTACTCCGCCCGCGCAAAAGTCAGACGGGCATCTACGTGAGGACGAATCACGATTCGGCGGAAACCGAGCGCGCCCGGGTCGGTATCGAGCCCCGCCGCATAGCGGAACAGCCATTCGCCCACTGCCCCGAAAGCGTAGTGGTTAAAGGAGTTCATGCCAGGATCGCCCCGGTCGCCGTTCCACCGCTCCCAGATGGTGGTCGCGCCCTTCTCGACCATATATCCCCAGGAGGGATAGGTTCGGTTGAGCAGCAGGCGATACGCCACATCGCTGCGCCCGTTGTCGGAGAGAACCTGCATCAGGTGGATGGTTCCGAGGAAGCCAGTGGAGAGGTGACCGCCGCGCTTCTCGATATCGCGCGCCAGAACCTCCACTGCCGCCGCGCGCAGTTCGTCGGGAACCAGCCCGAAGTGCAGGGCAAGAACCTGACAGGTCTGACTGCCGTTGCCCACCGTGCCGTCCGGCTTGACGAACCGCTTGATAAAGGCGGCGCGAATGCCCTGATACAACTCTTCCAGACGCCTCTCGTCGCGCTGACGCCCGATTGCCATCGCCATCTCCGCCAGCAGTTTGACGTCGTAAGCCCAGTAGGCGGTGGCAATGACATCCTTCGGGGTATTGCTGTCGGCGGGAACCCAGTCCCCATAGTCGTTATTGCGGCGATTCTGCCAGATTAGATCGGGGTTGGCGCGTCGAATATAGTTAATCCATCGGTTCATCGCCGCAAACGTCTCGTTATCCATCAGCAGGCGGCGGTCGCCGTACTGCCGGAAGGAGCGGTAGGGAACGACGATCCCGGCGCATCCCCAGGCGGGCGCGCCGTCGGTGTTGACGATCACCTTGGGAGCGACATCCGGAAACGCGCCTTCGCGGGTCTGCGCCTCGACCACATCACGCATCCATTTGCGAGTGAACGCCGACAGGTCCATCGCGAAGCAGGCGGTGTGCCAGATGATCAGCGCGTCTCCCATCCAGCCCAGCCGCTCATCCCGCTGCGGGCAGTCGGTCGGAACGCTCATCAGGTTGCCCCGCAGTCCCCACACGATATTCTGCCATACTCTGTTGACGACCGGATCGGAGCAGGAGAACCGTCCGGTGACGGGCGCGTCGGTGTGGAACGCCAGCCCCGTGAGGCTGTCCGGCGTCGGGCGTCCCGGATAACCGGTTATCTCCACATAGCGGAAACCGTGATAGGTGAAGTGCGGCTCGAAGACCTCGTCGCCCTGTCCGCGCAGAACATAGGTGTCGGTCTGCTCGGCGCGGCGCAGGTTGTCGGTGTAGAGCGTGCCGTCCAGCTTGAGGATCTCTGCGAAGCGCATCTGAACCCGGGTTCCGGCGGGACCGCGCACCTTCAGCCGCGCCATCCCGACCATGTTCTGCCCCATATCGAAGATATAGACGTTGGGCGCGGGGACGGTGACGGCTTTCGGCTTGAGCGTTTCGGTGACGCGAATCGGCGGCGACATCTGGGCGGAGAGGCGCAGCGAAGGAGTCTCGATCAGACTGACCGGCTGCCAGCGGCTGTCATCGAAACCGGCGCGATCCCATCCCGGCTGCTCTTTCCGCGCATCGTAGGTCTCGCCCGCGTAGATTTCGGAGCGAAGAACCGGTCCCGGCGTCCCCTTCCAGGAGCCATCCGAAAGGATCGTCTCTTCCGAGCCGTCCGCATAAGTTACATGTATCTGCGTCCGCAGGCGCACCGGAGGCGCGCCGAAGTTGTATCGCTGCAGTCCCCAGCCGAGTCCGCTGCCGTACCAGCCCTCGCCGACCATCGCGCCCGCCGCGTTTTCGCCCTGGCGCAGCAGGCGGGTGACATCGTAGACCTGATAGGGAACCCGAATGCGGTAGTCCGTCCAGTCGGGCGTCAGGATGTCCCGCCCGACTCGCTGCCCGTTGAGATGCAGGCGGTATGAGCCGAGCGCGGTCACATAGAGACGCGCCTCTCGCACCGGCTTGGACAGCGTAAAGGTTTTCCGCAGCAGGGGAGCAGGCTCAACCGCCGTCTGCAGGGAGACAGCGCCCCAGGGAGCCGTTCCGATTCCGCCGAGAACCTGCGCCTCTTTCCAGCCGGAGTCGTCGAACGCGGTCTCGATCCAGCCGGATGTCCGTGCTGCGCTCGTCCTCCACCGGGCGTCGGAAGGTATTCGCAGGACGGTTTCGTCCGCGAACTCGATTCGGACGACTCCCGCGACTCCCGCCGGACCCCCATCGTTCAGACAGGAGATCGCCAGCAGATTGCTGCCCGCTCTCAGCTTCGGCGTCAGCGGAACGGTATGAAACATCTCCCAGCCGCTGCCGGAGCCGACCTCCTGCCCGTTGAGATAGGCGCGAAAGCGGTTGTCCGCCGCAATATAGAGCGCAGCGCTCTTGAGCGTCTTTCCCTCCGGCAAATCCAGACGAATCCGGAAATAGCGGGTCGCGTTGGGAGCGTCGCTGCGCGGGTCTCCTTCGGGATACCATATCCACTGCACGTTCGCCAGATGGTCCGCGCTCGAATCGCTTCCTTTCAGACCGATCCACTGCGCCTTCCAGTCCGACGGCTGCAGCAGCCCCATCTCCCAGAAGGCGGGCGCGCTGTAGGCGGTCGGCTTGCCCTCATGATCCCAGATTCGCACCTGCCAGTAGCAACGGCGGCGCGAGGCGAGCGCGGGACCGCCGTAGGCGATATGCGCGGACTGATCGGAGACGACCTGCCCGGAATCCCACAGGTCGGCGCGTCCCTCGCGCAGAAGCTCCGGACGACTGGCGACCAGCACGCGATACGCCTGCTGCTTCGCCCCGCGCCGGGAATCGCGCATCTGCCAGGAGAGTCGGGGACGCTGCACATCTATCCCGAGCGGGTTCTCCAGAAACTCGCAGCGCAACGCGGTCGGCAGGGCGCGAGACTGCGCGGACGCGCCGACAGACAGCAGACAGAGACCTGTCAGAGAGAACAGGATCGAAAACATCCATCGAAGGGAGCGCATCGTGGGGAAGACTCCTTGCGGAAAGGTTTGGATGAGAGCCAGAGCGCATTTCTGCGCCGAAAGGCGCAAATCCTGCCCCGAAACACGTAGGGTTTATGGGGTAAACTGGTATCTATACTGAATTTATGTCCGCGATGCGCGCAACGACGACGCGCCGCAGGAAAGGGAGAGAGAACGATGCCTGAGTTCACACTGGCGCCTCTGCCGTATGCCTATGACGCTCTGGAGCCGATTATTGACAAAGAGACCATGACGCTGCATCATGACAAGCACCATCTGGCTTATGTCAACGGCTTGAATGCCGGTCTGAAAGATCACGCTGACCTGCAGAACAAGACGGTCGAGGAGCTTCTGAAGGGGATTAACTCCCTGCCGGAAGCGGTTCGCACCCCCGTTCGCAATCATGGCGGCGGACACTACAACCACAATCTGTACTGGGAACTGATGACTCCGGGCGGCGCGAAAGAGCCGACCGGCGCGCTGGCGGAGGCGATCAACGCCACCTTCGGCAACGTGGAGAACCTGAAGACGCAGGTCAATGACGCGGGTATGAAGCGGTTCGGGAGCGGCTGGTCGTGGCTGGTGGTGGATAACGGCAAGCTGCTGGTCATCAGCACCGCCAATCAGGACTGCCCGCTGATGGACAACCAGACCCCGATTCTGGGGGTGGATGTCTGGGAGCATGCCTACTACCTGAAGTATCGCAATGTGCGCGCTGACTACCTGAAAGCCTGGTGGAACGTGGTCAACTGGGACGAGGTTGCCAAACGGTTCGCCGCCGCAAAGTAGTTCCCTGGCAGTTCCGGCAAGGAAAGGCGTTCTCCCCGACTACCGGGGAGAACGCTTTTTTCTCCATCGGCTACCACTCCAGAAAGACCTCGATATCCAGCAGGGAGTCCCTCAGCTTCCCGCCGGGGTCTGCCAGCACAAGGCGCACTCGCTGTCCCGCCTGACGATGCAGATTCAGCGGTCTCGTCCCCTGACGCAGAAGATCCGTCAGCCGCACCTTCGCGCGCGGCGTGGCGAGATCGTCCACATAGAGCAGCAGCGCGGTCTCGCGATCGAGCGCCTTCGGATCGAATGCAGCGCCGGTGGCCCGCAGAGAGAGCCGTCGGAGATGCGCCGTGTCTGCCATCCGCGCGCTGTCCTCCTCGCGAGCGGTATCGAACAGAACCGCCTCGCCGCCGGAGAACTCTGGAATGCCCTGAAAGATCGGCGATAGGGCCGGTCCGCCTCCGGCAGGCGTTGACTGTTCCACAGAAAAAGCCTTCCTCTGGCGGAAGCGAGATGTCAGGTTCTGAAGCAGTCCCGGCGTTGTCTGCGGAGGCGCGGCGTCCGCATCCGGCAGATTCTCGCCAGGGTCTATACTCATGCGTGGGCGGTGGGCTGGGCTGGCAGGAGCCGCCATCATGGGCATCGCCATATACGCGGCGGTAACCGTGCCTCCATACCCGACATACCCTGGTGGACGGATGAAATCCTCTGACCAGCCGGAAGGCAGCGCGTTGGCGACCGTCACCGTTCCCTCCACCGGCTTGCCCGCCTCCGTCCGCGCCGCCACAAATGCGGTCTCTGCACAGGCAATGCCGTACCGCAGCGACTCGCTGACCAGCAGATCGCGCATCGCATCTGCCGTCTCATCGCGCACATTTTCGGCATAGACCGTCGCGCCCGATCCACCCCGCTGCAGCGACCTCTCCGGGTCATATCCCAGCCGAATCAGGCGGCTCTCCAACTCTTTGCGATCATAACCGGCGCGGGTCAGAAACTCCAGTCCGAGGACTCGGCGCGCGCCGAAGAGAGCCTTGATTGCAGGACAGGCATTCGCCCCCGACAGTTCCAGCAGCCTGTAGGCGATCTCCCTGCCGCCGCTGCGAACCCGAAACGCCAGATCGGAGGCGGCTTCGCGTGAAACGCGGCCCGCTGTCCAGACCGCGCGTCCGCGCGGCAGATCGCCCAGATCCAACGCGCTCCAGCCGGGATCGGAGCCGGTCGCGACCGCGTGCGAAGCCGCCTGCGCGTTCGGACGTTTCACCTCCAGCCGCAGATCGGTCAGGACGGGCTGCGCCCAGTCCTCCAGAGTCTGATCGAGCGCGGTGGAGATATCCTCCTCCGACGGGTCGCTGGTGAGAAACTTCGCGACGCCTCCCCCCCGATCCGCCAGTTCCATCGCCAGATAGGAGTTGGGAGCCGCGTCAATGCACAGCACGCTGATCCGCCGCCGGTCTGCGCGAGACGCCTCCGCCTCCGCCAGCCGCAGAATGCGACCGTCATCGCTGACCTCGGCATCGGTGAGGATCAGAACGTGTCGGGCGGCCTCGCCGGAGGCGCGTGCCTGACCGAGCGCCTGCTCCAGCGCGACTCCCAGTTCCGTTCCACCGCTGTCGCGACTCTTGACCAGAAACTCAATCGCCGCCTCCACCGTCTTCGGATCGGCCTGACATGGCTGCCGGGAAAACCAGCGCGTGGTGTTATGGAACAGCCCCAGATTGAAGCGGTCGGCGGGAGTCAGACTGTTCAGAAAGCTCTTAACCGCCCAGTCCGCCGCCTCCCACTTGGCTCCCTCCATCGAGCCGGAGTGATCCACCAGAATCACCGCCTCGCGCGCGGCTTCCGACGAAGGGGACGACGGCGGCGCAACCATCGCCAGAAAATAGACCTGATCCGTCTCTGCGTCTTCATGCAGCGCGACATGTAGTGTCGGGCGATCCGTCTCCTGCGCGGGCTGCCAGGTCAACACGCAGTCGCGATCTGGCAGCGTCTCGCCCTCCTTCAGGCGCACGCGCACTCCCGTCTCGTCCGGCTGCAGATCGAGGGCATGGGTGGGGCTGTGAATCTGCGACGCTCCCTGTACCCGCATATTGAGCGAAAAACGGTGTCCGGGATCGCGCATCAGGAGCAGAGGCTGCCCCTGCGTGGCGCGGGAGGTCGCTTCATCGCTTCGGACGTAGCGCGGAGAGGTGGTCAACGGAACGCGCAGGGAGAAACCGGCGCTCTCCGGGCGCGCTAACTGCACATAGGCGGTCTCCACCCGAATCTCCTGATCCGGCGCAATGCCTGCCACCTGCAGCGTGAAGACATCGGGGGATTCGCGGGTCACCAGCGCCGCCTGTCGTCCCTCGCGCTTCGCCTCCTGATACTCCTGCTCCGCCTTCTGCCGCTCCTTCAGTTCGGCGCGAATCTCCACATCGCCGAAGCAGACGGTCACGCCCGTGACAGCGGCATCACCCGGAAGCGGGAAGCGGTAGAGCGCCTCCAGCACGCGGTCGCACTGTTCGCGCGAGTAGCCGTAGGCCTGGATCAGCGAGAGCGACGCCAGCGGGCCGATGATCTCGCCCCGCAGCTCCGTCCGCTGGAGCGGCACAAATCGCCGTGGAGAGTCCGGCGTCTCCGGACTCTCCGCAATCTCCATCACGCCAAACCCGTCCGGGCGCGAATTTTCATACAGAATCCGATTGAACATATCGCAACCTCCTCGTTGGCTTAGACGCATCTGCACACCCTATATTACTACCGTTTGCGCTTTTCGTGCGGATATTTTTCCCCACGCAGGAGGTTCAACGGAAGGCTCCGTATCAGGAGATGAGAGCAGCGGCATATTCCGCACGCAAAAAGGAGATACGGGGATGAACGGCGCGTTTAATCTGGAACAGGAAGCGCTTGCCTCCTATAACTATCTGGAGCGGTTGGGAGAGCCGGAGACCGGATTTACCTGCTTTAACGTCTTTCTGACTGACCCGGCGGAGGCGGTTCATGACTGGCCCGACTTTCTGGACGTGCCGGGACGTTCTGCGGAGACCTGCGTCCTGCTGCGCCACATGACCGGCAGGAAGGCGGTGACCGAGGACGCTTTCTTCCGTCGAATCTACGGTTTTCAGGAATCGGACGGGCTTTTCTATCGCCCGGAGACCGAGGTTACCAGTCATGCGATGATGCCGGAAGAGCAGGCGCTGGTGATGGCGGCTCTGATTGCGAGAGCCATCGGAGATAACGACGATGAGGCGAAGTCGCGGCTGCGGCGACAGGTCGCCGGGCTGAAGGCGCAGGCGGCGCGTCCCGGTCCCTTCCCGGCGATGCTGCTGCGTCCTCTCGCTCGCGCGTGGGAGGCTCTGGGGATCGAGGACGCCCGCGATCTTGCGCGACTCTATGCCCGTCAGATGACGCAGGAGAGTCCGCTGTTTCGTCCGGACGGCAGCTTCGGCGGTCATGTCCACTCCCATCTCTACGCGGCGGCGGGTCTGACGGAACTGGGACGCCTGACGGGAGACGAAGAGCTGATCGCGCATATGGATCGCGTCTTTCAGTTCATCCGCAGTCAGTCCACCGCCTTCGGATTCGTGCCGGAGCTAACGGAGCGCGCGGACGACGTAATCGGATGCGAAACCTGCTGCCTGATGGACTACCTGCATCTGGCGATTGCGCTGACAAAAACCGGTCGAAAGGGCTACTTTGATGACATCGAGCGCGCCGTCCGCAATCATCTGACGGAAAGTCGTGTGAAGCATGGCGACTGGCTGCCGGAACAGCCCGATGCGCGGGATGAAGGACTGATTCTTCGGCGCGGCGTGCAGCAGGCGGTCGTCGGAGCCTACGCCGGATGGAGCAACCCCAATCACATTCTGGCGTATGACGAGTATCTTCCCGCTGCCTGGCTCAAGTCTCCGTCGCTGAGCGCGATCTATCTGAATAAGGTGCGCGCCCTGCAGAACTGCTGCGGTCCCTCCGGTCCGAAGGCGTTCTATCTCGTCTGGCAGCACGCGGCGCAGGCGGATTCGGGGGTCGTGAGGATTAACCTGCTGATGGACCGGGCGTTGCCCGAAGCGGAGATACGCGGTTTTGAGCCGTATGAGGGGCGAGTCGAGGTCAGAGCGCATACGCGGACGCGGATCGCGCTGCGCGTGCCGGGGTATACCGGTTCTGACGCCATCTCTGCAACGGTGAACGGCTCGACAATCGAAGCGCGTCTGAAAGAGGGGTACCTGTTTACGCCGGAGGTTGAGGCGGGCGATCTCGTCCGCTTCGCCTACCCGCTTCCGGAGCGCATCGAAACGATCTCCATCGGCAATGAAGGATTTCAGCAATACCGATATACCGTAACATGGCGGGGCAGCACCGTGCTGCGGATCACCCCGGGAGAGAATCCGTCTCTCGGACGCTCGCATCTGATGGCGGAACCGGCGCGGCTATACTATGGAGCCGAAGGGCCGCATCCGCTCTATCAGCGAGAGGGAATACTCTCCTCTGCGCCGTCTCCCGGTCCGCTGAACGTCTCTTCGGGTCCGGACATCTGGTAGTTGCCGGGATGCAGGGACGGGTGTCGGATCGGAAAAACTAAACATTCCACGTAAAAACGGCGGTCAGGCTCTCCCCGCGCGGGTCTTTCAGGGAGGCGTAGACCTCCTGCGCCTGCGCCGGATCCTGGGGGGAGCCGATCAGGTTGTCCACTTTCAGCCTGCCGGTTGCGATCAGGTCGAGGACGGCGCGCAGGTCGCCCGGCTGATAGTTGCGTGGAATATGGAAAGTCATCTCTTTGAGAAAGGCGTCCTGATAGGGGATGGCGAAGTCGCCGGGGTAGCTGCCCTGAATCAGGTAGCGGGCGGGCGCAGCGGGCGTGTCATCCCAGGGGAGGTCCTTCGCCAGCGCAACCGCCTGCGCGATGACGGCGGGAACGCCGGTCGAGTCTACAATAAGATCGGCGCCCTCCGGGAAATAGGGTTGCAGGGCCTCCTGCAGCGAATTCTGGACGAC
The DNA here is from genome assembly GCA_964429855.1 of uncultured Chthonomonadaceae bacterium. Classification (GTDB taxonomy): domain Bacteria; phylum Armatimonadota; class Chthonomonadetes; order Chthonomonadales; family CAJBBX01; genus CALLMM01. The sequence goes on from CAYSDM010000076.1 coordinate 14,726, forward strand.
GACCGCCTCCACGCCTGCCTGCTGCGCGATACGAACGCGTGTCGGAGAGCGATCCGCCGCCACGACCTGCGTTCCGGCTAACCGATACAGACGCGCCGCCATCTGCCCGATCAGCCCCAGCCCCAGCGCCGCCACGCGCTCCTGCAACATCGGGCGACCGACGCGCAGCCCGTGATAGGCGATTGCCGCCATCGGCGCAAGAGAGGCGTGCAGCAGAGAGATTCCCTCCGGCAGCACGAACGCTCTCGCTTCAGGCAGTACCGCCAGCCCGGTATGCCCGCCCCAGCAGCGTGGGACGGAAGCGCGCTGCGTCCCGCTGCAGAGCACCGGCGTTCCAGGCTTCAGCTTCGTTCCCGTACCTGCCGCTTCCACAATGCCGGTCAGCGCATAGCCAGGAATGTAGGGATAGTCCGGGGAGCCAGGCTGCTTACCTGCCAGACAGCGAAGCTCTGTTCCCGGACTGATACAGGTGTAGGCGGCTCGGACGAGTAGTTCACCCGCCTCCGGTTCGGGGATGTCAATGGTCGCCAGCGAAACGCGCTGTTCGGCTTCAAACAAAAGCGCCTGTGTCTGCATTCGGGTTACTCTCCTATCCGTAAAATCGGCGGACTGCCCCGCTCTCCGCAGGCGTTGGCGCAAGGAGAAACGGGCGTTCGCGGTGAAGTCTGAAGGCATAGAGAATCTTGAGCCACAGGAGGAGACTCATATGCCGTTCCATGTCAAAAAGCGCGGGAAGGTGACCTACTACTACTCCGGCGAACGTCCGGTGCTTTCCGCTCTTGTCACCGAAGAGCAGCCGGACGGCGATCTGAAAATCTATTTTGCGGGACTGACGGGCGGTCACTCCGCCACCGGCGTTCTGGGACTGGATACGGTCACCAGCATGGAGCCGGAGAAGGAGATTCCGCTGGTCTTCGCCTGCTGGGAGAAGTGGCTTCAGGAGGCGGGCATCTGCCAGTCGCTGAAAGAGATTGACTTTCTGGAAGTGCACGCCTTCGGCTGCCAGCCCAAAGCGCCCAATCCGCTGGTAGACCCCGCCGGGTTCGCACAGGAGCAGAAGCGGCTGCGCGAGGCGTATGCGCGCGGCTATTCCCGCTACTTCGCCGAGAATCTCCCCGAAAACGGCTTGCCTGCCCGATTCACGGTGCATGTGGTGGATGTGCCGGATCAGGCGGCCTCCTATGAGTTCTACAGCGTGGGTCTGCTTCAGAAGGGAGCGCGGTAGAGCCAGCCTTTCTGCGTGAGGGGGCGGCTTCTATCTCTGCGCGAAGGCGTCACGACCGGAGAGGATGGCAGTCATCCTCTCCAGCACGATCTTCTCCTCCCCCGGCTCCAGAGTCATCGGGTTGAGATGGAGCGAATCGGCTCCGGCAGGAGCCACGGCAATGGCGGGAGTCCCGGCTTCCAGACGCCTCAGCAACTCGTCCCGGCTCCATCCGGCAACCGATTCCGTGATTGTCACCAGACTCCAGGGAAGGGGCTGCCCCGCCTCGTTGGGAAAGTCGCGTCGGGCAGAGACTCCCGGAAGCGCATTGAGAGCGGCGTTCCAGTCGGCGACGGTCCGTTCGCAGTAGTCGGCGCGCGCGGCGTGATCCATCTGAAGATAGCGCCGTACCGCCGCCAGTAAGCCGACCATCTCCTCCTTGCCGACCTTCATGGGGCGTCCGATGCTGGCGTTCGGGTTGCCGTTGAGGGCGCAGGCGCGAATCAGGTCGCGCCGTCCCACGATCAAACCGCTGGACTGAGGACCGCGCAGATCTTTTCCCCCGCTGAAGATCGCGATATCCGCCCCGATCTCCGTAAAATGCCACAGATTGCTGACCGGAGGAAGCTGCGCCGCCGCATCCACCATAACCGGCACTCCGCGGGCCTTCGCCGCCTCGATCACGACCGGCAGCGGCAGGTCGCCGTGTCCGGTCATGGCTCCCTGAAACCAGACAAACGCCGCCGTCTGCGGGGAGAACGCCTCCTCCAGTTCCTTTCGCGTGGTGCCGTCCGCGCCCCCGATCTCCACCAGACGCACGCCGACCTGCCGCACCGCATGATCGTATCCGTTGCGGTGCGCGCGATGAACGATCACCTCGTTTTTCAATCCGGTCAGGTCGGGAAGCTGGCGTATCTTCGCCGGGTCTTCGCCCGTGATGCAGGCGGCGGTCGCCAGCGTCAGCCCCGCTGCCGCGCCGGAACTGACATATGCCGCCTCGTTGTGTGTCAGCGCGGCGATCCGCTCTCCCACTCTCTGTTGAAGCAGCGGGAGGTCTATAAAGCAGCGTGATGCCTCCTCCATCGCCTGCAGGACCTCCGGAGGCATCCGCGATCCGCCCAGACGGGTCAGCGTCGCATAGGCGTTGATGATGGGGCGCAGTCCAAGCTCCTCATACAGACCCATGCGCCTAGCCCTTCCGAATCGTCCAGTAGGGTTCGGGGGCATCGCGCCACTCCGGCATACTCAGACCCGTCGGATCGTAGACGATGCTTCCGGCGCGCACGGTCATCAGGCACTCCAGTTTCTGGCTGCCCGTCAGCCGCGCCCGCCCGCAGTCCACGAAGCGGAACGTTCCCTCCTGATGCTGCAGTACGGCGACATCGGCTTCCGCGCCGACCGAGAGCGTTCCGAGTTCCGGTCTGCCGATGGCGCGGGCGGGTGCGGTGGTGGAGCGGGCGATCACCTCCGTCAGCGGCATTCCCAGATTGAGAATCTTGTTCATGGTGGTGATCATATCCAGCACGGGACCGTTCGCGCTGCCGGTGTGCAGGTCGGTGCTGATGGTGTCCGGGAAGAAGCCGTTCTGCATTGCCGGAGCCGCCTGACGGAACCAGAAGCTGGCGGCTCCATGTCCCACATCGAAGATAATGCCGCGCTCTCGCGCCTCAAACAGAAAGGCGTTGGGCTCCTGCCGGTCATTGAGAACCGGAAACTGCTGGGCGAAGACGTGGGTGTGGATGTCGCCGGGGCGCATCTTCTTGAGAATCAGGTCGGGATAGGGACGCTCCGGGCGGGGCCAGAAGTCGAACATGACCGGCTTGCGGCACAGGTTCCCGGCTTCGATGGCGCGATCCACCGCCGCCCAGGGAGGATGAATCTCATCGAAGGGCAGGGAGGTCCAGTAGTGCGCGGTCTTGATGCCGACGCAGAGATCGGGATAGGCCAGCACGATGGAGGCAGCCAGTTCCGGGTCCATCTCGCGAAGGTCCTGCTCAAAGTCGCCGATCATTCCCGAATTGACGATATTCACATAGGCGAGGATTCGCGCGCGCGCCCGATCTATCACCGTCCGCTTGAAGTGCAGGAAGTGTCTGGCTCCCGCCGTCCCGGTGTCCACCGCCGTGGTGACGCCGGAAGGGAAGCAGTGGTAGTCCGCCATGATGCTCAGCCCTTCCGGCTCGCGGGTATGGTAGGCGTGCAGATGAATGTCCAACAGACCGGGCGTTACGAGGCATCCGCGGACATCTGCGACCGTCTTCGCCGAATCCGTCTCCGCTCCCTCCAGGATGGCGGCGATCCTGCCGTCGGCGATGGCGACATCCGCCGGACGGTCAACGTTGTTTGCCGGGTCTATCACCCGCCCTCCCTTCAACAACAGATCGTACTTTCCCTGATCCACCGCACCCCCTCCTCTGCCCGCAGCGGGCGTCTCTCTCCCTTATTCGGCAATGCCAGGCGCGCCTTGCGCGTAAGGGAGGACCGATTGAACTTCTCTTCGTCATCGGACGCGGTTTTCCTGCTCCATCGCTCCGAAGAGCCGTGCAGGAGAGAAAATCAGACCTGCAGAATGAGACAACAGGAGTTGTCTGCCGGAAGAGGGCGGAAGGGAGACGCGGCATGGGAAGAGGATGGCGGCGGCTTATCATATTGACTGCGGCGGTTTCGCTGATCTCGTGCATGACGGCGCATGGCACGCAGAAGACGCTGACGGAACAGTGGGGCAACCTGGAGGGCGAATGGCAGTTCCGCACCGATCCGGCGGAGGTCGGGGAGCGGGAGGGCTGGCAGAGTCCCGACTCGTCAGGGATCGGATGGCGGACGCTGCGCGTTCCCGGCGGATGGGAGGCGCAGGGTATCACCGATCCGCGTCCGGGACGCCCTCCGCAGCCGCGCAACAGTATGCCCTGGACGGACTATGACGGGGTCGGCTGGTATCGGCTTCGCGTGCGGATTCCCGCCGCCTGGCAGGGGCAGGAGCTGCTGCTGGTTTTAGGCAGCGTGGACGACGAGGATCGCGCCTTCTTCAACGGGAAGCTGGTGGGCGAGACCGGTCCGGGCGTGAAACAGGCGGTGCTTGTGCATCGCAGCTATCGCGTTCCGTCTGCGCTGGTGCGATACGGCGAGGAGAATCTGGTTGCGGTGCGAGTGAAGGATCATGGGGGGCCGGGCGGGATGATGGGACCGTTCGTCTCATTGCTGCCGCGCCGGGTCGCCGATGCTCCCGTGCGTCTTCCCGGCGCGAACCGCTCTCTTGCGGCGCGTTTTGCGGCGCCGTCGGCGGAGACCCGGATTCTCAAAATCATCCACTCCTGGCCCGATGCGCCCGAGTCGCAGGATATGCTCATCCGCCAGCTTGCCGCGCAGGGATTCGGCGGGGTCGTCTGCAATGTCTCGTTCACGAACTACCTCACCAGCGAGGCGCGCTGGAAGGATTTCGTCCGGGCGGTGCGTCAGGCAAAGGCGGCGGGAATGACGCTCTGGCTCTACGATGAGCGCGGTTACCCCTCCGGGCTGGCGGGAGGGCAGACCATGCAGGGACGACCGGAGTGGGAGGCGCGCGGTCTGCTGATTCGTGACCGGGAATGCCGGGGAACGGCGGAGATCGAGCTTCCGCCGGGAAAACTGGTTCTGGCGTCCGCCTATCCGCTGAAGAATGGTCAGATAGACCTCTCGCAACCGATTCCGCTCTCCGATTCGGTTCACAACGGCAGGCTGCGGGCGGATCTGCCGGAAGGCGACTGGCGCGTGCTCGTGATGACGGAAGACCGGCTGTACGAGGGCACGCACGCGCAGATGGGACTGGCGGATAAGCTGCCTTATATCAATCTGCTGGAGGCTCCGCCGACCGCCCGTTTCATCGAACTGACACATGATCGGTATGCTCGCCGACTCGGAAGCGATCTGGGAAAGTGGTTTGCGGCGACCTTCACGGACGAGCCTTCCCTGATGAGCATGTTTCTGCGTCCGATGCCCTATCGCGTGCTGCCCTGGAGCCGCTCGCTGCCGTTGGAGTTTCGTAAACGGCGCGGACGCGCGCTGGAGCCGCTGCTTCCTGCGCTGGCGGCAGACGCCGGACCGCAGGGGCAGAGGGCGCGGTATGAGTTCTGGCAGACCGTCGGGGAACTGGTTTCGGAGAGCTACTTCGGGCAGATTCAGCAGTGGGGACGCCGACATAACATTCCGTCCGGCGGTCACCTGTTAATGGAGGAGTCGCTTGCGTCGCATGTGCCGCTCTATGGAGACTTCTTCCGGTGCATTCGCCGCATGGATGCGCCGGGCATAGACTGTCTGACCAGCGTGCCCTCTGAAGTCCCCTGGCAGATCGCCCGTCTGATCGGCAGCGCGGCGGATCTGGACAACCGGACGCTGACCATGTGCGAGACCTCCGACTTTGTGCAGGTCTATCGTCCGGCG
>CAYSDM010000077.1:0-6324 GCA_964429855.1 uncultured Chthonomonadaceae bacterium
TGCCACGCCCGATAAACGACAGCTTTCCGCCCGCTGGAACAAACTGACCGATCTGTACGAAGGTCGTGATCTTGTCCACGAACTTGTCGGCGATCAGCACCAGACCCACCTTCGCCTGCTTCCCGGCGATCCACATCGTCTGCCGCTCGTTGACAAAGGTGTAGCGTCTGGCGAAAAGCTGTACGGCGCGGCGAAAATAGGTGATCCGCACATACTCCCAGAAATCGAACATCGCCAGATTGCGCCCGGTGGGGAAGTGGCGAATGGAGACGACTGTTCCAGCCACCGGCGCATACTGAAAATGCACATCAATGGCGGTCATGGCGATGCCGATCAGCCAGCCCGATCCGTCGGGCTGGTCGGCGGGCCAGTCCTCGTGGGTGATGTCGCGCACCGGGATTCGTTCGCCGATCTTTTCGCTCTCGACGCTGGCATCGGTGACGCGGCGAATATAGGCGACTCGTCCGTAGACCGGACTGCGGATCGCCCAATCATCCTGTTCCGTCTGCGTATGGTCCGGGTCGCGGTGGAACCAGACGGTTCGCAGGAACCAGAGGGCAGCGAGAAAGAGGAGGGCGAGCGCGCCCAGGATGGTCAGAGCGTATTGCATCGTTTCTGGTATCGAAGTGAGTCCGACGTTCGGTTAGCGGGGAGGCTCTCCGTGCCACTCCCGGAAGCCTTTATACGCCATATAGGGCAGGCGCGGGGCATAGAAACCGGCAACGCCGATGAGCGTGCGAATGCCGGAGTAGCGGCGGGTGACGCTGGAGGTCTCCGAGGCGTGCCGCCAGAGCCGATTGGCTTCGCGATAGGCGCAGAGAAACGACCCCTCGCAGGCGACTTCGCGCAGGTGATTGGACAGCGTGCGCTCCAGAAGCTCTATCGGAAACGGATAGACCTCCTGCAGACGCTGGTGCAGGGCGCGCACCCAGGGGGTCAGTCCCGCCTGTGTCCATGTGGGACGCATGGCGTTATACTCTTCGCGATCAAAAGGAAAGCGTTCGGGATACTGCGCCAGAGCGATCAACGCCTGCAGAATCTCCCGCATCCGCTCCATCTCCGGGATCGGGTCGAGGAGGCGCACCTCCACGGTTCCGAGCCGCTTGCTGATAATAAGGTCCTGGAAACGGTGCTCGCGGTCTTCGCGCAGCGGTCCCTGCGCATACGCCTGCGCCATGCGGTAGGAGAGTCCGTAGTAGCGTCCTCCCGCGAAGGGACTGCACGCCGAGGCGACCGCCAGCACGGGCAGAAAGGCGGCGATATTGTCGTAGACGCGATCCCGCTCTTCTGCAGGCACGCCGATATGAATATGCAGTCCCGCGGTGTTGGAGGGGGATTCCAGCGTGAACAGGGAGCCTACCGGAACCGCCAGCGCGCCTTTGGAGGCGGATACCAGGTCCTGACGGCGTTCCAGAAGGTCCTCCAGCAGGTCCTCCAGATGAGAATGAACTCCCGTTGCGATCTCGACGCTGCTCATCAGGCAGATTTTGGCGTCTTTGCCGCGAGAGAAGTTGGAAGCGGTGTGTCGGGAGTAGCGCTTGGGATTGGACCACAGCAGACGGCGCATGTAGTCCAGCGACTGCAAGGTAGGCTCCAGTCGGCCCTTCTCCAGAAGGAAAAGCTCTTCTTCCACACCCAGAGTGAGGGGCAGTAAACCGCTCCGGGCCGTTCTCAGTCTCCTCATTCGCAGGATGTTTCCTTTTCTCGATACAACACTGCTGCCATACATTCTATGCCTGACCGACGAAAAACCTGCCGGTCGGTTTCAACAATCAGCTTCAAACTCATTGTACCCCAGCAGAAATACAGATCGTATCTGTACCAGTATTTCCCACGAAGAGGCATTTCTGTATACGGGAAGGTATACTATCATTAGAGCGTCTGCAAAGAGGCAGTTTTTCCTCGCTCTGAGCGCGCTGCACCCTCGTACAGGCTCACTGCGCCATTCTGCTCCGCGCCCCGGAGGTTCCCATGTCCATCCAACGCTGTCTGATCGGTCTCCTCTCCGCTCTGTTTGTCGGGCTGCCGCTTGCGCCTGTCGCCGCGCAGGAAGCGAAGCCTTCCGCGCCAGCCCTCGCGCCGCAGGAAGCGAATCATCCTGCGCTGCCAGCAAAGGGAACCTATCGCATCACCGGAACGGCAGAGTCGCTGAGCGTCTTCTCGGTCAGCGTGGATGCGCCGGAACTGTTCACGGCGCTGGCGGATAAAGCCGGTCTGCGGCTCGTGGTGGACGATACCGTCTCCCGACGTATCACAGTGAATATCGCCGGTAAGCCGGCGCGCGATGTCGTTCACGATATCGTCAGCGCCTATGGTCTCTCTTCGGCGGAGGTGGAGGGCGTGATCATGATCTCTGAGGGGATCCCACGCTCGCCTTCGTCCTATCTGCTCTCCGAGATCGATTCCGTGCCGACCCGCTACGTCAACGCCGCCAACGCCCGCAACCTCCTCCCGGTCTTCCTGCAGGACTATGTGAAAGTCAACTTTGAACAGAATGCGGTGGTGCTCTCCGCGCCGACCGAAGTGCTGCGCAAGTTTCGCCAGGACATCGCGCAGTTCGATATTCCCGCCGCGCAGATCATGGTGGATCTGCTGCTGGTGGAGTTAACCGAGACCGGCGTGGAGGAACTGGGACTGAAACTGAACTGGCAGAACAACGGCGTCGGTATCTCCAGCGATCCGGGAGCCGGAAACCTTATCTATCGCGCCGTGACCACGCTTCCCGATCTCTTTGCCGTTCAGTTGCAGGCGCTGGTGGAGAAGGGGCGCGCGCGCGTCAATGCCAATCCCCGGATCGCGACGGTATCCGGTCGGCGCGCCTCGATCTTTGTGGGGAGACAGCGCTACATCGTCACGCCTATCGAGAGTCAGATGGGCGGGCAGCGCAACTTCATTGATGCGGGCGTGCGCCTGCGAATCACCCCCTTCACCGGGGGAGACGGGCAGGTGCTGGTGGACGTGGATGCCGAGGTCTCCACGCTCTCCGCCATTGATCCCCTCACGCGCCTGCCGGAGAAGAGTACGCGCACGGCGCGCACCACCGTGCGCGTGAATCACGGGCAGACCATCGTGATCGGGGGACTGGTGCAGGAGGAGCGGCGGGAGGTGCGCACCCGTGTCCCGCTGCTGGGCGACATCCCGCTGATCGGTCCCCTCTTTCGCACCAAAGACGTGCGCAATACCCGCACCGAATTGATGCTGTTTATCACCCCGCGCGTTCTGTCGGACACCGGACACCTGCCGGAGCAGGAGGAGCGGGAGATGAAGGAGCGTCTGCAGGATCCGGAACTCAACAAGATGCGTCCTTCCAGACCGACGGCTCCGCCGAAACTGCCTTCCGAGATTCAGCCGGGGAAAGCTCCGAAGACTCCGGAAAAGCTTCCGGACATCGCGCCGCCGGAGGATCGTCGCTGAAATGCGGTCACTGCGTCCATCTGCCGCGCTGTGGAGGAGGACAATCCATCCTTCTCTGGCGGCGTGGCTGTGCCTGGCGCTGTTTCCGGGTCTGATATGCCTCCCGGCGCAGTCTCAGTTAGCCACCTCTTTCTATAATGTCACCGGCGTTCAGACGCGAACGCTCCCCAACGCGGTGCAGGTGACCATCCGAACCGATGGAACGGTCACATTCGGCACAGACCTGTTCGACCTGCTCCGCCTGACCGATAACGATGTGGAGCCGAAGGAGACCGCCACCCTGCGCGTTCGCCTGCTGCGCGCTCGCGCCCGCCTCCCCGCCTTCATCAATATCGGCTCCTATCCGGTCGATTCCGCCCAGGTGACGCTGGGCAGCGAGGAGATGCAGTTCCCCTTCTTCAGCGAAGGCAACGGGATGGAGGAGCCTCGCGTGGATATCCTGCTCCACTTCTTTGTGCCGGTTCGCGTACAACGATTCATTCTGAATCGCAACGCGCGCGATTCACGCGAAGAGGATGGAGGCGAAGGGATCAACTTCGTCGAGTTTCTGGGACCGCGCGATGTCTCCGTCGAGATTGGTCCGGATCGCCGCTCCATTATCATTACGGTGATTACCGACCGCCTGGATTCCGGACGCGCCGCCAACATTCGCCGATCTCCCCCCGCAAACCGTCGTCATACTTTTTCATTGCAGCCTCTCCCCGATAATCGCTTTCGCGTATCTGCACTGCATACGCCTCTGCCGGAACTGCTTGCGGAGGTTGCCGAAGCCTCCGGCGTTGCCTTGACCGCCCGCGCCGACGCGGATCGTCTGGAGGTCTCTCTGACACTCCCCGATGCCACGCTGGAGGAGCTTCTGAATACGCTGACGGTCGCTTACGGCTTAACGGTACTGGCGCGTCCGCCGGAGGAGGGAGGCGGTTTTTCGGTGGGACGCAACGGAGCGGTTTCGGTGACGGAGCGGCTTCCGCTCAGGTATCTGGACCCGGATCAGGCACGCCTGCTCTTCCCGGACTTTCTCCTCTCTTCTCTGAAGACCGACCGGGAGAATAAGTCGCTCATCTTCTCCGGTCTGCCGACTCTGGCGGCGCGCCTGCGGAAAGACCTGGGGAAACTGGATCGTCCACCCGCGCAGGTGCGGGTGGAACTGTCCGTCTGGGAGGTCACCTCCACCGAAGATTTCCAGTATGCCCTGGAGACCGCCTATCAGAGCGGCTCCGAACGCATCCGTCTCTTCTCTCCCCTGTCGGAACTGTCGGTTCTGCTTCAGCCGGGTCAGGAGAAGCTCTTCTCTGCCTCTATGAACGCGCTGGCGACCTCCGGGCGCGCACGGATTCAGGCGCGCCCATCGGTGGTAGTGGCTTCCGGGAAGAGCGGCGTTCTGTTTGTCGGGCAGCAGCGTTACATTACGGTGCTTCAGTCGCGATTTGGAACGCAGAATGTTGAAGCGCTGCGGCTGCCCATCGGCTATACGCTCAACGTCTCGCCAACGGTCGGCGCGGAGAAGGATATTACGCTGGAACTGACCGCCCGACTATCCACCGTGGATTCCGTAGAGCGCGGAACCGGACTGCCGACTCTGGGTATTCGCGAGATGATCTCCGTGATACGCCTGCGCCCCGGACAGACCGCGCTGCTGGCAGGGCTGACGGAGAACCTGCAATTTGACAACCGTCTTGGTCCTGGGGTCGGCGCAAAAGCCATGCCGGACATTCCCTTCGGCGCGCGCCAGAACAGCCGCGCGCGCCGTCGAACCATTCTGCTGGTTACCGCGCAAGAGGTTTAAAGAATGTCTTTTCGTAACTGTCTGACATATCATCGTATCGTCTGGAGGCTGACGCTTCTATTTTTTCCTCTGCTGCTTCCGGTCACACTGTCGGCGCAGCAGCGCGGCAATCAGGAGGAGCGCAATCAGAGACCGCCTCAGTCCTTCGCCACCATCAACGCGATCAACGTGACCGCGCTTTCTAACGGAGTCCAGATTCGAATCGCGGCGGACGGGATACTTCAGTACCGCGACGCCGATACGACCGGACGGCAGATGCGGCTGAGTTTTCCCGATGCGCGCAACGGAACCGGCAAGAACTTTATCAACGTCAACCGCTATCCAGTTTCGCATATCCAGTTAACCACGCCGCAGAATGCGGTGAATGGTATCGGGCTGCAGTTGACGATCTTCAATTTTGTAGACACTGAGGCGACTGCCACCAGTACCCCGGACGGGCAGGGCGTTCTCTTTACCATCGAGTCGGATCGGACCATCGAGAGCGGACGCCGCCCGACGACCGGAACCGCGCGCGCCGGACAGCCCGGCGAGAGACCGCCGGACACCTCCACCGAGGTGCGTTTCGAGAAGCGGCTGCTGTCGGTGCGCGCCGTTCGCGCCGACATGCATGAGCTCATGGGAGCTATCGCCGAGAAGACGGGACTCTCTATCGCGGTGGATGACGCGGTGGATCGAAAGGTCAGCCTGAGCCTGCGCGAGGTGGAACCGGCGGATGCGGTGCGCAGTATCGCCTCCGGCTACGGGCTGGCGCTGTCGGAGATCGGGGGCATTTTCATGATCAGCGAGGGCGTGCCGACAGACCTCGCGACCTATCTGCTCTCCAATACGCAGTCATTTCGGATGAAAAATACCGGCGCTTCGACCGCCTCCGGTCTGCTTCCCAACTTCCTCTTCTCCTACGTGAAGGTCAATCTGGAGCAGAATGCGGTCGTCGCCACGGCTCCCTCGCAGATGCTCGCCAAGATCGGGGCGGACCTGCAGAAGATGGACATCCCCTCGCCGCAGATCCTGATCGAAGCCATCGCCGTCGAACTGACCGACACCAATGACCGCGACATCGGACTGAAGTGGAGCAATCAACAGCGCACCTCGTTCAGCGCGGTAGACGGTCCGGCGGGAGTCAT
>CAYSDM010000077.1:6334-19771 GCA_964429855.1 uncultured Chthonomonadaceae bacterium
ATCACCTACAACACCATCGGGGAACTGCCGCGCGACTTTGAGGCGAACCTGAAGGCGCTGGAGCTTGCCGGGAAAGCGCGTGTACGCGCCCGTCCGCAGATGGCGGCGGTCAACGGGCGCGATGCCGACATCTTTATCGGAGCGCAGCGGTTTATTCTCACCCAGTTCAATCAGTACGGGCAGACGCAGACCCGCATTCAACCGGTGGATGTCGGCGTGAAGCTGGGGATTAATCCGTTGACAGGCGGCAACGACGAGATCACGCTGCGAATCGCGCCGGAGGTCTCTAACATCACCGAGATTGATCTTCAGACGGGGCTGCCGGTTCTCTCCACCCGCCGCGCTGAAACCACCGTGCGCGTTCGGTCGGGAGAGACGATTGCCATCGGCGGATTGACCCTCGATCAGGAGCAGACCAGCCGCCGAAAGATTCCCATTCTGGGCGACATTCCGTTGATCGGCAAACTGTTCCAGTCCAGCGTGAAGAACTCCGTGCGTACCGAACTGGTGATCTTCGTTACGCCGCGAATCCTGCCTGCGGGAGAGCCGTCGAAACCGGAGCCTGTGAAACAGCCCGAGAAGTAGACCGTTTCTGTCTGCCGGAAGGAGCGCAGGTCAGGGTTGCCAGGTATAGCGGCAGACCTGACCGCAGTTGCGAAAACCGAGGCGGCGATAGAGGGGATAGCCCTTCGGGGAGGACTGCAGAACGCAGTACCGATACCCGCGCTGTCGCGCTTCTGCGATGGCGGCGCGGGTAACCGCCGCGCCAAACCCGCGCCCGCGAAGTGCCGGAAGCGTTCCCACGCTGTAGATTCCCGCCATGCCCGCCGACAGAAACAGGCAGGAGCAGGCGGCTGCCTGCTCCTCATAACTCCCCAGAAAGCAGCGCAATTCGCTCCCTTCGGAAAAGTCCAGCCCCTTGCCCGCTTCCCCCACCGCCTGCGCGATAGACGGAGGCAGTTGAAACGCTTCCGCCATCGGAACCGACCATGCGGCGCAGTAGCTCTCCGCAGAGGTCACGGCGCAAACGCGGAGACCGTCGGCGGTCTCCGGCGTCTCTTCCACTGAGGAGAGGTCAAGAACCATATTGGGAGCGCAGCTTTTCAGGAAGCCGTGCGCCTCCAGCCGCGCTCCCATGTCGCCCGGTCGGGTCGTCGAGACGATCCACCAGACCATCGGCAGGTTGAGCCGGCGGAACTCCTGCTGAACAGCCCTGATCTGCGCCTCCGCGCTCTCCGACGTGAGATCCGCGCTGAACAGACCATTGAAGAGCGGATGGGCAAGTCCCGTAATAAACCGCAGCGATCCCCGCTCCTCCCGCGCCTGCCCGCAGGGAAAGGCGAGCATGGTCATGCGCAGGTAGGCGCGGACATTACTCTCAATGGCGGCATTCAGTTGCGTGTCGGTCAGGTCGGTTACGATGGGATTCATGGCGCTCAGCGTCCATAGACGGCTTCGCGCAGTCCTTTCAGATAGCCGATGGCAAGCAGACGACCGATGCTGGAGTAGCCGGGATTATCGTTGGTATCGCCCTCCAGCGTCGGCACATGGTCGGGACGCAGAACGCCCTCGAAACCGACCTCCTTATAGGCGCGAAAGCAGGCAAGCAGGTCGGTCGGTCCCTCGTCGTGGAAGCACTCCTCGAAGTGGTCAGGCGTGCCGCGCACATCGCGCATATGCACGAAGAATATCTTTCCCTGCTGCCCGAAGTGACGGATCGTGGCGGGCATGTCGTCGGTCATCAGCGCAAAGTTGCCCTGACAGAGCGTGATGCCGTTGGCGGGACTGGGAGCCATGTCCAGAAGCCGCTGGAAGTTGTCCACCGAGCGCATGATGCGCCCGATCCCGCGAATGGGAGACAGCGGGGGGTCGTCGGGATGCATCGCCAGTTTGACGCCTGCCTCCTCCGCAACGGGAAGAACGCGCTCCAGGAAGTAGGCGAGGTTCTCCCACAACCGCTCTTCCGAGACCTCCCCGTATTCGGTCAATCCCTTCGCCTCCATCGTCGGATGATCGTAGCCGGTCACCAGCGCGCCGGCGCGTCCCGGCAGCGAGTTATGCGTGCGTGACCAGCCGATCACCGCCATGAAGTTGTAGCAGACTACGGGAATATTCAGCGCGCCCATGTTGCGCAGCATGGTCTGGAAGTATTCGATCTCCTCATCGCGCCCCGGCAGTCCCAGGCGAATCATCTGCATCGGCGGACTGCTCTCGATGACGGCGACCTCGAATCCCGCCTCGTTGTATCGCTGCTTCATCCGGCGCATCGGCTCATAGTCCCAGGGCTGTTCGTCCCCGGAATCGCCGTAGGGCAGTCCGACGACGGCATGATTCACGCCCGCCTGTTGAACCAGCTTCCACAGGGGCTTCGGCTCCAACGAAAGCATCTCGGCAATCTCGATCATGGCAGTCTCCTTGATAGATCACTCACTCCCGTTACGCGGGGTTGTATCAGGCGGATAGATTCGCGGCAACCTTCGTTCGCGCGGGCAGCAAACGAAGCCGAGGGCGCCTTTCAGGTCAGAAGGGTGGTTTCAGGGACTCCAGCCGCCCGAACAGGAATGTCGCTGCCGTCGGCACAATCAGCAGCGCAAGCATCGCCAGCAGAAAACGCCAGACCGTCACGCGACCGGGCCACTGATAGACGACTCCCCCCGCAATCGCGCCGGCAATCGCGCCCATCGGGATGCCGTAGAAGAGCGCCGCCATCCGCAGGGTGATCGGCGCTTCGTCTTTCAGCGCGGATTCGAAGTAAGAGATGAGAAGCAGCGGCAGCACGCACCATGCCAGCACGCCGTAGAAGGAGAGAAAACATCCGCCTCCTACGGCGCGCAGACGCTGCTCTTCGGGCGTGCGAACTTTACGCATCCGGTATCGCCTCTCCCCTTACTTCACCTCGACGACCGCGCCTCCCTGCGCCGCCGACTTCCACGCCGATTCGGTCAGTTCTATCACGCGCAGCCCGCACTCGAAGGGCGACTGCACCGTGTCGCGTCCCTGAATGGCATCCAGGAAATTGCGGTCCGGCGTGGAGCCGCCGGGCATACTGTCGAAGGTGTAGCGGTTGCCGCGCTGATCGCAGACCTGCAGCTTGCCGTTGCGCATGAAGAAGACGCCGCGCTCGCACCAGATCGTGACATCCTCATGCCAGCCCGCCGCCGAGTCGCCGATCACCGAGACATTGCCCTGCGCCCCGTTTTTGAAGGTGATCGAGAGCGCGGAGTTGATATCTACCGGCGTGCCGCAGTTGTCAATAAAGGCGGAGACCTTCGAGACCTGCATCCCGGTGATCCAGAGGATGATATCCAGCAGGTGACTGCCCGAATCGTTCAACTGTCCGCCGCCGGAGAGCGCGGGATCCTGCCGCCAGCTTCCCGCCGTGCCGCGCTTCCATCCCTGGCACTGCAGCGCGCTGATGAAGGTGACCGCGCCGAACTCCCCGGAGGCGATCTTCTCGCGGATATAGCGAAACTCCGGCTGGAAATGCCGTTGATAGGAGACCATGCAGACCTTCCCGGTCGAGTCGCGTTTGGCGATCACCTCGCGGGCATGCGCCACCGAACAGACCAGCGGTTTCTCGCAAAGGACGTGCAGCCCCTTCTCCAGCGAGTCCATCACCTGTTGATAGTGCAGCGTGTGCGGCGTGCTGATCTCCACGGCGTCCATCTCGACGCTGTCGAGCATATCGCGATAGTCGGCGAAGGCGGGCACGCTCTCCAGCGCCGGATGGTCGCGCTTCGCCTGCGCGATCATGGCGCTGTTCGGGTCGTTGAGAGCCACAACCTCAAACTCGCCCAGTTTCAGCACATTGCCCATGTGATGACGGGCATTGCCCCCGCTTCCGATAAATCCGACTCGTATCTTTCCTTCTCCCGGCATCTAATTCTCCTGTGAATGAGTGGTGTTCAGGAACTCTCTGAGTCTTCCTGTTGTTTCTTGATGAGCATCGCTTCATAGGCGGCGCGCTGCATCGGGTCTCCCTGTACGCCCCAGGGAAGGACAACCAACGGCGGCAGATCTATCGGCTCCTCCGCGCCAGCATGCCGTAAAACCTCTGCGGCGCGTCTCTGTCCGGCGCGCTCTGCCATCTGAAGCGCGGTCACAAACCATTCGGTACTCAGATGGACATCGGCTCCGCGAGACATCAGCAGGCGAATCGTCTCGGTCTGTCCGTGATACGCCGCCATCATCAGCGCCGAGTAGCCGTCCTTACAGTCGAGCCGGTCAATCTGCGCCCCGTGATCCAGCAGCAGCGCGACCATGTCGTTGTGTCCGGTGGAAGCGGCGGCAATGAGCGGCGTGAACCAGTCCGCCTGCGCATCCACCTCCGCGCCATGTTCCAGCAGCAGGCGCGCCACCTCGATCTGTCCGGCGCGCGCCGCATGGTGCAGCGCCGTACAGCCGATACCATCGCGCGCGTTCGCATCTGCGCTCGCTTCCAGTAAAAGTCGGGCTGATTCCGGGCTGCCTTCCTGCGCGGCAAACATCAACGCCGTCCACCCACGGTTATCACGCGCCTCCGTATCGGCTTTTGCCTCCAGCAGGGCGCGAACGATCGCGGGCTGCTCGCGGCTGGCGGCAAGCATCAACGCGCTCATCTCCATCGCCAGAACCGCGTTCACCTGTGCCCCGCGCGCGAGCAGCGTTTCGACAACCGGCAGGGAATCGCCCATCACCGCCAGCGACAGCGCGTTGACCGGACCTTCCGCCATCGCGTGAATATCGGCTCCGCGCTCCAGCAGCAGCGCCACTATCTCCCGATATCCGTTCGCCGATGCGATCATCAGGGGCGTGATGCCGTTGTCCAGAGTTATCTCCGTCTCTGCGCTCCTGTCCAGTGATTCGCGAACGGCCTGAATATCTCCCTGCAAACAGGCTGCAATCAGAGTGTCGTTCACAGTCGTCTCCCTGCGTATAAACCCGCTTCCTGCTATCCCTTCGCCCGATTCTGGAGGTATTCGGCGAGTTCGCCCTGCGTGCAGTACCAGACATCCAGCCGTCCGCAGAACCAGGAGAGGTTGCACTCCAGATCGGCGCGCAGATCGGTGTCGTCGAGTATCTCCGCCGGGCGTCCCCAGAGATAGAAGATTCCCTGCCCGGTATCCTCGATGGCGTCCCATCTTTCGCGAAGCTGCATATGATCCTGCAGGGCGCGCGCGGTGACCGGAAGGCGCATCCAGTCTTCAATACGATTGGCCAGAATATCGGCAGGAGTCGTTGTCCGGGCGCTGGAATAACCGGCGGCGCGAACCGTCTCCGCCAGCCAGAGCCGCTCAGAATCAAAGGGAAACGGATAGGCAAAGGAGACAACCGGAGCCGACAGAACCTGCTCCAACCGCTGTTTGCTCCCGGCGACCTGACGCGCCCACTCCTCCTGCGTCAACGTATCCGGATTCACCGGCAGCAAGCCCTGTGAGCTGATCTCATGCCCCCGCGCTCGTATCGAGCGCGCCTGATCCGCGCTCAGACAGCCATCTTTTCCAAGACACTCCGGAGAGAGAAAAAAGGTTCCCTTCCATCCGTAGATGTCCAGCACTGCCGCCATCTCCAGGTCGGCGTTCGTTCCGCCATCCCATCCGCTGACGACCGCAATCTTCGCTCCATCGGGAAACAAGGCAGCTTTGCTCCTTCCGTCTACTTTACCAGCCGCAGACCGATAAACTGACCGGGACGCCGCGACGGACTCAGACCGCCGCCCCACTCCATCTGACCTGCCGTCTCGCCGTCGCTGTCGTTGATCCGTATCGCGATTCCCGCCAGCGCGCCCTCTGCCTGACGCATGGGCAGCAGTTCGGTCCAGGGGATCGCGACTTCGTAGAGCGTGCGGCTGCCGACCCGCTGAATCGCCACCTGCGCCGCGCGCAGCAGACCCGGCGCGCGATTGCTCCCCCCGGTGATCCGGTAGAGGACAGAGGGCAGCGTCGTCCCGTTCGCCATAACGAACTCATAGACATTCTCATCGTAGCCGCCGATGGGGGAGCGCGCGGATCGGCGCGTGTCCAGGGCAAACTGTACGGAGTCTCCCTGCGCGATATCGTTCAGGCTAAACGGCTGGAAGTGGGTATCGTCGGAAACGCTGAGGGCAAAATAGAGGTTCTGCGCGTCCCACATGGTAAACGCCTGCGCGGAGAGGTCGCTCATGCCGTTCCAACGTCTGCCTTTGAATAGCTCCATCCGATCCAGCGCGATGGGAAGGGCGTCTGTCCATTCGGAGAGATCGCCGTTAATGCGCGGCGTTCGCGTCGCAAAACGGCAGATCGCCGGAACGCTCACCTGCGCGTTCAGGGTCAGGACGCTCTGCGCCTCCAGCATGACCCGGATCGGGACGGAGTAGTTTCCGGGCACGGCTTCGGGGACGGGAACCGGAACCGTAACGGCTCCCTGCTGTCCGGCAGGCAGCGTCAGCGTGCGCGCCGAACGTCCCGCGACCAGCCCGACTTTTATCGGCGCGTCAGAGCGGTTCTCCACCATGGCGCGGCAGGGAACGGTTGCCGGTAGATTCGCAAGCGTTCCGCCCGGCGGCAGCAGATCCACCCGCGCTGTCTCCAGCCGGGCATTGAGCGGAAGCGCAAAACGAACCGCGAGGCTGGCGGTCGCCTCTCCCGCCGACACCTGGAAAAACTGCTGCGTATCGGCGCGATTGATCGTTGCCGGGATGCTGTAGCGAAGCTGGCGCACCTCGTTTGGTCGAAGCGTCAGTCGCGAGCGTATTCCGGCGGGATTCAACACCGCCGGGTCGCTGCCGGTCAACGTAAAGGCGACGGTCTGCGGCTGCGCCGACAGGTTGCGAACGGTAGACATCAGCGGGAATGTCGCGCCGCTGTAGACCAGATAACGCGGCGTCTCAACAGTAATCTCGACAGGGGATGTTCGCGCCGGAGTCAGTTCGATGAGCGTCGCGCCGTAGGGCGAAAGGATGATGGGTATCTCCATATCTCCCGTCGCGCTCTGGAACGAAGCGATCTGCGCCAGAGTTTCGCTTGCCGGATTATCCAGCGGATTGGAGCGCAGCGAATCGATGAGCCACTGCGTGCCGCGTGTTCCGGTTGTCCAGGGAAGACTCCTCACCTGCAGGCGCACCTGCGTATCGGCGATCTGGCTGCGGGTGAGGTCGGTCGGGTAGCTCCAGAGCAGCACGCGCACGCTGTTGGGACCGCGTGTCGCCATGACGCGAATCAGGCTGTCATCGCTAATGGCGGGCAGGCGCAGTCCCTCCATGCGTTTCAGCAGGGTGAAGGCGTTGTAGACCGCTTTCGGACGGTTATCATAGGTCAGCATTCCCCAGCGTCCCCAGAATCGAACGCCTGGATCGCGGAAGTTGGGACCGTCTTTCACCGAGTAGAACAGTGACCGCACCGGCGCGACCTTCGCAAGCTGCTCCACCACCGACAGCGCATGAGAGGCGGCGAACAGACCATCGTTTTCGGGCGAAGCGACGGCGCTGGCGTTCCACTCTCCGAGGATTAACTCGGCATCGCGCAGGGAGGGATAGCGGCGCAGGATATTGCGCGCCGCGTTCACCTGCCGGGCATACTCTGCCGGAGGCTGATTGTACGCCTGCCAGCTTAAGAAATGGAGCGGTACGTTGTTCTTCGCGCAGTAGTCCGCCAGCCCGTTCAGCCACTCCTCGCCGAAAGCGGCGGCAGCCGGACCGCCTACCTTCGCGTTCGGATCGGTGGCGGTAACGGCGCGGGCGAACGTCTCATAGAAACGCAGCCACTCCGAAAGCGAGAAGTCGCCCGTGTTGGGCTGATTGGAGAGTTCCCAGTAGACGATGCCGCGCTTCTGCTCGATATTGTAGCGTCGGACAACCGCTTCGACGAATCCCGACCACTCCTGCGGGCTGCGCGGCAGGCGCGGGTTGCCGGCAGGAGAGGAGAGCGCGGTCGGCATGGTGGCGAAGTTGAACATCGGTTTCACGCCCGCCCGCGTCAGCGATTCGACGAGGGAGTCGGCGTAGCGAAAATCAATTCGGGAGACATCGAAGGCGGGCTGAGCCGTTGCCGGAGTCGTGCCGCGGGAGGCGGCGACCATCTCGGGATTGGGGAAGGGATCCATCCGCACCAGTTTTGCGCCAAGCGCCTGAAGGCGCGGGACGGCTCCTTCAAAGGCGGACAGGCTGCCTGGATCGCTGCCCAGAACGTATCCCTCCCAGAGCGGCGGCAGCGGTTCGCCGGGACGATTGGCTTCGACCGTCACATTTGCCGGGATGCCGCGCACATTAAAGCCGGAACCGCCCCCGCCGGACTCCTCCCCGACCGGAAATCCGCTGATCAAAGGAACCCTGCGAAATCCCGGCGCTGCGGTCGGCATCGGTTGACCGAGAGCGACTTCACGAAAGGCGGCGTAGCCCGCGCGGGGAATCAGGGTGGAGGAGAGGAGACTGAACAGACGCCGGCTGCGATCCGCACCGGCGGTCGAATTGAAAATCTGATAGCTCGCCTGCGTGATGTAGGGACGCGCCTGCATGGAGATCAGCGTATTGCGTATCAGGCGGGCGTGCTGCGCCTCGCTGAGGGAGTCAGGCTGATCCGGGGGGATCGTCCAGCCCCATTCGGTGATCCAGACGGTTTTCGCCGCGTCGTTATTGTTGAGCATCAGATTACGGCAGCGGTCAATCCAGTCGAAATCGAGTCCGTTGGGAGCGCTGTTCGGATGCAGCGTTACGGCGTCGAAGTAGGGCTTGCCTCCGGCGGCGTAGAGCGCAGACAGGAAGGGAGCCTGCTCCGGTTTCAGGCGTCCGGTGGCGATGCGAACGGCGGGATTGGCGCGGCGGGCGTTTTCGGAGAAGGCGCGGAGCATCTGCTGATAGACTCGCGGCTCCCGCGTGAAGGGGCGCGGCGCAGTTTGTCTCCCTTCGGGAGTGTCCAGAAACTCCCAGTGCTGAACCAGCCCGCGATAGCGGGTCACAATCGCGAAAGAGAAACGTCCTACATCGGTATAGAGTTGAGGGGAGGGGATCGCCTCATTCGCCCAGGCGGGAATATCGGCAAGCAGGCAGACAGGGCGAAGCCCCTGATCGGCGAGAAATCGCAGAAAGCGGTCTGTGGCGCGCCAGTTGTACTGACCGCGCTGCGGCTCGATCTCCTGCCAGCGCAGGCGAACGCGCACATTGGTTACCCCTGCCTCTTTCAGCAGTTGAGCCAGCCGACGGGCGCGAACGCCGTTATCGCGGTCCCAGTTGGCGTAGCCGTCCGCCTCATCCCAGGAGACGTTCATTCCGAAAAGGAAGGGGTTGAGGGGACGCGCTACGCCGGGCGGCGCAATCTGTCCGGTTCCGGGCAGCGTCGGGAAGGGACCGGGAGGCGGCGCAGGGAAATTCGGGCGTGGACTCGGCGGACCGACAACGGGTCCTCCGGGAGCGGCGGAGCGGCTGCCGGAGAGCGCGCCCCCGATTCCCGGAACGATGAGGCGCGGTCTGGGCGGGCGAACCGGAGGCGGATTCTGTTTGCGCGGACGCTCCTGCGCTTTCGGCGGCGCAGAGGGGCGCGCCTGTCCCTCCGCCGGGCGAAGTCCCGCCAGCAGAGAGAATCCGATGATCCCTATAATTGCGAAACGCATCCCAAACCTCCCGACCTGGATACAACCTGACACCTTTTGTATTCACGCCCTGCACCGCGCAATCCTCTTTTCAGGTATAAACCAGAGGGCGAATCGTGATGAACCTTTTTGAGAGAGTCCGGGACTAAGAGGGTGAAGAGTAACGATACTGCAGGAAGGATGTAGGAGAAAATGTTACGAACAGTGTTGATGGGACTGAGTTGTCTGCTGGCGACCGGCAGCCTGTGGGGATCGGTGACAGGCTGCCGCAGTAGAGTGGAAATGGATACGACAACAGCCGTTCAGAAGGAGCTTCCGGCTTCGGGACAGACGTCAAAGGCTTTCGGCGCGCGCTTCGGCTGGAACCTTTTTCAGAAACTGGCGCAGGATGACCCGCAGAAGAACGTCTTTATCTCGCCGGCGAGTCTCTCTTTTGCGCTCTTCATGACCGCCAACGGAGCGCAGGGGGAGACCCTGACGGCGATGCAGCGCGCGCTGGACAGCGAGGGAATCACGCTGGAGGAGATCAATCGCCGGTATGATGCGCTGCGTATGGCATGGGCGAATCCCGGCTCCGGCGTACAGATGCGCGTCGCCAATGCTCTCTGGGCAAATCGAGGTTTCACTTACCTTCCCGGCTTCTCGCAGCGGGTGAGCGCTTTCTATGGCGCGGAGACGACCTCCCTCGATTTTCGGTCGGCAGAAGCGCTGGCGGCGATCAACGGATGGGTGGATCAGAATACCAGCGGAAAGATTCGCGCCATCCTGACCGCCAACGATCTCCTGAATGCGCAGGCGGTGCTGACCAATGCCATCTACTTCAAAGCGGACTGGGAGCGCCCCTTTGATCGCGCCTTGACCCGACCGGGCGACTTTCATCTGCCGGACGGAACTACCCGGCAGCTTCCGATGATGCGGCAGAGCGGGCGGTTCTACCATCTGCAGGGAGAGGGCTTTCAGGCGGTGAAGATGCCGTATGCCGGAAAGCGGTTCTCCTTCTATCTGTTTCTGCCGGAGAAGGGCGTCGGAATGCCCGCCTTCCTGTCGAAGCTGAACGCCGACAACTGGAAGCGGTGGCTGGGCGGATTCCGCGAGATGCCGCTGCAACTGACGATGCCGCGATTCAAGCTGGAGTATGAGGCGGAGTTGAGCGAACCGCTCTCGAAGATGGGGATGGAGATCGCCTTCTCCCCACAGGCGGATTTCGGCGGGATGGCTGCCGGTCCGCTCTGGATCAGCAAGGTCAAGCATAAAACCGTGCTGGAGGTGAACGAAGAGGGATCGGAGGCGGCGGGAGCGACCGCGGTGATTATGACCAAGAGCGCGCCGCTTGCTTTTTCGGTGGATCGCCCCTTCTTCTGCGCGATTCGCGACGAGATGACCGGCGAGACGCTGTTCATGGGAACGGTAAACCTGCCGGGAGCATAAGGTGAAAACCATGACACGCAATGGAAGGCTCTATGTCTCCATAATGGCGCTGATTGTCGGCGGATTGCTGACGTTCGGGCTGTACGACTATATCTCGCGAGGAAACGAAAAGATGCCTGTGCCCGTTCTTGCCATCCGAGCCGACAGTCCGCTGGCTCCGCAGCTTTCGGCAAAGATCGCTCCGAGACAGAACCGGTTCGGTTTCAAGCTGTTCGCCGAACTGCGGAAAGAGAAGCCCGACCAGAACCTGTTCATCTCTCCGTCCAGCATCGCCTTTGCGCTGACCATGACCTATAACGGCGCAGACGGCGAGACGAAGGAGGCGATGGAGAGGGCGCTGGAGCTTCAGGGGATGACCCTGGACGATATCAACCGGGGCAGCGCCGCCCTGCGCGCCCTGCTGGACAGTTCCGACCCGAAGGTGAAGCTCGCCATCGCCAATTCGCTCTGGATGCGCGCCGGTTTTGAGTTCAATCCGGAGTTTCTGGAGGCGAATCGCAAATACTTCGGCGCAGAGATGACGAACCTGAATTTTGACGATCCGGGAGCCGCCGGTACGATCAACGACTGGGTTCGGCGCAGCACGGCGGGCAAGATCGCGCAGATCGTGGATCGGATTGAGGGGCAGACCGTCCTCTTCCTGATCAATGCAATCTACTTTCACGGGGAGTGGACGGAGAAGTTCAACAAGAATGTCACGGCGGATCGAGCCTTTACGCTGCCGGACGGCAGGACAAAGCAGCATCCGCTTATGTTTCAGCAGGAGCGTTTCGCCTACGGGGAGACAGATGCGTTTCAGGTTATCGAGCTTCCGTATGGCGAAGGCAGGATGAGCATGTGTGTCTTTCTGCCGGCAAAGAAGAGCAGCCTCCCGGCTTTCCTCAAGACTCTGAATGAGGAGAACTGGAATCGCTGGATGAGCGGGCTGGAGCGCAAAAAGGGACTGATCGGGCTGCCCCGCTTCAAAGTGGAGCAGGAGACGATGCTGAAGGGCGCGCTGTCATCGTTGGGGATGGGCGTGGCTTTCGATCCCGACCGCGCCAACCTGACGAAGATGCGCCCGGCGGATCAGGCGAAAGACGGGCAGCGACTCTTCATCAGCCGCGTCAAGCATAAGACCTATCTGGATGTGAACGAGGAGGGGACGGAGGCGGCGGCGGTGACCAGCGTGGAGGTGGGCGTGACCTCCGCTCCGGTGGAGCCGGAGAAGCCGTTTGAGATGGTGGTGGATCGTCCGTTCTTCCTGGCGATTCGCGACCGGCAGACAGGCGCGATCCTGTTTATGGGCGCGATTATAGACCCCCCGAAGTAGGAGATCGCAGGACGCGATAAAAAGCCGGGGAGGTCTGGATGACCTCCCCGGCTCACTTTTGCGTTATGTCTGTCGGGCGCGTCTGCCGCCCAGCCACTTCTCCACGCTGATGACCGGCAGGATGATCGCGCCGACCAGCGCCGAGAAGAGAATATCCCGCATACTCAGCGGCATGGTTCCGAAGATGGAGTGCATCACTCCCGTATAGATGAAGATCGCCTGCAGCAGCAGCAGAGACGCGATTCCGATGTAGACCGCTTTGTTGCTGAACAGCCCGATCTTGAAGATGGAGTCTTTGAGAGAGCGGCAGTTGAGCATATAGAATATCTGGAACATGATGACGGTGGTGACCGCCATCGTCTGAGCCTTTGCCAGCGCCAGCGATTCCGCCACGCCCGCCTGAAGCGCGGTGTTGTACTCCCAGTAGAACAGCCCGATGGCTCCTATCGTCATCAGGATCGCCGCCATCACCGTGCGGAAGATCACGAAGGAACTCAGCACCGGTTCTTCCGGCTTGCGCGGCGGTCGCTGCATGACGTTCGGCTCTTTGGCTTCAAATGCCAGCGGGAGCGCCAGCGCCACCGTCGCCACCAGATTGATCCAGAGAAGCTGAATTGGCTGCATCGGCAGAAGGAGGTGTTTCGTCTCCGGATCGAACGGGAAGAACATGACGGCGTAGATCAGAATGAACGCCAGGCCGAGATTCGTCGGCAGAACAAACGCCAGCGACTTGATCAGATTGTCATAGACCCGCCGCCCCTCCTCGACCGCCGCCGCAATGCTGGCGAAGTTATCGTCCGTCAGAACGATGTCCGCCGCCTCTTTGGAGACCGAGGTTCCGGTGATGCCCATTGCCACACCGATATTGGACTGCTTGAGCGCGGGCGCATCGTTCACGCCGTCCCCGGTCATTGCGACCACATGGTTATCTCGCTGGATGGCGCGAACCAGTTTCAGCTTGTGTTCCGGCGCGACTCTGGCAAAGACATTGGTGGAGCGCGCCGCTTCTTGAAGCTGCGCCTCGTCCATCTCGCTCAACTGAGTCCCGGTGACGGCTTTCTGATCGGTAATCAGACCAAGCTGCTGCCCGATAGCCTGCGCGGTTCCCTTATGGTCACCGGTAATCATCTTCACGGTGATTCCGGCGGACTGGCAGG
>CAYSDM010000078.1:0-19197 GCA_964429855.1 uncultured Chthonomonadaceae bacterium
TTTCTTAGGCACGCCGCAAGCGTTCGTCCTGAGCCAGGATCAAACTCTCCAAAAATATCTATCTCAAGGGATTTCTCCCTCGATATCATTGTGGAGAAACGTCTGAACATCCTGACAAACTCAGTACTCTGCAAAGCTAAATCAACACTCAAACCAGACTTTCAAAGTGCCTTTGCGCCGGATTTAATCCAGCGTTTACGCCGCCTTTCAGCAGACGCAAGGGATATAATACCACTACGATTGATCTCAGTCAATAGTCCGCCAGACTTTTTTTATGCTTTTTTCATGGCTAAACCGTATGGTGTTGCCTACCGTCTTCCGCAAAAGAGACCGCGTCCTCCCGTCATATACAGACAGGGAGGACGCGGTCGAAGGTCAGCTGAGGAATGAAACTCTACTCAGCAAGACCGAAGAGTTTTCGCGCATTGTCGTAGAGGATACGATGCTTTGCCTCCTCGCTGATCGCAGAGTCCTCGATCAGCCCCATTGCGGCAGATACATCCACCTGCGGAGCCCCGGAACCAAAAAGAATCCGATGGGTCCCTAGCACATCCACCGCAGAAGGAAGTTTCACTCTATCCAGCACGCCCGATGTCTCCAGATAGATATTGGTCGTGGTATGCGCGGCGGCAATGGCGGATCGCCAATCCTCGCCTCCCATTCCCAGCAGCACCACCTTTATCATAGAGTAGGCACGCGCGATCTCATGCGCCGCCTCCACGGCGGAGGCATTGGGAGTGTATATGATCAACGGTTTGGAAAAACGTCGGTAGGCATTCAGTATCTCATCTGCCACCACTTTTCGCACCGGCTCATCCGGATGCACACCGGTTATCGTCATCGCCAGAAATTTCGATGAACCCATCAACTCGCGCAGAACGGTAACAGATGCCTCGATACGGTTAGTGTGCGTCACCACGCAGCCGAAAAGGTTCTTGCTCTGCTCTATCATCGCGCGTAGAATACGGTTGCCGGATAAGGGATCTACATACCGCGCATGATTGGAGTAGAGCATCGCGCTTTCGATGCCGCGCTCCTGCAGAGTCGCCTGAATAGCAGCGGCGTTATGGGATACTCCCGGGATCACGCTGCCGCCGATATAGTTATGAATATCGAAAATAGGCACGGGAGCCTCCTCCTATTTGATTTCCAGTAGCGTGCGCGCGTTTTCACCGGCAACCAGCGCCTGCTGCTCAGCGGACAGCCCGGAATGTTGAAGCACTCCCACCGCGCTTGCCATCGGTCGCAAAGGGGCGCCAGAGCCATACAGAATGCGATCCGCCCCGACACACTCCACCAGATATTTCAATGCGCCGGTCGCCACCAGCCGGGAAGTCTCCACATAGACATTCGCGCGCGCGCGCATGATCGCCACCGCCTCCGACAGCGTTTTTTCATCTATGCCGGAAAGAATCAGAGGAGCCAGATGACGGGCGGTCGCCTGCGATGCGCGAGAGGCGATACCTGGACGACCGATATCCACCATGATCGGCAGTGGGTTGGTGGACATCGCCTGAAGCAGCGCCAAAAACGGCGCGGAATCGATTTCCCATCCCTGCTCTTCCGGAAAGAACCGCACGATCTTGAAGCCGTCGTTCGAGAATCGAGACGCCTGCGTGTCTCCCCCGAAATACATACGGGGGTTCACTGTCGCCACCGGAACCAATCTGCGGTTTTCGCTGCTGGCGGCGCGCGTGGCGGTATTGCCGGTGTTATAGTCCAGAAGCAGCCCGATGGTCGAGAGCGTGCAGCAGGCGGTTATCTGGTGCTTATTCATTAAAACCGACAGATCGTCTACAGAGAGATCGGTTGCTGCGGCTGGCAGCGGACCAAAGAGAGTGTTTATATCTATCATGATTTCACCGTTACTCCTTCAGAACCCATCCGACGGCATGATCCAGACGAGACAGCAGCCGCTCCCTGCCCAGAACGCTCATCAGTTCAAATAGACCGGGACCGACGGTGCGACCGGTGAGACAGACCCGCATCGTATGTATCACGGGAGGACGTTCCAGGGAGAGAGACTCCGCCGTTCTATTGACGATCTCCTCGGCTTCCTCCAGCGATGGACCGCCTTCAAGGGCTTCTATCAGGCTTTTTGCGATCGAGATGATCTCCAGCGGTCTGGCGCCCGTTAGCCACTTACGCTGTCCCTTCTCTTCCGGTACTTCGGGCGTGACGAAGAAAAACCCTGTCAGGTCGGCGACTTCCGAGAGAATCTTCAACCGGTCTGCGCACAACCCAATAGCCGCTGATGCATACTCTCTCTCTGATGTTGAAGGAGTATCGTCAATATAGCCCGCTTCGATCAGATAGGGCAGACAGCGATCCACCAGATGCCCCGGTTCATCGGCGCGGATATACTCGCCGTTCATCCATCGAAGTTTATCGTAGTCGAAGATCGCCGGATTGCGGCTGATTCCCTCCAGCGAAAACCTTTCGATTATCTCCGAAACGCTGAATATCTCCCGGTTTTCATCTCCGGCCGACCAACCCAAAAGGCACAGAAAGTTGAACATCGTCTCCGGCAGATAACCGGAGCGAAGGAACTCATAGAACTGAGTGGCCCCGTGACGTTTCCCCAGCTTCTTTCGATCTTTGCCTAAAATGAGCGGCACATGCACCCAGACTGGCTGTTCCCATCCGAAAGCGTTATAGAGGTAGATCTGCTTGGGAGTGCTTGGCTGCCAGTCCTCGCCACGAATCACATGCGTAATTCCCATCATATGATCGTCCACCACCACCGCCAGATGATAGGTGGGCCAGCCGTTCGATTTCAGCAGAACCTGATCGTCAATCATCCGATTTTCGACGGTTATCTGCCCGTAGACAACATCCTGATAGGTTGTCCTACCCTCCAGAGGCACTGCCAGACGTACTGTGGACGGCAGACCATCCGACTCATAACGCGCTCGGTCCGCCTCCGACAGATAACGACATCGGCGATCGTAGCCGGGAGGCAGTCCGAGAGCCTGCTGCTCTTCCCGCATCTTTGTCAGTCGCTCAGGAGTACAGTAACAGCGATAGGCGTTCCCGGAAGCGATCAGGTCATCCGCCGCCTTCTGATAGAGTTGAAGCCTTGCCGACTGCACATAGGGGCCATACTCGCCGCCTCCCTTCCACCACTCGTCCGGGACGATCCCCAGAGAGACCATGCTCTCTTCCAGTTCACGGATAACCTCCGGCTTATAACGGTCAGGATTTCTATCGGTGTCCTCCAGTCGCGCAATAAACACCCCGCCCATCTTTCTGGCAAAAATCCAGTTAAACAGGGCGGTGCGTATATTGCCGACATGTGGAGAGCCTGTCGGGCTGGGCGCATAGCGAACACGAACGGACATAGTATCTCCGATATAGACCAGAAACGAGAGAGCAAGAGGAGAGGGAGGCACGACCATTGCCTCCCTCTTTACAGCCTCCATGTAGGGTTAAGACTTTTTCAGATACTTTCGCTTGCTCTTGTCAAATCCCTGCGAAAGTTTTCGCGCATCGTAGACCCAGGCTCCTCCGCGCTGGAAGAAGCAGTGGTATCCGGACAGCAGTGACGCAACCATGCGGCGAGGCGTCCGGCGCGCGATATTGGTTTCGGTCAGCACGGTGATGAACTCAATCCCCTTGCGGTAGTGTTCCATGATCTCGCGCACGATTTCGAAGGTGGGAAGCTCCTCCTCTTCGGCGCGCCTGCCAAGTTCCATCAGTTCACTGACCCGGTTGCGGCTGATGAACATGGGCGGTTCAGTCTCTTCGCCGTAGGTCAGCGCATAGAGGTCGGGAGCCTGACGTTCCAGATAGAAGACCGCTCCGGAATCTACCGGAAGACTGTCGTACCAGTCCAGCAGACCATAGAGCAGTCTTGTCTCGTTATTGATCCAGAGTTCGGTCTTCTGCCCGTTAGGCAGTACAAGATCAACTTGCAGAATTTTCGGTTCCGTCGGGAAAAAGCCCGCAGGCAGTTGACAGAGCGGCAGCGTGCCGATCTCCTTATGGTGCAGTTTCAAAACGCAGCGAACCGTCATGGGAGGGGTCGCCCGCTCATCCGGCACAGGGTCTTCATCCAGGACATCCTGCGCCATCGGGGAGAATATCTCTCGAGACAGTGTGCCGTCGAAACCATCATCCTCCAGCATGAGGTCCAGGACATTCCCCTCTTCATCCGTGAATGACTGCTCCGTAAAGCGCAGAATCTCCGGGACACTGAAGACATATTCCGGAATAAGTCCGTCAGGCATGAAGCGATCCGCCCCGAGCCAGATGATGCGCTCATCCTGCTTCAACGCCTCCAACACGGATTGAATATCCGCTTCATAGGTCGCCTCGCCTTCCGACACCTCGAAAATGTCTTCCAGCATACGAGAAGCGCGGCTGGTTCCGTCATTATTCAGGACGTAATCGAGTAACTGCTCGCGCTCCGTCTCGGAGATGACGAGTGGCTGCGACGCCTCAACCGCCTGTGCTTCCTGGAACTCCTCCACCTCTCGCTGCGCGATCTCCGGGAAGAAACCGACCAGACGCGCCACCATCTTTGGACCGATCCATTCACCGCTGTTCAGGTAGCAGCATCTGCCATCCGCAAGAAGTTCCGTAAACTGATGCGTACTGCTAAACTTCTCCGGTTTGACGCGCCAGAGCAGGAACTGCAGAGCCTTGTTGGAGATCGGCTCATTCAGTACATCCAGAAAGGAGATGACGCTCTCCAGATTTTGCGGATCAAGATGGGCGGCTGCCTTCTTGTAATACTCCAGATCACGCAGCTTCAGATAGTTATCGAAGAGGACATCCTCTATGGTTTCGCCACTCGTATCGAGCAGCCATGCGTTCAGCCCGTACTTCCCATCGCGTGTAACAAAGTAACGCTCCCGATTGGTAAGCAACCGGTCAAGAACCGGCTCCATTATGTTCCGGGGGCGATTATAGATTGCCGACAGTTCACCGGCAAGCGCTCCTCTGGAGACCGGCAGTCCGTATTTGGAGAGGGTCTCCTCCAGATTGCGCTCCACAGAGCGTTCCGGATCGCTGTAGCGAGACCAGATCGTCCACTTTCTTTCAGTGACGGTAAACAGATTCGGATGCATAGACAGAATCACCCGCGCCAGTCGAATATCCACATCCTCGCGACCGACGGCGCGAACGGCTTCCGAAACCTTGATCGGCTCGCCAGCTTCTATCAGCGCGCCATAGAGCAAGACTACGGCATACTGAACCGCCAGAGCCTCCTCTGACCGGGTCTCCTTCACATCAGTCATGAAAAACCTCCCTATCCTCATACGGCATTTACCGTCTGAATATCCACGCCAAATAGATCATAATGCTGTGCATCCGTGATACGTACCCTGACCATATCACCGGGCTGTGCGGCGGCGCCCTCTACATAGACCAGTCCATCAATCTCCGGCGCGTCCCGAAAGGATCTTCCGACCCGCATCGCATTCGCCAGAGGTACAGATGCAGAGTGGCTTTTTCGATCGCGGAGCCGATTATCCCCGCTCTCCGATGGCTTCCCTGTTTTTCCCGATAGCGATGGATACTGCGCTGTTCCCTCGATCAGAACCTCTACCTCTCGTCCGATCCAGCGACGGTTGCGCTCCAGAGAGATGCCCTGCTGAAGCTGCATGAGCCTGTGTTTGCGAGACTGTTTAATTCTGGCGGGAACACGTCCCGGAAGATCAGCGCTTGGGGTTCCATCCTCTAAGGAGTATGTGAACACGCCGACACGATCAAACTGCGCTCTCTCAACAAAATCCATCAGGTTCTGAAAGTGGGAGTCCGTCTCACCGGGAAAACCGACAATGAAAGTCGTTCGGATCGCGACATCCGGCGATGCCTCCCGGAACTGATCCAGAATGCGAAGATAGGCGCTGCCCGACATCGGGCGTCGCATCCAGCGAAGAACCTCGTCGTCCGCATGCTGCAACGGCATATCAATATACTGGCAGACATGCGGAGTGGAGGATATCGCCTCGATCACCTCCGCATTGACTCGCGACGGATAGCAGTAGAAGAGTCGCAGCCAATTTACGCCATCTATCTGCGAGAGTTCTCGAAGTAGCGTCGGGAGCATCGGCTTACGATAGAGATCGTATCCATACTGTGTGGAGTCCTGAGCGATCAGGTTCAACTCCTTCACGCCCTGACGGGTTAACTCGGATGCCTCCTGTAATATCCGGTCCAACGGCTTGCTGACGTGCTTTCCGCGAAAAGAGGGAATCGCGCAGAAAGTGCACTGGTGATCGCATCCTTCGCTTATCTTCAGATAGGCAGTCCAGGGAGCCGTGGAGCGAACCCGCGTCGGGACATCCACCCAGCGATGATGCGGCTTCGGCGGAACCTGAATCATTTGAACCGGGTTCGTCATCGTCTTTTCGACGATCCCCGCAATATCCTGCATCTGCCCGGTACCAAGAAAGGCGTCTACCGCAGGAAGCTCTTTCTGAAGTTCCGAACTATACCGCTGCGCCAGACAGCCCGCCACCACCACCTTCTGAACATGCCCCGCCGCTTTACGCTCCAGTGCCTCCAGAATAACGTCTATGCTCTCCTGTTTGGCGGACTCAATGAAACCGCAGGTATTGATGATAACCACATCGGCTTCTTTCCCATCCGCGCCGATCTGAAAGCCGTTTTCGGAGAGAATTCCGAGCATCTCCTCCGAATCGACCACATTTTTCGCGCAGCCGAGGTTAATCATCTGTATGGACGATCTACTGCTTTTATCCGCCATCTTCAATCCTGAGCGACATTCTGCTATAAAACGCCATCATAGTATACCCTGAAATCTAGACTAGCTGGCTCTAAGAACCGCAGCCAGCCAACGCTGAACGAAGATTGTTAGCAGGTGAATTCCGTTCAGCAGGGAGAGAGAGTATCCATGTCGTACATACAGGCAGTCTAAAGACGGAGAACCGTAAATGAGTATACCGACCAGATTTGTCCTGGGGCAGCAGGATATCCCAGGGGAGTGGTACAACCTCCTCGCTGACCTGCCCGAACCAATGCCTCCTCCGCTTCACCCCGCCACGAATAACCCGGTCACGCTGGACGATATGACCGCCATCTTTCCCGAAAATATCGTCCGGCAGGAGATGAGTCCGGAGAGATGGATCGAGATACCGGAACCGGTGCGTGAAATATACTCTCTCTGGCGCCCCACACCGCTGCTGCGCGCGGTGAGGTTGGAGCGCGCCTTGCAGACTCCTGCCCATATCTACTATAAGTTCGAGGGCAGCAGCCCTGCCGGAAGCCATAAACCGAATACGGCAGTCGCCCAGGCATTCTATAATCGGGAAGCCGGGGTAAGACGCCTGGCGACAGAGACCGGCGCTGGACAGTGGGGTTCCTCACTGGCTCTCGCCTGCAGGATGTTCGGGCTGGAGTGCACGGTCTATATGGTGAAGGTCAGCTTCTTCCAGAAACCCTACCGTAAGATGATGATGGAAACCTGGGGAGCGACCGTTTACGCCAGTCCGAGCGAACAGACACATTTCGGACGAAAAATCCTCTCTGAAGACCCGGAGTGCCCCGGAAGCCTGGGGATCGCCATCAGCGAAGCGATTGAGGATACCGTCACGAGTAACCATACGAAATACTCTCTTGGCAGTGTTTTGAATCATGTCTGCCTGCATCAGAGCGTTATCGGACTGGAAGCGATCAAGCAGATGGAGCAGGCTGGCGAGGAACCGGACATCATCATCGGTTGCGCCGGAGGAGGCAGCAATTTCGCCGGTCTGGCGTTCCCCTTCGTTCGCTGGAAAATCGCGGAAAAACGCCCCTACCGGATTATCGCTGTAGAGCCGTCTTCCTGCCCGACATTAACCGCAGGGACGCTTCGATACGACTTCGGGGACACCGCCGGAATGACTCCGCTGATGATGATGTATACTCTCGGACACAACTTTATGCCTCCGC
This sequence comes from uncultured Chthonomonadaceae bacterium, assembly GCA_964429855.1. Classification (GTDB taxonomy): domain Bacteria; phylum Armatimonadota; class Chthonomonadetes; order Chthonomonadales; family CAJBBX01; genus CALLMM01. The sequence continues at coordinate 7,903 of CAYSDM010000078.1, forward strand.
GGATCCATGCCGGCGGTCTAAGGTATCATGGCATGTCCCCGATGGTCAGTCACCTGTATAAACTCGGGTTGATCGAAGCGCAAGCCTGCCCGCAGACCAGTGTCTTTGAGGCAGCGCTGGAGTTCGCTCGAACCGAGGGGATCATCCCGGCTCCGGAATCCTCTCACGCTATCCGTGTAGCGGTAGATGAGGCGATAAAGGCGCGTGAAGAAGGACAGAAGCGAGTGATCCTATTCAATCTGAGCGGTCACGGAATGCTGGATCTGACCGCTTTCGATAGCTATATCAGCGGGAAGCTGCAAGACTCCTGATTCCCGCCAAACATACGCTCTATTCAGGCGTATGAGCCGGATAAAACCAGATAGCAATAAGCCGGAATGAATGCTCATACGCATTCATTCCGGCTTTTCTTTATTTCAACCAACATCTTTCTACTAAATTAAGAGCACAATACGCTCAAACCACAAGTTCTTCTAAAAATAGAAAAAATTTTAGCATAACGCCCCTAGTACATACCCTATTCAGGGTACTTGTTTATTATAAGACCGATCCTTATCTCTTGTCTCATTCAGACAGGTTGTTAGACGAAGGGAGAAAAACCGTGAACTCGAAGATTTCTACACTCAAATCCATGCTGGTTTCGACCGCTCTGACTCTGGTTCTTGCCTCGGCAGTAGCCCTGCCGTCCTATAGCGAAGGTCCGATGGTTCCTGCCCCCAAGCTCCCCCCGCCTCCCAACGCCATTGTGCAGTCAGATGGAACCATCATCTATCCTGACGGATGTATCCTCTATCCGAATGGCACCTATGTCTATCCGGATGGTACGACTGGACAGATCGCGAATTAATCTTCCTATTATACCGTAGCTGTCTGGTGATAAGGCTCCAGCGCATTGATTGCGCTGGAGCTTTCGGCTTTTTCAAGCGGGCGAACAACCTTATAAAATGGATATTTAACCCCTTTACATACATTCTGGAATGATAGGAATAATAAAATACATTTTCTGATGTAACCATGCATATTTAATGATCATTAGGTAAAATTATCCTACAAGACATCTTATCTGCAGGGGTACAAACTGTGTGTGATGATTATAATCTCTATCCATTGAAGGTTTTCGTTACGGTTGCTCGGCTTCGAAGCGTGACGCTTGCTGCTGCTGAATTGAAAGTGACCCAGCCCGCAGTCTCTGCCCATCTTCGCAGCATCGAAGAGCGGTACGGCGGGAAGCTGTTTGACCGATCCTCGCGGGGAATGATACTGACATCACTGGGTGAAATGGTGCTCAATCACACAAATATCCTGATGTCTAACCTGGCCATCATGCGCTCCGAAATAGAGATGTCTCAGGGCATTGTTCGCGGCGAGTTTACCATCGCTGCCTCAAATACGCCCGGAGCCTATCTATTGCCTCATAAGCTCAAGGAGTTCAAGGCTCTGCATCCATCCGTGGACCCGATTGTCAGTATGGGGAATAGCAGTGATGTCGTGGAACAGGTTGAGGCGTATCGCGCACAGATCGGCGTCTGCGGAGAACTGACAAAGCATGACTGGATGGATAGCTGCCTGATTGGAACGGATCAGTTAAGCCTGTACAGCTCCTCCTCCGACCCGTTGGTTGAGATGGAAAAGATAGATGATCGGCAGTTAGCAAATCGGACGCTCTTCGTGCGCGAACCGCGCTCCAGCACGCGAAAGTATACAGAAGCGATGCTGCAGGAGACATTCCGATGCTTTCATCGCACACAAGAAATTTCGCAGGTGGAAGCGATCAAACAGATGGTCATTGCGGGGCTGGGCGTGGCGGTACTTTCGTCTCAGGCTACTCGCCTGGAGTGTGAGCATGGATTGCTGCGTCCCGTGAAAGACCATCGGTTTCGCAAGGTGCGATCCCTCTACTGCATTAAACGTTCTGATCGCAATATGCAAGGTCCAGCCGGAGCATTCTGGGACTATTTGACTCACATGAAACAAGATGAGACTGTGGCTGGATAGAACGACATCAGGGTTGAACCGGATATCCTGTTAACATGTGAGCCTCCATGTCATCGCGAGCGCACCGGGCTGTAGCGTATGAAACGCAGTGATATCTGAGCCGCACAGCAGTGACGCTATTTTTCCTTTGTCGGATTAACTCCCTCGCATTGACAGGATCAACACGGATATTAATCAGAATCGGTTCGTTCTACCACTCGTCTTGCCACGTATCTCCCTATCTCCAGAGAAGCGGTAGCCGCCGGAGATGGGGCATTTAACAGATGCAGCGACCGCCGCCCGTCCACAATCATGAAGTCATCCTCCAGCGAGCCATCCGGGTGAACCGCCTGAGCGCGCACACCGGGTTCTGCCGGAAGCAGGTCTTTTGCTTCCACCTCCGGGATCAATCGCTGAAGACTTTTCACGAATTGTGAATTACTCCATGAACGCGCTATCTCTCGCGCTCCTGCGCGCCAGTGTTTGGAGCCTAATCTCCAGAATCCAGAAAAGGTCATCGTCTCCGCCAGGTCGAAGGGATTAAACGCCAGTTTAGTGTATCCCTCGCGCTTCAAGCTGAGAACCGCATTGGGACCGGCATGGACCTCTCCTGAGATCATACGGGTGAAATGAACTCCCAGAAATGGAAAAGCCGGATCAGGAACCGGATAGATCAGGTTTCTGACCAGATTGCATTTCTCCGGAGCGAGCGTATAGTACTCTCCTCGAAACGGGACAATCTGTACCGGGGGAGCAAGTCCCGACATCTTCGCAATACGGTCACAGTGCAGACCGCTGCAGTTTATCAGGAAAGCTGTCTCATAAGTGCCCTGAGTGGTCACCACCTCTATATGGCTGGAAGCCGTCTGAATATCCACTACGCACGCATTGAGAAACAGGGAAGCATCCTTCGCCTGCGCTATCTCCGTTATCCGCGCGCAGACAGACCGGTAATCCACAATTCCCGTACTCGCAACATGAAGAGCGCGAATACCGCGCAGATGCGGCTCGCTCTCTCTAGCTTCCTCGATGGACAGTCGCCGAACCTCCAGACCATTGGCGATACCCCGTTCATAGAGTCTTTCCAGCCCAATCAGTTCCGTTTCTTCGGTGGCGACGATTATCTTGCCGCACACCTCATGAGGGATATCCCACTCCCGGCAAAAAGAGATCATGCTCTGATTTCCCGCTTTCGCCATCTGCGCCTTCAGACTGCCGGGACGATAGTAGATACCGGAGTGTATCACCCCGCTGTTTCTGCCGGTCTGGTGTTTCGCCCATCCGTCCTCTTTCTCGAGCAGGGCGATTCGTGACTCTGGCTTCTCCCGCAAGAGAGCGACACAGGTGGAGAGTCCGACGATGCCTCCCCCCACAATCAGATAGTCATAGAGCATCCGCTAAGAACCTCCGCGAAGAGCGCGCATCTGGTACAATGACCGTAAAACCTCTGCGCCGGAAAGGTTGATTGTCATGGCGTCCATGAATCCGATTCCGCTCTCGGTGGCATATCTGAAGACAATCGTTCGCCCGACGACCCTGATCGAATCGCCCCGACTTCAGGCGCGTCTGGGCATCGCGGTTACTCTGGTTTCCGAAACGTTCCAGTATACCGGCAGCTTCAAGTTTCGCGCCGCCTATCATGTCGCCGCAACCGTTCCCCACTCTCTCATTATCACAGCATCTTCCGGTAATTACGGTCAGGCGCTGGCATTTGCCTGCCGACAGTTGGGAAAATCGTGTATTGTGGTGATGCCGGAGACCTCTTCTCCGGTGAAAATAGAGGCGGTGCGCGAATATGGAGGGATCGTAAACCTGATAAATGTGGATCAGATCAGTCGCCAGCAGCGCGTGAAGCAATTAGCCGAAGATCATCCGGAAGCCTATCTCTCCAGCGCATATGATGACCCGCTGGTGATTGCCGGCAATTCCAGTCTGGGGTTGGAACTGGCGGAATCGGGTAAAAACTGGGATGCGGTGATCGCACCGGTAGGAGGAGGCGGGTTGACTGCCGGTCTGATAACCGGTCTCTGTTTCGCAGGCTGCCCGACACCGGTTGTCGGCGCGGAGCCGCTTCTTGCCAATGATGCGGCGCGTTCGCTGCGAGAGGGCGTTCTGGTGCAGAATGAGAGAGAGCCGCAGACGATAGCCGACGGGACGCGAACGATCAGTCTGGGACAGCATAACTGGGAGATACTGCGCACCGGGATGAAGGAGATCGTGGAGGTTTCTGAGGAGGCGATTCAAGAGGCGGTCAGTCTTCTCTTTATGCTGGCGAACCTGAAGACCGAGCCGACCGGAGCGTTAAGCGTGGCAGCTTTGCTGGAAGAGCCGAAACGATTCCAGGGAAAGAGAGTCTGCTGCGTCATCAGTGGGGGTAATGTCGCTCCTGAGTTGTACTGTCAGATGCTGGAAGAGATCTGACATAGATTCTGAGCGGCTCCCGGTTAGAACCGCTCAGAATCGGGAATGGCGTTGAAGATTACGAGCGGTTCTTTAAAAGGTCGCGGATCTCCGCCAGTATCTTCTCCTCGTTCGAGGGTTCGGGAGGAGCGGCAGGAGCCGCAGGCTCTTCACGACTCATCCGATTCATCGCCTTCACCACCATGAAGATCACAAAGGCGATAATCAGAAAGTTGATGAGTGTGTTGATGAACAAACCGTAGTTGATGGTGGCGGCTCCCACATCCTGCGCCGCCTTCAGCGTCGCTGCCGGTTTATCGGATGTGAGGTTGATAAACAGGTTTGTAAAATCCATGCGCCCCAAGGCGAGTCCAAGCGGCGGCATGACGACATCCTTCACCAGCGAGTCCACGATCTTCCCGAATGCGCCACCGATAATGACGCCTATCGCCAGGTCTACAACGTTGCCCTTCATTGCGAACTCTTTAAACTCTTTGAACATGCCTTTCTCTCCTTTACTGATCGCTTATGTCCTGATAAATGATGTTTTTCGAGAGTAGGTTTTACTCATGAAGTCGGGGCAAACCCTAACGAAAAACCGTCGCGCTAAGAATTTCGCGCCTTATCCGAGCAATACCTTGCTGGTGTTGCGTTTGATGTTTGGCGCGGACGTGGAGGCGAAGTCCAGAACGGTGGTCGGGTTCACAGACCACTTCGAGGAGATCGCCTGGTAAAGTACGAATTGAGCGATCAGATAGTAGTCATTTCGACCGAACAAATGAAAGCCCCTGCGTGGCACTGCCCTCCCATCGCCCGGTCTCCTGCTCCTGCGCAACGGCGGGAGTCATCGTCAGGGAAAGAGCGAACCACAGAGAGATTCGAGTTCTCATGTACAGATTGCCTTCTGTTTCAAAGAATAAGCCATTGTGCATGCATCAACATCACATCGCTCACGAATTATCTTTTTTCCTGTATCCAACGAAATATATCGTCTCCCTGATGATCCTTCTTTTCATAGTCATTCGGCTGACGGTGTCAGGAGCGAATATTATGGAGATTCATGTTCGCGATTTCGGAGCGATAGGAGATGGCGTTCATGACGATGGTCCCGCCATACAACGCGCGGTACGGGCGTTAAATCAGCAGAAATCCTCAAGTGTACTGATGTTCGATCGAGGGCGCACTTATCGTATCAGAACTGCCGAAGATACCTGGCTCATTCGCCTGAACAGACTAAAGGACGTAATCATAGAGGGAAATGGCTCTAAATTTATCCTGGACTCGAAAACGCGGTTTCTACACCTGACGGGCTGCTCAAAGATAGAGGTTCGAGGGCTTTCTGTGGATTTCGACCCGCTTCCCTTCGTAGATGGCGTGGCGGTCTCCGTAGATTCCGGTATGAGATACGTTGATGTTCGTATCTATGATTCTTACACTCTGCCTCCACTCGGCGGTCCGACCGGGGACCGTGAACAGGCATACTTCGCCATGCTCTGGCATCCGGGACCGCACAGTCTTATCGGAGAGCACTACTTTCTGCGTGATACCCAGGAAGCCTATCCGGGAAGTTTGAAGGATCGAATCATCCGCGCTTTCGCTGTGCCAGAGTTTTCGGGATTTGCTGCTATTCAACCGGGTGTCACGCAGATCAGTCTGCCGGTGCGGGGAATCGCGCATAAGATGGAGGGACATGGAGCCAGTCCCGTATTTGTGATCGAAGAGAACGCCGATATTGCCTGTTCTGACATCGAGATATGGTCTGCGCCGCTATTTGCCGTGAGTGTGGCAAGGAACCGGGGATACTGTACATTTCGACGCTTTCACATCCGTCCAAAACCGGGTACAAAACGCCTCACATCCTCCTGGCGAGATGGCTTTCATGTTAAGGGGAACTATGCCCGTCTGCTCTGGGAAGACTGCCATCTGGAAGGCATGAATGACGACACATTTAATACGGCGACTCACTCCTCCCGGGTTATCGAAGCGGTTTCGCCTTCTGTTCTCCGTGTACGTCAGGTTTTTCCTCTGGGATTTGTGCCCTTCGAGATGGGAGACACCATCGGGGCATACGATGTGAGCGGGAGAAAGCGACTGAGGAGCGCGAGAGTCGTGAAGACGGAACCGGAAGATCCGATCAATCTTACTGATCCGGACAGACCGACTCCGCTTCTAAAAATCACGTTTGATCCACCGCTTCCCGGCATTGAATCTGGCGACATTGTATGGAACGAGAGCAGCGCCAATCCTCATACAACCATTCGACGCTGCAAGATCATGAATAGCTGCCGGTTTCAGTCCCCGGTGAAGGTGGAGAATTGCGATATCATGGCGTTCTGCTGGTTCTACGGCGATGATCTCGAAGGCCCTCTGCCGAAGAACGTTGTGGTAAGAAATTCGTCTCTTCGTCTGGGACGAGGCAACCCGGAAATGATCGCGAATTTCACCTCCCGGATCACAGGCATGGATGGCAAAATCGCCGCGCCATCAGAACCGGTCATTCAGGATGTGCTTCTGGAAAACAACACCATAGATGGGCGACTCGATATCGGATACGCCTCCAATGTTCGCCTGAACGGTAATCGTTTCATTCCACCGAGAGGAAAGATAATCATTCGCCACAGTCGAAACATACGGATGAAAAATAACATGTTGGGGAACGACCCGCTGAATCGCATTGAGCAGTTGGATATTGCCGATGAACCGACCAGAAGAGATGTCTCCTTTCGTTGATACGATGATATCAGGAAGGATGAAAGACGTTGTGGCAGAATTGAAGGTTGTCTGCACTATTTCATCAGGAAAATCGCGTGGCAACGCCTGTATCGCAAACGTCGCAGGAACAGCAAGCTATCCAATCGCGACAACCGGAATCCTGTTCCGGAAGACGACAGGAGCGATTTCGCTGGTGGATCATCCCGCTGGGAGCCGTGTTGATCCCGGTCAACAGCCTGTGGATCGCCAGAGCGGAGGCGCTGGACTACTCCGGTTTTCCCACCTGCATGTCCCTGTTCTATAATGTTGTCTTCAGTCTGATGGCGCTGCTGGTGGTGAACGCGCTGTTTCTAAGGCTGTTCCCGCGTCTTGCGTTGTGTCGTCAGGAGCTTCTGGTGATCTATGCGATGCTCTCCACCGGATCAAGTCTGGTCGGACACGACTATATGCAGATGCTTGTTCCGAGCATTCCGCATATCGCCTATTTCGCTTCGCCGGAGAACAACTGGGATAGCCTGATTCAGCCGCTCCTTCCCTCCTGGTTAACCATCCAGACTCTCGATGACGCGGTAAAAGGGTTCGAACGCGGGAACTCCACACTCTACCGTCTGGACTATCTTGCGGTCTGGATCGTTCCTGTTACAACCTGGAGCGTGTTTCTGCTCTCTGTCATCGGAGCGACTCTCTGCATGTCGCTGCTTCTGCGTCGCCAGTGGGTGGACAATGAGCGGTTAACCTACCCCATTGTACAGATTCCCCTGCTCATTACAGAAGGAGGCGGAGCGAATCCAACCTTTCGCAACAGGCTTCTCTGGGGAGGCTTCTCAATCTCAGCCGGTATCAATATCCTCAATGGATTACAGATGTTCTTCCCCTCCCTCCCCCTGATTCCCGTGAAGGTCTATGATATCGCTCCCTTCTTCGCCCCCAATCCTCCCTGGAACGCTATCGGCTGGACTCCCATCTCCTTCTATCCTTTTGCCATCGGACTGAGCTACTTTATGCCGACCAATCTGGCATTTTCGAGTCTCTTCTTCTATTTTGCGCGTAAAATGCAGCAGGTGATCGGTTCTTCGCTCGGTTATCATGAAGCTGATCCCTGGTTTCCCTATCTACGCGAGCAGGCGTATGGAGCCTGGATCGCGCTGATTATCGCCTCGCTCTGGATCAGCCGGGGATATCTGTACAATGTATGGAGAGCGGCACTCTCCGGTAAAGGGGAGGACGACGGGATATCTTATCGCTCCATTCTGACAGCATTTTTTCTCTGTGTCGGAATCATGACGGCTTTTCTGCTCTTTTTCGGAATGTCCCCGATGCTGGGTATCGCCTACATCATCCTCTATCTGCTTTTCTGCGCGGCAGCCGCCCGTCTTCGCGCCGAACTGGGTCCTCCCGCGCATGAGATCGGGTGGGTGGGAACCAGCTATATGATGGTAGAGGTCCTTGGAACCGCCGCCGTAGGTCCGCGTAATCTGGCGCTCTTCTCCCTGCTGCACTTCCAGAACCGAATGCATCGCGGTCTGCTGATGCCGCATCAGGCGGAAGCGCTGAAAGCCGCCTCCGTCAGCGGTTTGAAGCTGAGAACGATGGTTTTTGCGCTGGCGATTGCCGGGGTGGTCGGGGTCATGGCAGCTTTCTGGGCGTTGATGCATCTCTCTTACGGACGCACTTATGCCGCCGCCTCGCATCCCGGCGCGCCTGGTTCAGGCTTTGCGATGGAGCATTTTCGGAACCTCGCCAACTGGCTGAACACCCCTGTGAAAGCGAATGAGGCAGGTCTCTACGCGATTCTGATCGGCGCGCTTTTTGCGATTGTCCTCAGCAGACTCAATACCGCCATCTTCAACTTCCCCTTTCATCCGGCGGGATATGCGCTGGGAACCGCGTTCGGTCTGGACTATATCTGGATGCCGGTACTGATAAGCTGGATGATAAAATCGCTCATACTTCGATACAGCGGGCTGAGCGGCTATCGTGCCATGATGCCTTTCTTTGTGGGGCTGGTGCTGGGGGAGTTCTTCGTCGGCGGTCTCTGGAGTTTTCTGCGGGGCGTGCTGGGCGTGCAGACCTATACGTTCTACATCTGGTAACGGGATTTGCCGGAAGCGCAATCCCTGCGCTTCCGGCAAACCGTAGTGACTACTTCATCACGTCTGACTTCGACTGATGCTCTTTGAAGAGGCGGAAGAAGGTGTAGGGATCAAGAACCTCCAGATCGAGGTCGGGACGTTTCTTACGAAGGGCGTCTATCGTCTGGATTATGCTTGAAGGAGGCGTCCAGACGATTCGGAAGAAATAGAAACCCGGCGCTCTGTTCTGCCGCGCCTGAATCGCTTGCGAGAGGATTTCGGCAGTCTGCTCCACTCCCGCAAAATTGCAGGCATCGTTTATCAGTTCCAGCACCGGCATCCCCTTCCACAGATGCGGCTTTGGCGTCTGTCCGCCTTTTCCGTGCAGATCCATCACGATGGTTGCCAGTCCATCTGGAGAGAACTTCACAAACGCGTCTTTCACATCCGCCGACGGTTCATCCCAGTCCAGAACCATCGGAGAGAATGTCATGTCCGCCTCACAATAGAACTTCCGGTTATGGCGCACAAACAGCGGAAGGTACTCTTTACGCACACGGTTAGGATTCATGTATCCTGCGGCGCTGGCATCCGCCCCGAAGTAGTCGTTCTCGGAGGCAGTCCTGTAGACATGGCGGATGATGTCGGGATAGGTCTCCAGAAGATTCGGGTTGATTCCCCAGCAGAGAGGTATCTTACCTCTTCCGGTATCATCCCAGTGATTGGGCAGAAAGTCGTAGAGAGGCGTGGCTGAGTCGTAATCCGCCATCAAAATGCATAGGTAGGTTTTATTCTGCAGCGACGCTGCAGAATTGGGACGACGCTGCTTCAACGGCTCACGCGGAGCATGACAGTGGAACGACTGATTGAAGCAGTCGCTGGCAACCGTGTTCTGATAGCAGTTGTAAGGGGAGATCAGCCATACGGTCTCCCATTCAGTCGGTACGGGATCGTGTTTGCTCGGATGACCGGGCATATTGCTGTATTTCACAAAGGCAAAAAAGCCCGCCATCTCGGTCATATGCTTGCCGTTGGACTGACGCAGCATCTCTTCCAACAGCATATGATAGGTCGCCAGATCGGTTCCGAGAGGTTGCTGCTCATCATCTCCCGGCCTCTCATCTCCCCAGGGCGATAGATCAAATGTGAAGGATCGGTTCTTCACCGCCCAGTCGCGCGTGAGAACATATCCGATATCTCCTCTGGCTCGCGTGGAGTGGGAGTCTTCATAGAGGCAGAAGAGGCGTGAGGAGCATTTCCCCCGCGCCAGATACTCCCGGATCGCCCAGCGATAGGCGTCGTTCTTCTTGCTCTGTGTCTCGCTGCCGCTATATTTCCCGCGCAGGTCGTGTCGTATGGGCAGTTTCCATCGTTTCGCGCAGTTTTCCGCCTCTGATGGATGGATAACAACGCAGTCTTCCACCCCGGCAATGGTCGTCGCGACATTGATAGATGCGGGAACCGTCGGGTCCCAGACCACTATGCCTTTCACTTTTTTCCCCGCCAGCGCGGCGAGAGCATCTAGATCAGGCAGAGGTCTGATCTCACTTCCGTGAAGCCACTGACCTTCCTGCGTAAACAGATCCAGCCAGTACTGGGGCCGCCTGTCTTTTTTTGAAAGCAGGTACACCGTTGGTTGGCGTCTGTTGATGATCCCCTGCAGACAGGCAGCCGTCAACGCTTCATCATAGGATTCGGGTGTTCCGTCCTGTCGTAGCGTGAATGTATAGATCGGACTCGTCTGTTCCATGCGCCTGACACCGTCCTTTCCCCGGTTTCGCGTTTCTGAGGAGATAGGTTCGCAGCCCCAGACAGTGGCGTTCCCCCATATCGAAAAGATCAGACATGCCAGCGTACGCATTCCATGGAGCGCCATGAAGATATCTCCTTTCGATCCACCGGAAACGAATATCCGAAAAGAGGTTTGAATCGTTCAAGCAGTGGGTCACAATCCCTCTTCGATGTCATAGGTCTTGTATCCCTGCCTTGACTCATGATTTGATGCTACGCAGAAGGTGGAAAAACGCCGGATATATGGTTTACGGCTCACAGGCAAGAAGGAGAGGGAGAATAGAGGAGGGAAGTGGGCAGTACTGGATTCGAACCAGTGACCTCCTCGGTGTGAACGAGGCGCTCT
>CAYSDM010000079.1:0-18401 GCA_964429855.1 uncultured Chthonomonadaceae bacterium
TCGGAGCGCAGGGCAAGCAGGCGAAGACCCGCGATCAACACCAGAGCCGTCAGAAGAGTCGCCCCGCGCAGAAACTTCGACTGTCGTGAAGGACGGTGCGAGGAAGCCTCTTCCGAACCGGGTGGCGTCTCTCTCATGGGAGTTTGCGAAGATTTTCGTCGCTTTATCGGCTAATCCTGCTGTTTCTCTTTTTCCTCGCGGGCGCGTTTTGAGTTGGGCCCCTCTTCATCTTCATGCCAGATCACCCGGATATACTTCCCGATCACATCCCGGCGAGTCAGCGCGCCCCAGAAACGTCCGTCTTCGCTGTTATCCGGATTATCTCCCAGTACGAACAGTTCATCCTCCTTCAGCTTTAGCGGTTTTATGACGGCGTAAGGATAAGCCATCCTGAACTTCTCCGGGGGTATCTGCAGAGAGGGATAGTCGGCAGGCAGTTTCTGACCGTTGATATAGACGCCTCCCTCCTGCAGGCTTACCTCTTCGCCGGGTAGACCGATCACCCGTTTGATGAGTATCTGACCGGGAGGGGTGCGGAAAACCCCGATAGGTCGGCGTCCGCTGATTGCATCCGGTCCCAGATCTTCCCCGGTCGGAAATCCCTCCTCTTTCAGCTTCTCGTCCGACAGGATAAAGATAATGATGTCGCCGCGCGCAGGCATACGCCCGAAGGGATAGGCAAGCCAGGCGCGCATGGTCAGAATATGGTCGCCGGGACGCAGCGTCGGCATCATCGAGTCAGAGGGGATGAAGTTGGTCGTAAAAGCATAGACGATGAAGATCAGAACCAGCAGAATCGGGAAGAGAATCCGAAGTCGGCGAAGATAACGCTGATGTCTTTTCTGTTTCTCTTGCGCTTCCGGATCAGCCTGCGGCGGCAGGTCAGGCTGCGGCGTCTGATCCGCTGTCTCCGGCTCAACGATCTGTTCCTTCGGGTCAGGAAGCCGATTCTCCTGAGACATCCCTGTCTCCCCTCTGTTTACGTAGCATCTCTACAAATTGTCGGAAGAAGTAGGCGCTGTCTGTCGGGCCAGGAGAGGCTTCCGGATGATATTGGATGGAAAAGATAGGCAGTTCCCGATGGCGCAAACCCTCCACCGTGCCATCGTTGAGGTTGATATGCGCCACCTCCATGCCATCCTTCAGTTCATCGGGGTCTACCGCAAACCCGTGATTCTGGGAGGTGATGTAGACTCGCCCGGTGGTAAGATCTTTGACCGGGTGATTGCTTCCGCGATGACCGAATTTCAGCTTGAAGGTGCGGCTGCCAAACGCATATCCAAGCAGTTGGTTGCCCAGACAGACGCCCATGATCGGTTTTTTCGCCGACAGCTTTTTAACCGTCTCCACAACATAGCCCAGCAACGCGGGGTCTCCCGGTCCCGGCGAGAGCATGATGCCGTCCGGATTGCGCTCCAGGATCGCCTCTGCGGGAGTGGTGCAGGGATAGACCGTTGTCTTACAACCGACCTGCGCCAGACTCCGCATGATGTTAAACTTTACCCCGCAGTCGAGCAGGGCGATATGAAACTCCGGCTTGCCGTCGAACGGCCACTCATACGGCTCTTCGGTGGTGACTTTGCGTACAAAATCAATGCCGGAGTAGGAGGGCGAGGAGCGTAACCGGGACAGAATGGCGGCGGCGCTCTCCTCGGTGGAGATAGCTCCCATCATCACGCCGCGCACGCGCAGTGCGCGGGTCAGGGCGCGGGTGTCAATGCCGCGAATCCCGACAATCCGCCGCTCTTTGAGGAAGGCGTTCAGAGTCTGCCCGGATCGCCAGTTGCTCGGTTCGGACTCCGCTTCGCGCACGATAAAGCCTTCGACCTGTACGCGCCGCGACTCGAAATCGTCGGTGTTAACCCCGTAGTTGCCGATCATCGGATAGGTTAGACAGACGATCTGTCCGGCGTAGGAGGGATCAGTCAGAATTTCCTGATAACCGGTCATTCCGGTATTGAAGACCACCTCACCAGACGTCTCGCCAGACGCCCCCAGCGATTCTCCTTCAAAAATCGTTCCGTCTTCCAGGGCGAGAATTGCTCTCATACCTTCTCCCGAATGTGGGTGATTACCATAAGTCCGCGCCGTAGACGATTCTACCCCCGATCATCACAGAAATGACCTGTGCCGAATCCAATCCGCTCTCAGTGATCGGATCGTCAGAGAGAATCGTCAGGTCTGCGCGTTTTCCGGGTTCCAGCGTTCCGGTATTTTTCTCGTCAAATGTGCTGCAGGCGGCATGATAGGTGTAGTTTCGCAGACCGTCCAGAGGAGAGATGCGTTCCTCCGCGCCGAGCAGGCGACCGGTACGGCTGATGCGTCGGGCTGCAGCGCGAATTCCATCCAGCGGCGCGCCTGGCACAATCGGGCAGTCGGAACTGAACGGGACGCCGATCCCGGCGCGTTGCAGAGAGGCGGTCGGGTTGATTTTTGAGGCGCGCTCCAACCCCAGCCCCAGCACGTAGGCGTCTCCCAGTCGCGCCAGAAACTCCGGCTGAATAACCGGAATGACCTTCTGACGCGCAAACCGCGCGATCAGCCCGTCGTCCAGCAGCATGGCGTGTTCGATCCGGTGGCGGCGTGAAGCTGTCGTTCCAGGCGCAAGCGACTCCGCCGCTTCATAACAGTCCAGCACCAGTTCGATGGCGCGGTCGCCAATCGCGTGAACTGCCACCTGCCAACCGCGCGAATGGGCCGTGGTGATGTATTCTTTCAACTCTTCCGGGGCGTGCAGGAGCATTCCCAACCCGCTGCCATCCACATAGGGCTGACGCAGCGCGGCGGTTCGGACGGTCAACGCGCCGTCGGAGAAGAGCTTGATCGGTCCCAGTCGCAGACCGCCCATTTTCGAGGCGATTCCGTCGAACTCCTGCCGCTCGAACAGGTCGCGCTCCGGGATGCGGTCCGGCGCGCCGAAGTCGGGCGCGTGCGGGTAGAGAGACATGCGGATCGGCGCGCCTTCCGCAACCGCCTGCCGGTAGAGCGTTATTTCTGACGGTTTCGTATTCAGGTCGGAGGCGGAAGTGATGCCTGAGCGTAGAAGCGTCGCGTTTGCGCGATGAATGGCGGCGATCTTCTCGAAATCGGTCGGCGCAGGAACCGCTTTCGCGACCAGCCCCATCGCCGACTCCAGCAGGACGCCGGTCGGCTCTCCGTCTGCATCCCGCACGATCTCGCCGCCGGGCGGGTCTGGTGTCTCCCGCGTGACGCCCGCCCGTCGGAGCGCGGCGCTGTTAGCAGTGGCTCCGTGCTTGCTGGTCTGTATCAGGTAGACGGGATGATCCGGGAAAGCCGCGTCGAGTTCCCACCGGGTCGGGTGCGCCGCGCCGGGAAAGGTGTTCTGATCGTAGCGATTGCCAAGCGCCCATTCACTCTGCGGATTCTGTTCGCGCCAGCGTTGAAGCGCGACGATCAACTCCGAAACGCTTGTTACTCCGGCGGCGGGCGACAGATCAGCGCGCGCCAGATCCAGCCCGTAGGGAAGAATGTGCATATGGCAGTCGTTGAACCCCGGTACGATGGTCAGCCCCTGCATATCCGCGGCGCGCGCGGCGGAGTAATGCGCCCGAATCGCCTCGGAAGAGCCGACAGCCAGAATGCGCCCGGTCTCTCCGTCTATGGCGATGGCTTCGGCGCGTGTCCGTCTGTCATCCATCGTGAGGATGTTTGCCTGGTAGAGAATCAGAGTGGGTGGTGTCGCGTTTGCAGACAAATTACGATTCCTTCTATTCCCGACGCATATCTATGGCGCTTTCACAAAAAATGGCACATTGGCGGTCGCGGCGTTGCCTTTGTTGTCGTAGACATAGACGTAAAGCCGATATCCGCCCGGCTTCTGCGGCGCGCGAAAGGAGAGGCGCGTTCCTTTCGCCTCCAGAATCGAGTCCGGATGCAGGGCTGGCTCTTTTTCGTAGTCGCCTCCCTGCGAACGCTCGATCTTCTCGGAGCGAACCTCCCAGCGCACCGTCAGCGTATCGTTGTCCGGCTCCTCCACCAGAACCTGCGCCTCAAATGTCTGTCCGGGGGCGGTCACTTTTTCGGTAATCGGCGTTTCAAGCCGGGTCAGTCGAGGCGCGCAGTTGGGCGGCATCTTTCCTGTCCAGGCGTAGGTCATCGCTTCGACCGTTTGCAGGCGGTCACCATTGGGCAGAAGCATTCCAAACCATGTCGGAGTCGCTTCCTGCTTATGACCCCACAGGAAGACGTAGGAGCCGAGACACTGTTCGCGCTCTCCGGCAATGGCTTTCTGGTAGTTCTCCAGATAGAAAGCCGCTTTCTGCGTGCTGGTCGGCTCGATGGGGGCGTCCCAGGCGGTTTTTCGCACCTCCCAGGGACCAAGCGGACCAAACTCCGTAATCACATAGGGGCGGGTGAAGTTCGCCTCTTTCAGCCGCCTCGCCAGCGAAGCCAGTCCGCCATAGGTGTTGATCCCCAGAATATCCACATCCGGGCAGATCGCGTTGAACATCTGCAGCTTAGCTCCCCCGATCTCCGCAACGACCGTCATCGTCGGATGATGGGGGTCTTCCTCCTTCACCATGCGCGCCAGGTCGTTGATATGCCGCCAGATTCGCGCATTATCGCCCCGTCCCTCCATCTCATTGCCGAGAGACCAGGCAAGCAGAGCCGGATGGTTTCGATAACGTCGCACCGCCTCACGCGCTCGGTCGAACTGCTCTTTGACCATTTTCGGGTCGGAGTAGTTGAACCCGTGCCGTTCATGTCCCAGCCATATCCCGATGGTGACCGTTAAACCGAGAGAGTGCGCGCGCTCCAGAAGCGGCTCCAGATTATCCGCGCCCCAGGTGCGAATGGAATTGCCGCCTGCCGCCTTCAGTTTCTCCAGGTGATCCCCGCCGCCGGCTCCCTGTATGAAATAGGGCTTGCCGTCGCGCAGCAGACGATAACCGGTCGTCGTCTTCTCCAGAGTCACCTTTCTCGGCGCAGGAGGCTGCTGCGGGGGCAGGGAAGGGAGACCTGCCGCGTTCTGCGGGTTGGAGGGAGCGGGGGCGCTTTCGGGATAGCGCTTGCGATAGGTATCCATCATTTCCTGGCGTATTCGGTTCCGAAGCGCGGCGGTCAGGATGCTGCCGTGATCCTTGCCGGGATGTATCTCGACAACGGCGTCGCTGCCAAGACTCTTCAAGCTCTCCCCCAGCAGACGCACCGCGCCTTCCAGATAGAAGGTGTCCTTTTCGCCGGTGATGATATGCAGCTTGCCCCGCAGCTTCGGACCGAGCGTGCCCCAGTTGCGCTCCAGCATGAGGCGTATATCGTACTTCTCCCAGGCTTTTGCCACCGAAGGATCTATCGCTCCAGTCTTTCGGTTCCAGAGCTGCTGTGGCTTACCATCCGATCCCTTCGGGCTGAAGACCGCCTCAAAGGACATCAACTGCCCGCCCCGTCCCATCACCTCCTCCATATCGGAGAAGGCGCGATAGAAGATGATCGGTTGATCCCCATCGCGAGCGAGCGGGCGCGGATTGCCCGCGCTGTCGGTAAACATATTCTCTCCCGGCGCGTAGATGTTGATCTGCTGGAAGTCGCGAAAGTCTACCGGATCGGGAGATGTGGACCAGGTTCCTCCGAAAAAGTCGGGATAGGCGACCTGAAGCCACAGACTGCTCCAGCCGCCGGAAGAGTGCCCGTTCAGGAATCGCGCGCCGGGTTCGCCGACGGCGCGGTAGGCGCGCTCGATGTAGGGAATAAGCTCTTTGACAAGCGCTTCGCCGCAGGGCCCGTTGTTGGCGGAATCGGCGAAGACGGTATGACCGGTAGGCGCGTCCGGGTTCAGGACAACCTGGATCGCCTCCATCTCCCGATTCGCCATGAAACGCGCGCTGTAGTGATCGCCGCCGAATCCCGGGATGATATAGACGACCGGGTAGCGGCGGGTTTTCTCCTTTTCATAGCTTACGGGAAGAATGACGGCGGCTTGCAGCCGAACCGGGCGGCGGTGGAAGCGTGAAAGCAGCGGACTGGGGATGTCCGCCAGCTTCACCTGTTCGCTCTCCTGAAATTTGCGTACTGGAACAAGTCTGTCAATATGCAGCCGAACCGCGCCGCCCTTCTGAGGGTCGAGGAAGACACTGACCACCGCGCTGTAGGCGTTCCCCGGCGCATCTCCGATCCGGTGCGTCTCCTGGCTATGATCCATCACTGCCTGCGCCTGATACGCTCCTGCCCGGAGTTTTGAGAGCGGGGCGGGGAAGCCTATCGCCTTCTCATCCACGACCAGTTCCAGGTTCGGCTGCCAGTCCTTCACATCTACGGCGAAGAATGGGTCGGGACGGAACCAGTTCGGTCCGAAACGAGGCTGTATGTTCGCGTTTTCACCGAGCATCACCAGTACCCGCCCGGTAAACGTCTTGATCCCGGTCTCCGGGGCGTAGGTGACGACAAAACGCAGCGGATCGGCTGCCTGCGCCGACGCCGCGCACCCCAGAAACAGAATCCATGCCAGAAGCAGGCTGTAGATGCGCCGATGACGCGCTGAGAGCGATCGAGCATGTGGTTGCATAGGTAGTCCGTCTCCAGCGCTTCGCCTCTGCGGCGGAGCGTTATTGCTCCATGAAAAACTGTTTGATGAGCAGCCAGTGATAGATGCTTGGGTAGTCCGCTGCCCAGACCTTTTCGGTGGAGGACTGCGTTCCATAGACGACGTACAGCGTCTCCTCCGGCGGGCAGATGACCAGGGGATTACCATCCGAGTCGGAGCCGATCTTCAGATAGCGTTTTTTACGGTCTGCATCCGCGCCGAACGCCAGCGCATCATGCAGAGGCCAGGTGTAGGAAGCGGTCTCCGCAAGACTGATTCGCAGCGCGCCGCCCGCCTCCTCTACCTGCGACCAGCGCGAAAAGAGATCGCGCAGACTGCGGTTGAACTCCCTCTCCAGCCGGTGCGCCTCGCCGGTGGCCGGGGCGCACCGCCAGAAGCGCGGGTTCATCAGGGCTGTTTCGGCGCGCTGCTTCGCCTGCTCCACCGATAAGCCGGTAACCTCTTTCAGGCAGGCTTCGTAGCGCAGACGCGCCTCCTGTTGAACGCGATTCTCTACCGGCTGACGACGCGCTGCTCGACGATCAGTCCTTTCCTGCGAGCTTCTCGCCTGTGCATGAAACCAGTTCTGAATGCGCGACCAGTTGATGATGACCGCCAGCGCGCCTATAATCACTACGAACGCCATCAACGAATTCATTGCGTCTCTGTTCTCTCGCTTCCCCGATCAGACTTCGATGATCCGCCCACCCACAATCGTAAACGACGCTCTTCCCTGTAGTTCCCAGCCTGCGAACGGCGTATTGCGCGACTTGCTGCGGCTCTGCGCGGGGTCTACCGTCCATACGGTCTCCAGATCAAAAACGCTCACGTCGGCAGAGGCTCCGGTCTCCAGTGTGCCGCCGGGAATGCCGAGAAGCCGCGCCGGCACATATGTCATTTTCGCTATGGCGTCGGAGAGGGAGAGGACGCCCGGCTTGACAAGCTGCGTGTAGACGCAGGCGAAGGAGGTCTCCAGTCCCATAATTCCGAACGGAGCCTGATCGAACTCGCGCTCCTTCTCGTAGGGAGCGTGCGGGGCATGGTCGGTCGCGATGGCGTCAATCGTGCCGTCCGCCAGTCCGCGCAGGATCGCCGTATTATCCTCCGGCGTGCGAAGGGGAGGATTCATCTTGGCGTTGGTATTGTATCCCTCGCAGGCGGCATCGGTCAGCGCCCAGTAGTGGGGGCCGGTTTCGCCGGTCACCGGAATGCCGTAAGCTTTCGCGTGTCGCAGCAGTCCAACCGTTCCGGCAGTAGAGATATGCAGCAGATGGAGTCGGCATCCGGTCAGATGCGCCAGCAGAATATTGCGCGCCGCCGCGATATCCTCCGAGACTCGCGGGATGCCGGGAACACCCATTACGGTTGCGGTCAAGCCCTCGTTCATTGCGCCGCCGACAGTAAGGGTTTTATCTTCGTTGTGGGTCATCAGGGTCAGCCCGAACTGGGCGCAGTACTCCATGCCCCGGCGCATCGTCTCGGCGTTCTGAATGGGAAAGGCGTCGTCGGAGATGGCGACCGCGCCGGCCGCCTTCAGGTCTGCGATCTCCGATAACTGTCCTCCCTCCATACCGCGAGTCAACGCGGCAATCGGATAGACTCGCGCCGCTCCGACCTGTTGCGCCCGCTCGATGATCTGCCGCACCACCGCCGCCGTATCAATCGCCGGGTTAGTGTTGGGCATACAGCAGACAGCGGTGAAGCCGCCTGCCGCCGCCGCGCGCGTTCCGCTCTCGATGTCCTCTTTGTACTCGAAGCCCGGTTCGCGCAGATGGACATGAATATCAATCAGTCCGGGAGTCACCAGTTTTCCGCGCACGTCTCGCGTGATATCTCCCTGCGCGCTTCCAGACGCGACGATCCCGGCGATCTTACCGTCCTCGATCACCAGGTCGCCTTCTCGATCCATCTGTTGGGACGGGTCGAGAAGGCGACCACCCTGTAGTACCAGTCTCACGCTTTACCTCCCCACCATCGCCGCTATGTTTTCGGCGGAGCCACCCGCTCCGTGTGGAATGCGCCGAGAACGGCATTCACAATACGTTTTGGCGTCTCCGATTCCAGTCCCCACCGATTGGTCAGAAAGACCACGATCAGATCATATTCCGGGTCTATGTAGAGACGCGTTCCGGTCGCGCCTCCATGTTCATACGCTCCGGGCGAACCGATCATTTCGCCCCGCGAGGGCTTGCCCCATCCCAGCCCGAAATCCGCCGGACGGGTCGGGATGCCTCCCTCATACAGGGTCAGCCCGCCGGTCTGATGGCGGGTCATCAGGGCGATAGACGCCGGAGAGAGAAGGGGATAGCCCTGCAAGGTTCCGCCGCGCAGATACGCCTGCCCGAAAGCCGTCAGATCCGCCAGAGTGCTCCAGAGTCCTCCGCCCGCCACCGCGCGCGCCATCAGCCGTTCCGCATGTTCCGGCGGTCCAAAATCGTGGACGGGGGCGGCGCGATGCATATCTCCGGGGCGAAACGCCGTATCCTTCATGCCCAGCGGAAGAAACACCTGCTCGCGCAGATAGTCCGCGTAGCGCTTGCCGCTCTGCCGGGTGATCAGTTCCGCCAGAACGGCGAAGGAGAGCGTGCAGTATTCGCACCGCGTTCCCGGCTCGAAGTTCAGAAAAGTGGAGCAGGCTTCCTCAATGCAGGGACCGACATCGCCCTGACCGGCAAAGCGTCCCATCGCCCACTTCGTTTCGTTGATTCCGGAGGTGTGGGTCAGCAGGTGCCAGGAGGTGACGGCGTGCTTGCCATTCGCGCCGAACTCCGGGATATAACTGGTTACCGGCAGCGACAGCAGCAGTTTCCCTTGCTCCACCAGCCGCATGACAGCGGTGGCGGTGATCGGTTTGGAGATGGAGGCAAGCAGAAAGATCGTATCTTCCCGAATGGTGTCCGCGCCGGAGACGATATGCGTCCAGAGCGTCTCCCGGCTGTTAGCGACCGCAATGGCGGCGCAGGGGTGCGTCCCGGAGGAGACTGCCGCTTCCGCGACGTGCGCGGCATATGTCAGGGCGTCTCTATTGAGCGTCAGTTCTGTCATTCTCGCTCTCCGGCTCCCATCATTTCGCCCATCAACAGGTAGAGACATGCCATGCGAACTGCAACACCGTTGGTAACCTGCTCCTCAATGGCGGCGCGAATTCCGCCCACGCCGTCTGCCACTTCGGCGGATATCTCCACGCCGCGATTCATCGGACCGGGATGCATCACCAGCGCATCGGGACGCGCATACTTCAGCGTTCGCGGCGAGATACCCCAGATTCGCGAATACTCCCGCAGGCTCGGCAGCAGTCCCTTCTCCTGACGTTCAGTCTGAAGGCGCAGCGCCATCACCACATCCGCGCCCTCCAGCGCCTCTTCCAGGCGCGTATACACGGAGACCGGAAGCTTCTCCGCCTCCGATGGAACCAGCGTCTGCGGACCGACCCAGCGAACTGTCGCGCCGAGTTTCGTCAATCCCCAGACGTTGGAGCGGGCAACCCGGCTGTGCGCCAGATCGCCCACGATGGCGACCTTCAGACCGCGCAGATCGAAGGGATGCTCAGAAGAGAGCGCGCGGGGATAGGTGTCGTCCTCTCTTCCGACGATTTTATGTTCCCAGATGGTCAGGATGTCCAGAAGCGCCTGAGTCGGGTGTTCGTGGCGTCCGTCTCCGGCGTTGATGACAGGAATACGGACATACTGCGAGGCGAGATGCGCGGCGCCGGAAGAGGAGTGGCGAATGATCACGCAGTCTGCGGTCAACGCCTCCAGAGTCCGCAGGGTATCCTTCAGCGACTCGCCTTTGGTAACGGAGGACTGCGCGACGGCAATATTGACGGCATCCGCGCTCATATATTTGGCGGCTAACTCGAAAGAGGTGCGGGTTCGCGTAGAGGATTCATAGAAGAGGGTCACCACCGATTTTCCGCGCAGGGTAGGAACCTTCTTGACCGGGCGGCTCAGTATCTCTTTGAAGGCGGCCGCCGTCTCCAGAATGCGCCGCATATCGGCGACATCGGTCTCACGCAGCGAAAGCAGGTGTTTCATGAAGGCTTCTCCTCTCAGACGGGCCAGAGCGAGTCGAGAAAGGTCCCCAGGTCAGAGGTGTCGGTCGGCTTCCCGACAGCCTGCGCCGGATAGACCGGTTCCGCGAACCGATGTAACCGCGTATAGAGCTTCAAACGTTGGCGCGCCGCGCCGATGAGCGGTGACGGCTCGTCTGCTCTGCATGGCTACGCTTCGGGTCTTCGGATATGAACGCAGTCCTCGCCGTCTATCTCTTTTAACTGCACCGCGACATGTTCCGTTCGGGCGGTCGGGAGGTTTTTCCCCACGTAGTCCGGTCGGATAGGCAGTTCGCGATGCCCGCGATCTATCAGCACCGCAAGCTGAATGTTCGCCGGTCTTCCCAGGTCTACCAGCGCCGTGATCGCAGCGCGGACGGTGCGACCGGTAAAGACCACCTCATCTACCAGCACAATCGTCTTCTCGTTCACATCAAAAGGGACTTCGGTGCGCCCGACGACCGGCTGTCGTTCCGGGTAGTCGTCCCGGTAGAGGGCGATATCCACCTTGCCCACCGGAACCTGAACGCCCTCAATCTGTTCGATGATCGCCGCCAGCCGCTCCGCCAGAGGCGCGCCGCGACGCAGAATCCCCACAAGCGCAAGGTTTTGCGCGCCGCGATTCTTCTCCAGAATCTCATGCGCGATGCGCGTGATCGCGCGCCGCATCTCCTCTGCGTCCATCACCAGCCGTTGTTCCATCTGCGCCTCCGTCGGACACCAAAAACGCCTTCCCCGTCGGGTGCGCACCCGTCAGGAAGGCGTGGGATAGACGAACGTAAAGGGCATATCTCTGCGCCTTTCGTGTCGCCGTGATCTCTCACCCTTTGTCGGCCTCGCCGGGCGCGCACTTAAAAGGGAGGTCTCTTCGATTTTCTTTTCTTATGTTACTGCAAAGGCTCTGTCTGAGTCAACCACCTATCGGACGAAAGCGCGTCGGTGAAACGCCCACCACTCAAAGGCTAACAGCCCCAGCAGCGCCGCCGCCAGCCAGGGCCATAGCTCTCGCTGGATGGCGACCTGCCGTCCGGGTTCGCCGGGGGGATTCAAGCCGAAATCCTGATTGAGGCGCGGCGCGATGTTGGATTCGGAGTAGCTGGAGAGGTTGGCGGCAAAGAGGCGTCGGTAGCCGTTTGCGCCGGTTGCCGTGTAGAGACCTGTCTGATCGGTATCGTCGAAAGCCGCGCCTCCGCGCCCGGAGGGAGTGATTTCGCGCCGCGTTCCGTCCGGTTTGGTCACGGTGATCTGTCCGACATCGGAGGGAGCGTCCAGCGAGATCGTCGCGCCGGTGCGAATCTGTGCGGCGGTGGTGTCTTCGCTGAAAGAGAGCCAGCGAACCGCGTTGGTCAGGAAGATCGGATAGGAGACGGTGAGGGGAAACGGACCGTCGTTGAGATCCAGCCCGAAACCGATCCAGAGAGCGCGCATCTTGCCCTTCTCCCCGGCGATGATCGCCGCGCCCGTTTCGGAGGAGGCAAGCTCCTGCGCCCATCCGGCGGGTGTTCCCAGACGCATTCGCGCCCAGCGCGAGGCGCTGAAATCCACATAGCGCAACGTCGGATGGCTTCGATCCGGGTCAATCAGAGTCTGGTTCTCCGACTCCGATCCGGGAGCAGCGGGGGACTGATCGCTGCCGCAGTTGACGAAAAGGTAGTTTCCTTCCGGCAGTTGCGGAGGTGCGGCTCTATCAAAGATCACCACATCGAAGCCGTCCGGTTTTGTGAAACCCGCCAGATTGACGCTGCTCAGTTCGACATTCGGATCTACCTGCAGAGCCTTCTCTAGAAAGAGGTTGCCGCCGGTGACCAGAAGGGTGCGGATGGGCTTGCGGGGAAGGATGATCAGCGACGCCTGATTATCGGCGGCGAACTCGTCCTTCGCATCGAGACTCGCCATCAGCGTGAGAGGCTGCTGCGGCTCCGGAATCTCGAAGATGTCCATGTTCTCGCCGCCCGGCGGGATCGTGACTTCGCGAGCATCCAGCAGATTCTTTTCGTGCGTGAGTTCTACCGTGAAGGTCTGCGGCTGAGAATCGAAGTTATTGAGCGCGATCAGCACTTCGATGGTTCCTTCACCCGTGAGGCTGCGGCGAAAGTCCACCGCCGTGATCCCGACATTTTTCGCTCGCTTGCCGACCGGGTGAAAGTTAACGTGCGCCTTCCCCAGATTGACATTGGTGACCGGATCGAACGCGCCGTCGGAGATGATGTCAATCTGCGCGGCATCGCGGGTGGCGACCAGCGCGGAAGCCAGATTCACGGCGTCCCGCATATTGACGGCGGTCTGACGCGCCGTGAGGCTGTTAATCGCCCGCGAAACCACGCTTCGGTCGCTGGAGAAGCCGGTGACCGCCTCCGGTCTTGCGGAAGCCGCGATCACCATCACCTGATCCTGCGGCTTCATCTCGCCGATGATCTGCAAGGCTCTCTGTCGGGCGGCGTCCATGCGGCTGCCGTTCTCGTCGGTCGTCAGCATGGAGGCGGAGGCATCCAGCACCAGGACGATGCTGCGCCCGCCCAGTCCTCTGCTGCGCCAGATCGGCTGCGACAGAATCAACACCAGCATCAGCGCTGCCAGCAGCTGCAGAAGAAGCAGAAGGTTTTTCCGCAGCTTCTGAAAGGGCGCGTTCGCCTGCACATCCCGGATCACCTGCCGCCAGAGGAAGGTCGAGGAGACGGTGACATCTCGTCGTCGCAGTTTCAGAATATACATGGCGACAATCATCCCGGCGATGGGCAGGAGCCAGAGCAGATTGATGGGATGGAGGAGGCGCATAAAAGTCTGTTCTCCCGTTCAGAGGTGCTTCTTCAGAAACTCCCAGGCGGACTCGCCGTGCCACTCATGTCCGCCTTCAAATGCCAGAAAGCGGAAACGGTCCGAAATCCCCAGCCTGCGGTAGTATTCGGCGGCGGCGGGCGCGCTTCTTCGCGCGGCGTCTATCGGAAAGAGATCGTCTTTTGTGCCGACCTGAATCTCCAGCGGGCGCGGGCAGATCAGCGCGACGATCTCCGGATCGCGAAACAGCGTCAGACCGTGCGTGAATCGCCAGTCGCTCCAGCCATGCGGCTCGGTCTTATCCAGAAGCTCCGCCCGGTCGCTGAAGTAGCAGGAGGAGACCGCCGCTTTGATGCGCGGTTCCAGCGCGGTAACGTAGAGCGTGTAGAAGCCGCCGTAGGAGAGACCGACCATCGCCACGCGGCGCGAGTCCACCTCCGGGCGTTTCAGCACGGCATCCAGCCCACGGGTGATTTTGATGATCTCGATGGCGGTGATCGTCGTTCCGACCTGTCTGGCGCGTACATCCAACCGCTGACGGATGTCGGGAGGAAAGCCCTCCGCCTGATAGAGATGCTGCGGCGCCCAGACGGCGTATCCCTGCCGCACCGCCCCGCGCACCATATCGTGGTAATTCGCGCCCCCGTGAAATGTCGCCAGTTCCGGCGAACCGCCTCCGCCATGCATGGCGATCACCAACGGAACGCGCCCCGTTCGCGTTTTCGGCGTGATATAGAGACCGATGACGTGCACTCCCGGCAGAACGGCGAAACGGGTGCGATAGTAGATGCCCAGATCATCCTCGCCGATCTTCTGAAACTCCGCAGGCGTATCCGGCTTATCTCCTGGCGGCGGATAGCCGAGGGACTCGCCGAGGGATTTTCGAAGCCTTCCTGTGGAGGCAGCGTAGTTCTCCGGGGAGCGAAAATCGGGTTTGAAGCGCGCCGAAAGCGCGGCATCGCGGGATCGGAGATCGGCAAGATACCGCTCCAGTTCTCGCGCCTGTTCCGAGCGCGCCGGATTGGAGGCGGCGATATCCTCTTCATAAAGCGGCGGTTTCTGCTGCATGGCGTTTCCTGTTGGCGATAAGAGCAGTAGAGCGGCGAACAACGCGAGCATGGAGGGCGTTATCCTTTCGCCGAAAGGAGAGGTACGGTGAGCTGCCGCTGTGTCAGCCACTCGACGCCGTCCTCCGTAATCAGAACCATCTCCTCGATCCCCAGATAGCCTCTGCCTGCCACATTCACGCCCAGTTCGACCGTATAGACCTGGTCTTGCTGGATCGGCAGGAAAGGAGTGTTTCCGTATCGCTCCCAGCGCGGTCCCAGGATCGCGCCTCCGTCATGCGCGGCGCGTCCGACCTGATGCCCGAGCGCGTGCATATATTCGGGATAGCCAGACTCCTTCAGAAATGCGCGAGCGGCCTCGTCCGCTTTCCATCCCTCGATGCCGGGGCGAAGAACCGCCGCGCCTGCGGAGATCGCGCCGGTGACCGCCGCCATCGCCTGCTGAATATCTGCAGGTATCGTCCGCTCGCCGGGAGCCGCCACATACCAGCAGCGTTGAATGTCGGAACTGTATCCCTCCCTGACGACTCCCAGGTCTATATGGAAAATGTGGCCGGGTGCAAGCGTGATTGTATCAGAGGGAATCCCGTGCCCCGCCATCGAATCGGGTCCGCTGTTGACAATAGGATTGCTGGCACGGCACCAGCTGTAGCCCAGCCCGCGGGAGTCTATCCGCTCCTGCACAAAACGGTAGACGGCGCGCTCGCTCACGCCAATCTTCGCGAACGCCTCCGCCTCCGCAAACAGCCGTTCCGTCTCCGCAATCGAGGCGCGTATCCTGCCGATCTCCGTTGCGGTTTTCAAGCCGCGCAGCCCCATGACGATCGGTTCTGCGCTGACCAGGCAGCCTTCAAAGCGGGTTCCGCGCAGGTACTCCTCCAGAAGCAGATACATTCCGTGCGACAGCCCATCCGCCTTTACATCGCCGGGAGAGTAGTTGACGGCGATCTTCGGGGAGCTTCTGGTATCCGGTATCAGCCGTTCCAGAGTGGAGCACAGCGGTTCGCGAATGCTCTGGATATAGGGGATCACCTCCTGCCAGTCGCCGGACACATTGAGGGGATCGGCATCGTAGTTGCCGACGATGGCAATCCTCTCGCCCCGGGCGGTTACCAGCAGCGCGCTCTGCCAGACCAGTCCCCCGTCCAGAATCAGAGGCAGAACCGGGTCGCCGCCTTCATCCGTCTCGCGCACGAAGGTCAGCCAGACATCCGCCCCCGACTGCGCTGTCAGCGTCTCCGCCTGCTTCAGTTTTTCGGCTGTCAGTGCGCTCATCCGTCTCCTCTTCTATTTGATCTCCAGAACCATCAAGCCATTGACCGTGTCCCAGACTCGTATGGCTTTATCGTAACCGACGCTGGCGAGATGTCTTCCGTTCGGGCTGAAAGCAAGATCGGTGATCATTCCCCGATGTGCGGAGAGGGTATGTCGCGGATCGTCGCTCCATATCTCCCAGATCAACAGTTCATCGCTGCGATTGGTGCAGGCAATCAGCTTCAGATCGCGGCTGACTTCGATAGGCTGTAGAATGCCGGGCGTCGGTTCTCGTTGGGTGGCAGGGATGCCGGTTTTCGTATTCCAGAACTGCATGGCTCCGGTGGCGCTGACGCCGACAACCTCCTCTCCGTCCGAACGAAATGCGACCGAGTGTACCCATGTCTTTGCGCGCAGCGTGTGCCGCAGTTTTCCGCTTGCCATATCCCAGAGGCGAACGGTCCTGTCAATACCGCCTGCCGCAACGGTTTTGCTGTCCTGGCTGACCGCTACGCAGATCGCGTCGGAGCGCATTCCGCGCAGCGTCCGGACAAGTCCGCCGGTCGTCGGGTTCCACAGCTTCACCAGATTATCGTAGCCGCTGCTGATAAGATACTTCCCATTCGGGCTGAAGACCACATCAGAGACATGAGAGGTTCCGGCATGGATGATGCGCTGAAGTTTTTTCGATTTAAGACTGTAGAGCCGAATGGTTCCATCGCTCCCGGAACTTGCCAGCATCGCGCCGTCTGCGCTGAAAACAAGGCGGGTGGAGAAGCTGTTCTTTCCATGTCCGGGCAGTGTGAAGAGGTGTATTCCCGACTCCATATCCCACAGCTTCACTGTGCGGTCAGAACTGCTTGTAGCAATCTGTTTTCCATTGGGACTGAAGGCGACCGCGTAGATCGCCTGTGAATGCGCCTGTCCCTGTGCGGCGGTTGCAAGCCTCGGCAGGAAGAGTGTCAGAAAAAGGGTGACTCGGCGAAACATACGCTCTCCTTTGTGACCAGAATTGACAGAAGGTCTGAAATCACAGCGATACATAACCGTTGCGCGCGCCCAGCGTAACCGCCTCGGTTCGGCTGCCCGCGCCCAGTTTTGCCAGAATGGAGGCGACGTGAAACTTCACGGTATGCAGGCTGATGTTCAGCCGGGACGCAATCAGTTTATTCGGAAGCCCCTGCGCCATTAACTGAAGCACCTCGCGCTCGCGGACAGTCAGCGTCTCTCCCGGCGCGATAAATCCGGTGGTGACTGGGGCGGACGAGTCGGCGATCAGCAGGGGCGCGACGCCCCGATCAAAAGCGATCAGCCCGGCGGCGGCGGCGCGCGCCGCGTTGACAATCTCTTCTCGTTCTGCCTCTTTCAGCAGAAATGCCCAGCCGCGCAGAGGCAGACCCGCCAGCATTCGGTAGTCCGCCAGATCGTCGCCCAGCAGCATCAGCGCGACATCCGTGCCGGAAACCGTCTCCAGCACGCGCGCGCCATCCCCTTCATTATAGTCGAAGAGAACCACATCCGGATGCGCTTCCGGCAAATGCCGGGCAAGATCCGCGCTGCCTGCCACCGTGCCGACGACCTCGCATTCCGGCGTTTCGGAGAGCAGCGCATTCAGCCCGGCTCGCACCGAGGCGTATGCCGCGACAATCAGTACCCGTATCACGCCCGATTCCTCACACGAATGCACGCCTGCCCGATGAAGGCGCAAAGCCGGGATCGCTCGATTCCAGTCCGGGAGCGACCTGCCGCACGAACGACTGAATCACATGAGACGGTATCGCCAGCGCAATGCCGGGACTGACGATCATGCTGGCGATGCCAACGACTCGCCCCTCCGTATCCACCAGAGGACCGCCGGAGTTGCCGGGAGCCAGTTCCACATCCGCCTGAAGCCGCTCTCGCTCCCGGTTTCCCATCCGGACTCGCGTTCCGGTTCCGCTGATAATTCCCATCGTCGCGTTTCCGAGCACTCCGAAAGGATGTCCGACCGCTATAATCATCTCGCCGACGCGCAGGGACCGGGAATCCCCGACGGCTATCGCGGGCAGGTTTCTCTCCTTTACGAAAAGAGCCGCCAGATCGTTTGACGGGTCGCGTCCGAAGACCTGCGCGGAGATGCGATGACCGTCGGCAAACTCAACGGTGAGTGAATCGCGTGTTGCAACATGGTGATTGGTGATGATCAGCCCGGCGGGATGCCAGACTACTCCCGCGCCGTGTCCGTCGCCCGTATAGACCCGCACGACGCTCTTACGAACGCGCTCAACCAGATTCGAGGTCTCGTCGGTCAGCGGGAGAAATAGATTGCGAAAAGCGCCGTTTAACATGCCAAACCTGCTTTCTGAAAGGGAGATCAGGCGGATTCGCGCCGAATCCGCCTGATCGTAAGAGCGTTACTACGCTTCCGAACCGAGCGTGATATTCATGGTGTGGAGCGCGCCTGCCCGAACGGCTGTCAGGGCGATGGTCTGTCCGGCTCGCAGGGAGCGCAGATAACGACGCAGCGACTCCACGTCCTCCACCGTCAGATCGTTCAGGCGCAGAATCACGTCCCCCAGCAGCAGTCCTCCCAGTTCCGCTGCGCTGCCACCCTCGATCTGAACGATCAGGACGCCGCTCTCCTGCTTCAGTCCGAGAGACTGCCGCAGGCTGGCGGGAAGCGCGGCCGGCTGCGTTCGCACGCCGAGGTATCCCCGCTGAATGCGTCCATATG
>CAYSDM010000080.1:0-17898 GCA_964429855.1 uncultured Chthonomonadaceae bacterium
CGTCGCAGTGGGCGCAGCGGATGCAGGGACTCTTTCTGCGGTTCCGCTCATCGAGCATGATTCCGAGCGGCACATGAAACGGATGATGACCCAATCGAAGCAGGTCGTCATGCAGTTGCTGAATGCGCGGCTCATGGCTGACGGCGGGATAGGGGAAAGGAGCGGACTCCGGCGGCTCCGTCGGGTCCTCTCCGCGCTCGCCATGCACCTGATAGAGACGCTCCGCCTGAAGGTAGTAGGGCGCGAGGTCTTCATACCGGATGGGCCAGGCGGGCGAAACTCCATCATGGTGGCGCAGAGGTTCGAAATCCTCTTTTCGGAAGCGAAACAGCGCTGCGCCGTAGAATTTGGTGTTTCCGCCGACATTGTAGTGAATGCCGGGATGGAAGGTCTGTCCCTCCATATCGCGCCACGCCTCTTTTGCAGTATACTTGCCATCCAGAAAAACGGTTTTCGTATCCCAGTTTGCCCGTTCGCGCGGGATATAGCCGCCGCGCTCCAGCATCAGGATTCGCTTACCGGAAGCGGCAAGGCGATAAGCAAGCGTCCCGCCTCCTGCTCCCGTTCCGATGATAATCACGTCGTAGTGCTGATCGTTTGTCATGGCTGTCGCTTCCTCCAGAGAGTGAAAAACCCGCTGCCCGGAATACTCTCCATATTCACCGAAAGGCAGCGGGCGGCATGTGACCGCCGGACGACGGTCAGTGAACCATTCAGTTCTTCGCGGGCATCTCGCTCATCAGCGGGGCAGTGCCGAAGTTAACATTGAAGCGCGCACACCAGATAGTGACGGCGCGGTGTCTGTTCGGATCGTACTCCGCAGGCAGTTCGTAGTTCTGGTCGCCCTGGTTGCCTTTCAGTTTTCCCACGTCAATGAAACCGGCTTTCTTGACAGCGCTGCTGTCGGCGGCATCGTTGGCGGCGACAAGGTAGACATGCACATCGGGACCGTTGGAAGTGGCGAAATCGGACAATCGCAGAACTCGCTTACCATTGCCCAGGTCGTAGATGCTGGCGGTTCCCTTCGTCTCATGGGCGATGCCCCGGAACTGCCCGATAGATTGCGGCGTCGGAGCATTCCCCACGCCGGACATTTTGTCCATCATCAGGGGAGCCGTGCCGAAGTTCACGCTGAATCGGGCACACCAGATCGTTACCGCATGATGAGTATTGGGATCGAACTCTGCGGGAAGCTCATAGTTCTGATCGCCCTGATTACCTTTGAGCTTGCCAAGGTCAATGTAACCGGCTTTCTTAACGGAACCGTTATCCGGGGCGTCCCCGGCGGCTACCAGATAGACACGCACATCGGGACCGTTGGAGGTGGCAAAATTTGTCAGGCGCAAGATGTTCTTGCCATCCATCGTTTTGTAGATGGTGGCGGTTCCACTAGTCTGATGAGCGATCCCGCGAAACTGACCGGACAGAATCGAGACCGGCTGTGCGGAGGAAGCCTGCGACACAGGGAAGGCTTCATTCACCTTCTCGTTGATGAACAGCAGTTCAGGGCGGAAAAGATACCAGCCAACACCCAGTACAGCAATTCCAGTTGCAATAATCGCAATCTTTTTAGTTTGCATTTCGTCTACTCCTGTCTCGTAAATCGTGAATCTGGCGCAGGATGGGTTTTGCGCCAAAGGTCGAAGGTTTCGTTCACCGCGTCGTCACGACATCGGCTCACATTGCAGCGTGTTGTTTGAACTCGTTAATGCGAGATCGGGAGAAAGAGTTCCCTGAGATCGAATCTTTTTGAACCTTATCGGGAAAGCATCGGAACTTCCTGGCGTTCCTGGCTCTGCGCTTCCGTTTGGCGTAAGTGGCAGTTGCAGAAGATGCAACGTCGCGTATTATCGTGATGCAGCTTGGCGCAGGAGACGGAATCGCGCCCTTTTTGAATCAGATAGAGCTGCGCGGCTAGGAGCATTCCCAACGGCGGCGCGGTGAAGTATATCCAGAGCGATGTCCAGACCTGCGCGGGTAGAGCGGAAGCGAGCGTGCGCGCCGGATTCATGCTCATGCCGGAGATCGGAGCTTCTAACGTGATGTAGAGGGCGACCAGCGCGCCCGCGCACAGCCCGGTAAAGCGGGAGAGGCGCGCGCTGTTGGAGACATGCAGCACCACCGTCATGAGCAGAAAGGTGATCGCTGCTTCTCCTGCGAAGGCTGCGCCGATCCCGAAGGTTCCGGGAGTCGTGACGACATAGTTCACGGAGGGATGGGCGATGATCGCGCCTAACAGAAGCGCGGCAGCCAGAACCCCGGCTGCTCCTCCGATAAACTGCGCCAGGATATAGAACAGGGCATCGCGGGGAGCGACTTTTCCCAGACGCAGGAAGGTCAGCGTTACGGAGGGGTTCAGGTGCGCGCCAGACTGCTTGCCCCAGGGCGAATAGATCAGGCATATCGCCGTCAGTCCCATCGCAACGCCCATCAGCATACGGCGCAGAAACGGGTCGGGAAGCGATTGATGAACCGGAGAACCGGGATACTCAAGCAGTGAGCCGAAGAAGCAGGCGCAGAGCATGAAAATCCCCAGTCCCGTTGCCTCCATCAGATATTCAGGGAGATGTTTTTTGAATTCAGTATACATCTGTATTACACCTGTCCCTGAGTACGCGCAAGAGTCGTTTCCGAGCGATCCGGTATCTCCTGTAACACCGTTACGTTCGGAGCGGATTCCTGTCGCGATATGCCCGGTGAACGCACCGTCAGGAACTGAACGATATCTTTTGAGAAGAGCAGATCCAGCGTCCAATCAAGCGCAACGCGCAGCTTCTTCTCCAGTCGCGGCAGCTTGCTGAGGTAGATCGTGCGCCAGAGCCACCAGGCGAAAAACCCGGAGAAGTTCGCTCCGAAAATACGCGCCACACCGGTACGGCGTCCGATAGAGGCGAGCAGTCCGATGGTATGAAAGACAAAAGTTTTTTTCTCTTTGCCTGTCCTGTCTGCCGCAATATTCTGCGCGACGATCTTCCCTTCGCGAATGGCGTGCTGCGCGGTGGGAGGATAGGGCTGCCCCGTGCGCGGATCGGGAATATAGGCGCAGTCTCCCAGCGCCCAGACACCGGGCCAGTCCGGCAGTTCGAGGGTAGCATTCACCACGATCCGACCGCGCTCTTTCCGACAGGGCAGTCCCTCAATCAACGGATGCGCGGCAGTGCCCGCCGTCCAGATCAGCGTATCCGCCTCCAGCGCGGTTCCGTCGCTTAACTGCACACTGTTCACGGTAACAGCGGTCACCTTCGTATTGACTCGTATCTCGACCTTTCGCTCGGAGAGTTTTTTCTGTGCATAGCGACCGAGCGACTCGCCCAGTTCCGGCAGGATCACCGGACCGGGATGCACCAGCGTCATCTTTACCATCTCTTCATTGAGATGGGGATAGAAGCGCAGCGACTCACGCACAAAATCATTTATTGCCGCCATCGTCTCCACGCCGGCAAATCCGCCTCCCGCGACCACAAAACTGAGCAGATTGCGGCGCAGTCCCGCCATACACTCCGTATCCGCCTCTTCCAACAGGCGGATGATACGATTTCGCAGATAGATGGCGTCTCCCAGACTCTTCATCGTGAGCGCGCGCTCTTCCAGCCCGGGTAAGTGATAGAAATTTGTCACAGAACCCAGAGCAATAATCAGATGATCGTACTCCAGAACGTGCGTATGGTTGTCGGAGCCATGTGTAACGATCACCTGTTTTTCGGGAAGGTCTATCTGTTCGATGGCTCCCTCGAAAAAGTGAACGCGCTTCAACAGTTTTCGAATCGGATTGACGATATGGGTCACATCCAGATCACAGGCGGCGACTTCGTGCAGCATGGGAGTGAAGAGAAAGAAGTTCTCCTGACTCACAAGCGTTATCTCTACCGTCTGATCCTTTGCAAGCGTTCTATCCAGATGCATCGCGGTATAGACGCCTCCGAAACCTCCGCCCAGGATCAGGATGCGCTGTGGTGTTATTGACTTCATGATATTTCACCTCAACAGTCTCTATAGAGAACGAAAAGCGGGCTATCGGCGCTTTTTCTCCGGCTCTTCCTTCAGCAGCGCTTCGATTAACTGCGACATCTTCGCCTCGCCGCCCGCACCGTTCCACTCCAGTTCGCCCTCCCAGGCGTAGCGGATTTTTCCCTTCTTATCAATCAGATAGACGGTAGGCCAGTAGCGCTGTCCCCATCGCCGCCAGTTTTTCCCTTCGCGGTCAATCAGAACCGGATAGGTGATGCCGTTCTGCTTCAGATAGCGGATCACGTTCTCCGTCTCTCTCTCCTCCTCCGTTTCCGGGGTATGAATGCCGATGACAGTAACATCGCGATTGGCGTATCGCTTCTGCCATCGGGCATAGATCGGAAGGTTTCGCTGACAGTTGATGCAGCCGAATGTCCAGAAGTGAAGAATAGTCACCTTGCCCCGGCGGGAAGCCATTGTGATCGGTTGACTGTTGGCGGTGTTCAGCCAGGGACCACCCGTCAGTTCATATACCGGCACATTGCCATAGAGAGGGTTCTGAGCCTGAGAGGGCGGCGCGGCAAACGCCGTCAACGTCAGTAGAGTAAAACCGTACAGGAATAGCCGGTGATACCGGCGAAGAGGAACACCGTCCATGAAAGATGACATTTTCTTAACCATTTCTAAATTTTTGTTGTGAATGAGCGGAAATCTGCTCCCATGTGTTCGTGGAACGAATATAACAGGCGACCCTGCCGTCCAGACTGGCTGGGAGGCGATCCTCTTTCTCCATCAGAACCAGCCGTCCCGTTTCCACTTCTCGATAGAGTCCCGGCAGGACACGCTGGCCGGCAAGCAGAAGTTCCATCGCGGGCAGATCATATTCGGGTTCTCGCCGCATTGCGAAACCTCCTGAGATTGAGTGAAACAGCCATGCATGAGCCGTTTCCCCTATGAATGCCGTTGCAGGCGCATGAGTTCCCGGAAAAGCTGCCAGCGGTAAAATTAACGCGCATTGAGAGGAGATGCACGTCATGGAGGTGCGTCATCTTAAGACGGGAGAAATTCTACTATCTGTTGAGGGCGATTCACTGGCGCAGGCTTCGCTGGTTAAACGCGATCTATTTTGCGCGAATCTCTCCGGAGTAAATCTCTGTGGGGCAGACCTGCGAGGAGCGAATCTGTGCGCTTCGAAGCTGGACGGAGCGATACTGGCGGAGGCGAATCTCCAGGGAGCCGATCTATCAGGGGCAACCGCCATAGAAGCGGATTGTCAGCAGGCGGTTTTTACCGACGCACAGATTCTGGGGCTGCGGTTCGATAGGGCAAATCTGAAGAGAGCGAATTTCATGCGCGCCAGCCTGAATCTTTCCGATCTGAACTATGCGCGGTTGAATGAAGCGATACTGCATCGCGCCGATCTGAGCGATGTTAACCTGACGGAAGCCTCTCTCACCGGAGCCGATCTCTCTTATGCTCTTCTGACTCGGTCCAATCTCACGGGAGCCGATCTGAGCTTTGCCACTCTCTTGAGCGCGAATTTCATC
Organism: uncultured Chthonomonadaceae bacterium; assembly: GCA_964429855.1. Lineage (GTDB taxonomy): Bacteria > Armatimonadota > Chthonomonadetes > Chthonomonadales > CAJBBX01 > CALLMM01. The sequence continues at coordinate 5,496 of CAYSDM010000080.1, forward strand.
AATGCGAATCTTACCGACGCCTTTCTGCGTCAGGCGGATTTGACGCTTGCCAATCTGCATGGCGCGACGCTTGAAGGAGCCGATCTAAGTGAAGCCATCCTGTTGAAAACGCTGCTGATCAACTGTCATGACCTGTACGCGGCGAAGGGGTTGGATACTCTCAACCATGCCGGAGCCTCCTCGCTGGATGTGGTTACCATACGAAGCTGCATTCGGAAACTGACGGATGAGTTCCTGAATGGGGTTGGCTATACGGTGGAGGAGATACAGGCGATGCGGGCATTATATCCAGCCTGATACAGCAGATCGCCGCGCTTCCTGAATGGAAGGAGCGCGGCGACCGATGGCACGAGAACAAGGGTTAAATCGCCAGATTATCGGACTGTTTCAGCGCCTTCGATATGCGATCCATGAGCGAAGGCGGCATGGAGACACGTTGAATACGGCTCCGTAGTTCCTGAATTACCGATGCCTGAAACCGATGCTCTGAGGCGCAAGCCTCGCAGGTCTCCAGATGCTGTCGAACCAACTCCATCTCCTGCACCGTGAGTTCACGATCCAGATAGTCATCCAGCCTTCGGAAGACCTCTTCGCACGTATATCTATCCAGACGGTTGTTGTCATTCATACTCTCTCCTCCATAAGCAGGTCCCCCAGGATACCCTGTTCTTCGGCGACCTGCCAGAGCGCTTTCTGCAGTATCTTCCTGCCCCGATGGAGTCTGGATCGCACGGTTCCGACCGGGCAGCCGACGATCTCCGCAATCTCCTGATACGCTAACTCTTCCACAAAATAGAGTACCGATACAGCCTGGAACTCTTCCGGCAGCGAGGCAATTGTCTGCTTTATCTGCTCTTCGTTCATCCTCCCTATAACCAATGCCGCCGGATCGCTGCTGCGTGAATGGAGTCCCGCGTTTGCCGTCTGCATATAGAGATACAGGTCTGGAGCGTCTTCCAGAGCGGTCGTCTCCGGAGCGCGCTTTCGTTTCCTGTAGTTATTACGGAATCGGTTGAGCATAATCTTCAAAAACCACGCTTTGAAGTGCGTCCCTTCCTGAAAGGTATGAAAGGAGTTAAAGGCTTGCAGAGAGGTCTCCTGAACAAGGTCTTCTGCCTCCTCCCGGTTATGCGTCAGATGGTAGGCAACGCCATACGCGGCTCCGATTATAGGAGCGAGCTGCGCTTCAAAACGTTTTACAGCACGTTCTCTCGCCAGAACTTCCGTCATGGTCATTCCTCACTTCGTTGCCGATGCGCATCCGGGCGAAGCATCGGGTTCGAGTATGATGCCTCCACGTTTTCCAACTACACCTGATCCTTTAACCGTTCTGGCGCGGAATAGTTCCCGCTTTTTCATCGGAAGAGCGATTTTCCACGATTTCATCTTTTGTTTTAACCGGTTGAAAATTCGGGAACCATTTCTTTTTTGCCTCTGTTTAAGGGGTCAGACTTTCACCTAACGGCTCGCACAGGAGCGATGTCCAGGAGACGCGGACAGGGTTCCGCACCCTATTACAATCAAAGGAGATACACCCACCATGAAACGTCTGTTTACTGTCTTCTGCCTGATGCTTGTAAGCGCTGTTATGACCAGCGCCGCCAGCTTTGCCGATCATGATCGGCATCACAGTGGAACATTTGCCGGAGTGAAGGTAAACGGCGGCTCTGTGATGCACTCCAAGCAGGGAAAAATGCATGTGCTGACCCTCAGCGATGACTTCAAAGTGCCCGATTCGCCGGCTCCTCACTGGCAGATAGTGGATTCAAAGGGGAATGTCTATCTGCTTCAGCGACTGGTAATCAAGGGAGACAAGTTCCATAAAACCATTACCCTTCCCGCCTACATCAAGGATATCGCCAAAGTGCAGATATGGTGCGCGTGGGCGGAGGTTCTGCTCGGAGAGACCTCTTTCGCCGAAGTGCAGAAGTAGCTTATTTCCGTCACTGTCTGTGAGCGATGCCGCCTGCGCCATCCAGATAACAGGATGTTCAACCCGGCGCAGGCTCGCTCCGCAGAGTGGAAAGATTGACGATATGAACAGGTATGCGACTGATTATCAAGGAGAAGACGATGCGACTGTTGAGAGATGCTGTTTCTCTGGCGGCGCTGACCCTTGCCATTGGCGCGGCGCAGGCGCAGATTGCGGAGAAGAAGACTCTGACGCTGGACGGAGCCAGGCGCGTGATGGCGGCAGCGATGTCGGAGATCAAGCGCAACAATACCACTGGCGTGGTGGCAATTGTGGATGACGGCGGCAATCTGATGATGCTGGAGCGCGCCGACAACACTTTCGCCGCCGGAGCGAACATCTCCATCGGCAAGGCGCGCACCGCCGCGATTTTTAAGCGTCCCACGCGCCTGTTTGAGGAGATCATCAAGAACGGACGTACTGCGATGGTGGCTCTGAACGACTTTACGCCGCTTCAGGGAGGCGTTCCCATTATCGTGGACGGGCAGATTGTCGGCGCGATAGGAGTCAGTGGAGCCGCCTCTGCCCAGCAGGACGAGGAGATCGCGGTCTTCGGAGCCAACGCCCTCTCCGGCAATGCTACTTCCATGCCCTCAGCCTCCATGCCGGTCCTCTTTTTTGACCGCGAGAAGGTGGCGGAGGCGTTTTCAAAGGGAGCCGTCTTATTCGGTGGGGAGGATGGACGCAACTACATGATCCATGCCTCCCGACGCGAAAAGCCTGGTATGGCGGAGGTTCATGCGGAGGAGACGGACCTGATCTATGTGCAGTCGGGCAGCGCAATGTTTGTGACCGGCGGCACGGTCGTCGAGGGGAAGACCACTGCGCCAGGAGAGATACGCGGCACGGCGATTCAGAATGGCGAGACAAGGCGGCTCACTCGCGGCGATGTCATCATCGTTCCGAAAGGGGTGCCGCACTGGTTTCAGCAGATTGACGCTCCTTTCACCTACTATGTGGTGAAAGTTCGATAAGAGAACCAAACGAAAAAGGAGATTATCAGGATGAAACGAAACAATAGCGGTATATGGCTCTGCGCGCTGGCGCTGGTTGGATTGTGCATTGCGACTGTCGGCGGAACTGCCGCCGCGCAGGACGCGCAGGAGAAGAAAGCGATTGCGGTGACGACCGGGACCTTTCGAAAAGTCGCGCACAATACCTCCGGCTCCGTGACCATCTATGAACTGCCGAACGGTACGCGGGAACTCCGCATCTCGAACCTGAATACGGCGAGCGGACCGGCTCTGCATGTCTATCTGGTGAAGGCGGAAGATGTGAAGGACAGCCAGTCGGTCAAGAGAGCCGGATTCATTGATCTGGGCAAGCTCCAGAAGCAGAAGGGCGACTCGGTCTATCGGGTTCCGGCGGATATTGATCTGTGGCAGTATCTTTCAGTGACGATCTGGTGTCAGAAGTTCAGCGTTAACTTCGGCACAGCTCCGTTGAAAGCGGCAGGGAGATAGAAGATGGGCGACCGTAAACAACTCGTTTTACGGATAGCTGCTCTTCTCTCGCTGGCGATTACGGGCGGCGCGGCGTTTTCGCAGGAGGTTCCGATGGGGACGCCCGCCGCCGCCATCAACCTGATGACTCGCGAAGGCGTCTCGCAGGTGGAGGGAGAGTGGCGTTACAGCGACACAAAGATCGTCGAGCGGATGCACCGCGCCCCCGGGCCCGACGGGCAGCCGACGGGGGAGACGATCCGAACCTATGACTATCAGCCTCACGCAGGCGGCGCGGACTACGATGATTCCCGATGGGAAAAGCTGGATCCGACCACGCTGAACAGGCGGCGCGGAACCGGTAGACTCTGCTTCAACTGGTATCGAATCAATGTGACCGTTCCTGAGCGAGTCGGAGACTATGCGACGGACGGCTCCACCATCGTGTTTGAAACGGTGATTGATGATTATGCGGAAGTCTGGGTGAATGGAGAACTGGCGCGAGGGATCGGGCAGAGCGGCGGTTCGGTCATCAAGGGGTGGAATGCGCCGAACCGTCTGGTGATCGGTCGAGGCGTGAAACCCGGCAGCAAAATTCAACTGGCGGTCTTTGGAATCAACGGACCGATCTCCGATCCTCCCGCCAACTATATCTGGATGCGGGAGGCGCGTCTGGAATTCTACCGCGCACGAGAAATTGAGCCTTTCGGCGGAGCCGCGCGCGAGGTGAATGTCGAGATCGAGCGTCTCGATCCTGCGCTGGATGCCATCGTTCCCGCAAACCTAAAAATCTTCAAACTGGCGGAGGGGTTCCAGTTCACCGAGGGACCGATCTGGATTCGCGACAACGCCGCCGGAGACGGCTATCTTCTGTTCAGCGACCCGAACCGAAATCGAATCTACCGATGGACGATGGACGGACAGGTGTCGGTTTTCCGCGATAAAAGCGGCTATTCCGGCGCGGATGTAGCTGAGTACGGACAGCCCGGGTCTAACGGGATCACGCTGGATCGGGAGGGGCGACCGGTCTTCTGTCAGCACGGCAATCATGCGATTGTTCGTCTGGAGAGAGATGGCACGCTGACAACGCTGGTGAACAGCTTTCAAGGCAGACGCCTGAACAGCCCGAACGATCTGGTCTATCGTTCCGATGGCACGCTCTACTTTACAGACCCGCCGTATGGACTACCGAAGTTCTATGACGACCCGCGCAGGGAACTGGACTTCTGCGGCGTCTATATGTTCCGGGATGGAAAGGTAACTCTCATCAGCAAAGACCTGGGCGGACCAAACGGACTGGCATTTTCGCCGGATGAGAGGTACCTGTATGTCGCCAACTGGGATGAGAGAGTTCGGGCAAAGTCCGATCCTGCGGAACGGAAAAAAGTGGTGATGCGCTATGAAGTTAATCCGGATGGAACGCTCTCCAACGGGATGCTCTTCTTCGACATGGGGCGCGCTGAAGGCGCGGAAGCTCTGGATGGTTTGAAAGTGGATCAGCAGGGCAACCTCTACGTCTCCGGTCCCGGAGGCGTCTGGGTTCTCTCGGCGCAGGGCGCGCATCTGGGAACGATCAAAGCGCCGCAGCTTCCCGCAAATTTCGCCTGGGGCGATGCCGACGGCAAGACGCTCTACATGACGGCGCGCACAGGGCTGTATCGAATGCGACTGAATATTCCCGGCGTTCGTCCCTGATCCGCGAAAGCGGGAAGGAGCATCGCCGATTCGACGACAGGATGAACCGCCACCGTTCATCCTGCCCTTTTTCCGCAAGGGGATGAAGGGAAAATGGAAAACAGACATTTTGAGTTTGGCAAAGGGCGTATCGAGGCATTGAACGATGGTCTCTTCGCCATTGCAATGACGATTCTCGTGCTGGAGTTCAAAGTCCCGAATCTTCCGCATAACGCGCCCAATGTTCAGGTTATACCCGCGCTTCTGAAGCTATGGCCCGAGTTTCTGGCGTATGCGGTCAGTTTCATCAGTCTGGGAGTCTACTGGATCGGGCATCATCATATGTATCACTGTATCCGGCGCGTAGATCGCGTGATGCTCTGGCTGAATATCTTTTTCTTTATGTTCGTCTCCTTTCTACCGTTTGCCACAAGTATTTTGAATGCGTTCAAGGAGGCGCAGATCGCTCCTGTTCTTTTCGGGGCAAATATCTCGATCATCGGGTGGATACTCTATCTGCAATGGATATATGCCGGTTCTCGCCGGGATATGCTCGCGCCGTTTGTGACGCCGCGTTACCGGGATGTGGTGCATCGGCGAATGCTGGTAGTTCCGGCGATTACCACCGGCACCATGCTGATCTGCTTCTGGAGCAGCGAACTCAGTCTGGCTATCTATCTGCTGGCGCTTCCACTCTATATGCTTCCCGGAAAGCTGGATTCGCCGCAGGAGGTGAGGCTGGAGCAGGATTCTCCGCAAAAAGCGGAGGAAAACCGGCTGGATAAGCAGGCGAATCCGGTAGGCGATGTCGAATAGTTCCAGACCCGATTTTGCTGGACGGGAATGAAGGTGAAAGAGGCAATACCTATGGCGGCGGCAAGCAGCATGACGGCTCCTCTCGAACCATGTTCGGCGGTCCCATCGAGCGCACGGCGAAGCTCTGCACCTTGCTGGACGACCCGCGCATTCTCGGATTTCTGGAGGGCGTGCCGGGGAAGGATTTCAACTACTGCAGCGGGGACGGCAACTACTACAGCGGCGATACCGGCTGCCTGCGCGTTCTACCCGGCAGCCAGCACCCTGATCACTACGTTCGCAAACTCTCCATCAACATGAACCAGTCCGAAGAGCTATTCGGGGTGGCTCCCCGCGATTTTCCCGGCGCGGTCGCGCTTGAGACGAACTCCCGGCGGGTATAATGTCGCTACCGGAGCGGGGATGTATTTCCCGCTGATGCTGGATACGGCGGATTTGAAACGTATGCGGCATCTGGAACAGCCCATGCAGATTCACGATGATCTCTTTCCACATCTCGCCCGACAGATGTAAAGTGGCGCAGGGAGCGGGCGCCGAGGAACGATCTGCGTAATGTATGATGATCTATCAGAATTCGGGAGAGACCCATGAGCGAAAACAACGGTGTTCCTGAACGACCCCTGCCTGCCGTCTCGCGTCCGGAGCAGCGGGCGGCGGCGGCGGCGCGCAGAGCCAGCTACCCCTATCGTTTTCCGCGCGATACGCGCAAGATGGGCGGCAAGTTTACGGTAGAGGAGAATGCGCGCCTTCTGCTGCGTTATTTCTATTTAACCCGTCGCATTGCGCAGGGGCTTGGCTCCTGGACGCTGACGATCCCCGATTTCGAAGTGAAGATCGAAACCGGACGGCACATCTTCTGGCATGCGGACGCCGCCTATCGGCTGAGAGACCGGCTGCATCAGCAGGAGAAGCGCCTGAGCGAGATAGACTCCTTCCGGGATTCAGAGATAGACCTGTTTATTGAGGAGATGCTCTCGGCAGAGGATACGCCTGAACTGCTGACCGGCGTCCATCTGGTGATTGGTCGCGCCCTGGCGACCGCGTTTCGCCATCATATAGACGATACCTGTGCGGTGGCGGACGCGCCGACAATCCGGGTGCTGCGGCAGATACTGGTGGATTTTGAGCCGATGCTGGAGTGGGCGGAGCAGGCTGTCGGGGCGTATATTGAAGGTGGGGTGGATGAGTCGCGGCTGGAGCAGTGGCGATGGCATCTGGAGCGTCTGCTGGCGCATATCGGAGGCATTTCGGGAACCGATGAGCGCGGCATGCGCCCGACACCGCTGCGAACCGACACAAAGCCCTATCAACGTGGCGAGATTCCCTGCCGTGATTCGCGCTTCGACTCTTTCTACCATACGGGCGACTACAATCTGGCGGACGGCGAGCCGCGATTTACGCCGAACACCTACGACGATGAGCGGCTGCGTTTTGTGCGGGCACAGCGTGACGAGGTGGATGCAATCGAGGCGTTTGGAACGTTCCTGTGGGACATCCGCTTCAAGGACTTCCTCGCGGAGTACTATCTGGCGCGAATCACCTGGGACGAGTCGCGTCATACGGAGATCGGGCATCGCACCATGCTCGCCCTCGGATACGATCCCTATGAACTGCCGAATCGCCTGACCGGAAGCACCTGTCGCGGTCCGATGCAGCCGGAGTACGCGATGGCGGAGATCAATCTGTTCGGGGAGATCGGCGTTCTGAAGACCATCAACGGATTGATCGAAGAGGCGCGCAAGCGTAACGACTATGTGGTGGCGCATATCAGCGACTATATTCGCTCGGATGAGCGCACGCATGTTCGCAATGGTCAGCATGTTATCAAGGTGATGACCGATCTGGGGATGCAGGAGCTTGAACTGCGGACGCGGGAGCTTTTTACCGAGTGCCTGGTCAGCCTGGGAGCCATCAAGCCCGATGGCGATCTGTTCACCCTGTCACGGGAGGATATCGAGCGATTTATCGGCGAGTAACGCAGAGCCGTTTCATGCTGAAAGGATAATACATGAGAGTCAAAACCCTTCTGGGAACCGCAGTATGCCTTGTTTTCGGCGCGCCGTTACTGGCGCAAACTCTCAAACAGACGCCGTTTGAGGATGGAACCGGCAGCATTGGTCTGCCGTCCGGCTGGAAGATCACCGGAGCATATCGTGGGAGCGTCTCCTGTGTCGGGCCGAACGACAGCGGCGTGGTGTTCAAAATGCCCTTTGTGGTCGTGCGCCCGGACAGCCCGACCCTCTCTCTTCCTGATACGCATAAGCTTCCCATTGCATGGGCGAACGATCTCACGACTGCGCTGCGAGAGGTGCTCAAGAAGAATGCCGGGGCGACTCTGAAGACGGTACGCGCCTCGCGGACAACGGATGTTTCGCCGGGAGTCCCCGCCTACTATCTGCTCTATACGTTCGACCAGAAGGGGAAGTCCTTCACCGGACTGGGATACTTTGCGCCGCTCGATTACGGTCCCAGCAGCCCGACCTGGCAGCTCTACTCTTCGGCGGTCTTTGCGCCCAGCGATCAGTTCCCAAAGGTGATTCGCACGATGCTGCTGATGTGGCAGTCCTGGCGTCCCAATGGTCGTCCGCCGCAGGAGGGCAGCAGCAGCGCCATCTTTGATAAGATCATCAAAGAGCGGATCGAGAGTTTCGACCGGATACAGAAGATGTTCCGTGAACAACTCTAACCTCGATGGTCTGCATGGGAAAAAACGGCGCGGGCATCTTGCCCGCGCCGTTTTCATGACATATTACGACCCTAATCCTCAAAGACGATGCAGACCTTGCCGGCCTGCCCCTCATCCGCAACCCGATAGGCTTCCGCCGCCTCTTCCAGAGAAAAGCGATGGGTTACGGTCTCTTCCGGGTGCAGGTTCCATCGCTCCAGACGTTCGACAAGCTCCTCCAGATGCTTGAGGGAGGTGACCCAGGAGCCGTAGAGCGTGATCTGCGGATGGATCAGCAGGGGAGAGACATCGAACTCGATCTTGTTGCCTTCGCCGACGAAGACGCAGCGTCCCCACTGCCGCGTTCCCTGAAGCGCCAGCAGGCGACCGGAGGGAGAGCCGGAACAGTCTATACTCACTTCGCAGCCTTTACCTCCCGTCGCCGCCCGGATTTCACCGAGCGCGTTATCGTCCGCCGCCAGCGCGTAGTCCACCAGTCCCAGCGATTCGGCAAGTCTGAGGCGACCCACCGCAACATCCACGCCGATAATGGTGGTTGCGCCCAATGCCTTCCCCAGTTGCGCCGCCGCCAGCCCGACCGGTCCCAGTCCGGTAATCAGCAGGCGATCATTGCCGCACAGCCCCACCCGGCAGAGCGCTTCGTAACTGGTCCCGGTTCCGCACGCGCAGAGCGCGCCATCCGTGAATGTCAGGCTGTCCGGCAGGCGAACGCAGGTATTCTCTTCCGCCAGCAGATAGGGGGCGTGTCCTCCATTGCGCTGCCAGCCGTAGGCGGCGCGGAAGGAGTTGGTGCAGCTTATCATATAGCCGTGCTTGCAGTCCTCGCAGACGCCGCACCCGCTGATATGATAGAGGATTACCCGGTCTCCAGCTTTGAACTGCCTGCAGCCGGGGCCGGTCTTCACGATCTCGCCGCACGGCTCATGTCCCGCAATCGTTCCCGCTTGATAGCCTTCGGGACCTTTGCCAAGATGCGCCCGATAGATGGCGCGAATGTCGCTGCCGCAGATGGAGGAGGCGCGCATCTTCACCAGCGCCTGACCGTGCCCCGGTTCTGGTATCTCAAATTCGCGAAACTCCACGGTGCTGTTGCCCGGCAGAATTGCGCCCTGCATGGTTGCCATATGCTCTGCTCCTTTCTAGGGGTTAGAGGTATCAGGGGGGAGTGATCTCTCCGTTCAGGTCCCAGAGGTCTTCCCAGGACTGTCCCTCTTTCCAGAGGAATACCTGCCCTTTGATCAGTCGGCAGTTGCGGTCAATCCCGCTTATCGCCTGCATCTCCGCATCGGTCAACGGTTCGCGGACCACGCTCTTCAGGTTGGCAAGATAGTGAGCGCGTTGAACCGAGAATGGGATCGGAACCTGTCCGCGCTGCTGCGCCCACTTAACGCATACGACCGCCGGATGCACCTTCAGCCTCTGCGCGATCTGAATGATGACCGGATCTTCGATATCCACCGTGTCTTCCGGCGTGCGGTCTCGTTCCGGGCGCGCGGGAGAACCCACCGGGCAGTAACCGATGGGAATGATGCTGTTATCGAGGAGAAACTGAAACAGTTCCGGCTGCTGAAAGTGAGGATGCAGTTCCATCTCGTTACAGGCTGGAGCGATTCGCGCATCCGGCAGCAACCGCTTCAGCTTGGGGATCGTCATGTTGGAGGTTCCGATATGTCGCGTCAATCCCATCTCAACCAGCCGTTCCATCTGCCGCCAGGTCTTCAGAAAGTTGTCATGGATGTAAGGTTTTGCCGCATGATCGCGCGAGTGGACATCTACGCCGGGGGCGTGGTGATTGGGGAAGGGCCAGTGAACCAGATAGAGGTCGAGATAGTCCAGCTGCAGGTCTTCCAGTGACTTGCGGCAAGAGGGAATGACATCCTCCTCGCCGTGCATATCGTTCCAGAGTTTGGAGGTGATCCATAGCTCTTCGCGCTTCACTCCGCCCTTCTGGATCGCCTGCAGCGCATGTCCGATCTGCGCCTCATTCCCGTAGACGCGGGCGCAGTCGAAGTGGCGGTAGCCGACCGACGCCGCGCCAAAAACCGCTTCCGCCACCGTTTCACCGGAAATATAATCCGAGCCGAACGTCCCCAGCCCGATGGCAGGCATCGTCGCGCCGGACGCCAGTCTTCTCCGGGGAACCTGATCCGGGTCTAAGCCGTCTTCCGCAGGTTCAAATCTCTGTTTGGGCAGCCAGTCTGTCATGCATCTCTCCATTTCCATACACTCTGTGCAGGAGAGCGAACCATGTCGCATCCTCTCTCTCTGTTCGTGATGAGAGGGCAGATTCTCCTCGTTTTTCGTCAAATCCTGAAAGGGAATACGGTATTCTGATAGGGTACAGGCAGAATCCAATGGGAACCTCCCACGACAGATTATCTTCTATCAAAACGTCTGCCGGAGTTTCAAACACATCAGTGATGAGTGAAGGAAAAAGCCATGAAATGGAAAGGGAGACGTCAGAGCGAGAATGTGGAGGATCGGCGGGGAATGGCGGCTCCAACCGCTGTGGCGGGCGGCGGTCTGGGCGTGATCGTCATCGCGCTGATCGTCCTGTTTCTGGGAGGCGACCCCGGAACCGTGCTGGATACGCAGAACGCTCCCCGCGCCGGTTCCGGTCAACAGGCGGCTCCGCGCAGCGCGGAGGAAGAGGAGTTAAAGGAGTTCGTCTCGGTGGTTCTGGCGGATACGGAGGATGTCTGGAACGCGCAGTTTCGCCGGATGGGCAGAGAGTACCGCGAACCGAAGCTGGTGCTCTTCACCGGGAAGGTGCAGTCCGCCTGCGGGTTCGCCAGCGCGGCGGTGGGTCCGTTCTACTGCGGGGAGGACGAGACGATCTATATTGATCTCAGCTTCTACCGGGAGTTGAAGACGCGCTTCAAGGCGGCGGGGGATTTCGCGCAGGCGTACGTCATCGCGCATGAGGTCGGACACCATGTGCAGAAGCTGCTGGGCGCGCTGGACCGCGTTCATGCCGCGCGAAGGCGCGTGAGCGAGGCGGAGTATAACCGGCAGTCGGTACGACTGGAACTGCAAGCCGATTTCTACGCCGGAGTCTGGGCGCATCATGCCCAGAAGATGAAAAACGTCCTCGATCCAGACGATCTGGGGGAGGCGATACGCGCCGCCAGCGCCATCGGCGACGACAATATTCAGATGCAGGCGCAGGGCTATACCGTGCCGGAATCGTTCACGCATGGAACCTCTGAGCAGCGGATGCGATGGTTCCGGCTTGGCTGGGAGACGGGCGACTTGCGTCGCGGCGACTCCTTCCGAACCAATGATCTTTAGAAAGCGTTCTAACCGCCTCACACGAAAGGACGAAGATGAGCTTAACCGATACGCAGATCGAGTTCTTCCGCGCTTCAGGCTATCTACCGGCGGGGGAGGTTCTGACTCCGGCGGAACTGGAGGAGGCGCGCGCCGCCTATGACCGCATCTTTCATGCGACGGAGAAGCCTTCCAGCTATCGCAATCTGGGAATGAGGGAGGGCGAGGTCGTCTCGAAGGGAGCCGTGCTGCAGATCATTGATATGTGGCGGCTGGACCCCGTCTTTGAACGCCTGCTGACCAAGCCCGTCCTGCTGGACATGGCGGAGGGGGTGATGGGAACGCCGAACATCCGGCTCTACCACGATCAGGCGCTCTATAAGCCTGCGCTGCATGGCGACATCGTGCCCTGGCATCAGGATAACGGCTACTGGAGACTCGACCCGCCGGGAGCCGTCAGTCTCTGGATTGCGCTCGACGACGCCGACGAAGAGAACGGCTGTATGTGGGTCGTTCCCGGCAGCCACCGCACCGGGGAGGTCG
>CAYSDM010000081.1:0-15811 GCA_964429855.1 uncultured Chthonomonadaceae bacterium
CGTGATCGTCAAATCCACATCCGCCCCGACCGCCGTGTAGGTCATCATTCCCTGTCCCAGCACGCGCTCATTGAGCAGAATCAGGGCCGGCGCGGTGGTGAATGGGTAGGCGCTCTTGTTCGACAACCGCATCTTATGCTGCACCTTCGGCGCGTTCAGCAGCCGCATCAGTTCCGCCTGCTGTTCGGAGTTTACATTGCCCTGAAGCTGCGGCGGCGGAGAGAAGGGCAGATCGAGCGTGTAGATGTCCCGGTACTTCAGGGTGTACTCCGCCACCGGCAGCACCATGCGCTGCCCCTTCTTCAGGGTAACGTTCTTCACCGTGAAGACAAACAGATCTTCGCTCTTATCTGAACCGGCGATCTCCGGTCCGACATCCACCGGAGCGGGACCCGCCGCTCCTCCTCCGAAACCTCCGCCCGCCCCGCGAAAATCGCCCATGCGCGCCGTCTGAGTCATCACGGCGTTGGATAATGCGAATCCCGTGCGCTGATTCTCCTGAAAGTAGGCGGACAACTGAGCAAAACTCTGCTGAAGAGAGATCGGGTCGGGAGTCTCTTTAAAGAAAAAGGAGGGCACGCCGATCACCAGATTTGCCGTCACCTTCTCCAGATCGGTCAGTTCGTTGAGGATCGTCGCCTGCAGCTTGATGACGGCGTTGCCCTTGCCGTCCAGCGTAATCTTGTAGCCGGGAATCCAGCGGATGCCCTTCTGCAGATAGATCATCCCCGCATCGGCGTTCTGCGCGGGCTTTGCGCCTCGCCAGTCCAGTTGGAGCGTCAGCAGATTGCGAAACTCCTCCTGCGCCAGGGCGCGTTTGTATTCGCCCCGGAACTGGACATGAAGGATACGCTCTATCGGAAGGACGCGCACGCCTTCAGCGGTCTGCAGTAGAACGATATTGCCCTTCTCCGGCAGGCGCGGTCCGGTATTGGGTGGGCTGGTCGCCTCCAACTCCTCCCCGCTGCGCGACGGCACGCCGACCAGTTTCCCGCGATATTTCTCACCACTGATCTCCTGTATATCCACCTCCGCGCCGGGATTCGCCTCGATTAACTCCCGCACACTGAGCGCGGTTCGCTCCACCTGCACCCGGCTCGAACTGGCGGTGACCGCTGTCAGCTTCGCCTCCTTCTCGCCGGAATAGGGCCAGAAGGTTCCGAGAACCGGGGTCGGAAGATAGTCCATACGCACACTTCCATTCGCATCGGTGGGCAGCTTGCCTTCATGCAATACCAGTGCATGACCATCCTTGAAGACGGTGACCTCTTTGACCGGCATTCGCGCCAGCGCGCCCCGTGGCGCGGCATCATCGGCGATAGCCGCTCCCGACAGCAGTAAGACCGCAGCCATCAGTAATCCTCTGCGCATTGCAGTTCCCTTTCCACATGGGGTATACCCGACTATTGGACGCGCCTGACTATCGGAACGTTACTCCGACTTAGCATTCGCGCCGTCTCGTGCGATACAGAGAGCGGAGGCGAAACCGGCTGTCGTTTGCCCTCGCCAAACAGTTAGACGACCGACAAAGGGAGAAACACATGGATTTTCGTGGCGGCGAACTCTATACGGGACTGGCGGCGCGCTGCTGGGGACGCTACGGGCTGACCGGCTTCGATCCGAACCCGGCGGAGGATATCCTCTTTTTCCGCCGCATGGTGGAGCGGTTCGGAACGCCCGCGCTGGACGTCGGATGCGGAACCGGGCGCACGCTTCTGCCTGCGCTGCGCGACGGTCTGGAGGTGGAGGGCTGCGACATCTCGGCGGATATGCTGGCGATGTGCCGGGAGAACGGCGCGCGTTATGGATTGACGTCCACGCTCTACCATCAGGGGATGCAGGAGCTTGATCTCCCTCGCCGTTATCGAACGATCTATATCCCCTGCGGGTCGTTCATGTGCATCACGGACCGCGAGGAGGCAAAGGAGGCGCTGCGGCGTCTTCGCCTCCATCTGGAGCCGGACGGGATGCTGGTCTTCAACATCTATCTGCCCTGGGAGGACTACTTTTCGCCCGGCTCGTATGCCCCGCCAGAGTGGAGACTACGCGCCGAATACGACTTCCCCGAAACCGATGAGAAGATCATCCTCTATCGGATCGTGGACGAGATTGACCGGGTGCAGCAGCTTGAATGGGAACGGCGGCGGTTTGAATGGTGGCGTGGCGGTCAGAAGGCGGGCGAGGAGATGCTGCCGGGCTTAACCCGCTGGTACTTTGCGCACGAGATGCAGTTGATGCTGGAACAGGCGGGATTCCGGGATATCGCCATCACCGGAGACTACACCGAAGAGCCGCTGTCGGTCGCGCATAAGAGCGTGATGGTCTGCCGGGCGCGCCCGTAGTGTCGCGTTCAGGCTGACTCGGAGGGGGGACGAACGCTCTTTTCGGGATTGGGAGCGGCGAGGCTGCCCTGCAGGGCGGAAAAATAGAGCTGTATGCCCTTATTGGCGATCAGCGACCCGCAGATGCTTCCCAGGAAGAGAAGCGCGATCCTCATAATCAGCTTGCCGAACCCGACTCCCAGATCGGCGGCGGTCTGCGTCGGGGCATTTCCGGCAGGCTGCATTCCCAGATTGGGATCGCGAAACATCCCGAAGCCCAGCCATAACACCCCCAGTATCACGCCCAGCCCTATCAGAAAGACCAGAATACCTGCCACCCGCCCGAAGAGGTCGCTGCGCGGGGAGACTGCCATCGTCGCCCTTCCTTCCCTGAATACATTCCCCGGCGACTCGTTTTTCGCTAAAATCGCCCTTTCCCCTTCATCATAGCCGACTTCGCTCCTCTTTGGCAAGAGGAGGTCCCGGATAGCGCTTCGCCTGGCTGCGAAACCTTTCCGCATCGTCTTTCGTCCTTCTTCCGATGTACATTACCCGGAGTGATTATGGAAAGGACAGGGAGATGAGACAGCGATTTGTACGGCTGTGGGCGATAACACTTCTGCTGGCAGCCGCCGCCGGAATAGCTTCTGCCGATGCCGTAGATGACTATCTGAAAGCCGAGATGAGCAAGCGGCATATTCCCGGAATCTCCGTCGTCGTTCTGCGCGACGGAAAGGTGGTGAAAGCGAAGGGATACGGGGTGGCGAATAGAGAGAACGGCGCGCCTGCCACGCCCGATACCGTCTATGAACTGGCTTCCGTTACCAAACAGTTCACGGCCACCGCCGTCATGATGCTGGTGGAGGAAGGAAAGGTAAAACTGGATGAGAGCGTTCTGACCTATCTGCCCGATCTGCCGGAAGCCTGGAAGCCGGTCACGGTGCGTCATCTGCTCAACCATACCTCCGGTATCCGCAGCTACACCAGCCTGCCCTCTTTCTTTGCCAATGCCCGCAAGGACTACACCCACGATGAACTCATCAAGCTGGTCACCAGGTTTCCACTGGATTTCAAGCCGGGAGAGCGGTTTGTCTACAACAACACCGGCTACTACCTGCTGGGGATGCTGATTGAGAAGGTGTCGGGCAAATCCTACGAGGAGTATCTGAAGGAGCGCATCTTCCAGCCGCTGGGCATGAATGCAACCCGTCTCAACAGCCGTCGAACCGTCATCCCCAACCGCGCTGCCGGATACGACTGGACGCAGAATCAGCTTCGCAACGCCGAATACCTCAGTCCCACGCAGCCCTATGCGGCGGGCGCGCTGGTCTCCAGCGTCAACGACATGGCGAAGTGGGATGCTGCACTCTACAGCGAAAAACTGCTGAAGCAGTCCACGCTCCAGCAGATGTGGCAGCCTTCACGTCTCTTGGACGGCAAGACGATAGACTATGGCTTCGGGTGGAGAGTCTATAACTATCACGGGCAGAAGGTGATCGGGCACGGCGGGGGAATCCTGGGATTCTCGACCTATATTGCGCGGCTGCCGGCACATAAGCTGACGGTGGTGCTGCTCGCCAACCTCTCCGGCGCAGACAGCGCGCGCCTGACTCATGGGGTTGTGGGCTGCTATATTCCGGCGGTGGCGGCAGCCGAAAAGCGGACGGAGAAGGCGCGAGCGGAGGAGGCGAAGAAGCCTGCGCCGAAGGAGGATCCAAAGGTTACGGAACGCCTGCGGGTGGTTCTGCTGGCGACGGTAGACGGCACGGTTGACCCCGGGCAGTTCTCATCGGAGATGCGCGCTCAGATTTTTCCCGACCGGGTGAAAGAGGCGCAGACGGTTCTCAAATCATTCGGCGCTCTGAAGACGTTGACTCTGCTGAGTCAGTCCAGCGCGGATGGCGTGAACACCTATCGGTATCGCGCGGTCTTTGGCGAGACGAAGCTGGTCTGTGTCATGAGCGTCAATCGAGAGGGTAAAATATCCGAACTGGCTCTCTCTCCGGAGTAGTGTTCCGACGCCTCGCGGAGAGACCTGCCGCATATCTCGTATGCGAATCCCCAGGAGGTTACAATGGAGATGGAACTGTCCCGACGCGAGATGCTGGTGAATATGAGTTTCAGTGTGGGCGCGGGAGTGGCGGCAGGAATGGCGGTTGGAGCCGCCTCCGCCGCCGCAGAGACGCTGGCGACCGTCGAACCGTCGCCGGAGTCGGAGCCGTTTCGCTACTGCTTCAACACCAGCACCATTCGCGGGCAGAAGCTGCCGCTCATCGAGGTGATCGAGATCGCGGCGAAAGCCGGATATAAGGGCATCGAACCCTGGATAGATGAGATCGAGCAGGCGGTTAAGTCCGGCGTGACGCTGGCGGACCTGAGGAAGCGCATCGCCGATCATGGCTTGACGGTGGAGAGCGCCATCGGTTTCGCCGAGTGGATTGTGGATGATGACGCCCGACGCGCTCGCGGGCTGGAGCGCATGAAGCAGGATATGGAACGCGTCGCGCAGATCGGCGGCGGGCGGATCGCCGCGCCTCCCTTTGGCGCGACGGAGCAAACGAACCTCGATCTGCTGAAGGCGGCGGAGCGGTATCGCGCGCTGCTGGAACTGGGAGATCAGACGGGCGTGCTGCCGATGGTGGAGGTCTGGGGCTTCTCGAAGACTCTGCACCGTCTGGGACAGGCGGCGCTGGTCGCCATCGAGAGTGGACACCCGAAAGCCTGCATTCTGGCGGATGTCTACCATCTCTACAAAGGCGGAACGGAGGCGTCTGCGCTGCGGCTGATTCCCGGCTCCGCTATGCATAACTTCCATGTCAACGACTATCCCGCCAACCCGCCCCGCGAACAGATCGGGGATGCGGACAGAGTCTATCCCGGCGACGGCGTCGCGCCGCTGGACGCGATCTTCCGAACGCTGCGGGACATCGGCTTTCGCGGCGCCCTCTCGCTGGAGCTATTCAATGTGGAGTACTACCAGCAGGATCCGCTGACGGTGGCGAAGACCGGATTGGAGAAGACTCGCGCTGCCGTGCGGAGAGCGCTTGGGTAGAACCGAAGGCCGGGAGGGAGGCTCCTTCCGGCTATCTCTTTTCGTGACTTCCCGCAATAAGAGGACGCTATGGCCTCGACGAACGCTCCGCATACCGCTTCCCCCCTTTCGCGCCTGCCTGTCTACTATGGGTGGATCATGATGGCTGTCGCCGCACTGGCGATGGTGGGAACGCTGCCGGGACGAACTCAGGGACTGGGACTGATTACCGAACCGCTGCTCAAAGATCTCTCTCTTCACCCCGTAGACTACGCGAAGATCAATCTCTGGGCGACTCTGGTCGGATCGCTGTTCAGCGTCGGGATCGGTCCGTTACAGGACAGAATCGGAAGCCGCATCGTTCTGACAACGCTTACGGTCACGCTGGGGCTGACGGTCATCGCCATGAGCCGGGCGTCCGGTATGGCGACTCTGTTTGTTCTTATCACGCTGACCCGGGGGCTGGGGCAGAGCGCCCTGTCGGTGGTCAGCCTGACAATGGTCGGGCAGTGGTTTCAGAGGCGGCTGAATTCGGCAATGGCGGTCTATACTATCGTCATGAGCATCGGATTTATGATCGCGTTTCCTCTGATCGGCGCGCTGGTGACGCAGAACGGCTGGCGTTTTGCCTGGGCGGGAATCGGCGGCGCGCTCCTTCTTTTTCTGGCTCCGCTGGCGCTGCTGCTGGTTCGGCGATCCCCGGAGTCGGTCGGGCTTTCGATGGATGGAAGCCGGGATAGAACGGCGGAACCCTCCGTTTTACGGGACGATTCCGGGGGGCAGAGCGGCTCCTCGTTACGGGAGGCGCTTCAAAGCCCCGCGTTCTGGGTCATGGCGACCTCCAGCGCCCTGTATGGGCTGATCGCTTCGGGAATCGGACTCTTTAACGAGTCGGTGCTGAAAGAGCGCGGATTTGATCCGGCGATCTATCATCAGACGCTGGCGGTGACCGCGCTGACCGCTCTGGCGGGCAACTTCCTGGCGGGATTTCTGGCGAGAAAGCGTCCGATGAATCGCCTGATGAGCGTGGCGATGCTGCTTTTACTGACCGGGCTGCTTGCGCTGCCGAACCTCCGCACCTACGGGCAGGCGATGGGGGTTGCGGTCGTGATGGGAATCGCAGGCGGCTTTGTGATGGTGCTGTTCTTCTCGTTCTGGGGACGCGCCTATGGACGGGCGCATCTGGGAAAGATACAGGGTGCGGCGCAGGCGATGACGGTTCTGGCGTCGGCAGTCGGACCGTTGCTGCTGGCGAAGTGCGTGGATGTCACCGGCTCGTATGCGATGGCATTCTATCTGTTAGCCGGTGTCATGGCGCTGCTTGCGGTGGCGGCGTGGCGGGTGCGCGTTCCCGGCGTCCCTGCCGAGTCTGACGAGTCCCTTCTGCCATAGCGCGGAAAGAAGGAGCGCGAAGCCTGCCATCCGGCAGGCTTCGGCGTGTCGTCTTATTTCAGGCTGGAGAGATAGGCCACCAGCGCTTTGAGGTCTTTGTCACTGATCTGCTCCGGACCATACGCAGGCATGGAGCTTCCCGGGGTGTTCTTCCGGGGATCGCGGATCTGAACGCCCAGCCAGTCCGCCTTGTGCTCTTTTCCGATCCTGGTCAGGTCGGGCGCGGACTTGCCCCCCTTGCCGGCAATGGCATGACATGCGGCGCAGCCGTTGGCGTCGTAGACCTTTTTGCCCTGCGCGACGAGAGGATTGGTTTTGGGCTGCGGTTTGCGTCCGCCGGAACGCTGCGCGTTCGCGCTGAGGGTCAGCGTGCCCAGCAGAAATACGCCGACCAGCGCCAGCGCAAGGATAACCGTCTTTTTCAGGTGCATCGAGAACGAAAACTCCTTTCGAACAGTGAGAAGTGACTGGTATCCACCAGAGGATGGATATCATTGTATGGGAAACGAGTCATTTCATCAAGTGTATCCGAAAAAAAGCGTGTTCACCGTCTGCATTCCGCGACTTCGGGCGTGGTTGCAATCCATCTGCTGCAGGGGCTATAATGAACCAGACGCCCCGGAGACTGCAGGCAAAGAGACAGGGCATTGAATTTATTCACGGAGGCTGGACGTGAGCACTCAAGCTGAAGCCATGACCGCGCAGGTTGCCAGAGGACTGGAAGGCATTGTCGCCGCCGCCACCAATATCTCCGAAGTGGACGGGGAAAACGGGCGTTTGACATTACGCGGCTATGATGTGAATGAACTGTCAGGAAGAGTCGCCTTTGAGGAGGTGGCTTATCTCTTATGGTACGGAAAACTTCCCAATCGCGCCGAGTTTAACGAGCTTTTCACCGAGATGAGCGCCGCCCGCGAACTTCCCTCGCCGGTGCTGGAGGCGCTGCGTATACTCGCTCCCCGCGCTTCCGGGATGCATATCCTGCGCATCGCCGCCTCCATGCTCTCCATCGGCGATGACGATGTGGATAACCTCGACTATTCTCAGTGTCAGCGCCGCGCCGCCCGCATTCAGGCGCAGATGCCCGCGCTGGTCGCCCATACCTGGCGGCTGAAGAACGGGCAGGAGATCATTCCTCCCCGACCGGAGCATGGACTGGCAGAGGGGTTCCTCTATATGCTCGAGGGGAAGGAGCCTTCCCAGGCGCGCATTGACGGCATGAACGCCTATCTGGTGGCGATTGCCGAACACGGTCTGAACGCCTCGACCTTCACCGGGAGATGTATTATCTCCACCGACTCCGACATGGTCTCCGCGCAGACGGGGGCGATTGGCGCATTGAAGGGACCCAAACATGGGGGCGTTCCCGGACCGGTGCTGAAGATGCTCAACGAGATCGGTTCGCCGGATCGCGCCGAAGCCTGGATACGCGCTGAATTGACGGCGGGACACCGGATCATGGGATTCGGACATCGCGTCTACAAGGTGCGCGATCCCCGCGCTGCACTGCTCAGTTCCGCCGCCGAAAAGATGGTGGCGCTCACCGGGGACACCTCGCTGTTCGATCTGACCCGCGCGGTCGAGCAGACAACCGTGCGCGTTCTGGCGGAGGTCAAGCCCGGTCGCGACCTCTATGCCAACGTGGAGCTTTATGCCGCGCTGATCCTGCACGAGGTCGGGGTCGATTCCGAACTGTTCACGCCCTGCTTCGCCATCGGACGCACCGCCGGCTGGACGGCGCACATGATCGAGCAGCTTCAGGACAACCGCCTCATCCGCCCGAGTGCGGTCTATGTCGGTCCGCGCGGCTTGCAGTGGCTGCCGATGGACATCCGGTAACAACCGTTGACGATTCACGGATGACAGTCATCACGGGGCGATGGGAGAGATTCCCATCGCCCCGTGACTCTGTGCCGGACATGCTATTACCGCTTTGCCGCCCTCTCCTGCTTGAGCAGCGGAAAGCCCATCTCCTCGCGCTGTTCCAGGAAGCGCAGGCAGCAGCGTCGGGAGAGGGTGCGCACCCGGTTGATATAGGCCGCCCGCTCGGTGACGGAGATGCTGCCCCGCGCATCCAGCAGATTGAACAGATGCGAGCATTTGAGCGCAAGATCGAACGCCGGATAGACCAGCCCCTTCTCCACGATCCGCAAGCTCTCCTTCTCATACAGGTCGAACATCGTCAGTAGCATGGAGACATCCGCCTCCTCAAAGTTGAAGACGCAGTTCTGATACTCGGCGTCCTTTTCGCTCTCGCCATAGGTGACGCCGTGCGCCCACTCCATCTCCCAGACGCTGTCCGCCTGCTGCAGGCAGGTCGCCAGTCGTTCCGTGCCGTAGGTGATCTCCGCGCAGACCGATTTACACTCGATCCCGCCCATCTGCTGGAAGTAGGTGAACTGCGTGATCTCCGTTCCATCCAGCCAGACCTCCCAGCCGACCCCCTGCGCGCCGAGCGTCGGCGCCTCCCAGTCGTCCTCCAGAAACCGGATATCGTGCTCTTCGGGGCGAATTCCAAGAGCGCGCAGGCTGTCCAGATAGATGTCCACGATGTCGTCCGGCGAGGGCTTCATGATGACCTGATACTGATAGTAGCGCTGCATTCGCATGGGGTTGAGCGCGTAGCGTCCATCGGCGGGACGGCGGGATGGCTGGACATAGGCGACATTCCATGGCTCCGGACCGAGGGCGCGCAGCGTGGTCATCGGCGCGTTGGTTCCTGCGCCGACCTCGACATCGTAGGGCTGCAGGATCAGACATCCCCGATCCGCCCAGAACTGTGTGAGGGTCAGTAGAAGGTTTTGAAAGGTCATCCGTTCCAACTCCCGTGCTTGTGGTTATTATTCCTTGTTTCGGGTCTTGCCCGTTTTCTCTCCGCTGTTGAAAGCCGCCAGCTTTTCCCAGTCTATCGCGCCATCCTCCGCGCAAAACTCGTTGATAAACTCGCCGGTGAAGCGATTAACCGCCTTGACCCACTCCGCCTCATACTTCAGACGGTGCTGTTTCGGATGGTTTGCCATCTGGCTGGAGTTACCCCAGTTGGGGCCGGATTTTACCGAGATGACCGTATAGGCGTCTTCCGTTTCAACAACCACATCCACGCCCTGCCCTCCTGCGGCAACGCCTCCGCAGACTCCCTTGACAATCGGCTCGAAAAAGGCGTCGCCGAAGATCGTCTCTTCGGAGGAGGACATGAATGCCTGAAGCAGCTTCTCTACAAGCTCCGACGCCTTCTCTATTCCGATTGCCCGGTACAGATAGGGATTCTTCTTCTTGAGCGTCTCTTTCAGTTTCAGAGCGCTGAGCGCCTGAAAGCGCCGTTCATAGAACGCATCCAGGCTACGGATCGAGCACGGTATCGCCCGGCTGCGTGAACAGCCGGATGAACCAGCTTGGCAGCTCCACAGGAAAGGCAGCGCTGTGATTCTGATTGGCGCATTCGGTCGCCATGTGCAGTACATTGGTCGGGTAGGCGAGTTCGCGCCCGACCCAGTTCGCTACCTTTTTCCCGAAACCGCTTCCCACACGCGAGTTATCTCTGCGCCTGTCCGTGTCGCTCAGGCTGCGGAGGCGACTCTCTTTCCAGTCTCCCATCGGGATCATGACCGCTTCCTGATACATTTGAAAGCGCTTTTGTCGGGTGAAATGCAGGCACCGCTCCCAGGCGTCCCGGAAACGGTTGGGCCACTTCCCAGGATAGGCGTTGCACTTGTGCCAGATATACTCTTCCGTCCAGAGCCAGCCCTGTTTTCGCAGAGCGAGAATCAGTTCCAGAACGTAGGTATGCCTCTCACCGTTCACGACCCGCTCTTTAATGTTCAGGACGAACGAACCGGTCGGTTTGAGCGTTCGTTGCAGTTCCGCCGCAATCGGCAGGAACCACGCCACATACTCCTCCGGATGCACGCCTCCGTAGGTCTGTTTTCTCTGATCGGCGTAGGGAGGCGAAGTAACAATCAGGTCTACGGAGTCGTCGGGAACGAAGCGGAGCAGTTCCCGGCAGTCTCCATGCAGTACAGTGTTCAGAAGGTCCATTAGATAGATCGCCTTCAAAGCGTGTGCTATGTTCGTTGTTATCCCGAAGTTAACCTTGCATAGAGCAGGGCTGCGCTTTCTAACCACCCGCTATTTCTGACTGGTATCCAGGCTTTCCAGAAACTCCCGCAGCGGCGGGATCATCTTCTCCTGCTCTACCAGGAAGGCGTCGTGCCCGTAGTCGGAATCCATCTCCCAGTAGGTGGAGGCGATCCCCAGGCGCAGCAGGCTTTCGTGCATCTCGCGGATCCGATGCGGATAGAAGAGGATGTCGGAGCGAATCCCGATCAGCAGCACCTTCGCCTGAATGCGGCGATACGCCGCCTCCAGCGAGGCATATCCCCGGCTGATGTCATGCATATCAATGGCGCGGGTCACATACAGATAGGAGTTGGCGTCAAAGCGGCGCACCAGCTTTTCGCCCTCATCGTGCAGGTAACGCTCCACATCGAAACGGCGGTGCAGTTCATGCTCCAGCGGCGTCTCCTCCATCGCCGGTTTTCGCCCGAACATCTCCTCCATGATCGGGTCGCTCAAGTAGGTGATCGTGCCGATCATGCGCGCCAGCGCCAGCCCGCCCGCCGGTTTCGGACCACCGTAGTACTCGCCCCGCTTCCAGTTGGGGTCCAGCATGATGGCGCGGCGCATACACTCATTGAAGGCGATTGCCTGCGCCGAATTGCGTGCGCTGGAGGCGATCGGGCAGATCGAGTCCACCATCTCCGGGTAGGTCACCGCCCACTCCAGCGCCTGCATCCCGCCCATCGAGCCGCCCGCCACCAGCCGCAGCCGATTCACGCCCAGATGCGCCATCAGCCGCTTCTGCACACGCACCATATCGCGGATGGTGATGATCGGAAACTCCAGCCCGTACTCCCGCCCGGTGCGCGGGTTGAGCGAAGCCGGACCGGTCGAGCCGCGACAGCCGCCCAGCGCATTCGGGGCGATGACGCAGTAGCGTTGCGTGTCAAACACTTTGCCGGGACCGATCAGCGGGTCCCAGTAGCCGGCATAGGGGCTGTCGGGGCGGTAGCGTCCCGCCGCGTGACTGCTGCCGGTCAAGCCGTGCGTGATCAGGATCACGTTGTCAGCGGCGGCGTTGAGCGCGCCATACATCTCGTAGCAGGTGGTCACCTCCGGCAGAGTCTGACGATTTTCGAGGACAAACGGCTCTTCCTCTGAACCGAAGGTGAAAAAATGCTGTTTGACAATCCCGACAGATCGCCCGTCGTCTTTTGCCAGCATCGCTTCCGCCATCGTTAAATCGCCCACTCCTGCGTGCCATCCAGTCCGATGCCGCTGATGGTGATGCCGCGCTCCTGCAGCCAGGCAAGCCCGCGCTCCAGCGCCTTGCGCTCGCCGCTGAGTTCCAGAAAGATAAAGCCGCCGTTCTTCCAGTCGAAGTTGGCGCGGCGGATATTGGGAACCAGCCCGAACTGCATGATCAGTTCGTAGAGGATCGGCTCCTGCACCAGCTCCAGCGGATAGTTCAACTGGATGCGAATCGTGTCCCGGTCAGACGCCATGCGTTCGCTCCTCTCAGCGCGGAAGGCGCGCCTTTCGCGCCGGAAGGCGCGCCTTTCATTGCCGCAGATGCCTATGAGTTTACCAGTTTCCGGCGCGGTTTGCGCAACGTCTGCCAGAACCGGCGAGGACAGACCGTTCCGTTCCAGCGCGCGGCTTGACATATCGGTATTCTCCCGACTAGAATGAACCCGGAAAGGAAAATGGTCCGATGCCTTTGAAACGCGCTCGCCGTCAGTTCCTGCGCCTCTGGGAACGGCGCTCCCGCCCCGACCTGGGACACTGGCCCGGGGGAGGGATGGAAGCCTGTCTCGCACGCACCACCGGGTCTCATCTGCTCTTTCTCCTCTATACCCGTCCGCTCTTTCGCTTGAACGAGATCGCCTGCAATCACCTGATGCGGGTTTTCATGGATAAAAGGAGGCTGCCCCTGCCTCCCGTCGCCGCCGAGCTTGCCCGCCTGAACGCCGAACGTATCTCCCTGCAGGGAGTCCTCAGCCGTCTCGGAGACCGGCATGGGCATGTCTGCGCGGAGTGCAAGGGCAAGTGCTGCAAGGGGACTCGCGAGCGCGATTCCTTCATTGATCGCGTCTCGCAGGATCCCGAAACCGACCATCTGAGGGCGCGTCGAACCACCGGGCAGCCCGTCGCTTTCAAGCTGCGCCCGCATCTCATCCAGATTGATCGGCAGAACGCCGATCGCCGCGTCTGCGGCGGATGCGCCATGCTGACCACGCAGGGCTGTCAGCTTCCCTACGACCTGCGCCCGATCCAGTGCGCCTCCTACTTCTGTATGGCGGCTGCCAGCGCGCTGACGGCGGCGGAGGCGCGGGAGGGTATGCAGGCAGTGCGCGGGCTGATGCGGATCCAGCGCCGCTGCGTTCGGCTGGCGATACGCGCGCGTTGGATGCGCTCTTTCCGCAATCCCGCTTCCAAAACGAGTGAACCGGTGGAACGCCGCTAATCGGACTACGGCGGCTTCGCCTTCGCGCCAGCGCACCTCGGCCCGAGAAGCTTTCCGCTTTCATCTCACGGCAATGATCCCCGCATCTTCCGCCAGTCGACTCCAATCTCCATATAGAGTTCCGATAATTGAAACGTGCGAACAGTTTTCCTTTAGGGAAAGACGGTGGAAATTGGAGAGATGACAGATCGAGGGGAAGAAGAAGATGCAGTGGTTCAGTAACATCAAGATGGGTTATAAGCTAGCCGCCAGCTTTGGACTCTGCTTGCTGCTGATGGCGGGCTTGGGGATGCTCTCTATCCGGGGGATGCAGCAAATAGACGCCGTTGCCACGAAGATTGCGAAAGACCCTCTTCCGGGATCAGCGCAGATCGGAAGAATCTCCAGCCAGATGCGGCAGACGCGCATTCGGGAGTATCGTCTCCTGTTAGAGAAGGAGGACGCAGTCAGGCAGAAGCTCCGCGCGGAAATGGAAGAGAACATCCGCGAAGCCAATGAGGCGTTGAAGCGGTATGAGGAGAGTATCAGCATCGAGGAGGATCGGCAGAACTTCCAGAAGTTGACTGGCGCCTGGCAAGCCTACCTGCAGATGCACCAACGGGTCGTCTCTCTGAGCGATCAGGGGCGGTTTCAGGAGGCATACCATCTGCTGGACAAAGAGGGGACCAGGCTGTTTCTGGAGGGGATCGCAAACCGGTGCGATCAGATGATCGAGTGGAACGAGAAGTTCGGCCAGCAGCTGGCAGCACAGGGGAACGAGGTCATCAAGCAGGCGCGAACAACGGTCCTGCTGATAATGGGGCTGTGCGTTTTGGTCAGTGTCACCCTTGCCTTTTTCATCACACGCCAGATCACCGGCGTGGTGCGGCAGATTTCGAGCCGCATGGAGAGTCTGCAGTCCGTCTGTGTTGCTGGACTGCTCCAAGGGATGCAGGCGCTGGCAAAAGGCGACCTGACCGTCACGATCGTGACGGGCACCACTCCCATTGAAAAGCCCGGCAAAGATGAACTGGGGCAGATCGCGTACAACCTTAACAAGGTCATCCAGCAGACGCAGGCGACCATTGCTGCCTACGGAGAGGCGCAGAAGAGCCTGCACGCTCTCATCGGGGATATCGCCAGCAGCGCCGACGGACTGGCTGCCGCCAGTCTGCAACTCTCCTCCTCCACCGAACAGTCTTCTCGCGCCGCCGACGATATCGCCCGCAACATGCAGGAGGTGACGCTGGCCGCAGATCAGTCGGCGCGCACCAGCCAGGAGATCGCCCGGGGCGGCGAACAGCAGGCGCGCACGGCTACAGAGACCACCCAGACGATGGAGATACTGCAGCAGTCGGTCGGACAGGCGCAGGAGGGCGGTTGTCGCCAGGAGGAGGCGACTGAGCGTGTTCAGCAGGAGATGCAGCGGGCGGCGCAGGCGGTCGAGTCGGTGAGGCGAACCTCCAGCCAGATGGCGCAGCGATCGGTCGAGGCGACCACTGTCGCCGAGGAGGGAGTCCAGGCGGTTCAACAGACCAACAACAGCGTTGAGCGCGTGAATCGCCAGGTGCAGGCATCGTCGGAGCGCGTTCAGGATCTGGGCAGGATGGGGCATCAGATCGGCGCGATCGTGGAGACCATTGAGCAGATCGCTGAGCAGACCAACCTGCTGGCGTTGAACGCGGCGATCGAGGCGGCGCGCGCCGGCGAGCACGGCAAAGGATTCGCCGTCGTCGCCGATGAGGTGCGTAAACTCGCCGAGCGCGCAGCCACAGCGACCAAAGAGATCGCCGGGCTGATCGGCAGCGTGCGCAAAGGGGTGGATGAAGCCGTCGAGGCGATGGCTGCAACCTCGCAGGAGGTTGAGACGATCTCTGCCCAGAGTGAAGCCGCCGGCACCGCTCTGCAGCGCATTATGGATGCTATCCGGCTGGTGGACCAGGAGACGCGGGACGTGGAGGCTCTGTCGCAGGAGATGTCGCAGAGCGTCGAACAGGTGCTCGGAACGATCCAGGGGGTGAGACAGATCGCGCTCGATAACCGGCATGCTCTGGAGCAGGTCTCCACCGGCGCAGATCAGGTCTCCTCGGCCATCACGACGGTCGCCTCCATTAGTGAGGAGACGGCGGCGGGAGCGGAGGAGATGAGCGCGTCGGCGCAGGAGGTGTCCGCGAGCGCGCAGAACGTGTCGGCGGCGTTGGAGGAGCAGACGGCGAGCATGCAGGAGATGTCCGCGGCGGTCGGTCAGCTCAATGACATGGCGTCCAGACTCAAGGAGATGATCCAGCAGTTCCGTCTGGAGGACACCGGGTCGGAGAGACGCGAGGAACCCAGACTCAAACTCGCTGCCTGATTTCTGCGGGCAGTTGGTCGAGACGCCCCGGCGCCTGTCCGGTAAAGGGGCGTCTTTTTATGATTGTTCCGCGCTGGCTCTGATGGCGGAGGCAGAGGACTCCTTCGCTTTCGCCAGTCTCGCCAGCGGCGTCTTCGGTCCGTAGACCGGGTCGCCCTCCCTCACCAGAAACGTCAGGTCCGGGTGACCGCAGATCACCACGTCCACCTGAC
>CAYSDM010000082.1:0-15445 GCA_964429855.1 uncultured Chthonomonadaceae bacterium
AGATTGAGGGGATAGACCTGTTTGATCGCTACATGGCGCTGAAGATACGCGAGAACGCCGTTCCCCGGATCATCGTCTATGAACTTGGAACCGGAGAAGATCACGAGTTACAGTTACCGGAGTCGTTCTACAACGTCTCTATGGGCGCAAATATGGAGACGG
Source organism: uncultured Chthonomonadaceae bacterium (assembly GCA_964429855.1). GTDB lineage: Bacteria > Armatimonadota > Chthonomonadetes > Chthonomonadales > CAJBBX01 > CALLMM01. The sequence goes on from CAYSDM010000082.1 coordinate 163, forward strand.
ACACCGACACGCTCCGTCTACAGTACAGTTCATACACCACCCCGCAGACCGTCTACGATTACGATATTCGCGCACGCCGTCTGACCGTGATGAAACAGCAGGAGGTTCCTAGCGGGTTTGATTCGCGGGAGTATGTGACCGAACTGACTTATGCCACCGCGACAGACGGCGTCAAGATTCCGATCTCGATGGTCTATCGTCGCGGCACAAAAAAGAGCAAAGAGACTCCGTTTATGCTCTACGGCTACGGCTCCTACGGCGCGCCGATGTCCGCTTCGTTCGATACCAACCGTTTCAGCCTGCTGGATCGCGGCATGATCTGGGCAGTCGCGCATATTCGCGGCGGCGGTGAACTGGGCGAAGAGTGGCATGACGCGGGCAAAATGCAGCACAAGATGAACACCTTCACGGACTTCGTCGCCTGCGCCGAACACCTGATCGCAGAATCCTGCACCAGCCGCGAAAAGCTGGCAATCATGGGCGGAAGCGCAGGGGGCTTGTTGATGGGGGCGGTTCTGAACCTGCGTCCCGACCTATTCCGCGTGGCGATGATCTACGTGCCGTTTGTGGATGTGATCAATACGATGCTGGATGAGAGCCTGCCTCTTACCGTGCAGGAGTTTCTGGAATGGGGCAATCCCCGCAAAAAAGAGCAGTTCGCCTGGATGCGCGCCTACAGCCCCTACGACAATCTGAAAGCGGGTGAGTATCCGGCGATTCTGGTGCGCACCGCTTTCAACGACAGTCAGGTGATGTACTGGGAGCCAGCCAAATATGTCGCCCGGCTGCGCTCTCTGAAAACAGACCATAATCCGTTACTGCTGGTGGTCAATATGCACGCCGGGCATGGCGGTTCGTCGGGTCGTTACGACAAACTGCGCGAAGTTGCCCACGACTATGCATTCCTCATGGCGATCCTGGGAATAGAGGAGAGACCCTGATCGCCGTTCACATTGGTCTGATTGTGACACACCACCAGAAAGGAGGTTCGTCATGTCCAATCGTATACGATGGATGACAGCCGCAACGGTCATGGTATGCCTGCCGGTGATCAGTTTCGCGGCGCGTGCCGACGAGCGTGGAACCGCGATTCTTCGCGCCGCCTTCCAGAAGATGCACAACGCCCGTACACTCTCTGCGGAAATCTCCACTCGCGTTGAAATGCCGGGACGCGCTCCTTCGGCCACTCAGGGGAAAGTGCTGGCGATGAAGCCCAACTATCTGCGAGTGGAGATGAAGGGACGCAACGCACCGTTGTATGTGGCGGACGGAAAAAACTACTACAGCTATGCGGACGGGCAGCCGGTCTACTTTAAGATGCCGCTGGACAAGAATCCGACCGAGCTTAACGGTCAGTGGGAAGGCGAGATAGACGGGTTTTTCGGAGGGGCGAAAAACCTCTCGAGACTATCCGCAACGTACATCCGCAGTGAGGTGGTTGCCGGTATTGACTGCCACCTCGTCAAAGCGGAGATGAAAAACCCGAACCGCGTGGTCGTCTATGCGGTCGGGAAGAAGGACAGCCTGATACACCGCGCAGAGATGGAGATGCATCTGGGTGAGAGCCAGGTATCGAAGCAGACCAACCGACTCACGAATATTCGCCTGAACATCGCGCTGACAGCCAGGAATTTCGCCTTTAACCCGCCGAAGACGGCGAAACTCTATGAGCCGCCCAACTATGAGGCGAAGCTCGTGCCAGTGGGTCAAGAGGCTCCCAACTTCACCCTTCCCTCTCCCGCCGGAGGACAGATCGCTCTCAGCGAGGCCCTCCGAGGCAAGAAAGCTCTCATCGTCAACTTCTGGTTCTATGGCTGAGGAGCCTGCCGTGAGGAGTTTCCTCACCTGCAAGAGATGTACGCCCAACTCAAAGACAGAGGACTGGAACTGATCGCCGTCAACAGCGGCGACTCCAGAGAGGTGATCAACAAGTATGTGGCGGAGGGCAAGTTCAGCTTTCTGATCGGGATGGACAACGAGGGCAACAAGGACTACGGGACGGCAGGCAAGTATGGAGTGCAGGCGTATCCCACCAACTATGTGCTGGACTCAAATGGAAAGGTCGTCTTTCGCAGCGTCGGTTTCAATCCGAATGGGATGAAGGCGGCGCTCGATAAACTGGGAGTCAAGTAGAGCGCAGAAGGAGGTAACTCCGGTTACCTCCTCCCCCTCTCGGCTCCAGACGAAAAGGAGACATCGCTTGGCTATTGATGACATTGCACAAGCGCGATCGCGTGTAGAAGAGACCTCTGCGGAGGAAGGCAGAGAAAATCAACCTATTCAATACGCAGAAGGGTTTACCGCCAAGACCATTGTTGGCGCGCTCTTTGTCGGCTTTATTATGCTGCCGGGAGCGCTCTATCTGGGACTGGTGGCGGGACAGGGACTGGGTCCAGCGGCGGAATGGGTCACCATTGTGCTGTTTGCGGAGGTGATGCGCCGCTCCTTCCTGCCAATGAAACGGCAGGAGGTCTATATCCTCTTCTACGTAGCCTCGATGTTGTCTCACGTCCTGCTGGCGGATCGCGGCATTTCAGGGGGTCCCTTCGGATACCTGATGTGGAACCAGTATTTCCGTCAGGCTCCGCAGGCGGGACTGGTAGCCAGCGAGATACCCACCTGGGTGGTTCCCCCGGCTGGTTCCGCCGCGCTCACGCAGCGTACCTTCTTCCATCCTGACTGGGCGATCCCGATCGTTCTACTCCTGATCGGAGAGGTGCTGGGACGCCTGAACTGGATGAGCATGGGCTACGTTCTCTTCCGCGTAACGTCGGATGTGGAGCGTCTGCCGTTCCCGATGGCTCCCGTCGCCGCCTCCGGCGCAACGGCGCTGGCGGAAGCCGCCAGTAAAGAGGAGTCGTGGCGATGGCGAGTCTTCTCCATTGGAACGGTGGCAGGTCTTGTCTTCGGTTTCTTCTATATCGCGATTCCGGTCTTTACGGGAGTCGTCTTCAATCGCGCTCTGACGCTGATACCTATTCCATTTTTTGACCTGACCACCAGCACGGAGACGATCCTGCCTGGAGCGATCACGGGAATCTCCGGGGACCTCGGCAAAGTGTTGACCGGCTTCGTGATCCCCTACCCGATTGTGGCGGGAGCGATGGTCGGCTCGATCTTCTGCCGACTATTCCCCATGCCCAGTATTCTGAGCGGAGTAGGCGCGTTCGGCTCCTCAGCAGACGGCGGCTGGACGCGCGGCATGGACGCTTTCTATACCCGGCAGGCTACGGACATTAAGTTCTGGATGTCGGTCGGTATTGGTCTTCAGCTTGCGGTGGCAACCATCGGTATCATCCATGTCATCAAGGCGCTCGGAAGCCTGCGGAGGGAGATGAAGGGACGCGGACTGTTCGCGGAGACTCCCGCCGGGCGCGGCGATATCAAGATATGGATTCCGCTGGCAGTCTGGTTCATCATTACCTGCTTCTACATCGGTCTGACTCAGTTTCTGCTGGGACTGAACGGGCATCAGTTCAACTGGGGTATCCTGATCTTCTTTGGACTGATCTGGACTCCGATCAACTCCTTTATCAGCGCGCGCATGGTGGGACTGACCGGAGGAGGCGTCTCGTTCCCGTTCCTGCGAGAAGCCTCGATCATGAAGAGTGGCTATCCCCATGTGGATATCTGGTATGCGCCGATACCGCTCAGCGACTTCGGAGGCGCGGCGCAGCGTTTCCGCGAGGTCGAGCTGACCGGGACGAAGTTTACCAGCGTGGTGAAGGTCGAATTCCTGGTACTGCCGATCTTTCTGGTTTCGTCGTTTATCTTCTGGGCGTTCTTCTGGCATACAAGCGCCATACCGTCGTCACAGCATCCCTACGCGCAGCGCTTCTGGCCCCTCATCGCCACGTTCCAGGCAATGTTCCAGACGATCAACAAACCCGATGGCCCGAAGTGGGTGCTGGAAGGGATCAACCTGAACCGAATCGCAGGCGGATGGGGAGCCGGACTGCTGCTGTATGGAGCCTGTTCGGTGTTCCGAATACCCAGCCTCTTCTTTTACGGCATGGTGGGAGGATCGGGAGCCTTCCCGGCAGATACAATACCAACCTTCTTCGGCGCATGGCTTGGAAAACGCTACTTTGCGAAGCGGTTCGGACAGGAAAACTGGGTGAAGTTCTCGCCGGTGCTTCTGGCGGGCTTTGCCTGCGGAACCGGTCTGATCGCGATGGCGGCGATTGCGCTGGCGCTGATCGCCAAGTCGGTTAACTACCTTCCTTTCTGACAAGATGAGTTTTCAGGAGCCAGCCGAAAAACGAGGGACTTCCGGCGCGGCGGCAGGGTGGATGTTCGGGCTCTCCATCCTGCTGGCTCCTCTGTTAATACTGGGACCGTTTATCGCCGGTTTTGTCGGCGGGCGCAAAGCCCGTATTCCGGTACGCGCCTTCGCGATATCCGCTGTCTGCGCCTTGATGTGGATCGGCGTGTTCTTTTTTCTATCGCGCTCGGAGTTCAAAGTAGGCGACACCACCATCTTTCCAGGTCCGCTCTGGCTGCTGGCTCCGGTTACGGCGGCAGCGATCATCGGCGGAGCGCTGCTCGGCGCGGAAGGACGAGGCGCCGGCGCAGGAGGGTTTCTCCTTCTTCTGGCTGGGCTGGGCTGGTTTATCCCGAAGGTGCAGGATGTCTGGAACGTCTATCAGCAGATTCAGGCGGCGCGGGTTCCCTATGAGCCTGCCCGGAACAAGACCTGCCCGGACAGGCTGAAAAAACTGTATGACGCCGCGAGATTCTACGCTGACAGTTATGATGACTGCCTGCCTCCGGCGGATCGCTGGATGACTGCGCTGACCGATCCGACGCAGCCTTTTGCCGAAGAGGAGATACTGCGCTGTCCCGACGCGGCAAATGCCAATCTGTATGGATACGCTATGAACTCGGCGCTGGGAGGCAAACGGTTCCGAGAAATTGCTAATCCTTCTAGCACGCCGCTCTTTTATGACTCTTCGAACCTGCAAAAAGATGCCCATGACAGTCTGACCAGCCTTCCGCGACCGGGACGCCATATGGGGCGGAATAATGTGGTCTACGCGGATGGGCAGGTCAAAAACGAATCGCCGAAGTAGGAGGCGAAATTGCGTCTGGAAGAGAACGCCTCCCGCGCCTGGTTCTGGAGATTCTCTGGCTGCTGCGCTCTGGCGGTGCTGGGAATTTACGGCTTTCTCTGGCTGGTGACCGGGCTGCTGCTGCCCTATCGTCAGATCAGCGAATCGGTGAACTGCCAGAGCAACGTTTTCCGTATGACACGCGGGATGCGGATGTACGCCGACGATTATGAGGATCGCTATCCGCGCGCGGAACAGTGGATGGACAGCCTCTCCTTCTATATGGAGGGCAATCACCGATACCACTGTCCGACTGTCGGCCGTCCCGGACGGGAGCGTTACGGATATGCCATGAACCGTGAGGCGGCACAGCAGGAAAAGAGCAGGATGGCGTCGCCGGAGAAGACGCCGCTGGTCTACGATTCAACGAACCTGACGCGCAGCGCATTCGATTCGGCAGCATCGTTACCGGTTCCGGGCAGGCATCGCACGAAATCCCGACAGGGAACGCCTTCCAGAACCGGCAACTTTATCGGCTATGCGGACGGAAGTGGACGGATTAAACTGGATTCTATAAACGCCAATCCACCATAACTGGGTGAGAATAGGAGACAGGTATGCAGCCCCCGCCTGCAGAGCCACCGCCTTTCTATACAGCGCCGCCCCCTCCCGGAGGACTGCCTGTATGGGCATGGGTTCTCATCGGATGCGGATGCCTTTCTGTGATTGCAGTCGCCGGTATCTTCACGCTGCTCTATTTTTCTGCCAGCAATGCGCGCGAACAGGCAAAGGCAACCATCTGCGTCTCTAACATCAAACAGCTAAGCCTGGGAACCCTGATGTACTCTCAGGACTATGACGAGGTCTTTCCGCTTCCCAATTCATGGACGGATGCGATCATTCCCTATACAAAGAATGAAGAACTCCATCACTGTCCCTCGGTCAGCGATCAATCGTTGTATGGATACGCCTTCAATGAGAATGTCGTCGGTGAATCACTTGGTACCATTTCGTCGCCGCAAGATATCGTCATGATCTTCGAATCGTCGTCGGGACAGAAAAACGCGCAGGATTCCATGCCCAGCCTGCCGTCGCCACCCCGTCACCGTAACAGGTCTGAGGCGAAGAACTCCATTGGCTTTGTGGATGGTCATGTTAAGATGTACAGCGAAAGCGATGCCAGCGCGCTGACGGTTACGATTCCAAAGTGAACATATCCGCTTCATTACTCACATAGATCAAAACAGACGAACCTGTTCGGAGACTTATGGCCTCAAAAACACAACTTAAACAGGCAAGCGCCCCGCGAACACTGATTGGCTGGCAGGGAGTTCGCTTCACCCTGCCGGCAGAGTGGAATATCACCGGGTTTTCCATGGAGCGCGACAACGGCTACCTGAAGGTCGACTCCCCCGGAACGATGTTCGTCCAGATTAAATGGAACAGCCCCAACGTCCGAAAGCCGATCACGCTTGGCGACTGGATGGTACGGCTATGGCGTCTTGTCCGTCCTGCCGCGCCCCGGGAGGAGAAGATCCCGGACATCCGGCAGATGCTGGAGAGCTTCCTGAAACAGACGGAAAAGCAGGCGCGCAAAGAGAAAAAGGCGTTCGAGAGCAAGATCAAGCCGGAGACCGTGGAGGCAAATGGGGAGCGTATCGCGCATCACTTCACCTGGAGCGGACAGGGACAGGGACAGGGCAAGATATGGTACTGCAAAACCTGTCGGCGCGTGGTGATCGCGCAGGTCGTCGGGCAGAAGAAGGACAATCTGGCAGATATCGCCTCGGAGATGTTTGGTTCGCTCTGCGATCACCCGCAGGAGGGATGGACAACCTGGGCACTGTACGATATGGTGGCGGGCGTGCCGGAGGACTTTTCCCTCAAAAGCCAGAAATTAATGTCCGGTTACCTGAAACTGGAGTTCGAGCGGCGCGCCGAACGCATCGTGATCGAGCGGTGGGGACTGGCGAACGTCGTGCGCAAGAAGTTCTCTCTGGAAGAGTGGATGGATGTGACCTACCCGACCCGTTCCACTCGCGCTGAGAAGCAGGCAGCGACCCTGCAGGAGCATACGGGCTGGATCGCGCAAGGAAAGGCGAGACATCCGCTGGACTGGCTGCGCGCCATGCGCGATGCGCTTTTCACGTTTCGTCCCGCGACGCGCTACGCCGTCTGCGTCTGGGAGTGTGAAGAGACGAATAAGATATACGGCATTCAGGTCTGGCACAATGTTCGCACGAAGGGGCTGCTGGAGGAGGTGATGGCGCGATGCGAATGCCATTAACCTACCGTCTCCGATCTTCGCTGGGACGCTTTGTTCCCTTTTTGCGCGTCCCTCCACCGATGGACCGACAGCAGGTCTTTCGACTGCGCCCGGTGCGCAATCCCGTGATAGAATGGGAGACCACCGAAAACGGCGAGGCGATCCTGACAATACCGCGCCGCAAGGATCGGATTGGCCGCATTGTGGGATTCTGGTTTCGACTGCCGGAGGCGCGCGGCACACAGTTGGATGAAGTCGGCACGTTCGTCTGGAGCCTGTGCGATGGCGAACACAGCGTCGAGAGCATTGTTCAGCGAACGTGCAATCAATACAAAATGAACCGTCGCGAGGTCGAAATATCGGTCACGACCTACCTTCAGACTCTGGCGGAACGCCGACTGATTGGTTTTTATGAGCGTAAGGGGAAAAGCAAATGAGTGTGGATCAGGCGCAGAGAACGCAACCCAGAGGCGGTATTGGACGCCAGATTCAACTTCCGCTGAAGAAGGCGATAGAGATCAGCTTTAAGAGCATCAAGATACGTTTCTGGCGATCCATGATTACCGCGATGGGCATCTTTCTGGGAATCGCCTTCTTTTCCTCGGTTCGCATGGCGGGCGAGTTCGCCAATATCCAGAAGAGCTACGTCGCCCGGATCAAAGCCGAAATAGACTCCAACCAGCGCACGCCGACCATCGAGGACACTCGCCTGATCGCCAGTCTGGACGAGAATCAGGAGGAGAAACAGGCTTCTGATAACCGGATGCTCTGGCTCTCAATCATGGGTCTGCTGGTCTGTACGGTTGGCATTACCAACTCCATGCTGATGTCGGTCACGGAGCGGTATAAAGAGATCGGCACAATGAAGTGTCTTGGCGCGCTGGACTCCTTTATCGTTAAGCTGTTCTTTATCGAATCCAGCCTGCTTGGATTTATCGCCTCCGTCCTGGGCTTCTTACTCGGATGGCTGCTCATCAGCGTCATCAACCTCTTCACGCAGGGAACCGTTGCGTTCTCGGGGCAGTTCTGGAAGTCAAGTCTGATGCTGATGCTCCTCTCCGTTTTCATCGGAACGCTGCTCACCTTCCTGGCAACCATCTTCCCCGCTATTCGCGCCGCGAAGATGCCTCCGTCCGCCGCTCTGCGCGTGGAGATTTAACGATTGACAAACGGCTGTCACCTGCTGAACAGCCCTCACAACAACTCATTGCGAAAAGGAAAGTCGGCTATGGCAAGCCAGTATATCGTCCGAACGAAAGGACTCATCAAAGAGTATACGATGGGTGACCAGACGGTCCGCGCTCTCAACGGAGTGGATCTGGATATCTATGAAGGCGAATATATCTCGATCATGGGACCGTCCGGATCGGGCAAATCCACGCTCTTCAACGCCATTGGAGGACTGGATCGCCCCTCCTCCGGCTCCGTCTTCATCAACGACGTGGACATGGCGCAGTTGGACGCGCAGGAGCTTGCCTATCTGCGCTGCCATACCATCGGATACATCTTCCAGACCTTTAACCTGATTCCCGTTATGACCGCGCTGGAAAATGTGACGCTGCCGACGGTCTTCGCCGGAATGCCCACGGACGACGGCATCGAGCGCGGCATCGAACTTCTCAACATCGTGGGACTGGGTGAACGTCTGCATCACAAACCTTCCGAGCTATCGGGAGGTCAGCAGCAGCGCGTCGCCATCGCCCGTTCTCTGGCAAACAACCCGTCCATCATCCTGGCGGATGAGCCGACCGGCAACCTCGACCTGAAGACCGGAACTGAGATTATCGAACTGCTGAAGAAGCTCAACAAGGAACAGGGCGTCACTATTATCTCGGCGACCCACGACCTGAAGATGCTCGATGTCTCTGACCGGATCGTCTACATTCGTGACGGCAAGATCGCCAAGATTGACGAACGCAAGGATATTGACATCCAGATCGGCGAGATGGAGCGCGAGGGCGAACTGGGTCACTGATCTCCCTCGCTTCCATCCGTAGATTATGCCGTCTCATTCTCTTCGCAATGAAAATGGAGAGGGGAGCGCGTCTGCGCTCCCCTCTCTCATTTCTGGGATCCTGTCTTCTTTAAGCCAGAATGCCCTTTGCCACCTTTCCAAAAACATCGGTCAGACGGAAGTCGCGCCCGCCATAGCGATAGGTCAGCCGTTCATGGTCCAGCCCGAACAGATGTAAGAGCGTGGCGTGCAGATCGTGAAGATGGACTTTATCTTCCACCGCGTAGTAACCGTAGTCGTCCGTCGCGCCGTAGACGAAACCGGCTTTTACGCCGCCTCCCGCCATCCACATCGTGTAACCGTGCGGATTGTGGTCGCGCCCATCATCCCCCTGCGCGGTCGGCGTGCGCCCGAACTCTCCTCCCCACAGCACCAGCGTATCTTTCAGCAGCCCTCGCGCCTTCAGGTCTTTGAGGAGTCCGGCAATCGGCTTGTCCACCTCGCGGGCATTGTTGGAGTGTCCGCTGCGAAGATCGCCATGCTGATCCCATTTGTAGCTGTGCGTACATTGAATGAAACGCACGCCGCGCTCTGCGAACCGGCGCGCCATCAGGCATTGACGCCCGAAGTTATCGGTAGGCTGCTCTCCGATGCCGTAGAGTTTGAGCGTCTCCCGACTCTCATTCGAGATGTCCATCAGTTCTGGCGCGACCGTCTGCATACGGTAGGCAAGCTCAAAAGTCTCGATACGCGCCTCCAGCGCGGGATCGTGCCCGAAATGGCGAAGCTGCTCCTCGTTCAGGGTTTTCAGCATATCCATCTGGAGTCGCTGAAGATCGCGCGGTGTCTGCGGATTCTTGATATAGTTGATTGCCGCTCTCTCCGCCGGGATGCTTGCGTTGCCGATAGGCGTCCCCTGATAGACGGCGGGAAGAAAAGCGCTCGACCAGTTCTGCACGCCTCCGTGTCCCAGCGTCGGGCAGATCGTGATGAAGCCCGGCAGGTTCTGGTTTTCGGTTCCCAGTCCATATGTCAGCCACGATCCCATACTGGGACGCACAAAGGTATCGGAGCCGGTATGAAGCTGCAGCAGCGCGCCGCCGTGCGCCGTGTTGTCGCCATGAAGCGAACGAATCACGCAGAGATCGTCCACACAGCCCCCGACATGCGGGAACAGGTCGCTGACCTCGATACCGCTCTGCCCGTACTTCCGAAACTCCCAGGGCGACTTCAGCAGATTACCCGTCTGCGCAAACTGTACGCGAGGCTTGTTACCGGGATAGGGTTTTCCGTGATCGCGAATGAGCAGCGGCTTGGGATCAAAGGTGTCCACCTGAGAGGGGCCGCCGTGCATGAACAGAAAGATGATTCGCTTCGCGCGCGGGGGAAAGTGGGGCTTTTTCGGAGCCAGCGGGTTCTTCGCGGAATCGGCGGCAATCGCCTCCTCTCCCATCAACGCCGCCAGCGCCAGCATACCGAATCCGGCGGAGCATTGAGCCAGCATCTCCCGGCGCGTCATCGGCTGTATGAAGTGCGGTTGTTTTGGCATCTTTCTCCCCGGCTAGTTCTTCTTCAAGGTATAGGATAGTTGCATAGCCTGGCAGTCTTGTTGAGCGCAGCGAGACATCTTAAGATTCTTCGCTTCGCTCAGAATGACATCCGTACTGCGCTCAGAATGATATGCGCCAAACTACCTTGACGATCTACTAGTTCAGATAGATAAACTCATTGGATGCAAAAAGTATCTGACAGACGCTCTGCCATGTCGCCAGCCGCCGTTTGACTACATCCGGTTCGCTGCCAGCCAGCCCAGCCTCGTAACGTCGCAGGTAGTCCAGCATTCGGGCTGATTCTACAGGCGAGGGCGAACGCCCCAGCGCGCGCAGATAGGCAAGACGCAAACGGGCAGAATCCTCCATGCCGGCGCTGGCAAGCAGGCTCTCCGCAAAGTGACGCGACTGATCCAGCACAAAGGGACTGTTCATCAGAAAGAGCGCCTGTGATGCGACAATCGTCGTGGCGCGCTGCGCGTTGACGGTCGAGGGATCGCCCATATCGAACGCCTGGAACATATCATAGAGCGCATTACGAATGATCGGCAGGTAGATGCTCCGTCGGGGACTGTTGTATCCCGCGCTATTGCCCGATTGATCGTTGGTCACATAATCGTTATTCGGCGTGGTCAGCAGGCTGCCGCCGACGGCAGGATCGAGTTTGCCGGAGACGCTCAGAATTGCGTCCCGAACCGCCTCCGCCTGAAGCCGTCTGCGGTTCATTCTCCATAGCAGCCGATTATCCGGGTCTTCCTTCTGCGCTTTCGGATTATTCGCCACACTCATCTGGTAAGCATTGGACAGGATAATTGTCCTGTGCAGCTTTTTCAGCGACCATCCCTGCTCCATAAACGTTGCTGCCAGCCAGTCTAGCAGTTCCGGGTGAGTCGGACGCTCTCCGAGAAGCCCGAAGTTATCCGGGGTTCTCACAAGTCCCTGCCCGAAATAGATCTGCCAGACACGATTGACTAGCACGCGGCTGGTCAGCGGATGCTTCGGGGAGGTAAGCCACTGCGCCAGTTCCAGACGCCCGCTGCTCTTCTGAGGCAGCGCGGGCTGCGATTCGCCTGCCAGAATGGTGACGAACCGACGCGGAACCGTATCGCCCAGGGTCAGCGTGCTGCCCCGAAGATGCACCCGCACATTTTCTACGGTTCCATCTTCGACCGCCAGCGTCATCGGAGGAGACGGCGCTTTCGCCTGAACCTCTTTCAGCACACCTTCTGCCTTTTGGAAATCGGCGCGCGCAGTATCCGGGTAGTACTCCTCCGGCTTGTCCGGAAGCGCGCTGAGTGCCGGGTTGCTGCTCCAGGCTTGGCGGGCGGCTTCGAGACTCTCGAACTTCCCCTCGCGGATCCGTTTCGCTGTCAACTGCGCCAACCCGACGGAGACGCCATGATCCTCCGCAATCTCCTCTACAGTGCGAACCGTCGTTCCCGATGCCGATATCGGAACCAGCAGGATCTTGTCGAAGTGGGGAATATAGGAGGCGCGCTCGATACGAAGCGTATTTTTGCCTGCCTGAAGCCGGAAACGCCCCTGCGCCTCCCACCGCTGCCCCTCGGGCTGCCAGCTTCCCGTCACCTGCCCGGCGGTATTGTCCCGAATCAGGCGACTGTTCAGCAGCATTCGAACAGGACGCGATTCTGCCGCCGCATAGCGCAGTTCGATCTGAAATACGCCGGTTTGAGGAAGATTCACGTCCCATTCCGCAAAGTCGGGAGGCGTACCCGGACTGTGAATGACGCCGATCCCCTGCCCGTAGGTGACAAAATCGCGATTGACGTTGCCGCGATCGTACTTTTCGGCTTCAATCAAGATTCGGGGAGGTTCGCCGGGCTGCGCCGGTTTGTCTGCAACCGAAACGACCGGAGGCTGCTGCGCCAGTTCCCATCCTGCCGCGATCAGCCTCTCTCGATCTCGCTGAAGCAGGGAGAGGAGTTGCGCATCACCCTTCTCTTTTGCGGACTTGAGGCTCTCCTGCGCGGCGGCAAGCCGCTTCGCATATGCAGCCCGCTCCTCCCGAAAAGCCTTCGTCATTAACGGTCGCTCATGCACTCGCGAAACAAACCCGAGGTCTCGCATGGTGCGCGTGCTTTTGAAGATCCCTGCCAGCGCGTAGTAGTCTTTCGTGGAGATGGGATCGAATTTGTGGTCGTGACATCGGGCGCAGGCGACGGTCAGCCCCATAAATGCCTTGCTGGTCACCTCAATCTGCTCATCCACAATATCCATGACAAGCTTCGGCTTATCCTGTTCCGCCAGCACTTTGGGACCCAGTGACAGGAAGCCGGTGGCGGTCAGGCGTTCGTTCCGAAGATCGTCATTGTCCGTCGGCATCAGATCGCCCGCAAGCTGTTCCGTGATGAACTGGTTGTAGGGCTTGTCCTGATTGAATGCATTCACCACATAGTCACGATAGCGCCACGCATTTCCAAACGCCAGATTCTCATCCAGCCCGTTGGAGTCCGCGTAACGGGCAACATCCAGCCAGTGCCGTGCCCAGCGCTCGCCATAGTGCGGCGATGCCAGCAGCCGATCCACCACCTTTGCCAGCGCGTCCGGAGACCGATCCGCCATAAATGCCTGTACCTCTTCGGGACGGGGCGGCAGACCGATCAGGTCAAAATAGACCCGGCGCAGAAGGGCGCGTTTTTCCGCACGCGGCGCGGGGGTAAGCCCTTTCTCCTCCAGTTTCGCCAGAATGAAGCGATCCATGGGAGACTTCACCCAGCCGATGTTTTTTACGGGAGGCGGCGCGGGCTTGCGAACCGAACGAAACGCCCAGAATCGCCGATTCGCCTCCGTGATGGTGAATTCGCCTGCTCGAACGGCGGGGCGTCCCGACTCCTCAGGCTTTGCGCCGGGCCAGGGCGCGCCCATCTTCACCCATTCGACAAGCGTATTGATCTCCTCGTTCTTCAGTTTACCGGTCGGAGGCATCTTTACGCGGTGGTCGTAGCGGATCACATGCACCAGCAGGCTCTCATCCGGCTTACCCGGAACCAACGCCGGGCCCGAGGCGTTGCCTTTGAGTATCGCTGACAGCGAATCGAGGCGCAGACCGCCCTGCTGCTGCTTATCCCCGTGACAGGAGAAACAGCGATTGTAGAGCAACGGGCGAACCCGTTTCTCAAAGAAAGCGGCCTGATCCGCCGATATCGTCTCCGCCTTTGTATCCTGCCCCAGCCCGACTGCCGCGCACATAGCCGCCAGCAGAAGACACCCTGTCAGAAAGTAGATATAGACGTTCTGCTTCACGCGCTTTTCCGTAGAGTGAACCGAAAGGAATGGTCTAACAGACGGCGGCATTCTTACCGTCCGCCAGACCATTATACCGTGAAACCTCTTCTTTAGCACGAATAAATTTACTTCTTGCCCTGCGGGTAGAGAAGTTTCTGAATCGGCTCCGTATTAATGTTTTCCTTGTTGACCACTACTACCCCGCTGTCAATGAACTTTTCGCTGAGGGTCTCCTTTCGGATCGCCTTCATCACCGTCTTGACTCCCAGATAGCCCATCTTGAAAGGATCCTGGACAACGAGCGCCTGAATGACGCCCTCGTTCAGCGACTTGATCTGATCCTCCGATGCATCGAATGCTACCAGCTTCACCTTATCGGTCAGTTTGCGCTGTCGGAGCGCGTTCGCCGCGCCTACTCCTCCCGGCTCATTGGCGGCGAAGATGCCCACCAGATCGGGATGCGCATTCAGCATATTGAGCGTCATCTCCAGCGCTTTCTGCGGGTCGCTCTGAATGTCGAGAGTGGATACCAACTGAATGTTGGGATACTTTCTCAGCCCCTCGATGAAGCCCTGCTCCCGCTCATCAGAGGAGCGCGCCCCTTTGAGGAAGATCAGCAGTCCCACTTTGCCTTTCTCTCCGATGGCTTTCGCCAGCGCGTCCGCCGCCTGTCGTCCGCCTTCGACATTATTGGTCGCGATATAGCTGAGCGAGATCGGTTCGCTCAGTCCGGAGTCGATGGTTACGACCGGGATATTTTTAGACATCGCATCCTGCACCGGCTTGAGGAGCGATTTGGCATCGGTAGCAGCCAGCACGATTCCATCCACCCCGGCATTGATCTGGTTCTGCACCAGGTTAATTTGCCCGGTGATGTCGGTCTCGCCCGACGGTCCCTGCCAGATAATCTCTACGTTTTCTTCCTGCCCGGCGGCTTGCGCTCCTGCCAGCACCGTCTGCCAGAAAGAGTGTGCGGTCCCCTTCGGGATAACCGCGATACGTTTCTTGCGCCCGCTGTCCGGTGTGCTGGAGCCGGTCCCGCCGGTCTGCCCTCCGGTCGGCGCAGCAGGTTTCTCTTTCGGGCAGCCGGTGATCGCCAATGTCATCGCTGCAACAAACAGCAGCCCAAGCCACCTGTTTCCTTTTTGCATCGGTTTCACTCCTCCGTCTTTCTTGAAAGAAACGGCTGTTTACGGAGCCTGTCGCCGGTTCAGCA
>CAYSDM010000083.1:0-15326 GCA_964429855.1 uncultured Chthonomonadaceae bacterium
GGGTAGAGCTACCGTTGTTAGATTTTTTCGCCCAGTTCCAGCTTGCACTCTCGCAACAGCCCTTCGACCGCCAGCTTGAGCGAGGTCAGCGCGTCCTGAACCTGCCGGATTTCAGGATGCGTGAGTTCCATCGGGCGGATGGCGTCGAGGTTGGGAAGGAAGGCGATGATTCGCTGTGCATGGTCGCTCAGAGTGACTGCGGCATCCGGCTCTTCGGGAAGCTCCTCCAGAACCGGAGTCTCCCGGAAGAACTGCACCAGATGGTCGGTTGGAGAGGAGAGAATCTCTTCGGCGCGCTCCGGGCGTTGTCGCAGCGCCCGCACCAGCTTACCGGTGTGATCGCTGTTGATTCGCTCATTACGAATCTTTTCGACGACGGCGGTTTGCAGTTCCGGCTGGTCGTTCAACTGCTTGAGAAAACGGGCATGTTTTTCGGTGATCTGTCCGTCGGCAGGGCGATTGGGGCTGGAGACGACCTGCTCTCCGATCTCCTGCGGCAGTTCCAGCAGATCCAGCAGATAGCTGACGGTGCGCTCGGAGACGCCAAGGCGCGCGCTGATCTCCCGGTTCGTCGCCTCCAGATGTCTTTTTATCGCGGCAAGCGCCTGCGCCTTCTCCAGCGGCTGAAGGTCTTCGCGCTGAATGTTTTCGATCAACTGCTCCGTGAGCGCGTCTTCCGGCTCGACGCGGCGAACGATGCAGGGAATGACCTCCAGACCGGCAATCTGCGCCGCCCGCCAGCGCCGCTCGCCGGTGATGATCTTATACATGTTGACATTCGCCAGCGGCAGGACGGAGATCGGCTGCAGCATTCCGTGCTGGCGGATGCTGTCCGCCAGTCCTTTCAGTCCCTCTACGTCATGATGCCTGCGAGGCTGGTCGGGGTCTTCGACGATCTGCGTGACCTCAATCAGTTCGACTTCCACGCGCTTTTCCTCCAATAACTGGAAACATTTGTCGCCCGAAATTGTACCACAGGCCGTCTGGAGAGTCAACGCAGCAGACGGCCTGCCGCTCCGTCCATCTCGCAGCGCGCGGAGGGTTCGGTATGCAGGGCGAGAGTGCGATAAGTGAGAGCGTGGTAGAGGGAAGCTATCGTCTGCGCCGCTATCGGGCGCGCTGGGATCACTGTATACGCCATCCAGCGCAGAAGGGGGATGCGCTGTCGGCTCAGCGCAGATTCATCGCCTGACGCACGGCGGTCATCGTGTCGGCAGCGGCGGCACGGGCGCGCTCCGCGCCCTGTTGCAAGCACTTCTCCAGTTGGGCGGGGTCGTCCAGAAGCTCCTGTCGTCGGCAGCGGATCGGCTCCAGTTCCGCATTAAGAATCTCGATCAGTTCACGCTTGCTCTGCACGCATCCTCGCGCTCCGCTGCGGCACTCCTCCCAGGAGACGGAGTAGTGATCGGGGGCATAGAGGCGGCGAAGCTGGCAGACGACGCAGTTTTCCGGTACGCCGGGATCCGTCTTTTTGATCTTGGTGGGCGTGGTGAAAGCCGACATCACTTTTTTTGCGACCGTATCGGCGTCATCCGAGAGATAGATGGCGTTGCCCAGACTCTTGCTCATCTTGCGTCCATCCAGCCCGGGAACGACGGCGGTCATCTCGTTAATGACCGCCTGCGGCTCCGGGAAGACCTCGCCGTAGAGACGATTGAAACGCCGGGCGATCTCCCGCGATAGCTCCAGGTGCGCCGCCTGATCCTTCCCGACCGGCACGGCGTGCGCGCGGTAGGCGAGAATATCCGCCGCCTGCAGGACAGGATAGCCCAGCAGCCCGTAGGAGACCGACTCATCGCCGCCGCCCTTCTCATCCAGCATATCGCGCTTCTCTTTGAAGGTCGGGACGCGCTCCAGCCATCCAAGAGGAGTTACCATCGAGAGCAGCAGGTGAAGCTCCGCGTGTTCTTTGATATGCGACTGCAGGAAGATGGCGCACTTTTGCGGATCGAGACCGCCTGCAATATACTCGGCGGCGACTTCGCGCGCTTTCGGGGCGATCGCCTGCGTGTTGTCGTACATTGTGGTCAGCGCGTGCCAGTCCACAATGCAGCAGTACATCTCGTACTCATCCTGCAGGCGCACCCACTGCCGCAGCGCGCCCTCCAGGTTCCCGATATGCAGCCCCGCGTCTCCGGTCGGCTGCATTCCGCTCAACAGACGTTTCGATGGCAAACGAATCACTCCCGAATCAAGATAGAGGTGAGGCAGGTTACAGACCTGTCAGCAGCAGCCGCGCAAAGAAGAAGGTCGGCTGTCCGACAATCATCTGAAGGATCGGGCGTCCGAAAAAGATCAATCCCAGAAACAGCAGGGGACCGTATCGCAGCATCCAGTCGCGATACGCCATCGCCTGCTCGTAGGGCAGAATCGCCGTCATGATCCAGTGTCCGTCCAGCGGCGCAATCGGGATCAGGTTAAAGAAGGCGAGGCTGAGGTTGACGATAACTCCCATCGTCAGGAACAGACCCATCTGCGTGGTGGGATCTACGCCGCCCATCGCCCGGATGATGAGCGCGAAGACGATGGCTTGCAGCACGTTGGAGATCGGTCCGGCGACCGCCACGATGGCGCTGTCCCGGCGCGGATTCCGAAAGTTGCCCGGATTGGTCATGACTGGCTTTCCCCAGCCGATGCCGAATCCGAAGAAGGAGGAGAGCGCCATCATCACCGTTCCAAGCGGATCGAGATGATCCGTCGGAAACAGGGAGATACGCCCCTGACTGCGCGGAGTCGGGTCGCCCAGCCGATCCGCGGTGATGGCGTGCGCGAACTCGTGGATCGTAATGGCGATCACCAGAACCGCCATCGTCAAGATAAACGTCTGAATGTTAAAATCACCCATACCGATTTGCCTGCTTCCTGCCGCGAAGGTTTACATCCTGCTATACGTAAAAGGAGCCGGAAAAGACTGCGTTTCTGGCATTTCCGGAAAAACGCGACAGGAGTCTTTTCCGCTTACGAGCGCGTTCTGGAAGCGCCTCGCGGCGCGTTTCGGCGCAGCCGCGCCGGAACGCGATCTTTGCGCAAAAGGTCCGGCAGGCTCTCCCGCTCAACGATCAGGTCCGCCTGCCCTTCGTTCACCAGAACCACCGCCGGACGCAGAAACCGGTTGTAGTTGCTCGCCATCGCGTAGTTGTAGGCTCCGGTCGTCTGCACTGCGAGAATGTCGCCCGGCTGCATGGGCGCGGCTTTGGCATCCCAGATCAGAACATCGGTCTCGCAGTGCTTCCCGGCGATGGTGACGGTCTGATCGTGAGGAACATGGGCGCGATTGGCGACAACCACCTCGTAGACCGCGTCATAGAGCTGCGGGCGCGGATTGTCCGACAGTCCTCCGTCCACCGCCACATAAGTGCGCGTTCCCGGAGCCTGCGTGATCGGCACGGTTTTGATAGCGCCGACGGTGTAGAGCGTGGTTCCCGCCTCCCCGATCAATGCCCGTCCCGGCTCTTGCTGGAGGATCGGGTAGGGCAGTCCGGCAGCGTCGAGAGCGGCTTTCATGCGGCCGGTCACCGTTTCGGCAAACTCCCCATAGGTAGGCGGCTGATGGATGCTGCGATAGCGCACGCCCAGCCCGCCGCCGATATTGACGATATTGCAGACCGTACTCGTCTCGCGATGGATCTCCTGCATCAGCCCGATCATCGCGTCCACCGCGCCTTCATGCGCCTCCGTGTCGAGAAGCTGCGACCCGACATGACAGTGAATGCCGTCGAAGATCAGCGAGGGAATCGCCGTCACGCGCCGCACGGCTTCCAGCGCAGAGCCGTCTGTGATATTGAAGCCGAATTTGGTGTCCGCCTGCCCGGTGCTGATGAACTTGTGTGTATCGGGGTCTACGCCGGGCGTGGCGCGGATCAGGACCGCGATCTTCCGGTTCTGCTCGCGGGTGACCGCCGCCAGCATCTCGATCTCCAGGAAGTTGTCCACCACGATATGCCCGATGCCCCGCGAGACAGCCAGTTCCAACTCCTCGCGCGATTTGTTGTTGCCGTGCAGATTGATACGGCGGCGGGGGAATCCGGCGCGCAGGGCGGTATAGAGTTCTCCCAGGGAGGCGACATCCAGGTGCAGCCCCTCCTCTTCGATCAGCGGGCAGATCGCCATCGTCAGGAAGGCTTTGCTGGCGTAACAGATGATGTTCTTCGGGTAACGACTCTCGAAGGCGGCGCGATAGTTGCGGCAGTTTGCGCGAACCAGCGCCTCATCCATGACATAGAGCGGGGTGCCGAACTCCGCGGCAAGCCGCGTGACATCGCAGCCGCCGATCTCCAGATTCCCGACCTCATTAATGCGTTGTGTTCCCAGCAGCATCATCCTGGCAGCAACCTCCTCAGCCGACAAAAAACGAACCGTCTCGCAGAAGCGACCGGTTCAGTGGGGATAGTGTAGCGCAGGATGGCGTCCGTTGTCAAGGCGGACGCCCGGTGGACAGGCGGATCTGTCGGAGACGATTCGGGCAGATCAGCGCGCGCTGGAGGGGGCGTCGGTATAGAAGAAGCTGCCGGCGCGAATAGTCGTGACGGGCTTGCCGTTGACCAGCGCCAGAGACTGCTCGATCTTCGGTCCCTTCGCGGCGAATCCGTTCTGAGGCAGGAGATAGCTTTTCCCGCCCAGTTTCGCGGAACAGGGCTTCTCCCCGAAGTTGACGATGACCGTCGAGCCATCGGAGAAGCGCGTGCGCTGTACGGCGCGATCCGGCGTCAGAAACTCGTGGCTCAACATCTCGGTCATCGCCACCGCCTCGTGCAGCTTGCAGACGTTGCGATAGGTTCGCAGAAACTGCTCGCGCGCCGTATGCCAGCTTCCCTCGCGGTCTGCCCACATCATCGGCATCGTGCCGTAGAGGATATTAAAGGCGTCTTTCTTCGGGGTGATCTCCGGCGCGGCTTTCAGCAGCCAGTCGCTTGAATCGCCCCAGTACCAGGTCGAAACCACGCAGTCGTGAAAAACCAGTTCCCAGAGCGGAACGCGAGTCTCATGACCGATTCCCCACTTCGCATACCTATCCCACGTCGGATACTTCCCGCCCCAGGGACTGTCGAACGTCTGCTCTTTCGTGTCGGGACGGATCAGATGTCCGGCGGGCCAGGAGAAGTAGGGATTCGCGGACATCATGCCCTCGATATAGTCCAGGTGCGGAACCGCCCACCAGATTCCGTGTTCGCCCCCGACCGTCAGACGGAGCGAGCGGACATAGCCCAGCAGTTCCACGCCGCGCTGCCGCTTGTCAGACCGGGTGAGAGGATGATCGGGATCGTAGCACTCGTAGAGACTTTCGGCGGTGGTGACATCAATGAACCTGCCCAGATACGGATGCGTCTTCAGCACGTTGGGGATCACGATCTTGGCGGTCGGAACCCAGAAAGAGGGGCAGCGTTTCATGAACTGTATCTTCTTGTCGAAGGTGATCCACGCCTTCATGCGCTGCCCGTCCGCATTCAGCACGGCGCGATCCGGCAGCAGGTCGTGCGTGCTATCCGGCTCTTTGCCCGATTCGAGCGGTTGAATATCGGTGTAGTTATCATAATCGCTGGTCAGATATCCCAGCGCGTTGATCTCCTTCATCTCCTCTGGCGCCGCGCGCCCGTGAATCAGCATCTTCTCCACGCCCGCCGCCTTCGCCTCGCGGGCGAATTTGAGGGAGGTTGCGCCCCAGGTGGAGGCGTCGCCCCACACATCGGGCGCGCCGAAGAGCCGCCGGATGTTCGGATTGGTCTTCACCTTCTCCGTAAACGGAACGATCAAGCCCTGTTCGCGGGCATAGGCGCGATAGCCTTTTGCCAGCGCGACATAGCCGCCTTTTGCCGAAAATCGGTAGATCAGGCGGCGCGGATAGCGGAGCGATCCCTTGCTGCGAAGCCACTGAATCTGCGGCGCGGCGTACTCGCCTCCCGAAATCGAATGAGCGCCGCAGCGAAGCACCGCGTCGTCGCTGGTTTCGAGTATGAGCGCGTATCCTGTTCCCTTCTCCATATCGCAGACCCCGACCCAGGGCATATTCAGACGGTCTGTATTGGTCCACTCCAGCGGAAAAGGCTTCAGATTCAGGGGATAGAGATGCCCGTTACAGTAGTCTGCCACGACGAGGACGCCCTGCGGAGAATCCAGCATGAGCGGCTGCAGGAAAAAGAAGTCCCCTTGCAGCCTCTCGCGGTTTTCGGCGTCCGCCTCGACGCGCAGGTCACTGCCCCGCGCAGGAACGGTCAGCGTCACGCGCACCGTATTCGGCTTGCCGTTCGCCGCGCCAAAGTCCGCTTCAAAGGCGATCCCTTCCGGCATCTGCTGAACCTTCCGAAAAGCCGAACTGCGCGACCAGTCGAACTTATCCGGCTGACGCCAGAGATAGCCGCTTGCGCGATCCAGCACAGAGATACGCGCCTCCTCCGGCAGAACGGTTACACGCAGCAGCCTGTTTTCGATCGTCCAGGTTCCCTGCGTCTGTTTGACGCGAGTCTGCGCGCCTGCAGAGCCGACAGCCGCCGCAAAAATCAGAAAGAGGGGCAGAAACGAGAGCAACAGGGAGAGGTTTTTCATGGGATCCACCCTTTCGGGAGAGGTCAGAATCGAACCGGCAAGCCGGTCAAAGCGGATTCGTAGCTTCCGAAGACCAGTTCCATCGTTTTCAGGTTGTCTTCGCCGGAGGTCTCCGGCAGCCCCCCGGTCTGCAGGGCGCGCAGCAGGTCGGCGTTGCAGGCGACAATGCTGGAGTGCACGACATCGTAGGCCGGGTCCGCCCAGGCGTAGCGGGGGGGAGGAACGCGGCGGATATGCGTGCCGTCCTGCGTCGTGACGCGCAGGGAGTAGTCGGTGGTCAGCTCCAGCGATCCTGAGGTTCCTTCGACGAAGAGATAGGTCTGCGGAAACCGTTCGTGTTCGGTTCGGCTGGCGTAACTCATGTCGCAGGCGACAGTCGCTCCGCTCTGCATCTTCATCATGACGGTCGCCACATCTTCGCCCTGGATGGTCGGGTTGACGCGGCGTGTATGGCAGTAGAGGCTCTCCGCCTCTCCAAACAGAAACCGGGCGGTGTCGAGGATGTGGCTGCCGATGTCGGTCAGAATAAACTGCTCCAGTTCCCGCAGAAACGGCTGATTGTCGAAGACCGGAAAGCTGTTGATAAAGATCACGCGCCCCCGGAATACCTCGCCGATGATCCCGGAATCGAGGGCTGTTTTCGCTTCGCGGATCGGCGTCTGCCAGCGCCAGTTCTCATGGATAAAAAGGGGAACTCCCGCCGTTTGACAGGTCTCCGCCATCTGCCGCGCCGTCTGAAGATCGGGAGCCATCGGCTTCTGGCAGATCACCGGAAGCTTGCTTAGCGCCGCCATCCCGACAAATCGGGCATGGGTGTTCACATCGGTAATAACATCCATAAAATCGAGCGTTTCGCGCCGGAGAAGCTCGGCCGGATTGTCGTAGACTGCCGGAACGCCGAACTCCTGTGCCAGCGCCTCCGCTTTCGAAAGCGTGCGGTTGTAGAGGGCGACGCACTCCGCGCCCTCCAGTTCCTTCCAGGCGGCAAGCTGGAACCGCGCCCAGAATCCGGTTCCGAAGATGGCAAAGCGCAGGGTTTTCACACTCCTCCTCCTTATCGGTCTGGCGTAGACTATTCGACGAGAACGGTCTTCTGCAGGGGAAAGGGACTGTTACACGGTCTCTCTTTCGGACTGCGCAAGAGGTTCTCCTGCCTGCGAGCGCGTTCGCGCAGGCAGTAAACGAAGCGATTATTACCTTCCATGTCATATGGATTTGCCTTTTCATTTGTTTTATTTTTCTGGAACAGGCATACCTGGCAATCTGGCATAAATTTTGCAATGCTAAATATTAGACATGCGCTTCAGCATCTGAACCTGTCAGACAGCCCCGTTCTGACAGGTTCAGATGCTTGCAGCATTGCCTTGATGCAGTCCCTTCATGAGGAGGTGATGCCATCTGTATTCTTACGGAGTGAATGTGTGTTGGATGTCATTTGTCATGAAAGGAGACAGACATGAGACAGACATCTCAAAGTGATCGCATTCGCGTCGTTCTGGCATCGTTTTTCGCCCTGATGCTCTGCGTCTCTGTATCGCTGAAAGCAAGCGGACAGCTTACCGTACTGGGAAGCGCAGGCTCGATACGCTTTGGCGTGCAGCCTCTGGGAGGACCGGTAGCAGGCGGAGGACACTACAACTCCTTCGACTTTCCCATTGCAGGACGTTTCCCAGGAGAGATGATTGATCCAGGATTCGGCTACCCCGATATGAGCGCGGCTCCCGGCGTCGTGAGCGGCTTCGCAGGTCCCTTAGGACCTCCCGGAGCGCTGTTTGGAGTACAGCCGCGAGTGGGAGCTTTCGGCGGCGGTCACACGGTTCTGGCAGCGCGCGCCGGAGGGAGACGGGGCGGCATCTTCTGGCCCAGTTTCTCGATCCGCGATTTCGCGCCGGCAGGCGGAACGGCCTCTACCAACGTCTCGAACGGCGTGGCGCTGCTGGGGAATGGTCGCCGGGGCTTTGCCGCGCGCGCTGGAGCGTTTCTGGGCGTGCGCGGATTCATCCGAAAACCGGTCGGACCGGGGGGAGCCATCGGTTATGTGGCTGCCAGTCTGGTAGGCAGAATCGGAATATATGACGCAGCGGGCGCGCTGCTGCAGACCATTGACCCCGCAATCTTCATACGTTCGGACGGTCCGGGACTGCGACCGGATCTGACCAACTCCAGCGTGTTCGTAGATGGCGTGCTGAATCCGCCGGGAACCGCCGCCTTCAATGTGCTGTTTCCGCCCGGCGGCGTTTCGTTCATCGCCTGGGGAGTGATCTCCGTTCCGGTAGTTGTCCCGCGTAACGGGTTTGTCTTGCTGGACGGCACGCTGTCGCTGGCAGCCGATCCCGATGTGACCCTGGAGGTCTTCACCGTCCCCTTCCATGAACTGCCGGAGGATGTCCCGATGCCAGACATCGGTTTTGCTGCCTATGTGCCGGAGCCTTCAGGCGCGGCAATGCTTCTGATCGGGAGCGGACTGATCGGATGGATCGTCCTGCGCCGCCGTCGTTAATCCGCATCTTCGGACAGGGAACGCATTCCTGTCCGTCTCATATCATCGCGCCATTTCCTCAAAATCCTCTCCACCTGCGAGAGGATTTTCCTTTTCGGAAGGTCGCGACGCTCTCCTCGATATCTGTGATGGTACAATGGGAGTATTGACCGACCTGACGGTAAACGCGCCGGAGTTGGAGACGCAAGCAAGGAGCCATAGCATGGTATCGCCGGAACAACGGGATCATTATGAGCGCGAGGGCTATCTGATCGCCTCCGGGCTGTTTTCGCCGGAGGAGGTGGAGCGCCTGCGCGATCACTACATGCGTCTGCGCGCGGCGGGAACCTATGAGGGCGATTTCGCCGGGGTTGACCCGGGCAGCGAAGATCCTCTGAAGCGGTTCCCCCGCATGATTCATATGCATCGCTGGGATGAGATCAGCCTGCGCTGGATGCTGGATGAACGCCTGAACGCCGTGATGACGGCGCTCCTGGGACGCGAGCCGTTTGCGGTGCAGACGATGCTCTACTTCAAACCGCCGGGCGCGCGCGGTCAGGCGCTGCATCAGGATAACTTCTATCTGAAGGTGCAGCCGGGAACCTGTATGGCGGCATGGCTGGCGCTGGATCGGTGCGACGAGGAGAACGGCTGTATGCAGGTGGTCGCCGAAAGCCATACATGGCCCCTGCTCTGTACGGAAAGAGCCGACACCTCCGTCAGTTTCACGGATATTACGGTTCCTCTTCCTCCGAGCGCGCGGGTGGTTCCCATGATTATGGAGGCAGGCGACGTGCTGTTTTTCAACGGCAGCCTCATTCATGGCAGCTACCCCAACACCAGTTCCGGGCGTTTCCGTCGCGCGCTGATCGGTCACTATATCGTAGGCGAGGCGGAGAAAGTGGCTTCGTACTACCATCCGGTTCTGCGCATGGACGGCACGGTGGTCGAGATCGGAGTCAGCGAGGGCGGCGGTCCCTGCGGTGTCTGGCGCGAGGTGGATGGGCGTCCGGTGGTGGAGATGCGTTCGCCGAATCGTGAACCGGCTCTTGCCGATCTGCACGAATAGCTTCCTGCGAGGAGATGAGACGAGTATGCTGCCTATCAGATTCCTGTTCATACTGCTGACCGGACTGGCGGTATCCTCCGCCGCGACGGGGTCGGAGAGGGATCGCCGTCAACTGCTGGAGGGCGTGAAGGAGATTGCCGCGCCGGGCATACCGGGCGGCGTCGGCGTGTTTGGCGAAAAAGCGTTCGCGCTGGTGGTCGGCAAGACGGGGCGAGATGTCTTGACGCCGGTGGTCGCGGCGGCGAGTATGGGGCGAGGGCGGGTTGTCGGGTTCGGGCATGACGGCTATTTCGGGCGCGAGTCGCTGGAGACCGCCGACACGGGCAGACTGATGCTGAATGCCGTGCGGTGGGCGTCCTCCGGGAAATCTGCGCCGCGTATCGGATTGATCGGTCTGCCGCAGATGCAGGCTTTTCTGCAGAAGAACGGGTTGAATGCGACCGCCGCGACACCGGATTCCGATCTGCCCGCGTTCGATCTTCTGGTGATGACCCATCCCGACCTGACGGAGCGTCAGATCATGCGCCTGCGCTCCTTTGTGCGAAGGGGCGGCGGGCTGGTGGCTGCCAGCACCGGATGGGGATGGCAGATGATTACCGGGCGCGCGTTTGTCCTGCATCCTCTCAATCAGATTACCGGGGAATCGGGACTGATCTGGACGGGAGCCATGCTGGATCGCACCTCGGCGCGCGGTTTCGATGCAACGGCGGCGTTTCCTCCGCTGGTACACGCCGGATCGGCGGCAGAGGCGTTAACGCAGCAGGCGAAGGGAGCGCGAACGCTTACCCCGACGGAGACGGCGCAGAGTCTCTCCAGCGCGCTTCAGGCAGCGACCTGTCTGCCCGACGAGGATCGTCTGCTGATGCCGCGTCTGCACGCGCTCCGCGCCGACGCGGGACAGGCTGCCGTTCCGTCCGCGAAGAGTCCGGTCACGCTCAAAGACCCGGTGCGTCGTCTGGCGGCGGCGCTCGATACGATGGAGGCGCAGCGCGCCCGACCGGAAAAGATTCGCCCGCATCCGGCGGCGGCGGTTTTTCCAGGAGCCGTTCCCGCAGACGCGCCGCGAATCACGCGCCGCCTGACAGTGAATACACGGGTTCCCGGCTGGCACAGTCTGGGGCTTTACGCCGCGCCGGGAGAGCGGATTGTCGTGGAGATTCCCGACTCTGCCGCGCCGCATCGTCTTTCCGTGCGGATCGGCGCGCATACGGACCAGATATGGGATCACGATTCCTGGCGGCGCGCACCGGAGATATCCCGCTCCTTCGCGCTGGACTCGCCGAAAACGCAGGTCGCCAGCGCCTTTGGCGGCTTAATCTATATAGAGATTCCGGAGGGCGCAAAGCCGGAGACGATGGAGGCGGTTATCTCCGGCGCGGTGGAGGCTCCCCTGTTCCGGCTCGGTCAGACCACGCGGGAGGAGTGGCGCAGCCGTGTCCGAAGTCTGCCCGGTCCCTGGGCGGAACTTGCCACCGATAAGCTGATCCTGACCGTCCCTTCCAGCGTGGTGCGAAACCTGGACGATCCGGAGTCGCTGATGCGCTTCTGGGATCAGGTGATGGACGCCTGCGCCGATCTTGCCGCCTGGTCCCGCGAGCGCGTTCGCCCGGAGCGGATCGTCGCCGATGAGCAGATTTCGGCAGGATATATGCACTCCGGTTATCCGATCATGACTCATCTGGATGTAAAGGAACTGGTCGTGGATGAGGCGAAGCTGCGTCGCGAAGGCTCCTGGGGACACTTCCATGAACTCGGGCACAATCACCAGAGCGGCGACTGGACCTTTGAGGGAACCGGGGAGGTCACCGTCAACCTCTTTTCGATGTACGTCTATCACCGGGTGTTGGGGCAGCAGTTCGATCAGGGACATCCGGCGATCCGCAGTCGGGCGGAACGCGAGGAGCGCGTTCGCAAATACCGGCAGAACGGCGCCTCCTTCGAAGTCTGGAAGAGCGATCCGTTTCTGGCGCTGACCCAGTATATTCAGGTGATCGAGGCGTTCGGGTGGGAGCCGATCAAAAAGACGATTGCGGAGTACCGCGCTCTTCCTGCGGGACAGCGCCCCCGCACCGATGACGAAAAGCGCGATCAGTGGATGGTGCGCCTCTCCCGCGCCGTCGGGCGGAATCTGGGATCCTTCTTCCAGGCATGGGGCGTCCCGACAAGCGAGCAGGCGCGCGCTTCCCTTGCCGACCTCCCGACCTGGATCCCGTCGGAGGGATCGGCGCAGGAGCGGTGATCTTACAATGCGCCGCCTCCTTCCGACCGCCGTCGCGCTCGCGATTCTGATCGGTCTGGGCGCGCTGTATCGCTATGCCCGGCAGTTCGATCCCTCTGTCGGGCGCGGAGCGGACTATCGCGAGGGCGGCATGGGGGAGGTCAGCATTCGGATGGAGGGTTCGACGATCATCTCCCGGCGCGAAGGCATGATGGAGTGGACGATGCGCGCCGACCGCGTGGACTTTGTGCGGGCTTTCGGGGGCGATCTGGAGAACTATCGCGCCATCGAGTTTGTCGGCGTGCGGGAGGGGGCGCTCTATCGCGAGGGCAAGCCGGAATCCACCTTCTCCGCGCAGCGCGCGGTCTTCGATCAGCCTGCACAGCGTCTCGATGTCTCCGGCGCGATACGTTTACGCTCACGCAAGGGTGACCGGCTCGATGCTGAAACGCTGGTCTGGTCGCAGCAGGATGAGTTTGCGCGCTTCCCGCAGGGCGCAAAGGGGTTGATTCGCGGCAACCGCTTTACGGCTCCGGTGGTGCTCTACTCGGCGAAGAAGCGGCTGGTTCAGTGTCCGCAGGGCGTGGAAGGCACCTTTGACGGCTATCCGCTGCAAGCCGCCGCGCTCTACTGGGATGTAGACCGGGAGACCCTCGATCTTCCCGGCGCGGTCTCCGGCACGCGCCGGGGACTGACCTTTACAGCGCAGCGCGCGCAGTTGAACCTGAAGACGCGCGAATTGAAGGCGAACCGAGTCTCGGCGCAGATACGTATAGAGAGTGAGGACGATCTGGAGAACCTGCGATGAGACGACATCCCCTGATACCGCTTCTGCTGATTCCGGCGCTGCTCGCCCCTGCCGCCTATGTGGCGCGCTCCCAGTCCGGGCAGACGCCGAAAAAGAGCGCCCCGCCGCCACAGAATCAAACAACTCCCCCCGCGAAGGAGAAGCCAAAGGTCTGGACGATCCAGGCGGAGGAGTTCACGCACAACGACGCGACCGGCGAGGGAGAGGCGCGGCAGGTGGTGGCGACCAGCGAGGAGGGCACCATCATTCGCGCCGATCTGTGGAAGTGGAACGACAAGACGAAGGTGGCGCGCGCCTCCGGCAGCCTCTCCATGTCCGACACGCAGGCGGACGCCACGGCCGATTCCGCTGAAGTGTTCTATGCGAAGGACAAGAAGCTGATCGTTTTAACCGGAAACGTCCGCATTACGCTCAAGCCAAAGAAGAAAGAGGAGACCGCTTCCGCTCCGCCCCCGGCTCCCGCGCCGGTACAGGTGGAGGGGGATCGCGCCGCCGTCTCGCCTCCGGGACAGGATGCGAGCGAGCGGGAGGAGGCGCGCCGCTATCCGGTGCTGGTGGTCTGCGATAAGGTGGAGTATCAGTATGCCCGCGATAAGAAACTCGGCAAGCTGACCGGCAACTTCAAGGCGACCCAGCAGGTCAAAGAGGTGACCCGCACCATGCTGGCGCAGTACGCCGACTGGTTCGGGCTGGAGGAGCGGGTGCTGCTGCACGGTCCGGTGGACTACTCCGACACGAAAGGGCGCAAGGGAATCACGAAAGAGGATGTGACGATTCTGACGAAAGAGGGCGCGGAGGAGGTGCGTTTCAAGAAGGGAACCTTCACCTTTGAGGTGGAAGAGGAGGAGGAAGAGACCGCTCCGCCAGCCTCCCCGCCGACTACACCCGGTCGCCCGCCGACCTCTCCGCCCAAAAACAGTCCCTGAGCGGGAACCGCCCATATTCTGATAAAGCAGGAGTTTTCCCAGGCAGCCAGTCGTCGGCTGTCGGGGGAGCAGGCTATGCCGTTGACACTCGCGGCGGAAAACCGACCGATCCGTCTGCCCGTCTCCACCTCCCATATCTCCACGGGCGGCTCTTCGCCCGGCAGCGTGTCGCGGACACCGTGCGGCAGGGAGGGAAGCAGGCGACGGAAGTCCCGAACCCCTCCCGTCACCAGCAGCCGGGAATCAAAACCCAGCAGGTTCCCTTCAAAGGCGCGCAGAAACGCTCCTGTCCGGTCTTCACAGCCTGCCGCCAGCAGCCTGCCATCCGGGGAAAACGTTGCCGAGATGATCGGGGAGTTCTGCTCCAGAACCAGTAACGGTTTCTCCTCAAAGAGCCTGTGGGTCATGAACCCTGATGACTCCCTGTTCAGAAGCAGAAACAGCAGCAATATGATCCGTATCATTGCCTTCCCCTTTCCGCTACAGTAATCGTCTTGTCACAAGCGCCAATCAGAAGAGTATCAGGATACTTACCCCGATTCCTACCCCATGAACACCGCCAATGTAGATGAATGGTTCAACTCTCCATGTTCGACCAGAAAAAGGGGCAATAGGGAAATCAAGGAAAGGCTCCCTGTGATATGGAAACATTACAAATGGAGGATCCGTAATTATCTCACCTGGAGGAGAGCCTATACGGGGCGGACTAAAATAGTCTGTTGGATCACCAGGGTAAGAATAAAAAGGACCTTGATGCGGATTCGGAAACATGCTTATTTGTGGCCTTCGTTGCGGGATAAATCTAGTTTGTCATCCCTCATCATCATGCCCGGTCGGGTCCACCCTGTTGACGGGATCATGTTCACAATACAGGTACGGTTTCTGCTCCAGGTAGGTGTCGCGGGTGATGAACAGACCTGCCTGCGGATCGTAGTAACGCGCTCCCACATGCACCAGATCCGCATCGCCATCGTTGCGGTAACCGCTCGTCGCTGCGAACAGGTAGGGATTGGAACTGCTCCCCGTCGTCCCCACACTCTGACCGAAACCCTCATACGCGATCGTCCCGATCACCGTCTGACTGGCGTTGGTGATGCCTCGCGTGCTGCCCAGAGCATCCTTGATACTCCTTGCTCACCGCTCCCCGACGCTCGCTGATCCCCGGCGTGTAGACCGCCGAACCGTCCGACAACACCCCGCTGCCCGGCTCCGCTCCATCACACACATACAACCGCGTTCCACTGCTGTCCACCGTGCGCACCCGAAGACACGGACCCTCAGAGTTT
>CAYSDM010000084.1:0-15187 GCA_964429855.1 uncultured Chthonomonadaceae bacterium
CAGGCAGGGATGCCTCTTGCGGAACTGCAGAAGGTTCTTCAGGAGCAGAATCAGTTTCTGCCTTTCGATCCTCCCTGCGACAACCAGACAACACTGGGAGGTATTGTCGCCACAAATCGGCAGGGGTTGCTCCGACCCGGTTTCGGGACTCCCAGAGACAGGCTGCTCGGCCTTCGCGTGGCGATGGCGAACGGAACGATGGTGAAAGGCGGTGGAAAGGTTGTTAAAAACGTCGCCGGCTACGACCTGTGCAAGTTATTCACCGGCTCTTTCGGCACGCTCGGATTGATAACGGAAGTGATATTCAAGACCAATCCTCTCCCGGAACAACACACGCATCTCCTCTTTTCGGTTGACAGCGCAAAGAAAGCGGCGGAAGCCGCGCTTGCTGTTCATAATGCGCGCCTTCAACCTTCCAGCATGAGCGTCGCCTGCCATTCCGGAACGATCCTCTATGTGGGCTTAATCGGAAGCCGGGAGGCGACACTCTGGCAGGAGAAGGCGATCTCTGATATACTCAAAGAGCATGGGCTTCAGCGATCCGAGGAAGGGCTATCCGATACGGATATCCGGCATCTGATCGTTAACCATCCCTCACCGATGAAAGCCAAAGTGTCGGTCCGCCCCTCTGAAACGCCGGAAGTTCTAAAAAACCTGCTTTCGCAGGGAGCATCCGTCCTCTGTCATGTGCCAACAGGCATCCTGGAGGCTGCATTTCCGACTGAATCCGCCATGCTCAGTTCGCGCGATCCCAACAGCCCGATCACACGAATGACCCGGTCGCTTCCATCAGGATGTCATCTGGTCTGGACACGGCTTCCCGGTAATTTAAAAGCGGAGGTGGATGTATGGGGAACGCTTCGCGAGGACTTTGCTCTGATGCGCGGGATTAAGAAGACTCTCGATCCTCATCGGATTTTCAGTCCGGGTCGTTTTATGGGCAGGCTGTAGCATATCGTCTGTAATCTGGAGCTAATGATGCACAATTCTGTGGAAGAGAAAGCGGTTAAGTGCATTCGGTGCGGCTTCTGTCTGGATGCGTGCCCGACTTTCCGACTGACAGGTAATGAAGCCGATTCGCCGCGAGGACGTATCTATCTGATGCGTTCCGTGGCTGAAAAGGTGATCCCGCTGGATCACGATGTGATGAAGCATATAGACGCCTGCCTGGGATGCCGCGCCTGCGAAACCGCCTGCCCTTCCGGTGTTCAGTATGCCAGCATCCTGGAGGAGTTCCGAACGGAGATCGAGGAGCGGGGACCGCGTCCCGGACTGCAAAGGTTTGCCCGAAAGCAGTTACTGAACACACTGACCAATCCGCGGCTCTTCACCGCCTCCCTGAAAGCGGCTCACCTTCTGGGCGGCTCCAACGGACATCAGCGGTTCATGCCTTCTTTTGCCGCTGAGATGCTGACCGGTTCAGCAAGCGCCTCCGTGACGCTGCCTGCCGTTCCCGATAAGGTGAACATCGGCACGCTTCCAGAACGGAATCCCGCCATCGGAGAGAGACGCGCTACCGTCGCCATGCTGGCAGGATGCGTGATGCGTGTTCTCTACCACGATACCAATGAGGCGACCGTTCGCGTTTTACAACAAAACGGATGTGATGTGCTGGTTCCGCGTACAGCAGGCTGCTGCGGTGCGCTTCATGTACATAACGGATATCTGGAGGATGCCCGCCAGAGAGCCAGAATGCTTCTGGATTCGCTGGAAGCGGTAGAGATGGACGCATTTATCGTCAACTCTGCGGGATGCGGCTCTACTCTCAAGGAGTATGGCGATCTTCTTGCCGATGATCCAGCCTATGCGGATCGCGCCCGGACATTCGCTTTGAAAGTAAAAGACATTTCCGAATACCTGATGGAACTGGGTCTCCGACCGCCGAATGGCTCGATAAACGTCCGGGTCGCCTATCATGATGCCTGCCACCTGGCGCATGGACAGAAGATCATCGCGCCGCCTCGAAGAATGCTTCAGGCTATCCCCGGTCTGGAACTGGTGGATCTGCCGGAATCGGATACATGCTGCGGCAGCGCGGGAATCTACAACCTGACTCAGCCTGAAATGGCAAAAAGACTGCAGCAGAGGAAGATTGACTTTATTCTGGAGACCGGCGCTGCCGTGATCGCGACGGGTAACCCCGGCTGTCTGGCGTGGATTCAGCAGGGTTTGAAGGAGCGCGGCTATCCGATCACTGTCAGACATCCCATTGAAATACTGGATGAAGCTTATCGTGCCTGAACGCGAATCCGAGCGGAACAACGGCTTAGAGCCGATCAAATCTTGACTTTTCCCGCCAGGCTTTGCTATACTACAGCCCGCGATGTGTTGACACGGAGCGATGTCCGAGCTGGCCTAAGGAGCACGACTGGAAATCGTGTAACGGGGTAAAACCTGTTCGTGGGTTCGAATCCCACTCGCTCCGCTCCTTCCCCTCTCGCACTCACCGAGGCGCCTGTGAAAATCGTCGTGCTGCGACGTATTCTGTTAGTGCTCCTACTGCTTCCCGGTCTCTACCTGGGAACCGCCAGCGCGCGTTTTCTCTACCGTCACCACAGCGAAAACGGCTCCCGTGCTGACATTCAACTCCCTGCTTTCCCGGCTCCCTCCATTCAGTCCCGTTACCTGATCTTTTCTCCCCATCCCGATGATGAGACCCTGGGCTGTGGAGGCATCATCCAGCAGGCGCGTCAGGTCGGCGCGGAGGTGAGAATTATTGTCATGACCAATGGTGACGGATTCCGGGTCGCCGCTGAACGCGAGTTCCGACGATTGAACATCGAACCGCAGGAGATGATTCGCTTTGGCGAATTGCGACAGTCGGAGACAATCCAGGCGGTCGAAAACCTTGGAGTATCGCGCGAGAATCTGATTTTCCTGGGCTATCCTGACGGCGGAATGATGAACCTCTGGACGAACCACTGGTCATCCCTTACTCCGTATATATCGCCCTTTACGCGAAAACATCGTAGCAGCTACTCTCTAACCTTCACTCCGAACGCTCTCTACTGCGGAGAGAACCTGCTGCAAGACGTAGAGCGGATCATTGCCGACTATCGCCCCACCGACATCTTCGTAACCCATCCCTCGGATGACCATACCGATCATGCCGCTGCCTCCGCCTTCATCACCGCCGCGCTCTTGCGGCTGCAAAATCGGCAGATCGTATCCGACGCGGTACGCTTGCACTACTTTCTGATACATCGCGGCGACTGGCCCGTTCCACGCGGACTGCATCGCAATGATCGTCTGATCCCGCCCAGAAACATGATTCATCTGGACCCCGAATGGCGAATGGCTGCTCTGACAGCGGATGAGGTTGAGAAAAAACGCCGAAGCGTTCTATTGCATGACAGCCAGGTAACCGTGATGAGATCGTTTCTTCTCTCCTTCATCCGCTCCTCCGAACCGTTCGCCGAAATTGTCTCGCCAGATCTCAAACCGCACCGGGAACCGTTCTCCGAGTGGGAGTGTGTGCTGCGAGACCCCATCCGCGACAACCTGCTACGAGAGATGGATGGCGGGGGCGATATTATGGCTGTCTTTGCATCTCGATCACCGGAGAGTTTTCATTTCCGCATAGATACTCGCAGGGAGATCGCGGATCGGATCGGATTTCGGATACTGCTGCGCTTCTTCTCTTCTCTGGGTCACGTGCCAGAAGACCATCTCATTGAGATCAATGTCCGGGGCAAAGAGGTTTTTTCACAGGAAGAGATCATCGGCCGTGTCGAGGGAAATCGTATCGAACTCTCAATACCCGTGAACGCAATTGGAGACGCGGATATACTCGCCTTTTCCGTGGAGTCGCGTGTGGCGGGTATCTCGCTGGACTTCTCCGGCATTCGATTATTACACCTGTAGAGAACAATGAAAGTCATTCTGGCAACCGAACTGAAACCGGCGGACAGCGAACGCCTGCGGCGCGCTTTTCCTGAAGTGGAGTTCCTCGAGGCTTACAACGAAGAGGCTATCCAGTCTGTCGTCACCGATGGAGAGGCGATTTTCGGCGGTCACATTACGGCGGGCTTGCTGGACAGAGCGGGAAAACTGAAGTGGATTCAGACACGCTCCGCCGGAACCAATCACCTGCCGGTCGCGGCTATCATGGCGCGAAACATACTTCTCACCAATGCAAGCGGGGCGCATGGTGTTCCGATTGCCGAAAACATTCTTGCGCTCATGCTGGCATTCGCCACGCGGCTGCCTGCCCTGCTTCGCGCGCAGCAAGAGAGCCTCTGGTCTCCAGAACGGGTCTGGAAAGAGAAGTTCAATCTGGAGGGGCAGACTCTGCTGGTGATCGGGCTGGGCGATCTCGGCGCGACTCTCGCCCGGAAAGCTGTTGCGCTTGGGATGCGCGTGATCGGGGTTCGCAATCGCCCGCTGCCTCCTCCTCCCGGCGTAGAGAAATTATACACCCGCGAATTGCTGCCGGAGGCTCTGGCAGAG
This sequence comes from uncultured Chthonomonadaceae bacterium, assembly GCA_964429855.1. GTDB lineage: Bacteria > Armatimonadota > Chthonomonadetes > Chthonomonadales > CAJBBX01 > CALLMM01. The sequence continues at coordinate 4,450 of CAYSDM010000084.1, forward strand.
GCGGATCATGTCGCTCTGTGCCTGCCCCTGACCGATGAGACGACCGCCTATATCGGAGAGGCAGAACTACGGCAGATGAAGCCGACCGCTTATCTCTATAACGCGGGACGCGGTCAGTCCATCGCCGCCGAACCGCTAATTCGCGCTCTAAAGGAGGGATGGATCGCCGGAGCGGGTCTGGATGTAACTGACCCGGAACCGCTTCCGAAAGATCACCCGCTCTGGTCGCTTCCCAATGTCATCCTCACGCAGCATACCAGCGGCGCCAGCCCGTTCAACAGCCGCTGGGTGACGGATATCTTTATCGAGAACCTGCGACACTATCTTAACGGCGAACCGCTCAAGAATCGGGTTGATCCTCTGCGGGGATATTGAGACAAGTCGCTATCCGTTCCGGGGCCACAGTCTGGGAAATCGCGGACCGCGATACAGTTCTCCGTCCTCCCCTCCGAATATCTCTTCATTGACATGCTTATTGCCTTTAACCATGCGCGTCTCGCCGGACATGAGATGGACGGCGATGGAGCGTCGCGGTTTGTTGGTGCGATTGGGTCCGCTCCCGTGCAGAGTCATGCAGTGATGGAAACTGACCTGTCCCGGCTCCAGAATCACCGGAACTTCACGCCACTCCTCTCCGCTGGGAATTCGGATTCGTTCGCGCTGTCCCTCCATATCGGGATTGAAGAAATCGCTCTCATTCACAAGTCCCCAGCGATTGCTTCCAGCGATGAAACGCATACAGCCATTCCTCTCGTTCACATGGTCGAACGCGACCCAGGCGGTCAACATGTCGCTGACGCTGGCGGATGCCCAGTACCCTTTATCCTGATGCCAGCCCACATTTCCGGCGGCGTTGCTGTCCCCCGGCTTGTAGAGAACCTGATCGTGCCAGAGGTAGATTTCCGGAACCTGCAGCAGAAGCGAGGCGATTCTTCCCAGAATCGGACTGGTGGCGAACTGCTCAAAAACCCGATCAGCCCACCAGCCGTTGTCAATCTTTACCAACCCTCTCAGGGCGTCCCCGCTGGGGCGATAGTTGCTGAGAGGCTTCTCGCCCTTCTCATACTCCTCTCGCAGCAGCATCTCCATATGTAAATGCGCCTGCTCGATCAGATCATCTTCAAACAGCTTTGGCGCGATCCAGTAGCCATTCTCCTGAAAAAAGCGAATATCGTCGTCCGTTGGCAGCAGCGCCGTATTCATGGTGGTTGCTCCTTTTTTCATCCGTTGTTAGCGATTAGCATATCATATCATTCCCGTGAGACGATAACAATCCTACCGACGCTATTCGTCACAAAAAGAGTCGCTGGGCGTAAACAGAATATGAGTGCCGTCTGTAACGGTTCATGGCGGTACTACGTCTAAAACAGATGACATTCCGAGCTGAAGACGGGTAAAGGAGTACAACGATGCGGATAGCGTTCTGCCTGCTGATAATAGTCATTCTCAGCAGCATGGCAATACGACCGGTTACCGCGCAATCGGCGGTTGTCCGATATAATCGCGTCATGGATACCATCAGCGTAGATGCCAGGCGTGTGGATGTGCGGCGCGTCATCGAGGATATTTTTAACAGCATCGGAAGATACAGTTATCAGGTGGATACCGATGTTCGCGGACTCATCAGCGTCCAGTTTGAGGATCAGAGGATCGAACGCGCTCTCGCCATGATACTCGATCAGGTCGGAGCCTCATTCCGCATGGACGGAAGAAACTTTGTCATCTATGCGAACACAGACCGGAATATCCCCCCCGCCTTCCGAACACTGGTGGACATATCAGCCCGAGAGCGTCCGATCACTGAAATTGTGCGCGTGCTGGGGCAGCAGGCGCGTGTATCTATTCGACTTGATCGCGATATCCCGGCGGAGTATCGGGTCACTATCGTCAGCAAGCAGGAACCGCTCTGGACAGTGCTTCAGAGACTTGCACGCACCGCCGATCTACGCGTAGAGGTGACAGGTCAGAATATGGTCACACTCTACCCGCGCACCCGGATTCGCGTGGACTACCGGGGCAGAAGGATCGGAGACACTGATGACTATGGCTCCTGCCGATCCTGCCGGTATTCGTTGAGACAGGAGTGGCGATTCTGCCCGATGTGCGGCGAGAGAATCCCCCGTGACCGGGATCGCGATTGAAAAAAAGACAGCCTCTTTCATGAAGGCTGTCTTTTTTTACATCATACGCCTCTAAGGCATCGGGATCAGACGAACTGACTGTAAGTTCATCACCGCGCCACGCGGCATCGAAGTTGCCTTCACGCTCAGGGTCTGCTTTCCCGCTGTCAGCGTGATCTGTCCGATGACGGTCGTTTTGAACTCTGACCAGGAACCGGTTGCCTGCACCGTCGCGGATACCTTCGCTTCCTCTCCGATGGCTGTAGTGAATTCGCTTCCGGCGTTTTCCGGCGGGCAGGCATAGGTCACCTCCACACGATAACTGCCTGCTTTACTGGATTGAATCGACCAGGATACATAATCCGCCGCATTCGTCCAGAACCCGATATTGTTTTTTCCGCCTCCCTCCTCATATCGGGCGGTCTGCCCATGTATCTCCGCCTCCGCCGCGTGAAGCGTATATACCCCGTTAGCATCTGATTTGATAGCAGCGGATCCTTCGCTGATGACCGGCGTTTGGTTGAACTCCAGCGCAACCACTGTTACTAATGGATCGAGCGTTCGCGGTCGTGTTAGATAGAGCTCCGTCCCTCCTTCAGAAGACTGAACGACCGAAAAAGGAATCGATTCTCCCGTGCCGAGCGATCGAATTCGTTTCGGCATCACGCTCAGCCCGGATACGGCGAGATTTCCTTCGGGCCAATCGAAGACATGTAGATAGAGCGTATTCCCTTTCACCGTGCAGCGACCGTTGAAGGAGAGGCGCCGCACGGGACTCTGTTTCGTTCCATAGATCGCCTCGCCATTTCGCGTCATCCACTGCCCTATCTCCTGCAGCCTCTCTACAGAGGCAAGCGGTATCTCGCCCTCTGCGGTCGGTCCCACGTTCAGCAGGAAGTTCCCGCCTTTATGTGCGATATCGCATAGCTTCTGAACCAGCGAACGGGTGGACTTCCAGTTCTGATCGAATCGCGAGTAGCCCCAGGTGTCGTTCATTGTCATGCAGGTCTCCCAGAGCCTTCCTCCGGGTATGGCGCTGGCAGGTATCTCCTGTTCGGGAGTCTCATGGTCGCCGTCGGTGCGGGAACGTTTCCCCACGCGATTATTGAGGATGATAGAGGGCTTGAGCGAGCGAACATACTTTTCGAGATCATCGCCGCGCGCCTCCGTCCACCAGCCCACCCATTCGCCATCAAACCAGAGGATCGCCGGATCATATTGGGTAACCAGTTCCTTCAGTTGGGCTTTCATCATCTGAATATAGCGTTCCGCTCCGGAATCGTTTGCTTCTGGGTGATGCCAGTCCATGATGGAGTAGTAGAAACCCAGACGAACTCCCTCCGCTCGACACGCCTGCGCCAGTTCTTTGAGCGCATCGCGCTTGAACGGTGTAGACTGAATGATGTTGTAAGGGTTTACCTTCGAATCATAGATATTGAACCCGTCATGATGCTTTGAGGTGATGACGATATACTTCATTCCCGCTTGTCGCGCCAGACGCGCCCATTGACGCGCATTGTACTTTACCGGGTTGAACTTCGGGGGAAACTTCTCATACTCGGCTTTCGGAATCTGCAAATCATTCATGATCCATTCCGCCGCTCCGCCTGTCCGCCGCCCGTTATACTCTCCCGCAGGCACCGAATAAACGCCCCAGTGAATGAACATGCCGAACTTAGCCTGCTGCCACCATCGCGTTCGCGCCTGAAACTGCTGCGGCGTCTCCGCTTTCGGCTGCGCCAGAACGGATGGCGCAGTCAGAAGACACAGCAGAATGAAGACCCATCTACTCATATACTCGCTCCCTATGAGGGTAAAAGATGCCATGCACATAGATGGCACGATGTAGCATTTTTCGCAGGTGTCGTGAAATCCTGCCACTGTGAGCAGCCAGACGAAAAACAACGAGAGAGACCTGGATGATCTCTCTCGTTGAGTGCCTGGAAACTACTCCACGCCAGAAGGCGCATGTCGCGATGGCGGCGGTTGAAACTCCGGGTCTGGTTCCGCCAGCAGATGCACACCCAGGAAACCGCCCAATTCCTCATCCGAGTGCCGTTCGACAAAGTCTGAAAAACGCTCTCTCGGCTGTCTGTGCGACTGGTAGGCGCGAAGAAGGTTTTCCAATGCAAACTTCACCTTATCGGCGGGAACCTTGCGTTCAATGGGTCGCGTGAATTTCGCATCCTGCCCGAGCCTGCCTCCCAGACAGATATCATACGCTTCCACCTTCTGGTTTCCGACTTTCGCGATACACCCCTGAAGCCCAATATCTCCGATATGATGCTGTCCGCAGGAGTTCGGGCAACCATTCAGATTGATGCGGATCGTCTCGTCCCAGACCAGAACAGACTCCAGATGCGCCACAATCTCCTTTAATCGCTGCTTCGTCTCGGTGATCGCGAGATTGCAGAATTCTGTGCCGGTGCAGGCGATAGACGCTCGGTGAAATGCTGACACCTCCCAGGAAAAACCGGCCTCTTCCAGCGCGGTTTTTACGGAGGACAGATTCTCCTCGGCAACATTCGGGAAGAGAAGATTCTGCTGATTGGTGGTTCGAAGGTTTCCTCCACAGAATCGCTCAGCAATATCCGCCGCCTGAAGCATCTGCGTCGCGGATAACCTTCCGGTCAGAACGGAGACGCCTATCCAGTAGTAACCGGGTTGTTTCTGGGCATGAACTCCTATATGATCTCGCGTGGGATTGCGCGGCGCAACCTTCAGTTGCGCCTGTTCAGGCGTCCAGCCGAGTCGCTCGATCAGCCTCTCCCGGAACCTGTCCGCTCCCCAGTCCGCCACCAGAAACTTCAGCCTCGCATGGTTCCGTCGTTCGCGATAGCCATCATCGCGGAAAATCTCCGTGATTCCCCGACAGACATCCACAACCTGATCGGAATAGATGACGATGCCCAGGTCTTGCGAGAGATAGGGCTGTGTGGAGAGTCCTCCTCCCACACGCACCTGAAAGCCAACCTCCTCTTTTCCATTACGCAGAAACCGAACCGCCGTCAGCCCCACATCATTGATCTCCGGTTGATGGCACTGGTGTGCGCATCCCCCGATGGTCATCTTGTATTTCCGAGGCAGATCGGAGAACTCTTTATTTCCCAGAAAGTAGGCGGTCACATCGCGGATGATGGGTCGGCAGTCATAGACCTCATCGGGATCGAGTCCTGCAACCGGGCAACCCGCAATGTTGCGTGTGATGTCCCCGCAGGCTCCAATCGTCGTCAGTTGTACGGAGCGCAGCTTCTCGATCACCGCCGGTATCGTCTCGATAGTCAGCCAGTGAAACTGAATATTCTGTCGCGTGGTGATATCGGCGATATGGTTGCCGTAGTCTCTGGCGATCTCGCCCATGACTCGCCACTGACTTGCGCTGACATCCCCGCCGGGGATCTTCACGCGCATCATAAAATGCCCGTTCTTCGGTATCTGTTCGTAAATCCCGTACCAGCGCAGTCGCGCCATATCGTCTGGAGTGATCGCTGAATAGCCAAGCCCGCTATAGCGTACAATATCGGGCCAGACATCCAGCCCGTCCTTGGCTTTTTTGATCTCCTCTACCTTATTCGCCATCCATCATCTCCACAAGGGGAAAGATCCTATGTAGAATCCATAAAGTTGATAAAATCAGTCAAATTAGTCTGATTTACATCATTATATCCCTGCACGAACAGGTTCGTCAAGCGGAAAATGCTTGACGAACCGAGAAACAGGCGCGAGAGGACCTATTTCAAATTGGAAAGTACCTGAATCTTGCCGTCATAGTCCTCTTTCATCAGCAGTGCCGAGGTATCGGGAAGCATACTCAACACCGTAAAGAACGGCTCTCCGGCAACCAGAAGGGCGGTGGAAAGCGCATCGCTATCGGTGGCGGAGGGAGAGACAACCGCCGCAAGAAGGGCGTTTCTAACCGGTTCTCCGGTGGAAGGATTGATCACATGTCCGTACCGGCTGTCGTCTTCAGTAAAGTACTTGCCATGTATGGCGGAGACTGAGAGAGAGTTATCCCGCAGCGAAACGGCAGTAAGATGCTCACGGGCAAGATTGAGATGAGGGTTCTGAATAGCGATGTTCCAGGGAGCGCCGTCTGACTGCGAACCGATGGCATGGACGGTGCTGGTTCCGCCGTGTATCATTCCCCCGCTAACTCCCAACTCCTGAAGCATCTCAACGACGCGCTCGATGGCGTATCCCTTGCCGATAGCTCCCAGATCCAACAGCATTCCCTCGCGTAGGAATCGCACGGTGTAGTCGGATTCGTTTAATGCCAGAAACTCCATGCCGCAGCGGTTTCGAGCGGTCTCGACCTCTTCTGGTTGCGGTCTCTTTCCCGATCCGCCGGTAAAACCCCATGCCCGGAGAAGGGGCGTTATGGTAATATCAAACGCGCCTTTGCTGAGAGTATGGATCGCTTTTGCGCGCTCCAGAAGATAAAACAAACGAGGATCGAGCGTCACCGGCTCATAATAGGCGCGCCGATTAATATCGGAGATGTCGCTCTCTTCACGATAGAAACTTAACTGAACTTCAAGCTTTTGGATCTCATCCAGCGCCAGTTCGCCCCAGGAGAGCAGATTTGTCTCGTTCTCCCCCCACAGCGTCACCTCAAATTCGGTCGCCATGGCAGCGCAGGAGAGCTTAACGACCGAAGGGGCTGCAGCGACGCGATTGCGCGCGCGACAGCCCCTTTGCCGTCTCACCGAACTAGCCCCAGGCTTTGCGGGTCTTCGGGTCGAAGTGCATGGTCTTGCCCTGCTGGTAGGCAAGATCGCCCAGCGTAATCATGGTCTGGACACGCGCCGCCAGATCAATGCCGCAGTTGGGAGTGCCATTGTTGCGGATGCAGTCGAAGAAGTTCTTCTCGTGCCGCTCGATGGGTTCACCGCCAGGAGTCTGCTCGGAAACCGGCTCCACCTCGTCCGCCCAGACGCGCTCCGGTTTCACCTCGACGCTGTCTCCGCCCAGGTAGATCGTGGCTTTATTGCCGCGAATCATATCTTCCCATCCCTGCTCGTTAATCGTGGAACCAAGCAGCATCAGGGAACACTCTTCGGCGAAGTCAATGATAATGTTGGTGAAATCCGGGACTTCGCGATCCTTCTTGCCTGTCTCCGGGTTGATCTTCTGAACGTAGATTCCTCCGAGCGATGCGACCCGGGTGGGATATCCGGCGGTTCCTTCCAGCGGCAGGTTCATGGCGATCATCAGGGGGTGCAGGCGATGCGGGAAGAGGTCGCCGACAATGCCGTTTCCGTAAGCATAGTACTTGCGCCAACGGAAATAGCGATCCGGGTCCCACTCCTCCGGTCCTTCTCCCTTGCGGAAGGTCTTCCAATCCACATAGGCGTCTCCGGTGGCGGTGGGTCCGGCATCCTTATCAATGTGGTAGTAGTTCCACTCGCCTATTTTTCCGTTTCGGCAGTAGCTGCCCTGCGCCATGATGACTTTTCCGATCTTGCCATCTCTCACCATCTTACCGGCGGCATGCCAGCGGGGATCGGAGCAGCCCTGAGAGCCGACCTGCAGGATACGTTTGGTCTTCTTGACGGTGTCATAAAGCGCGAAGGTCTCCTCCAGTGTCTTGCACATCGGTTTCTCGATGTAGACATGCTTTCCGAGATTCATCGCGTCCAGGGCAATCTGAGCGTGCCAGTTATCCGAAGTGGCAATAAAGACCGCATTGATGTCCTTATTCTCCAGCAGTTTTCGGTAGTCCTGGAACGCCTGATTGTCCTTCAGTCCCAGAATGCGCTGCGCATGTTTCATACGCCGCACATAGATATCGCAGACCGCAATGGACTGGGTGTTATTATTGGCGGCTTCGCGCTTGGTTAAGCCTACATGCGCCATTCCCTGTCCGCCCACGCCTACATGCGCCAGAAGGATTCGGTCATTTGCTCCCAGAACGCGGCTCGGAGCCAGCGAATAGACCGAGCTTTTGGCTACTTCCGTTGCAGCGACCGTAGCTGCTGCTGACAGAGCGGCGGAGCGTAGAAATTCGCGGCGCGAAGATTCACGTTTCTCCGACGAGTTACTCATTCGTTTGATTGCTCCTTTGTCCGGTAACGCGGGCGAGGAGTGTTTACGCCTCGTCGCGTGTGAAATTAGGGGGTAAACCAGTCTTTCTGAAAAACGATTTTATTGCCTGTCAGCGCCGCCTCATTGGCTTTCGAGGAGATCATGGTGGCGATGTATCCCTCCAACGGACCACAGGCAGGCTTTTTGTTGGCGCGTATGCTCTCCAGAAAAGCCATACAGGACTGATAGAGGGCTGTCTTAGAGACATCTGTGCCGACCTTGCTCGGCTCTTTGTTCAGCGCCATCAGCTTGGTGGCATCCGCTACCAGCGCAATACCCGTTCCGGTTGCGTCATCTCCGATCTGCATGGTGTCCTTCTTCGCATAGACCTCCCATCCCAGAACCGGAGATTTCGCCTCTTTGAACATCCAGCCGCGCTGATCCCGGACAAAAACCGCCATATCGCTGCCATAGAATACCTCGTAAGCTCCATCAAAAGAGTTCACGATGGTTGCACTGTAGGTAAAACGTATATTCTTTGGATACTCTACGATTACCTGCACGCTGTCGGGAACATCTCTTCCATCGCTGTACTGCATGATACCGCCGAATCCAGTTACGGAGACGGGCAGCGTGCCGAGATACCAGGACGCTATGTCTAACTGATGGATACCGATCTCGCCCAGCAACCCGTTGGAGGTCGCGCGCGACAGTCGCCAGTTGAGTTCTCGGTCGCGCTCCGGCGTGCCATGCGGAAATCTCCAGGTCTGACGTCGGTGATATTGTGCCCGCCCGCCAACCACCGCCCTTCCGAGTACGCCGCTCTTCATAAAGTTGGATACATGGGTATGCATCTTGTTGTTGCGGTACTGTAAACCGGATTGGAAGAAAGTAGATGCTCCCTGCGCGGCTCTGGCAATCTCCTTTGCTTCGGATAGATCAACCGCCAGCGGAGCCTCGCAGTAGACATGTTTGCCGGCCTGTATGGCATCCAGAACGATCTGTTTATGCTTGTGGGAGGGCGTGGCGATGAAGACGGCTTTTACGTCTTTATTGGAAAGCACCTGACGGTAATCTTTCGTGAAAACGGCTTTCGGCGCAATATCCTGTGCGCGTTTGACAAAGGCAGCGACATCATAGGTATCGCAGATGGCAACAATGGGAGCGTTGCCCATCTTCGCCAGCGAGGTACAGATGTCGCGCCCCTGCGGTCCCAGACCGATCACAGCGCAGTTTACGGGCGGTCCCGGTTTCTCATCGGCTGCCTGTTCACCGGAGAGGGCGTAGGCGTTGATCTCCTCCACCGCCATCGCCAGACCCAGCGAGCCGATCGCGGCTCCGCGAAAGAAATCGCGACGATTGATATCTTTTGATTCGGGCATTCGTTCTATCCTGTATTTTTCTGACAGACTGCCTCTTCAGAGAGAGACAGCCATCTCTTCTTACGTCATCTCTGGTTTAGATGATTACAGTATACAAGTTGTTACAGGTTTGTCAAGAAAACGGCTATCGCGAAATTACAGACAAGGCGCTGATTACAATCTTCTGTTACTGCCTGTCTGCCCAGGAACGCTGTACTCTTTCTGGGACTGAGCGCGAAGCGCCGTCTCCATCCTGTCCAGACTCTCGCGCATGGAAGCTATCTGTGAGAGCAGCGACTGAGATGAATCGCTCTCGGTCTGGCGACTCTCCTCTTCCTTTTTGGTGTTTTCCAGATTATTGATCACGATCGCGATAAAGAGATTGATGACGACAAAGACCGCAATAACGACATAGCTGTAGTAGTAGACCCAGGCGAACGGGTATTTCTGCATACTGACCGCCTGAACCTCCACCCAGCCTTCAAGCGTAAGCATCTGAAACAACGTCATGAATGCCGCGCCCAGCGTTCCCCAGTGCTGCGGGTCGTGATCATGGAACAGGTGATAGCCCAGAATCGCATAGACATAGAGAAGCAATCCCAGCAGCAGTATCACGTTTCCCATGGACGGAATGGATCGCAGCATCGTACTGACAATCAGGCGTAGCTCTGGCAAGGCGGAGATCAGCCGCATCACACGCAGCAGTCGCGACAGCCTCGCAACCGTCGCCATCGGGCCTGCCGCGGGGATCAGAGAACCAACTATGATGATGAAATCGAAGGTGTTCCATCCATCACGAAAAAATCGCCGCAGATCAGGAAAATAGGCTGCGAGACGAATGGAAATCTCACAGATAAAGATGAGCTGTACGAGGATATTCAGACCGATCAGTACTCCCCCGATAGACCGCATGATCGCCTGAGATGTCTCCACTCCCATGATCAGAGAGTTGAAAATGATCGTTCCCAGAATGAAGTTTTGAAATCGAGGGCTATCGGACAGGGTTTTACATCGTGCAACCATTCAAGCGCGTACCTCATATGGAGTGGATTTTCAAAAAAACTTACGTAAAAATCCTCAGGCAGGTATGCGCTCTGGTATACGGAATGGTTCGGTCAGTAGTCCACCGGGCGAAGATAGTAGTCATTGATAGAGGTGGATGTCAACATGGCGGTTGTAGGCAGATGTCGCTTCCAATGCGTCGAATCCACCTTTGCTTTCACCAGTCGAACC
>CAYSDM010000085.1:0-15035 GCA_964429855.1 uncultured Chthonomonadaceae bacterium
CTTAGGACTGTTCTTTAGCGATGATGACGTGTCCGGGATCGCAGGCGTCTATGGCAAGTATCGCTTCGGGAAACCGCGCACCGTACCTTATGTCGGCGTGGGTGTCGCCCAGTCCTTCGGCGATCAGTTTGACAGCGACACCTTCTATCAACTGTCGGCGGGCGTAGACTTCTTTATCGCTCCGCAGCAGACTGTGTTTATCGAGTATCAGCATCTTGGCAAATTCAGCGGCGGAGAGAATCTGAATCTGATTAACTTCGGATTGAAGTTCTTCCTTCGCTAAACAGACTAACTTGAGCGCCGCGCGCCTCCCGCAAAAGGCGCGCGGCGCTCTTTCAGGAGTGATGGATGCCTGTTTCGCTCCGTTTGCTGCTTATCGGACCGCTCCTTATTACGATCTGCCATAAAGGCGTCTGTCAGGATGTCACGGCGAAGGTGGAAGTCACCGCCGCGCGCACCATGAATGCGCCGGAGGAGCCGTCTACGCTGACCCTCAGTTTCTACGGGCGTTATCTGGCAGCCGGTCTGCGCGACGGCAGGCTGTGGCTCTGGGAAACTGCCGCCAGCGAGGAGCCGCGAGTCATAAAGGCGCACGCCTCTCGCATAAACGCGGCGCGTTTCAGCCCGAATGGATCGCTTCTGGCAACCGTTGCAGACGATGGGCAGGCAGCGGTCTGGGATACACGCTCCCTGCAGCGCGTGGATCGCTTTCCGCAGGAGCGCGCCGGAAAGGCGCAGACGGTGGATTTCTCCTCCAACGGACAGGCGGTTGCCGTCGGATATGCCAACGGCGTCGTCGCGGTCTTCAGTCTCACGAATCAGCGATTGATTCAACGCTTCCAGGATCATAAAGGGCGCGTTCTCGCCGTCGCCTTTCGCTATCTGGATGATAACACCCTCTTCACTATCGGCGCGGATAAACGACGCTATAAGTATAATCTGGCGGACGGACAGGGCGTTTCGCTGGAACTGCGCACCTCTCGCGAGAGCAAAGATGCGGAACTGCGCAGCGCTGCCGTCGCCGGGGAAGGCAAGACCATCGCCATCACCGCGAAAGCCACGCATATCGTGGGCAACTATGCGGACATTCAGGAGCAGCACTACATCAAACTGATGGATCGCGAGACAGGCGATCAGAGCGCCATCGGCGACTCTTTCCGTTCCGTCCCCAGAAATCCCAATGCCTCCATCGCGTTGAGCGCAGACGGTCGGATGCTGGCGGTCACCGGGCAGACGCAGGGGCAGGAGACTCGCGTCCGGGTCTGGGACCTGAAAAATCCTCTCGCTCCCGCTGATCTGACGCTGCCGCGTCCCGTTCGCTATCTTGCCTTTGGACGCGGTAAAGCAGGCTTGCAGCTTGCGATAGCCGCCGGTCGGGAAATCTATCTCTACCCCATTCGATTTGAAGGTCCGAACATTCCCGCCGAGACGCTGGCGGTGATGAATCTGGAGAGCGAGGATAAGGAACTGGGACAGTCTCTCTCGGAGGCGATTCGCAGCGAGGTCTCTCGACTGAACGCTTTCGTGCTGATTTCACGTAATAATGTTCAGGAGATACTGGGCGAGGAGCTTCTGGCAAGCAGCGGATTGACGAAAGAGTCGCCGGAGATTCAACTACTGGCGATGCAGAAGTTCATCAAGGGACGGCTTCAGAAGCAGGGAGAGCAGTATCAACTTTCGCTGTCACTGACCGATGTCAGGACGGGCAAGAGCGTGGAGGTTCGCTCGGAGGCGACCAGTCGCGCGGAGATCGAGGCGGCAGCGCGCTCCCTGACCGGGGATTTAATCCAGAAGTCATCCCGCGTCGTCTCCGTTCCATAGACGATCAGGATCACAATGCCGAAAACCTCTGCGATACGTTTTTTCCTGCTGACCGGCGCTCTTATTCTCATAATGGGAATAGCAGCGATATTCGGCGCGACTCCCGCAGGCGCGGAGCGATCCGAAAGGCTGGCAGGGAAGCGTTGGGCCGTGATCGTGGGCGTGACAGAGTATCGAAACGGCATTCGCCCGCTCTCCCATGCCGTTAAAGACGCCCGCCTGATCTATCAGACGCTGACCGATCCGGCGGTAGGCGGCTGTCCGGCGGAGAATGTCATTCTGCTGACCAGCGATCAGAGCGCGGCGGACCGAAAGCCCACGCGAGCCAACATCGAGAAAGCGATGCAAGAGATCGCCGGAAAGACCCGCCCGGAAGATACCTTCTGGTTTTTCTTCTCCGGGCACGGCAAGCCGGGACTGGAGGGGCGCAGCTATCTTCTTCCCGAAGATGCGCGTCCCGGCGATCTGGCGAACAGCGCCGTCTCCACGCGGCTCCTGCGCGAGGTGATGCATAAAGAGAGCGCCGCCAGACGCAAGATCGTGATACTGGACGCCTGCCACTCCGGTTCCGCCAAATCGGGGATTGTTGAGCGCGTCTCCCAGAAGCCGGAGAAGCGGGAAGAGGAGATCAGCGCGGGCAGCGTGGTGGTGCTGGCATCCTCGCAGTTAGATGAGCCTTCCTACGAGTATCCCGACATCGGGCATGGCGTCTTTACCTACTATCTGGCGCAGGGATTGATGGGAGCCGCCGTCGGTCCGAGCGAGAAAACGGTCTCCGTTTCGCAGCTTCAGAGCTATCTGCGAGCCTCCGTCGCAAAGCGCGTGCAGGAGATGGGGGACAAACAGACCCCGGTGTTGCTGCCGAATCCGCTTCCGCCGCAGTCCGATTTTGTGCTGGCGTCACGTTCGGATAAGGCGGTGGAGCAGCTTCCGAAGCCGACAGCCGCCCGCCTGAAAGCGACGGAGCCGCTCGGTCCGGCGCTGGTGGTCATGCTGGAGGAGACCCGGATGCTTCCCGATGGGAAGCCGGGACCTCCCAGCGAGATCGCCGAAACGGAGATCAAATCGGCATTAATGCAAAAATCGTTTCCCATTGTGGATCGGCAGTCGGCGCGCAGATTCCAGGAGCTTCTTGGAAAAGAGAACGATCCCCGCGCGGCGGCGGATCAGGCGCAGAAGGTCGGGGCGCGATTTCTGCTGCGCGGGAGAGCGTCTACCTCCTCGACCGCGCTGCAGGTAAACACCGATTTCATCAAGGGAGAACTGATCGTTGTCAAGGCGACGATCACGGTCGAACTGATTGATGAGGCGGGGAATGTGCTGGACACGCGCACCTTCGCGCCGGAAGGACAGAAGGATATTTTCCGGGATGCGGTGGAGGGAGAGGCGGCGCGCAAGGCGCTGACCCGTATGGCGGGAAAGGTGGTGGAAGCCTTCCTGCCGAAGATTCAAGAGGCGCTGAAAATGCCTGTAGAGCAGGCTAAGCGGTCTAATCTCTGAAGCGGGTTTTTATCGGAAATGGCTTACGTCGCGCTCTATCGAAAATATCGCTCTCATTCCTTCGGCGCGGTCATCGGGCAGCAGCATGTGACCACGACACTGCAGAACGCGATCCGCATGGGACGCATCGCGCACGCCTATCTCTTCTGCGGACCGCGCGGGTGCGGGAAGACCTCGACGGCGCGGCTGCTGGCGCGCGCCCTGAACTGTCAGGCGGGAGAGAGCCCTTCTCCGGAGCCGTGCGGCGTCTGCGATATGTGTCTGCGAATCCGCGATGGCAGCGCTATGGATGTGATCGAGATGGATGCCGCTTCGGAGACCGGCATTGACGATGTGCGCGAGAAGATCATCGAGAACGCCAAATACGCTCCGGCGGAGGCGCGTTTCAAGGTCTATATCATAGACGAGGTACATGACCTCTCGCTAAAGGCGTTCGACTCGCTGTTGAAGACCATAGAGGAGCCGCCCGCGCATGTGGTCTTTGTGCTGGCGACGACCGAAGCGCATAAAGTCCCCATCACAATCCGTTCGCGCTGTCAGCGGATGGACTTTCGCCGCGCCACCATTCAGGATTTGATCCGGCTGCTGCAGAGTGTGCTGGAGGCGGAGGCTGTCGCCTACGATCCGGAGGCGGTCTCCACCATTGCCCGCGCCGCCGAAGGCTCTTTTCGTGATTCTCTCAGCCTGCTGGAACAGGCGCTTGCTTATACCGATGGGCATTTGAGCGTGGAGGCGGTGCTGACGGCGGTCGGAATGGTCGGGCCGGAGATGCTGGACAGCATCACCCGTATTCTGGCGGCGGACGATCTGCAAGCCGCCTATCTCAAAGCCGGGGAGCTGGTCGAGTCGGGCAAGGATGTGAAGCAGCTTCTGGTCGCCCTGCAGCTTCATCTGCGCGATCTGCTGGTGGCGCAGTTCGCGCAGGGACCGCAGGCGCTGACCGAGGTGACGCCGGAACGATTTCAGCAGCTTCAGGAGCAGGCGCGTAGCTTTACCCCCGATCAGCTTCTGAAGATGCTGGATATTCTGGCGGATGCAGAACGCGATCTGCGTTATACCAATCAGCATCGCTTGCTGTTGGAGAGGGCTTTCTGGTCTATTCTGCCGGGACGTCTGGGAGAATCCGGCGCGGTTGCCGCTCCGGTCGTGTACGGAAGGGAAGAGGCGGCTGCCAGGGCGCGCGCCGCCGCGCGTCCAAAACCGGTAACCGAAACTGCCAGCGTCGTCCGAGATTCGAGAGAGAGAGCGGCTCCTCCCTCAGCCGAATCAACGCTTCCGGCTCCGCCGGAACCGGTCGTATCGAAGAGAGAGACGGAGAAATCTGCGCCTGCCGCTCCGGTGGAGGATAGTCGTCCGCAGACTCAGGAGACCGATCCCCGTTTCGCGCCAACCATTGATGAGGCGGTCGTGCGTCGGGTCTGGCCCCGTATCCGGCAGCGTATCACGCAGAAATCGCGGGCGGCGGCGGCGATCTTTGGCGAGGAGCAGGTGCTGCGCCTGGAGGGAAGAACGATCGTTCTGGGCTTTACGGAAGAGTTTATGCGCAGCCGCGCCGACCGACCGCAGGCTAGACAGTTAATCGAGCAGATGATAGAGGAGGAACTGGGGGTCGCCGGATTCAAGGTACACTGCGTGCTGATGGATCAGAATGCCCCGTCAGGGGCGCCGGAACAGAAGGCGACCCCGCCTCGCAACGGCGGTACGAGCGTTACTGCGCCCGTTCCGCCCGCGCTCGGACTGCTGGATGAGATGCCGACGGAGGCGGAATTGCCCGTTCCCGCCCCTGTGCCGCCTCTGAAGGAGCCGATTTCGGGCGAATCCGCTCCTGCCGGGGGCAAGCGAAAGCCGAAAGAGAGCGAAGAGGAGTTTCTGACGCTGGTTCTGGAGGAGTTCGACGGCGAGATGGTAGACGAATAGAGCGTTGGAATCTTCTGTCTCGGGCAGGTAAAACAGTATCGTATCTAATTATCCATTCAATATGAAGGAGAAGGTTATGGGACGTGGTCGTGGCGGTTTTGGCGGCATGGGCGACATGATGAAGCTGGCGAAGATGGCGCAGAAGATGCAGGACGATATGATGGCGGCGCAGCAGGAGCTTGAAGAGGCGCGAATCGAGGCGACCTCCGGCGGCGGGATGGTGAAAGCCATCGTCACGGGCAAGGGCAAACTGGTCGCGCTGGAGATTAAGCCCGAAGCGGTGGATCCGGACGACGTGGAGATGCTTCAGGATATGATCCTCACCGCTATCAAAGAGGCGGAAGAGAAGGCGGAGGCGCAGGAGAAGGAGCGCATGGAGGGACTGGTTCCCGGCGGTATGGGGCTGCCCGGCATCTTCTGAGCACATATCTCCCGTCCATATACATTATTACGGCTCGATCCATTTTTCGGATCGAGCCGTTCTGTCTGCGAAAAACCTGGTTACGCGCTATTCGACGATCAGCTTATGATAACGCGCCATCCAGTAGGGCAGCAGCCATGCTGCGCCGTCCTCCTCGCTTCTTCCATCATCGCCGTGATCGGGTGTCCAGGGATTGCCGTTCCAGCGCATCACCCGGCGTTCCGAGGCGGGCAGCACCCGATCAATTTCTGGTCGGCGAATGCCCCGCGCCACCCGAAACGTTACGTCGTGGCGATGGCTGTTCTGCACCGTCCAGTTGATCTGCTCCCAGGGCCACTCTTGAAGCGTCTGCACCGCCTCCTCCACGCGGCACGACTCCCCGGTAACCGCCCCGTAGATAACGCTGTAGAAGGGCGCATTCTCTTCGCGAATGCCGGCGGTAATGGGACCACCGTTCCAGGTAGAGCCGATGCTCTGCCGCAGGATCGCGCGCCGATGCGGGTCTGTCTCCAGCATCAGCAGCGGATAGTAGACCAGATAGGCAAGCTCATCATCCGAGTGGTTGATGGCATACCAGGGCGCGCCGCGACGGTAGAGCAGCGTATTCAGCAGATAGTGATGGCGGGAGATCAGAGTCTCGTAAGCGTCCAGATAACGCTTATCTTTACAGATATGGTAGGCGACGCGCAGGTAGCAGAGCAGTTCAATGGAGTTCAGACCGCGCTCCTCCACCCACAGCGGGTCTTCGTTGAGGTATTGCGGACCAAAGACTCCCCAGCGCGTTTTGCGTCCCGTGTGACCGACGAGAGTGAACTCATTTCGCAGCAGGTTATCGGTTACGGCGGCGACGACCTTCTGAATCTCCTTCTTCTCCTTCGCATCCGCCGCCAGTTCATGGTAGATATACCAGGCAAAGTAGTGCCCGTCCAGTTCATCCGAAGAGGTATCGCCTTTGATGAGCAGATTCGGGTCTACGGGAGAGGTATACCAGATTTTATCGGTCTCCCCGGCGACGCGTACCGTCTCATTCGGATCGAAACCGAGAACCTCCTCCCCTTTGCGAATGATGGCGCGCGCCGGAAAGCCGGGATAACCGCTCAGGCGCACCAGATCGAGCAGCGCCTCCATGCTCTGTTTCGCCAGTTTTCGGGCAGCGGGATCGCGGGTGACAGCGTAGCGAAACGCTTCCGCGCTAACATAGAACGCCGTCCAGAGTCCGTCGTTATCGCTGGCTTCATGAATAAAGCCGCCATTGGGATCGCCAGGCGTTTTCAGATTGCATCCGGTTACCCATCCGCGCCGGTTGTGCCGCGCCGCCGTTATCTCCTCCATGTGCGCCGCTTTCTGCTCCAGCGACATCCGCCTCTCTTCGATCTTCGCCACCCCGCCGTCCGTCGCCAGCCAGACAGAGCCGTCCCCGGCGCAGGCGATGGCGTTGACGCGGTTGCCCGGCATCCATCGCTTTCCCCAGAAGTAACGCCACTCTCCATTACGCAGACGCCACGCTCCGGCGGACGTGCCGCCCCACTGGTCTCCGTTGGGTGCGAAGGCGAGGCAGAGCAGGTCTTCATAGGGCATCCCGTCTTCCCGGTTGATCGGCTGCCACCAGTCCGCGCCATCCGTCGCATAGGCTCCCGTAGAGGTTGCCAGCCAGATATGCCCGGCGCGGTCAGAGAGGACGCTCCTGATCTCTGTATCCGGGTGCGGGTATAGTTGACCGTGACGGAACCGGCGGGGTATTGTCAGTGGCACGAACTGCGCGCCCTCCTGCCGGAACGCGCCCTTATCCGTGACGATCCACCACAGTCCGTCATGCGATTTTGCGCTGCTGAGAATGCGGCCGCCGAATGTCTGACTAAGAGCCTCCTGCTGCTGCTGTTCGTCCGTCTGCGCGGTCTCCGGGGAAACCTGTTTCCATCGGTCGCCGTCCAGCGTAACGAGGACGGGAACGCCGGGTTGCCCTTCCGTCTGCGCCATCCTCGCATAGACCTTCCCTGCGTGCAGCCAGACCGAAGCCGCCTCTCCGGCGGGTAGTCCCTCGCGGGCAGTGTAGCGGAAGGCGTGAAGCTGAAGAAAGGGACGCAGGCGCAGCGGTTCTCGGACGGGCGGATTCTGCCCGGAGAGTACGGCCGCAGTCGTAATGAGCGGAAAGAGCATTGCTTCTATCCCCATGCCTTCTGGATTCTGCAGATGGCGGTAACGATATCCTCCATATCCTCCCGTGTGCCAAGAAGCAGAGACTGGAACAGCCAGACTGCGTCTTCGCAGACCTGTTCGCAGACCGGACAGTTTACCGCCGCGTAGTCAATCGGGCGGCCGGCTCTGCACCAGGCACCCTGTCCGGAACTCTTACGCTGGAAGACAACCTCTTTATAGAGCGGGACATAACCGGCGCTGGAGGGGATTCCCTCCGCGTTGAGAGCGCGCAGAAACTCCTCGCGAGTCTTTCCGCCAAAGCCCGCCGGATCGTAGCGGAAGGCGTAAAGGTGGTAGGCATGGGTAGTAACGCGGCTGTCGGTCTGAAGAGTGATGATGCCGGGAATCTGCGACAACTGATCGGTCAGATAGCGGGCGTTTGCGGTGCGGGTCGCTGTCTGCTCCTCCAATCGGGAAAGCTGCGCGAGCAGAATCGCCCCCTGCCATTCGGTCATGCGGAAATTACTGCCCAGAATATGATGCTCATACCACTTTCCGGAGCGCGTTCGCCCGACATTATGCACCGACCAGACCTTATCCGCGATGGTCTCGTCGTTGGTGATCAGTATGCCGCCCTCGCCTGCATTCAGGTTCTTGCTTGCCTGAAAACTGAAGGTTCCGACATCGCCAATCGCGCCGACGCGCTGTCCCTTCCAGGCCGCTGCGTGCGCCTGTGCCGCGTCCTCGATCACCAACAGGTTATGCTTTCGCGCCGCCTCCCGCACGCCGTCCATGTCCGCCGGACATCCGGCGATATGCACGGGGATGATCGCTTTCGTTCGGGGCGTGATGGCGGCTTCTATCGCCTTCGGATCAATATTCAGGCTGTGCGGCTCGATGTCCACAAAAACGGGCGTGGCGGCGACCGCCAGAACGCTCGAAGCGGTCGCGATGAAGGTATAGGGAGGGACGATGACCTCATCGCCGCAGCCGATTCCCAGCGCGCGCAGAGCCACCTCCAGCGCGGCGGTGCCATTGGTGACGCAGATGCCGAATCTGGCATCATGGAAGCGCGCAAACGCCTCCTCGAATTCCGGAACCTTCTTCCCCCCGACCGACCACCACTGCCCGCTGTGCAGCACCTCCAGCAAAGCTTTCTCTTCCCGCTCATCAAAAACAGGCCAGTCGTGCCAGGGCTTTTCGCGGGTCTTTGGTCCGCCATCCATCGCTAATCTGGAATCGGTCATCGTCATGGTAGTCTCCTGTCTATCTTCGTGACATGCCGCAGGTCGCCGTTATGACTCCGACGGCGTGGACATCAGCAGAATGGCTGCCATCGCGAGCGCAACGCCCAGCCATTGAAGTGCGGTCAGCTTTTCGCGCAGCGCCAGCACGCTTAATCCGACCGTTATCAGCGGGTAGAGCGCCGTCACCATCACCACCACCGAGAGGCGATAACGGGTAACCGCCTGCAGGAAACAGAACAGACCGGCGACTCCCAGCGCGCCGGTTAACAACGCCCAGGAGATGCCTTTCATCTCCAGTTTTACCCGGAATCCCGCCGTCGCCAGCACGCATAACGTGGCTAACAGCGCGCCGATCTGTTGAAAAAAGAGCGTGGAAGTCGGGTCCAGCGTGCGCGTCGCCAGTCTCGGCAGGAACGCCCACAGTCCCCATAACAACAGCGTCAGAATACAGTAGATCAACCAGGCAGGCAAGGCTGTCTCCATGCAAAGCGCAGTTTTTCAGCGTTTGGTCGGCAGTATCAGGGCAGAATGGGCGTGACAGATCGCAATCGCCAGCGCATCGGCGGCATCGTCCGGTTTCGGAGGCGCAGGAAGATTCAAAAGGCGTTGGATCATAAACTGCACCTGCTTCTTCTCGGCGTTGCCGTAGCCGACGACCGCCTGCTTAACCTCCGGCGGCGTATACTCGACCCAGGCGATCCCTCGCTGCGCTGCCGACAGCAGCGCAATGCCGATGGTGCGTCCCACGCCGAAAGCCGTCGTCTCATTCCGGGCAAAAAAGAGCCGCTCCGTCACCAGCGCATCCGGCTTATGCAGTTCCAGCAGATAATTCAACCGCTGATAGATCGTCAGAAGACGCGCAGGCGGCTCTTCATGGGGAGGGGTTACAATCGCGCCAAAGTCCAGCGCCGTCAGTCTCTGCCCCTCTTTTTGCAGCACTCCGTAGCCCGTCGTGGCGATGCCGGGATCGAGACCGAGAATAATCACCCTGTTCCTCCTGAAAGCATGACGGAAACAGGTTCGCCAAAACCTTTCCGATTCCCTTGTTGCGGAAAGTCAGGCAGGAACTCTGCTCCGGGGATGGGAACTATCTTTGTGAGTTGCGCTTTCGCGAGCGTACCCTATCTTCATGAGGAGGTCAGGTATGGCAGTTCCCGGCGGCGGCGCGCCGATGTATGTTCCTCCGGCGCAGATCCGCTTTGATGTGATCGGCGAGGCGTTCAGTATGCTGCAGCGACAAATCGGAAACTGGGTGCTCGCGTCTTTAATCAGTGTCTTCTGTATAGGAGCGGTCAGCGCAGTTTTGATCGCTCTTCAGACAGCCGTTATCGTCGCGGTCTCGGTCGCGGGGGATGCCACCGGATCCGGGATGGTTCAGAACTTCACAGTTCGGCTGGTCAGCACCCTTTTCGGACTGGTCTTCGGAATCCTGATTGGAACGATGGCGATCTTCTTTCTGGGCGGGATGTACAGGATGGCTGTCAAGCAGATTCGCAATGAGCCTTTCAGCGCGGGTGATCTATTCAGCGTGATGGATGTCGCCGTACCGCTTCTTACGGTCGGGGTTATCATCAGCGCGATTGCCAGCATCCCCAACCTGCTGGGCATCCTGCCCATCCCCAGCCTTCTCACCACTTTTCCGCTCCTGGTGTTCACCTGGATCGTCTACGGAATGACGATGTTTGCAGCCCCGCTCGTGGCGGAGCGTCGGATGCAGGGGATGGAGGCGATCAAGTTGAGCGTGGAGACGCTGAAGGGGCAGGCGGTGATGGCGATCCTGTTCTATGTGGTCGCGAGTATCATCGGCGGTCTGGGAATCATCGCCTGCTGTATCGGGGTGCTGTTCACCTATCCAGTGTTTGTGCTCTCCATCGCGCTGACATACCGTGATTTCTTTATGGGAGGACAGGCGTCCAATATGCCTCCTCCCGGCGCCTATCCGCCTCCCGGTTCCTATCCTCCCCCCGGCTCACCTCCGCCGCCTTCCGTTTAATCTGTCCGGATCGGTAGAAAACCGCCGTCTGAACTCCAGACGGCGGTTTTTCCGGTAACGATCCTCCGGTGTTCCATGCGTATAGCAGTTATAACGGGCGCACTCTGGCGCAGCCTCTTCCGAGCGAGGTCTCCTCATGAACCGATTGCCTGTGCTTCTGGTCTCTATCCTTTTTCTGTTCCCGACGCTCACGGCGCAGGGACAGACTCCGGGCGCGTCCGGCAGCGAACGCGCCCCCCTGTCGCTTGAGGTGACGCTGTCGGCGGAAGCCGATCTCGGCACAGCGCGATTTATCCTGCGCGCCATCCAGCCGGATAGACCCGCTGTTGCTTATCTTCAGCTATTTCTGGAACGAGCTTACACGGATGCGAACGGACGGCAGAAGACCGCCTGGGTTTCGGTGCGCCCGTTGAATGAGAAGCGGCAGCCGATCCCTGTCAAACTCTATCCCGAACAGACTTATGAGACGCGCTTTGAGGTTGAGGGGCTGGGTGTCGGAAAATACGGTCGGTGGCGCGTGGTGTTGTTTGAAGCGGAGAGCAACTATACGCGAGTCCTCTACGACAGCGCAGGCAAAGGCGCGCCGTCCCCGCTCGGACTGGAGATTCAGACGACGAAGACTCGCATTCGCAAACCGCGTCTGGAGGTTGATTTTGACGGGATGAAGATCGAAAGCGGGAAACTGCTCGTTCCGTATCTACTCAAATGGCCCTCGAACTACCTGAAGGCGGGAAGCGGTCACTCCGGACTCTGGTGGCAGATGAAGAGCGAACTCGGCTTTCAGCAGTTGTGGGTCTCCGGGGCGTCGAAAAATGCTCAGACAGCGGAGGGACCCGATCCCTATCGCTTTGTGTCAGGGAACTTCTCGCTCCCGGAACCGACAAAACCCGGCATCTATCGTCTGGAGTACGGGCTGTTTACCGGCGACTGGAAGCCGATCTCCTGGAATAACGACACCTGGCCCCCCTATGAGTTCGAATACGGCGACTGGGTGCAACGCTGTCCGAAGGAGCAGATCCCTCCGCGGATCGCTCCGGTCTCGGCGAATGGGCGAGTAATCTGGCGGGAGGAAGGCGGGCGAGAGTTTTCACAGGAGAAGGCTCCGTTTCTGATCGGGGGCAATTACGGAAATGCCTTCTGCTGGACATCTACGCCGGCGGGAGCCAATCGGCACTACTTCGGGTTGCTGAAGTGGCACGGTCTGCGGTTTTTGCGTATACACTTCGACGCGGACCGCGCCCTCAAATACCCCGTCTATCGTCACCGGCTGGAGCAGTATGTGCATGAGATGCTGAAAGCGGGCGTCTATCCGATCATCGCTCCGCAATCGCTGCCATCTGCCGAGGACCGCGACATGCAGGCGGATCTTCTTGAGTCGCTCTGGAAGCTGCTGACGCCGATGTTTGCCAGCCTGCCCGTCTGGTTCGATCTGGTGAATGAGCCGCACCAGTATTCGAAATGGTCAGAACTGAAGCCGGTGGTTCAACGTTGTGCGGAGGCGATTCGCAAAGCCGACCCGAAAGCGTTGATTATCGTGCCGCTTCCCGGCTGGAATAATCGCGATACGGAGAGCGTCGCGCGCGATCCGCTGCCTGCCGGGCTGGTAAACCTCTACGGTTTGCATACCTATATGAGTCCGGAGGAGACCTCTCAGCGGCTGGAGCCGCTTCTGCGCGCGGGACTGCCAACGCTGATTAAAGAGTATCATGTCGGCGGGCAGCCCGGTCGTGAGATGCACCTTCTCTTCCAGAATCTTCAGCGACGGTACGGGCATATTGCGGGGATCGCGGCATGGGCATGGACGACGCAGGACGGCATACGGCTGGTGCAGGATCTCTCCTCCCCCGCGCTGCGCCTGACCTCGACGGGAGAGTTTCTGCTGAACGACTACGCGCTCTGGAGAAAAGAGGGGACACTTCCACCGGTCTATCTGCCTTCCGTATCCGGGACGCCGACTCGTTCCGAGGTTGCTGCGCGTTCGGGACAGACGCCGACACCGGGACAGTTCTGGTCAGAGGAGGAGTTGGTTGACCTGCTGCGACGCATTCTTCCCGCTCTGATCCGCGAACAGTATGGAAGACTGGTCAATGAGGAGCAGGCGCGCGCCATCGCTGCGGAGACCGTTCGACGCCTGATGCAGCAGAAAAGCGCGCCGTAAAAAGACGGATGCAAGGAGCAGAGAGACAGCCGGACGGATAGCCCGTCCGGCTGCGCTTATCAGATGACGGATCGGAGGGTCTACTTCTTCACTTTCGTCTCGGACTTCGTCTCAGCAGTTTTGGCGGAAGCGCCGTCGGAGGAGATCGCTGGACCTCCAGCGGTGGCAAACTCCGGCGCCGATTCGCTTGCCTGAATACGCATTCCGTAGAACGAGCGGTAGACGAAGAAGAAGGTGATCAGCAGAAAGACGCTTGCGATCCCGATGCGGGTCTGAGTGGTCAGAGTCTCCGCCAGTTCGACCGCCAGCAGTCCGAACAGGGTGGTGAACTTGATGACCGGGTTCATCGCGACGGACGAGGTGTCTTTGAACGGGTCGCCCACGGTATCACCTACGACGGTCGCATCATGCAGCGGGGTGCCTTTCTCTTTCAACTCGACCTCGACGATCTTCTTGGCGTTGTCCCAGGCACCTCCGGCATTCGCCATGAAAAGCGCCTGGAACAGACCGAAGAGCGCGATGGCGATCAGGTAGCCGATGAAGAAGAACGACTCAAAACAGGCGAAAGCCAGTGTGCTGAAGAAGACGGTCAGGAAGATATTGAACATCCCCTTCTGTGCATACTGGGTACAGATTTCGACGACACGTTTGCTGTCGGTGACAGAAGCCTTTTCCACTCCCTCCAGCTTGATGTTCGCTTTGATGAACTCGACGGCGCGATAGGCTCCGGTTGTCACCGCCTGGGCGGAGGCGCCGGTAAACCAGTAGATCACCGATCCTCCAGCGATCAAGCCGAGCAAGAACGGCGGATGCAGGATCGAGAGCATCTTGATCCGTTCCGCCTCCATTCCTCCCGTTAAGACCACAATGATGGAGAAGATCATGGTGGTAGCGCCGACAACCGCGGTTCCGATCAGCACCGGTTTAGCGGTCGCCTTGAAGGTGTTGCCCGCGCCGTCGTTGGCTTCGAGGTTGTGCTTGGCGCGCTCGAAGTCCACATCCATGTTGTGGCTCTTCTTCAGCTCTTCTTTGATTCCCGGTCTCTGCTCGATCACCGACAGTTCATAGACCGACTGCGCGTTATCCGTCACCGGACCGTAGGAGTCCACCGCGATGGTGACCGGTCCCATGCCGAGGAAACCGAATGCCACCAGACCGAAGGCGAAGACCGGCGAGGCATCGAAGCCGTGTATCGTCATGATCGGGCCAAGCCCCTGGGTGCTGACGAGCCATGCGCTTCCCATCAGGGTGATGACGACGATACCCATCCAGTAGGCGCTGTAGTTACCGGCGATGAAACCGGACAGAATGTTCAGGGATGCGCCGCCCTCCCGCGAGGAGGTGACCACTTCGCGCACATGCCCGGACTCGGTCGAGGTGAATATCTTGATCAGTTCGGGAATGATCGCGCCTGCGAGCGTCCCACAGGTGATAATGATCGAGAGTTTCCACCAGAGCGTGGGATTGTCTCCCAGATTGGGAATCAGCAGGTAGGACATCACGAAGGTCAGCGTGATGGAGATGAAGGAGGTCAGCCAGACCAGCGAGGTCAGCGGATGCTCATAGTTGAACTCGTCGGCGTTTCCGTAGCGGGCTTTGGCAATCGCCTCATTGACAAAGTAGGCGACCCCGCTGGCGATGACCATCACGATACGCATCATGAAAATCCAGACCAGAAGCTGTACCTGGATCGTGGGGTTGGTGACCGCCAGCAGGATAAAGGAGATCAGCGCGACGCCGGTCACGCCGTAGGTCTCGAAACCGTCCGCGCTGGGTCCAACCGAGTCGCCCGCGTTGTCTCCAGTACAGTCGGCGATCACACCGGGATTTCGCGCATCGTCT
>CAYSDM010000086.1:0-238 GCA_964429855.1 uncultured Chthonomonadaceae bacterium
GAGATTCAGACCAAGTCCCGGCGTCATGGGAATGGGAAGCATTCCCTCTTGGTCCAGCGTGAAGGGCGTCGCCACGATCTCCTCGATATAGGGCGACGGGGTGATGTACTCCACGTAACGCGCTACCGGCAGCGCGGCTGCCAGATGCAGGTCTGCCGCCAGCCCGACCGCCGTATTCCAGCCGTGCGACACCAGCAGAATGTTATGGTCATAAGCCATCCAGCCGATGCGCCGCGCC
>CAYSDM010000086.1:248-14726 GCA_964429855.1 uncultured Chthonomonadaceae bacterium
GACAGCCCGCCGCACTTGGTCGAATCGGGCTGAATGATGTCCACTGCGCCTCGCTCCAGCCAGGGAAGAAACGCCTGCCGCCGGGTCAGCACCTCGCCGGTGGAGATCGGCAGCGGGGCGTGCTCGCGCAGCAGGCGGAATCCCTCGAGGTCGTCCGGGGGCAGCGCCTCCTCAAACCAGGTCACGCCGTAGTCCGCCAGCATCCGCGCCGTCTCCACCGCCCACTTGTAACCGTGCGGCCAGAACTGCTCCGAACCGCCTGCATCCACCATGATCTCTACGTCCGGCCCGACCGTCTCTCGCGCCGTCTTCACCAGCAGTTCATCATACTGTCGGCTTCGGCGACCGAATCCGTGCCAGCCGAGTTTGATGGCGCGAAAGCCTTTTGAGACCGCTGACCGCAGATTTTCTCGCAGAATCGGCGGATCGTCGAACAGCATGGAGCCGTAGGGCCTGATCCGATCCCGATAGCAGCCGCCCAGAAGCCGCGCCACCGGTTGACCGGAAGCCTTCCCCAGAAGATCCCAGAGCGCGATGTCCACGCCGCTGATCGCATGGGTCACCGCGCCGCCCCGACCTTGCCAGAAGGTCATCTGATGCAGCTTTTCGCTGACGCGCTCCGGTTCAATGGCGCACTCGCCGATCAGATGCGGACGCAGCAACTGCAGAGACGCCTCCACCAGCGCCTGACTGGTATAGCAGCTTCCCCAGCCGACCATCCCCTCATCGGTATGCACCGCCACCAGCGTATGCAGGTTTTCGTTCGGGTCGAAGCCCTGCGCCCAACCGCCGTCGGGGGTCTCGCCGCGCAACGGGATCGTGCGAACCTCGGTAATCTTCATCAGGCCTCCTCAGTAGCGCGGCGCGCTCGATGACGTATCAGACAGTCCGGGTACGGCGCGAACCGTTGAACACGCCGAATCGAGCATAAAGCGCAGTTCGCTGGCGATGGCGATAAAACGCCATCCTTCGGCGATACGCCGGTTTGCCGCCTGCGCGTCGGCGGTATGCAGACCGGGCGCGATTCCGTGCCGATTCGCGGTCTCTCGTAGATGGCGCAGCGCATCCACAAAAGCCGGATCATCGGTCTCCATCGCGGGCGTCCTGCCCATCGAAGCAAGCAGATCATTGGGACCGACGAACATGGCGTCTAATCCGGGAACCGCAAAGATCGCCTTGCAGTTCTCCACCGCCTGAATATGCTCCGCCTGCACGACAACGAGAATCTCCTCATTAGCGCGGCGATAGTAGTCGGCGGCGTCCGTCCCGAAGTTCAGGGCGTGCAGCCCGCCTCCGACACTGCGGCGACCCTCCGGAGGATACTTGCAGACGGCAACCGCCTGCTCCGCCTCCGCAGCGGTGTTGCACATCGGGAAGACGATCCCGTAGGCTCCAGCATCCAGAGCGCGCTTGGCATTCTCCAGCGAGTTGAAAGGCACACGCGCCAGCGGCACACTGCCCGCCTCCGCGATCACGCCGAAAATGACGGCGGCGGTCTCCCAGTCTATCGGGCTATGCTCCATATCGAGCGTCAGCCAGTGAAATCCGGCACGCGCCATGAAACGGGACGCCATCGGACTGCCGAGAGAGAGCCAGGTTCCGATCTGCGCTTCGCCTGCGCGCAGCGCGTGCTTAACTGGATTGATTCGCATGGATTATCCCTGTTTTTCGCGGTCAGCCACCCTATCTTGCGGAAGATGCGGTTTGTAGGGCTGCCGGAACTACTTTCGGCGTCGGCTTCAACGATCCTGCATTCCGCTGCCAGAGGCTTGCGTAACCGATATCGGGGCGGTATCGAGCGGATGATCGTCCCAGAGCGGACCGAGATGGCGGCACGTCAGGAACAACAATTCCGCGAACTCTCCCCGCATAATGGGCGTTTTCGGACGAAAATAGAGTCTGCCGTTCGGCGCGAAAGACTGCTCGAAATCCCACAGTCGGCTGGTGATCGCCTGCGTGTACAGCGCTTCCGCCGCTGCGCTCTCTGCGCTGCCCGGCTCCAGATCAGCATAGTGGTCGGCGCCTGCCGGAGCGCGCCAGTTCATCGCCTGCGCCAGCAGACGGGCAGCCTGCGCGCGGGTTACCGGCTCATGTGGATCTGCCCCCGCTCCCTCCAACTGCATCGCGCGTCCCGCCGCCGCGGCGCGCTTTGCCAGCCACGCCAGCAGCCGGTCCGCCTCTGCCCGCGTCAACGGCGCATCCGGCTCGAAACGCGCCGCCATCAGGCCGGAGGAGGGGGTTCGGCGCGCAGGAGGCGGACAGGGATAGAAACCGCGCGCCCCCAGCCAGTGAATCGCCTCAAAACGCGGCGAGCCGAACGGGAGATCGTCATAGAGATAGAGATAGGTCGGAGCCGCGCAGGGACCGGGCGCGCCGACTCCCGCCTGCGCCGGACGCCCCTCCATACCCGCCTGACCTTTCAGCAGCTCCTCCTGTATCTGGCGGACTGGAACGGTGCGCGGCGCGCGTCCGTAACGCAGGCAGAAGTAGGAAGCCACCCCCGCCGCCGCGCCGAAGTGCATTCGAACCGGCTCCATTCGGTAGGTTCCATAGGCGACATGGGTCGCCGAGACGGCGGTCGGCGTGAAGAGGTTGTCTACTCCCTTTGGAATCATGATCTCAAAGGGAATCTGATGCCAGGGCGTGTACTGCGGCAGGTAGAACTCCCCCTCGCCCATGTGTTTGGGACCCCGGGCGTAGTGATCGAAGTCGGGCGCGGGCTGCGTGGCGTGCGAATCCATCGCGTAGTCGCCGACTCCGATGGCGTTGGGGCGCACAGACTCGCGGGCGCGCAGGATATCCGTCTGATCCTTCATCCGTTCGCCCTCAAAGCGGCGCGCCTCGCGGATATAGAGCAGCGTGGGCCAGCCGTCGCTGTCGCGGTAGTCGTCCTCGGACAGCCCGATATTCTTCATCCCGTTTTCGGTCTGAATATAGTAGAGATAGCCCAGCGCGTGCTCTTTGAACTCCCGCTCCATCCGGCGGCGCTGGTCATAGGAGGCGGTCGGATAGGTATAGTTGGTTCCCTGCAGATCGCTGCCGTGCGGGTGCTGATTGATCTCAAACTTGTTGTTGGGCAGGCGTCCGCTGCTCACCGCCCAACTGTCGCGCCAGCGAGGCGCGCCCTTGTACTTGTTGCGGTCATAGCCGGGCGGCATGGGAATCGTCTTGTCGGCGTTCGGACCATAGTCTTTGACGATCATCAGATAGGAGTATGCCTGCACGCGATGGTCACCTCTGCCGGTGCTGCCGGGCATGAGCGAGTCGGAGGCGCGGTCGTAGTAGATATGCCCGGCGTGCGGCTCCCGTTCGGATCGCGGCTCACGCCCCACACGAAACGGCGCGCCCGCCCACGCCCCCACATCCCCGCACTCGGTCGCATCCACCACCAGCTTCGGATAGAAGACGACCCGCCGACCGGTCGTCACCTCCTCCGCCGTTACCGCCGTAATCCTGCCCCGCTCTACTTTCACCCGAACCGGGCGCACCTGCCGATAGACCGTCAGTCCGGGTGCGCTCCAGAGGATCTCCTTGATCGCTTGCTGAGCGACGCGCGGCTCATAGCGCAGTCCGTCACCGGTTCCATAGAGCGCCTGCACCCTTCGTCGGAACTCCTCGAAAAATCCGCTGGCATGACGGATACTGCGAATGTCGCTGGCTCCCAGTCCGTTGACCGCCATCCCTCCCAGTCGCCGCGTCTCTTCGATCAGAACCACCTTCAGTCCGTAGCGCGATGCCGTGACAGACGCCGACACGCCTGCCGAGTTCGCCCCGACTACCAGCACCTCGCAGTCAACCGCATCCGGCAGTACGGGGAAGGCGCGTTCCAGATAGGGGCGTCCCTTCGCCTCCTGCCCTGCCGCCACCGCGCTCACGTTGTAGCGGTAGGCGCGTCCCGGCTCGGCGTTCATATCGGTATAGACCTGCGTCTGCGCCCCGACCTCCCCGATCAACATCTCCTCGCGGTAGATTCGATACTTCTCCGCGCCGGGAACCGGATTCCAGAAGACCCGTACCTGAGTCGCGCCGATGGCAGCCGCCTCCACCGCTTCCGGGGGATCCAGCGCGGCAGAGGCAGTCGTCACAACCACAGCGGAGGCGAAAAGAGAGGCAAGAAGAGAGAGAAGGCGAGGGCGCATAGTGCTTCCTTTACCGTTTCTATCCAGCGGTTTTCCAGGGACGAATCCGTTTTGCCAACTGCTCCTCGACAATCTCCAGTCCGAGACCGGGCGCATCGGAGAGGGAGAAGAGACCATTTTCCGGGAAGACCGGGCGTGTAAAGACAACATTCTGTCTGCCGGAGGGATCGTTCCATTCGCAGGGATAGTGCGAAAAGGCAAGGGCGGCCACGCAATGGAGATTGGCGGTGTGTCCGACGGTCGGCTGAGTCTGATGGGGAACCAGGTCCACGCCGTGCGCCTTCGCCAGCGCCGCCATCTCCAGAAGTCCGGTGAAACCGCCCGTCTTCACGATGTCCGGCTGGACTATATCCACTCCAGAGTCGATCAGTCGGCGAATCCCCTGCAGCGTATACTCCTGCTCCCCGGCCGCTACCGCGATATCGAGCGCCCCGGCGACCTTTTTAAAGCTGTCCATGTGCAGGTGATTCACCGGCTCTTCAAACCACGCGAAGCCCTGCTCCTCCAGCGCGCGCCCGACCCGAATCGCTCCCTGCGTGGAGTAGCCGTTGTTGGCGTCGAAAGCGAGGGGAAATTCATCGCCGACCAACCGGCGCACGGCGCGTATTCGCGCTAGATCGCCTTCGATGTCCGCATCTCGCGTGGTGCGGTCAGAATCAAGACGTATCTTAATTAGCGAGGGCTTGAGCGGCAGCCACGTTTCGACGACCCGGCAGACCTCGTCCGGGCTGCGGCGCGCATTGCCGCCAATGGAGGCATAGAAAGGCAGATCGGTTCGCCATGCCCCGCCCAGCAGCTTATAGATCGGCTGACCGAGAAACTTCCCCTTCAGGTCCCACAGCGCCAGGTCCACCGCCGCCAGCGCGCCCGCGAACGCGCCGTCCGGTCCGGTCTTCACATGATAGTAGAAGAGACGCTCCTGGATCACCGCCTGATCGAGCGGGTCGACTCCGAGCAGCAGCGGCGCGAACTGACCCGCGATGATCTCCAGCGAGGTGTTGCCGCCCGCCATCGGGCTGGCTTCCCCCAGACCATATCGCCCGTCGTCCGTCCATATCCGCACCCACGCGCTGGGATTGCCGCCGCCCCAGTCCACATGAAACGGCTCAACGCGAATGATCTTCATGATCTACCTCGCTTATATACATAAGATTGTATCGCAATCTATTGCCTCACAATCATTCTGTCACTACCAATTCCCTCTTTCCTGCAGCGATACCTGCCGATATTGGAGAATCGAGAGCTACTCCAGCACCACATAGAGCGCGGTCTCCGGGACGGTGAACCGGATTCCGGTATCGGTACGGGTCAGTGCGACCCTCCCCGCCGCGTTGCCGTTGGCATCCAGAACCGTGGCGCGTCGGAGGTTCGGGTTGGCGACACTCACCTGCGCTCGGGCGCGAATCACCTCCCAGGGAGCGCGTCCATAGTTGTCCACCCGATATCCCTGGAAGGTTCCCTCCTGCACCTGAATCGTGGTCGGGGACTGCTGCCACCCGGTCGGGCGGCTCTGCGTGCCGACCTGCACCAGCACCTTCCCGGAGGACTTCAGAGGCTTCTCATCCATCGAAACCACGCAGATAACACCGTACTCGTTCTGGCTGACGATTTCGACATCCGCCAGCTTGAAACGATTCTGGTTCTTGAAGAAGGCGGCGACGCCCTGCGCCCGGGGCGTGTTGACCGTACAGTAGCCTTTGCCATAGTCCAGTATGATCTCGCCGGTGTTGCTGCGGATGATGCGGTTCGCCGGATCGAAGTATTTCGCCACCTCGCCGACTTTCGAATTGGCGGCGTCTCCGCCATACTTCGTCACCACCGGACCGATCAGGAATGCCTCCTGCGGCACGATCTGGCGCACGCTGGAGGTCGGCGCGATATTGCCCGTGTCGCGATTGGGGTCGAAACCCGCCTCCTCGAAGATGATCGGCGTTCGCCTCTGCCATATATCCGACAGGGCGCGCTCCTCATAGACGATAGGCTCCCCCTGCCGGATGTAGCCTTTTCGGTACATCAGCGCGGCGGCGGGGAAGTTACCAAGCATGTCGGGATATCCGAAAGTCCACTTCGCCTGAGAGGGCATATAGCCGTTCGCCGACTGAGGCGGCGACCACTCGTCATCGCCGGTCGCAAACCAGTAGAAGCCGTCCACGCCGGTCAGGGATTGATAGGCGGCGATCAGGAAGGGTCCTTCGGTGGCGTTGCCGTTGGGCAGCACCCAGGAACTC
The DNA here is from genome assembly GCA_964429855.1 of uncultured Chthonomonadaceae bacterium. Taxonomy (GTDB): domain Bacteria; phylum Armatimonadota; class Chthonomonadetes; order Chthonomonadales; family CAJBBX01; genus CALLMM01. The sequence goes on from CAYSDM010000086.1 coordinate 6,616, forward strand.
TCCGTCACCATCATCGGATGCCCCTTCGCCTGCTTCAGGTTAATTGGCATCGCTTTTGGATCGAGCAGAATGGAGGGGCTGGTAAACTGATCGCCGTTGACAATCGCCCAGCCCTGATTGGGGCCGACATGCATCCCGCCATAGTAGCGGTTGGTTGCCAGCACCTCGTTGGCGGTATAGCTCCAGCGTTCCGCATCGTTCAGACGCATCAGGTCCGCCGGTCGCCAGTTGCCCGCATTGATAAGCTGCTTGCAGCCTAGTTCATTCCGAAGATAGGAGGCGATCATGCGGTTGAAGTTGTACATCGTCTCCGAAAGGAACTGTAACTGATCGTCCAGCCGTCGGGCAAATCCGCCGGCGCGGTTCTGGGTCATCTCCCAGATGTTATGCAGGTCCAGCACGCCGGCGGCGCGGTTGTCGCCGGGCAGCGTACTGTTGTCCCATGCGCTGAAAGCGGCGTTGATCGAGCCGTACTTTCGCTTCACAAAGTCGCCGAATTTGCGCCCCAGACGGGTTTTCTGCTCCCCTTTGATGTTATTAAACGTCCAGAAGAGCAGGCTGTCCTCATTCTGAATCTGAATGATGGCGACGGCGGGATCCTGGGCAAGCGGGATGCCGGTATAGGGATTTTTCTCCGTGTAGAGCGCTTTCAGCCATGCTTTATAGCCCTGCTGCATCCGCTCATCAAAAAAGACCAGTCCGAACGGCTGCTCTCCCTCATTGGGGATTCCCCAACTCTTTCCGAGCTTCGTGGAGACCACCCAGTAGGGGGAGATGGTCGCATAGATGCCCTCTTTCTTCATTGCGGCGACCGCGCGCCATATCCAGTCGCGCTCCCCGGCATTGATGTCGGTCAGGGCGGCGTCCGGACCGGGATTGACGTGCGAATGCAGGCGGATCATATTGACTCCCCGCTTGGCGAGGAATCGGGCATGACGCGCCAGATCGGGAGCCGTCTTGCGCCCCAGCGGGCGCGCTGTGAACGGCTTCTCGCGCCCGACATCGGTGTTCACCGCCCAGAAACGCACCGGTTTCCCGTTGCCCAGCAGAAAATCGCCATTCGGGCTGACTCGAACATATCCCGACTCGCCCGCCGTCTTCTCATTCAAAGAGCGCAGATCGAGGAGCGCGTTCGGGCTGAACTCATCGGGCTTCGGGTCGAACGCCCAGCTTCCCGGCGGGCTGTTCTGCGAACAGGCGGGCATGGCGAGGACAGCCGCCGCCAGCGCGCCGGTCAACAGACGAAGCGGAAAGGCGGCGCGCAACCGCGCCGCGATTCGTTTCGGGGTCATCTTTTGCTCCTTTACTACAGGTCATACGTATGACTACAACCGGAGGATATCTTTTTCAGTTTCACTACCGGGTGGCGCGTCTCTCAGAGCGCGGAGGCGGCAATGGCGCGAACGTACTCCTCTTCTCCCAGAACGCTTCGCAGCATCGCCAGAACGTTGGCGACAGGCGTGTGTACCTGAATGGCGTGAGAAGGCGCGGCGATGTAGCCGCCTCCCGCTCCGAGCGTTCGCAGCAGTCGCTGACATTCCCGTGTTACGGTCTGCGGGTCGGTAAAAGGCAGGAGGTTCTGAACGCTGATGCCTCCGTGAAAACTCAGTCGGTCGCCGTAAGCCTCCGCCAGACGCTCCGGCTCCATATGCAGGCAGTCCACCTGCACCGCCTCCAGCACTTCCACTCCGGCATCCAGCAGGTCCGGCACGATTTCGAACACGGCTCCGTCTGTATGCAGGGCAATGAAGGCGTCCGGCGTCAGCCGACGGGCGGCGGAGAACAGCCTTCGGTGGAAGGGCTGCAGGGCGCGCCGATAGGCTGTCCGCGACATCAACAAGCCGTTCTGCCCGCCCAGATCGTCGGCAAAGAACCACAGATCAATGCGGTCTCCGGCCGCCTGCGCGATTCGCTCCAGGCGGCGCAGGAAGAACCCGCAGATATGCTCCAGCGCGCAGCGAACGATCTCCGGCTGCACCACCAGATTGATGAGCGCCTCCTCCAGCCCCGTCATCCAGCAGTAGATCTCGAAGGGGTTTCCCCCCACCACCATTACGGCTTTATCGCCATACAGCGCGCGCGCAGTATCAATCTCCGACGCAAAGGAGGCATAGTCGTAGCAGTCGGGGCTGGGCCAGGGATAGCGAAGAATCTTTTCGACGCGCTCGACGCCGGCAAGCGGCAGATACTCCATCTCCTCATAGACTCCCCCCGGATAGCGGGCAGGCTGGTAGCGGATACCCCAGATGTCGGTGTGGGGCGGCAGTTTCGGTCCGGTATAGCGCGGGTTCAGCCGCAGGATGTCGTCGGTCTCCATGCGAAGCCGGTCGAAATTCACCCCCATTACGGCTAACTGCTCTCGCAGGCTGCAGCCCATCTCGTAGGTCGGACCAAATCCCCAGGAAAAAGGCGTGCGATCCGGCTCCCGATGCGACAGCGCGGTACGCACACGGATGCGGGATGTCATGCTCATGCCTGACTGCGGCTCCAGATCAAAGGATTGATTTCGTTGTTGTTCAGCGGGTCGCCAACCTGAAGCGAGCGGAAGTAGTCGTTGGGCAGGACGTTCTTTTTGCCGTTGAAAACGCTGCCATCCGGCATATAGCCGCAGGTCATGGCGCGGCGCGGCCTGTTGGTCATATTTGCGCCGGCTCCATGCGCCACCATGCCGCTGTGAAAGACGGCGGAGCCTGCCGGACAGGGACAGGCGACCGGGGCGATCTCGCGCCACTGCGGATAGACCTTGAACAGTTCCGCCATGTTGATCCCGATGCCCACATTCTCCCAGGTCGCCGTCTTATGGCTGCCCGGAATGTACCACATACAGCCGTTGCCGAGAGTCGCCTCATCCAGCGCGACCCAGATCGAGATCGCCTCTCGCGAATCGAATGACCAGTAGGGGTTGTCCAGATGCCAGGCGGTCGGATTGCCAAAGGGCGGCTTGAAGAGCGCCTGATCGTGCCATATCCGGATTCCGTCCACGCCCGCCAGCGTCCCCGCCATCTCCCCAAGCCGGGGATCGAACATCAATTCGCGCATCCCCGCGTGCGTATTCGCCAGCTTTATGCACTGTTTGAATACCTGCGCATAGAAGTTATCCGGATCGCCCTGATTGGTGAGATCCCAGTCGTCCACCACCGGTTTCCGGGAGGCGAGACGCTGCTCCACCGCCTCATCGGTCGTTTGACGCCAGTGTTCCAGTTCGTCGGTGTCCAGGAAGTTTTCGATCACGAGAAAACCGTTGTCCCGGTAGTATGCGATCTGCGGATCTGTAAGCTGATTCTTCATGAGGCGCTCCTGTATTCCTTACGGGTGATCATTTTATGAAGGCGTTTAGCGGCAGAGAGGTTACCTGACGGTTGTTCCCGGCGCGCAGGAACTTGTTCGGCGCGTATTCGCAAGTTCCTGCTCTGCCTGAGGAGATTCTAACATCAGTTATTGGTTATAACCGTCTATTTATGAAGGGAGAGATACGCTCCTTTCTGCAGTTCTCTCCCGCGCACCGGGAGGTATACTACCATTGGCTGGAAAACTGTTCTCACCGCAAGGAGAAGACCGTGAAGAAAGCGCGACTGGGGATCATCGGATGTGGAAATATCAGCGGTATCTACTTTAAGTCCGGGCAGACATTTCGAAACCTCGAAGTGGTCGCCTGCGCGGACCTGTTTATAGAGCGAGCGCAGGCGCGGGCGCAGGAGTACAACGTCCCGAAAGCCTGTACCGTGGAGGAGCTTCTGGCGGACCCGGAAATTGATATTGTGGTCAATCTGACGGTTCCGAAGGCGCACGCGGAGATATGTCTGGCGGCGCTGAAGGCTGGCAAGCATGTGCATGTCGAAAAGCCGCTCGCGGTGGATCGCGCCGACGGGCGCAAAGTGGTAGAACTGGCAAAATCGAAGGGGCTGCGCGTGGGCGCGGCGCCGGATACGTTTCTTGGCGGCGGTCTGCAGACCTGCCGTAAACTGATTGATGACGGCTGGATCGGCGAGCCGGTGGCGGCGACGGCTTTTATGCTCTGTCATGGGCATGAAAGCTGGCACCCCAGCCCGGAATTCTACTATGAGGCGGGCGGCGGCCCGATGTTCGACATGGGTCCCTACTATCTGACGGCGCTGGTCTCGCTGATGGGACCGGTTAAGCGGATCAGCGGGGCGACTCGCATCACCTTCCCGGAGCGGGTCATCACCAGTCAGCCGAAGTACGGCAAGGTTGTGACGGTGGAGACTCCCACGCACATCGCCGGTATTATGGAGTTTGCCAACGGCGCGGTTGGCACGATTGTCACCAGCTTTGATGTCTGGGCGCACCAGATGCCGTGTATCGAAATCTATGGCACGGAGGGAAGCCTGAGCGTGCCCGACCCGAACGGATTCGGCGGTCCGGTGCGTGTGCGGCGCATGGGCGCGTCGGAGTGGAGCGCAATCCCGCTGACGCACGGCTTCGCCGAAAACAGCCGGGGGATCGGCGTGGCGGACATGGCGGCGGCGATAGAGGCGGGGCGTCCGCAGCGTTGCAGCGCGGAACTGGCGTTCCATGTGCTGGATCTGATGGAAGGGTTCCACGATGCCGCGCGCGAGGGCAGACACTATGAACTGGAGAGCGTCTGCGAGCGTCCTGCGCCGCTTCCCATCAACCTGCCCAAAGACAGCGTCGAACCCTGAACAATCGTCTGCGCGGGCGGAGCGTTGTTCGCTCCGCCCGTTTCGCTTTGAAGGCAGGGAGAGAGAGAGCGCAGAGAGAATTAGAGCGCAGAGAGAAAGAAACGACTTCCCTGGAGGCAGGGTGTGCGTGGAATCGTCTTCCATATTCAGCGTTTCTCCATCCATGACGGACCGGGCATTCGCACCACCATCTTCCTCAAAGGCTGCAGCAACGTCTGCGACTGGTGCCACAACCCGGAATCGATTCGCCGCGCCCCGGAGATTCAGGTCTATCCCGACAAGTGCATCGCCTGCGGCGCTTGCGTGGAGGTCTGCCCGGAAGGGGCGCAGGAGATGCGGGACGGTCTCCATCTCTACCATCGAGAACGGTGTCAGGCATGCGGAGCCTGCGTACGGGAGTGTTTTGCAGGCGCGATGACGCTGGCGGGGAGAGAGATGAGCGTCGAGGAGGTGCTGGAGGAGACGCTCAAGGATCAGGATTACTACCTGCAGTCGCAGGGCGGCGTCACGCTCTCCGGGGGCGAGCCGGTCCTTCAGACCGATTTTGCGGAAGCGATCCTGCGCCGATGCCGGCAGGAGAATCTGCACACCGCCATCGAGACGGCAGGCAACTACCCCTATCCGTGGCTTGAAAGGCTGCTCCCCCATCTGAATCTCGTCATGTATGACCTGAAAGCCTTCTCCCCGGAGATACACCTTCGCCACATCGGCAACGACGGCTCTCGGATCCGCGAAAATCTGCGCCGCCTTGCCGACGCCGCCCTCCCGTTGATCGTGCGTACCCCGGTGGTGGGCGGAGTCAACGATACCCCGGAGGAGATCGCAGGGATCGCCGCGCTGATCGGAGACTACCCCTGTCTGCTCTACTATGAACTGCTGCCCTATCACAATCTTCACACAGGGAAATTCGCCAGCCTTGACCGAAAATATACTGGGGGCTTTACCACGCCCTCGCGACAACAGATGAGCGAACTGGCGGAGGCAGCCCGCCGGTATGTACGGGAGGTTCGCCCGTAGCCTGCCAGGAGTCAGGAGAATGACCACCCAATCCCTTCCTCGTCCGACCTGCGCGCAGCGCATTGCCGCGCTGCGCGAGACCAAACACGCGCACACCGACACAAAGCTGACGATTCGGGGCTTTTTCGACATTGACGATCACGGCTGCATCCCCTGGACAGACCCTATTCCCTTTGAGCCGATCTCCAATCATCCCTCCGGCGGCTGCTATGGAGCGCGCTGTATCGGCGAGAATTTCCGCCGGTGGCTGGAGGTGCATCCGGTCTATATCCATCCTATGAGCGCGCTGGCGGGAGCCTGGGTCAGCGGTCCTCCGGGAGTAGGCGGATGGAGACCGGAAGACCGCCCGACTCACCTGGAGCCGATGCACAGAAAGTATAACATTCTGGCGCCGGGGATCGGAGCCATGAACCACTTCGGACCGGATATGCGGATCGGTCTGGATCTCGGCTGGGGCGGTCTTCTGGAGAAGATTCGACGTTACCGCCGCCTCAATCGCCCGCAGGACACCTCCTTCTATGACGGCGAGGAGTCGCTGGTTCTGGGCGTGCAGACCTGGATTCGGCGGCATGTCCGCAGGGCGCGCGAGATGGCGGCGCAGACCGATCATCCCTTTGAGCGCGAAAACCTGCTGGCGATAGCGGAGATGAATGAACGGCTGGTCGAGGAGCCGCCGCGCACCTTCCGCGAAGCCTGCCAGTTTCTCGCCTGGTTCCAGTCGGTAGATCGGATGTGGGGCTGCGGCGGCGCGCTGTCGCAGATAGACGAACTGTTGCGCCCCTTCTATGAGGCGGATCGAGAGGCAGGACGGATCGAAGACGATGAGGTCGTCTGGTGCCTTGCCAGTCTGTTCTTCAACGATACCCACTACTCCCAGATCGGCGGTCCCGGTACGGATGGTCAGGACGTGACCAGCCCGCTCTCTTTTCTGGTGCTGGAGGCGGTGCATCAGTTGAAGATTCCGGCGAATATTGCGGTGCGCGTTCATGACGGGCTGAATCCGGAGCTTCTTCGCCGCGCTGTCACCTACCTCTTTGCAGACGGAACCGGCGTGGACTACTCCTGTGCCAGGGGGCTGGACGAAGGGTATGCGCGCAACGGCGTCCCGCCCGCTCTGGCGAGTCAGAGGGCAAAGGTGGGCTGCAACTGGACGGCGCTGCCCGGAATCGAGTACTGCCTGCAGGATGTCACCCGCTGCTGTCTGGTGGCGCCGTTCCTCCACGCTTTTCAAGATATTGTTGACGGACCGCCTGAGTCTCGAACGATGGAGGCTCTCTGGGAGCGCTATGTCCACCATCTGAGCATCTCCGTAGATGTCATCAAACAGGGCGTGGACTGGCACATGGCGCATCAGGCGAAGAACTCGCCGGAGATCGTGCTGAACCTCTTCTGCCACGGACCGATTGAGCGCGGGCTGGATGCCTCTGCGGGGGGCGTGGACATCTATCGCCTGAACTGTGACGGCGTGGGACTGGCAACCGTCGCCGATTCGTTCGCCGCCATCGAGCAGCGCGTGGTGAACGAAAAGCGGCTGACGTGGGAACAGCTAGCGAAGCATCTGGCGGAAGATTTCGCCGGAGCGGAACGGGTGAGGCTGATGCTGCGCAATATCCCGCGATTTGGGACCGGAAACTCTCGCGCCGACTTCTGGGCAAAGCGCGTCTCCAGCCTCTACGCAAAGCAGATGCGCGAGACTCCCACGCCCGACGGCTATACCGTCCTGCCCGGACTCTTCTCGCATGGAACGGTCGCCATGCTGGGCAGACCGCTGGGCGCGACTCCCAATGGTCGCCACGCGGGCGCGCCGATTTCGCACAGCGCTGATCCCGACCCGGAGTTTATGCCAGACGGCGGAGCCGCCCCGACCGCCAAGTTCAGCGCCGTCGCCGCCGTACAGCCCGGATGGGGCAACTCCGCCCCGCTGCAGATAGACATTGACACCGGGCTGGCGCGCAGCGTCGGCGGGATCGAAGCCATCGAAGCCCTGATCCGAACGCACAACGCGCAGGGCGGGACTCTTATCAACATCAATGTGATCTCGAAGGAGAAGATTCTGGAGGCGCACGCCGACCCGTCGAAATATCCCGATCTGGTCGTGCGCGTCACCGGGTACAGCGCTTTCTTCAAAACGCTCTCGCCGGAGTATCGCCAGCAGATCGTGGACCGCATTCTGGCGGAGAGCGACGCCTGAGCGCGAAGAGAGGGGAACTCACAATGGGAATCGGTCTCGGTCTGGTCGGGCTGGGGGAGTTCGGCTCCGCGTTCGCCGAACTGTTCCGCAGCCATCCGCTGGTGGATCGGATCGCGCTGTGCGACCGGGAGCCGGAGCGGATTGCGCGTTTCGCGAACCGGGAGTCGTTTCAGAGCAAGTTTCATCCGCGTGACGCTTACGACACGCTGGATGACATCTGTAAAAGCGATCTGGACGCGCTC
>CAYSDM010000087.1:0-14217 GCA_964429855.1 uncultured Chthonomonadaceae bacterium
GAAGATGACCTGCCGCATACGCTCCTCCCACTCGTGAAACTTGAGCGGGCGGTTGTCGGCGGCGGAGGGCAGGCGGAAGCCGAACTCGATCAGCGTCTCTTTGCGCTGCCGATCCCCCGCATACATCCCGCGAAGCTGCGGGAGAGTCTGGTGCGACTCGTCCACCACCACCACGAAGTCTTCCGGGAAGAACTCCAGCAGCGTACTGGGGGGCGTGCCGGGTTCGCGACCGTCCAGATAGCGGCTGTAGTTTTCAATGCCGGAGCAGTAGCCCAGTTCGCGCATCATCTCGATGTCGAACCGGGTGCGCTGTTCGATCCGCTGCGCCTCGATCAGCTTCCCTTCCGACTGAAAACGGGCGACCTGCTCCTCCATCTCCTTCAGGATGTGGACGATGGACTGCTCCAGTCGCTCTGAGGAGGTGACATAGTGACTGGCGGGAAAGATGGTGATCGAGTCGCGTGAGCCGATCACCTCGCCCGTCACAAAGTCCACCAGCGTGATCTTCTCCACCTCGTCCCCGAAGAACTCCACCCGGACGATCACCTCTTCATCAATCGGCTGTATCTCCAGGATATCGCCGCGCACCCGGAACGTGCCGCGCTGAAGCTCCAGATTATTGCGCGTGAACTGCATATCCACCAGCCGCATCAGCGCCTCATCGCGGTCATAGACCTCCCCGCGCCGGAAGGAGCAGATGATCTTGCGGTACTCTTCCGGCGAGCCGAGTCCGTAGATGCAGGAGACCGAGGCGACGATAATCACATCCCGTCGTTCCAGAAGCGCCTGCGTGGCGGAGTGGCGCAGACGATCTATTTCGTCATTGATCTGCGCGTCCTTCTCGATATAGGTGTCGGTCTGGGGGATGTAGGCTTCGGGCTGATAGTAGTCGTAGTAGGAGACGAAGTATTCGACGGCGTTATCGGGAAAGAACTCCCGGAACTCGGAGCAGAGCTGCGCCGCCAGAGTCTTGTTGTGCGCGATCACCAGCGTGGGACGCTGCACGCGCTGGATCATCGAAGCGATGGTGAACGTCTTTCCGGTTCCCGTCGCTCCGAGCAGGGTTTGAAAACGGTCGCCGCGCTCCAGTCCGGTGGCAAGCTGATCTACGGCTTGCGGTTGATCTCCGCGCAGTTGATAGTCGGAACGAAGCTGAAAACCTGCCATCGTGCGCCTCCTGCATCGGTTCTGATAGAATTTAGTATACCATACCTGAGACGCGCCACGACGACGAAAGGTTTCATCTAACTGCTTACTTCAGTGCGAGGAAGTTGCGCAGCAGGTCTTTGCCGGCGGGAGTCATCACCGATTCCGGGTGGAACTGCACCCCCTCGACCGCATACTCGCGGTGTCGCACCCCCATCACCTCGCCCTCTTCCGTCTCCGCCGTAATCTCCAGACAGTCCGGCATCGTCTCCCGCCGGATCACCAGCGAGTGGTAGCGCGTCGCGGGGAACGGATTGGGCAGGTTGTGAAAGACGCCCCGGTTCGTATGATGGATCAGCGAGGTCTTCCCGTGCAGGACGCGCCAGTTGCGGATCACCTCGCCCCCGAACGCCTGCCCGATGCTCTGATGTCCCAGACAGACGCCCAGTATCGGAATCGCTCCGGCAAACCGCCGGATGAGCGGCACGGAGACCCCCGCCTCGTCGGGCGTGCAGGGACCGGGCGAGATCACAATGCGCTCCGGCGCCATCTCCGCGATCTCCTCCAGCGTGATCTTATCGTTGCGCCGCACCTCCAGCGACTGCCCCATCTCCCCCAGATACTGCACCAGGTTATAGGTAAACGAATCGTAGTTGTCTATCACCAGAATCATCTGCTCTTTTTCAACCTTTTCACTGTTCCCTGCGTCGCCGACAGAATGCGATTCGACGGCGGTAGGCGCTTTACAACCCTGCCCGCTTATCTTCTCTGCTATGGCTCTGGAGTCCTTTATATCCTCTTTGCTCTCGTTGTTCGACAGGCGCTTCACGAGGCGGAAGAACGGTCTATCCCTGACGATAACAAGTATGTTATTATAGATAGGGAAGCTCTATTTTTACGTTACATGGCTCGTACACATCACTCGCCGGTCGAGCCATACTGGTAATCATTCTATGAGTCCTGAACCTCTGACAACGCTGGAAAGCTCCGCATGCACTCCGGTTCCCGTGTCCTTGTACGGCTTCAACCCCGCTTCGATCCTTCCTTACGGATTGGCGACCGATGCCATTCGCATAAGCATGGAGGCATTTATAGACTTTCTCGGCTTCCTCAACCAGCAGCTTCATTCGCGCGGGATTGATCGAATGGAGTCTATGCTGATGGCTGCGAATTTTAGCAGCATGGTCGGTGAATTTATCATCGCCAATATACCGAGACACACAAACGTTCTGGTCAAAAATCGCTATCACAACGGCTATCCCGACCTGATACCTGTGGACAGATACCCGGAGAATTCAGTTCAATACGGTGTTGACGGAATAGAGGTCAAGGCGTCGCGGTATCCCAGAGGATGGCAGGGACACAATGCTGAAGAAGGCTGGCTCATGGTGTTTGTCTTCGACAGCAATCGTCCTGACGATGCGGAGAGAGGCATCTTGCCGAAGCCGTTTCGTTTTGTCGCTGTCTACGGGGCGCATCTTCAACAGACCGACTGGAAGTTTTCAGGACGCTCGGAGACAAGCAGGCGCACAATCACTGCCAGCGTCACCGTCGAGGGCTTGCGGAAAATGACGGAGAATTGGATATATAAGGCTCCTGACCTACAGAAGGGATAGCTGATCCGGTAAACAACTGATGGGAATATCAAGAGCCGACAGTTGGGGGATCGCTTTCCTGCTCAACGCATAGTAGTCCGCATATCTCTCCACGCCGATTGACCGGACGCCAACCGCATTCGCTGCGGCAATGGTCGAACCTGATCCCATAAACGGATCGGCAATCGTGCCGATCCCCAGGGGGAGAGAAGCATGAACGATTTGGCGCAGGAACGACTGCGGCTTCAGGCTGGGATGGTCGGCGATCTCGCGTTCTCTCTGCGGAGTTCTTTCGGATGAAATCACGTCAGAGAAGGGCAGCTCTTCAGAAATACGGCGTAAGCCGCCTGTCTGCCATTCGCGCAGGCAATCCGAGACCTTCATGCCATCTGGCATAGGTTTTCGAAATAGTCCCCATGGCTCAAAACATCCTCGCGGCAGTGAACAGACTTCCGGGTAAATCTTTTCTGCATTCTTGGGTTTATCGCCGCCACGCATGGTCCTCACAAGACGAATAATCTCGCCTCTGAACTCCATTCCGCCTTCCACTATCGCAGAGAATACCATTTGCGACAGAAATGTATTCGATGCCAGAAAAATATGACCACCTGGACGAAGGACTCTGACAACCAGACGCGACCACTCCACAAAAAACTGGCGCAGTATGCGCCTCTCTCTTGCGTTCAATGCAGTAAAGCGTGGGAGCGGTGAGCGGATGTGCCCATCAAAAGAAGGAGGTATGCGCCAGATACCGCCTGAACCTTTTGCACGCTTGTCCAACTCTTCCGCCTCGAACTCCTTCACGCCATACGGCGGGTCTGTAACGACAGCATGAAGGCAGTTTTCTGGAATGCGGCTGAGCCATTCAAAACAGTCTGCATGTAAAATGAACGCGCTGCCGATTTCTGTACCCATGTAATCCAGGGCAAGACAGTGCCATGTATCCGGTACCACAGCGGTTTTCTGCACAGTCATCCGATAGGCTCCACGAGCGCAGTTGAAATCATTCACGGATTGTAAAAAGATATCTTTTTACTGCCGCGAAGATGGTCACACCGGAAAAAACGATGTGAATCTTTTTTTCGAACGAAACTCCCATCCCTTTCGCTACAGCACGCCCTCCAGCGCCTCCCGCTGCAGCTTCTGCAGCTTCTGTATGCCGCCCTGCGCCAGATCAAGCAGACGATTCAGGGTCATCCGGTCATACGGCGCGCCCTCCGCCGTCCCCTGCACCTCGATGAACCGCCCCCGGTCATTCATCACGATGTTCATGTCCACCATCGCGTACCGGTCTTCCTCATAGCACAGATCGAGCATCTCCTCCCCGTTGACCACCCCGACGCTTACCGCCGCAATCAGCCCCGTCAGCGGCATTTTCCGAATCATCCGCTCCGTCTGCATATAGCGCAAAGCCTGCGCCAGGGCCACGCACGCCCCGGTCACCGCCGCCGTCCGGGTTCCCCCGTCTCCCTGCAATACGTCACAGTCCAGCAGGATAGTTCGCTCGCCGAGCACATTCAGATCCACCGCCGCCCGCAGGCAGCGTCCAACCAGACGCTGTATCTCCATGGTCCGCCCGCCCGGTCCTCTGGTGTCGCGCTGGTTGCGCTCCCGGCAGGAGCGGGGCAGCATCGAATACTCCGCCGTCACCCAGCCGCTCCCGCTGCCCTTCAGAAACGGCGGAACCTTCTCCTCCACCGTCGCCGTGCAGATCACCTTCGTGTCCCCGAACTCCACCAGACAGGAGCCTTCGGCATATTTCATATAGTCCCGCGTAATGCGAACCGGTCTTAAATCGTTATTGGCGCGTCCGTCTATGCGTGGCATCCGCGTGCCTTCCTCACATCAGATGAATTTCTCGCCGGCGGAGCCGGTGAGTGATCTCTTCTCCCGTTCTGCATATGCGGCCCGATTTCCTCTGTTCACGCTCCTGCGCGATATGTCCCGCAACCATACAAAAAACGACGCATCTTTCCGAGAACATTAACAGAACCGGCTGAGACCGGTTCTCACAGGCGCGCCCGGACGATGGCGGGTGTGCCGGAAAACGGAATAGGGGTTTCAACGATGGGAGATGCCGAAACGCCGAAGCGTCTGCCCGATGAGAGGCAGAACGGCAAGGCGAATAAGAAGAGCCGGAGAAAGCTGACGCTCTCCGATACGTCGGAAGCGCCGCCGGAAAAAGCCCGCAAACTGAGCGAGAAGTTCTATCTGAAGGAGATCACCCGTCTGCAGTTTGAACTGGTCAAACTCCAGCACTGGATTCAACATAAAGGACTGCGAGTCGTTCTCATCTTTGAAGGGCGCGACGCCGCCGGAAAAGGAGGCTTGATCCAGCGAATCATCGAGCCGCTCAACCCCCGCGGTGTCCGGCTGGTCGCGCTCGGAAAGCCCTCCGACATCGAGCGCACACAGTGGTACTTTCAGCGGTATGTCTCGCACCTGCCCTCGGCGGGGGAGATCGTCCTCTTTGACCGAAGCTGGTACAACCGCGCCGGAGTCGAGCGCGTCATGGGATTCTGCTCCGAACAGGAGTACTGGGAGTTTCTGCGCTCCTGCCCGGAGTTCGAGCGAATGCTGGTGCGCTCCGGCATCATTCTGCTCAAATACTACCTCTCCGTCAGCGATGAGGAGCAGGAGCGGCGTTTCCAGAGCCGCGCCCGCGATCCCAAACGACGCTGGAAACTCAGCCCCATTGACCTGGAGACGCGCAACCGGTGGGTCGAGTACTCCCGCGCCAAAGACATCATGCTGGAGCATACCGACATTCCTGAGGCGCGCTGGTATCAGATCGAATCGGATGAGAAGGCGCGCGCCCGTCTGAACGGCATCCGCCACCTTCTCAGCATGATCCCCTACGAGGACGTGATCCCGCGCGCCATCGAACTGCCTCCGCGTCCTCCGGCGGACCGCCACTACCTGCGCCCGCCGCGCGACCTGCACCTGGTCATCGAGGACTTCTACGGGGAGGAGGAGAGAAAGAAAGCCGCCTGATCCGGCGGATCATCTCACGGCAGCCGAAACCAGAGATAGACGGGAGATTCGCCCACCGATAGGCGGAGCGAGTTGCCGGCGGACGACTGCCAGGGAACCGCCTCCGCCGCGCCCTCCCGCAGCGGCATACGCTCCGCCTTCTGAATCGTCCCCGGCGGCGCGGAAAGACTGACGGTCGCCTCCCGTCCCGCGCCGGTCGGCGACCAGACCGCCCAGACTCGCGCCTTCGTATCCGTGCTGTGCGCGAACTCATACACATATAGATCGCCCGTCTTTTTCGTCACCGCGCGCGAAAACCGATAGTCGCCCAGAGAGTGGTACAGATGCGCCACCGCATGATAGGCGGGCTTGGGCTGATAGTTGCGGGTGATCCCCGAAGAGCCGTGAAGCTGCGGCTCATCCTGATCGTTGAACCAGAAGAGATAGGCGCGATCCACCCCCATCTCCGCAAAGACCAGAAACGAGCGCACGAGATACTGCGCCTGCTGCGTCTCGGTCGAACCGACCCACCTGGCGAAATCCCCCGTCTTCGGAGCCGGTTTCGTCGAGGCATCCCACCCAAACTCCGTCACCCACAGCGCCTTCCCCTTCGCGTGCGCGTCCCGCCAGTCCATCATCGCCCGCACATCCTTCAGATAGGCAATGTTCGGGTCTTCGGGATAGCTGCGCCGCCACGTCGGGTACTCCTCCGCCATCGCGTAGGTGTGCATATTGACGATATCGTACAGGCTCTCCAGCCCCTGCACGCAGGTCACGCTCTTCGCATACCGATGGCTCTTCCCCGCCGTCAGCGCGCAGGTGGCGATCTTCAGCTTTGGATCGCCCTGCCGAACTCCCCGCGCCATATTCTCGAAGATCGTCCGATAGGTCGCATCGTCGTACAGCCCCGGCTCGTTGCCGATCTCGATCGCCTCCGCCAGTCGCTGCGTCCCCGACGGACCGAAGAACCGCGCAAACGTCAGCCCGTAGGCGACCGCATCCCGCGCCGGGTCCTTCCACGCCTTCGCCGGGAAGTTGTCGAAGATCAGGCAGACGTTGACGGCGTAGCCGGCTTTCACCCAGTCGCCATACAACTGCTCCCAGTTGACCATATTTCGAGCAAACGGAAACCGGGGCGCGTAGTGCGTCTCATCGCCGATGTCCCAGTCCAGACCGTGATAGTTGCGCAGCAGACGGCAGATCGGCCTGTACAGATCGGGCTTGAACTGCACCGTGTGCACGTTCAGCCCCATAAAATCGCGAAAAAGGGGAGCGGTTCCGGCTTCGTTCGCTGCCCCCGGAGAGGAAATGACCGGCAGCAAAGCCGAAATAAGAACCAGTAACCGCGCAAGCGAGAGGATTGTCTGTTTCATCATAGGAGCGACCCTCCCGGCAGAGGATTTTTCTCTCCTCTTCGACACCGCGCCGATCCCTCTCCTGCCGGCGCTGCGCCGCGCGCCCGGTTTCCGGCAGGATTTATCTCCCCTGTTGCGTAAGAGGAATACAGGTAGAGAATGGGAAACAGAGGAATATGCAGATGAGCCGATCGGAGATCGAAGACCGGATCAATCAACTGAAATCCGGCGATTGGAATGTCCGACAAAGCGCCCGGGAGGCTTTGAGCAGGATTACCGGGGCCGCCACGTCTTAGTTTGTAGAGGAGACAGGGCGGGGACGGGGCGAACTCTTGATGGAACGCGGGAACCGGGCGGATGCCCCGCTTCCCTCTCGCGCTTCGGCAGCGCAACGCTCACACTTTCGCGGAGGTATTTCATGTCGGATATTCAGGCGGTGATTCAGCATATCGGGGAAGCCGGGAGGCATCTGGCGGAGATCAACGCCAGCGAAGGCTCCGCCGGCAATATCTCCGCCTACCTGGGCAAAGACCTGCCTCCTCCCCCCGCCTTTTCGCAGGAGGAGAGCATGATCCTGCCGGTAGTCGTGCCGGAACTGGCAGGGGGCGCCTTTGTGGTAACCGGCTCCGGCAGGCGGCTGCGGGAGATCGCCGGCGATCCGGAAGCCAATCTCGGCTATATGGTGATCGAGCCGGGCGGGGCGCGGGCGCGTTTCTATACCTCGCCGCGCCGTCTCTTCGCCCGCGTGACGGTCGAGTTCAATACGCATCTGGCGGTACACCACGACCAGATCACGCGCCACGATCTCTCGTTTCACGCGATCATTCACGCGCAGCCCTTCCATCTGGTCTATCTGAGCCACATCCCCCGCTATCAGGACGCGCTGACCCTCAACCGCCATCTGCTGCGCTGGCAGCCGGAGTGCATCTACTACCTGCCGGAGGGGATCGCTCTGGCGCCCTTCCTGCTGTCCGGCTCCGCCGAATTGATGACGACCACCGTCGAGGCGCTTCGGACGCATCAGCTCATTCTGTGGGCGAAACATGGCGTGCTGGCGCGCTCCGCCGCCTCGGTCAAACGCGCCTGCGACCTGATCGAGTATGCGGAGGTGGGGGCGCGGTATGAGTGCTTCAACCTGAGCAATCACGAGATGGCGGAGGGGCTGACGCTACACGAGATTCATCTGCTCTGCCGGGAGTTCAACATCCCGCAGAAGATTTTTTGACGGACAGATAGAGCCGGGGCGCGTTTTGATACGCCCCGGCAGTGGAGTCGCTGCTACTGCGGGTAGACGAAGATCGTCAGTGTGCCGTGAAATAGCTCGAACTCGGTCTTTTTCACGTTGCCCATGTCGCCCGTGCGGGTGTACTGCCAGCGCATCTCCCCGCGCGGGTTGAAGGTGAATGCCTGCACGCTGTCTCGCACCGAACGACGCAGCACCGGAGGCGTCCAGATCAGGACATCGTTGGTCTTCTTGTGGGTCGTGATGCTGTGCGGCATCTGATATCTGGGCGGCTGGTTGACGTTCCACTCGTACTTCTCTTCCACGACCTCCCAGAGCGTCTCCCCGCTGGTTCCCTGCACATCCACCGTGAAGCGGAACCGATAGGGGGACTGTTCGTGGATGGTGGCGTTGCGGGTCGGCTTCTTGTTCATCACAAAGTCGCGGGTCCTGGTCATCGCCAGCGCGCGCACGGTCAGTTTCGAGGCCGATAGCTGCGTCTCCTGATGCGGTTTGAGCCAGGAGCCATTGACCAGGAACCAGAGATCGTTGCTGTCGTTGCGGATTTTGAGCAGCGGAGTTACCCCCATCAGTCCCCCGCTCTGCCCGGACGAGCCTCCGCCCGGCTTGCCGGAACTGTTGCCGGGAGCCAGACCACTGCTGGCGCCGAAATTCTGCAGCTTATCCGCCATCTTTCCGAGGCGATCCTGAAACCAGCGGTAACTTCTGGCGAACGCCTGCGCGTCGCGCATCCCCGACATCGCATTGAACTGGGCCGCCTCCTGCTTGAGTTCCCGAAAGGTCATCATGTGGTTGACGCACAGATCGCGCCGGGCTTTCGCCTGCTTGAGCGCCTCCTGATCGCGCGGATCCCACTTCGATACGTCCTTCTCATCGTGCTGGCGAATGATCCGCTGCACCTCGTCATCCGCCGCTTTATACGCCTCAGTGATCTGCTGGTTGTAGACTTTCAACTGTCCCTGAAAGGCTTCAAAGTGTTTGCGAAACTTCTCCAGGTTTCGAGACTGCTGAAGTTCCTGCTTCATCTGCTGGACATTATCCGCCAGCTTCTGCCCCGCCTTATTCACCATCTCCATGCCCGCGACATATCCCGCCTGGGCAAAGAGGGAGCCGGGAAGACTCAGCAGCAGCAGAACGGCAAACAGCCTCATAGCGTTGTGGGTTCGCATGGTTGTTCTCCCAGGAGCGCAGAGCGCTCCGTCAGACTGGTATCGCGCAACTAATAAGTCACGCTAAAGATCAACAACTGTCAATATTGCTATATTATCGGTTATCTGTTTCACAGTTCGGAGGTCTCTTCCTTCACCATTTACCCGCCGCGACCAGAGGTTTTTCAATTCGGCAGGTAGACCGGATATCTGTGCGGAACGTATGCTTGTAGATGGCAGGATGCCGGCGCATCTGTTGCCCGGACACAGGCATCCCGCATGTTGTGTAGAAGGAGGACAGCGGTCTTGATTCGCCTCAAAGCAGGAAGAACGGTCATCTGCTGTGGAGCGGAAGCCATAGCGTTTCGCGCAGAGACTACCGATCTACTCCGCCTCTGTGGAGGGCTGGCGGTGGGAGGATGGCTGGCACTGAGCGCAGCCGGGGCGTCGGGACAGGAGAATCGCCTCTGGACGCAGGGGCTGCTGCAGAAGGCGGAGGTCTGGACGGATCGCATGAATGCGGCGCGGGTTTCGGCGGGAAGCGAAGGTCTGCGCGTGGAAGTGGCTCCCGGAAAGCGATGGGCGATTGCCGCCGTTCCGGGCGTTCAACTGCCGCCGAATACCGGACGAATCCGGGTGCGCGTGCGCTCCGCGCAGGGAGGGGCGCGCTGGCTGATGCGGCTCTACGGCGATGTGCGCGGGACGGGCGCGCCAACGACCGCCAGCCTGTTTGAGAGCGAGACGCGCATCGGGGCGTTGACAGCGGAGCCTGATCCGCGCTCGCTGATCGTGCAGTCCGGGCGAACGCTGCAGGTGCAGCTCGGGCTGGAAGGCGAGCCGGGAGCCAGCGTCCTCTTCGAGTCGGTGGAGTTTCTGCCGGGACGGAAGACGCCCCGCTCCCCCCGCATTGCCGGACAGCGTAATCTGCCTGCGGTAGACCTGATGCCGAACCTGCCTCGACCGCTGAAGATTCTCGACTGGCGCGAGAAGGCGCGCGCCTATGACCGATTTGTCTTTGATCTGAACGCCAAGGGCGAGCATCTGCCGTTGATCTGGCTGGACGACTCGCGGATCAACATAGACCGGCCCGCGTTCGGACTCTCCAGCTATGTGGGAGATAAACGGCTGGGCGGCTCCAAACATGAGAGTATCACCTCGATGGGAGCGGTACTCGGCGCGACGCTGGTCGGGATCAATAAGCGCCGGCAGGCGCACGATTACGTGCTGATGTGCGAAGCCTACTTCAACTCCCGCAACGGGCAGAATCTGGTGCTTAACTCCACGGATCAGGGAACCGGAAGCTCGTTCTGGTATGAGCTATTCCCCCATATCGTCTTCTACGCGCTGACCGACCGCTATCCCAACGCGGGGCGGCTGGAGGCGATCATGCGCATCACGGCGGAGCGGTGGCGGGAGGCGTGCGAGGCGATGAAGGGCGCAGACGGCAAACCGGACTTCGATCACACCTCGTTCGATTTCGCGACGAGGAAGCCGGTGGATAACGGGCAGTGGAAGGAGCCGGACTCGGCGGCGGGGATCGGCTGGCTGCAGTATATGGCGTGGCGCAGATTTCGCGATCCGAAGTTTCTGCAGACCGCCGACGCCTGCATCACCTTTCTGCATGAGCGCAAGTCCAATCCCTACTATGAGGCGCTGCTGCCCTGGGGGACTCTGACAGCGGCGCGAATGAACGCTGAACAGGGGCGTCAGTACGATCTGGAGAAGCTGCTCAACTGGTGTTTCGGCTTGAGCGACTGCCGTGGCGGCTGGGGAGTGATTACGCAGAACTGGCACGGGTACGATTGCGCCGGTCTGCTGGGGAGCGTGGATAACCGGGGCGGCTATGCGTTCGCCATGAACACCTTCGCGCAGGCGGGCGCGCTGGTTCCGGTGGCGCGATATGATACGCGATTCGCCCGCGCTATCGGCAAATGGATGCTGAATTTAACCAATGCCGCCCGGCTCTTCTATCCGAAGGAGCGTCCCGCCACTCACCAGTCCAGCGCCTTCTGGAAAGGCGACCCGCAGGGAGTGATCGCCTACGAAGGGCTGCGGCGCGAATGGGAAGGAAAAGGTCCCTATGCGACCGGTGATCCCATCGCGTTACAGTGGGGACCGGCGACCGATCTGGGGCTGTATGGCTCGGGCTATGTGGGGATGCTGGGAAGCATTGTTCGCACAACCAATGTTCCGGGCATTCTGCAGCTTGACTGTCTGGCGACCGATTTCTTCCGCGAACGCGCCTATCCGACCTATCTCTACTATAACCCTTACGGAGACGCCCGAACGGTTGAAATAGAGGTCGGGAACGCGCCGCGCGATCTGTATGACGCGGTGACCGGGCGGTTTCTGGCGCGCCGGGTCAAGGGGCGGGGACGCTTTACGCTGGCAGGCGATCATGCGGCGGTGATTGTGGCGGTTCCGTCTGGGGGACGCATGACACAGGACGCGGGCGGCAGACGCATCGGCGGCATTGTGGTTCAGTATCTTCCGAAAAGCCGGTAGGAGCAGCGATGACCGCAAAGCAAAGCATTGTGCGGACGTTTCTGATTCTCGCGCTTGTTTTCCTCCGGGGGGCGTCTCCGGCGCAGAGTCAGACGGCATCCTCGCAAACGACAAAGGAGTATATGCACAAGGTGAGTGAAGTGATAGCGCAGGGACCATTTCAGGCGAACTGGAAGTCGCTGGAGAGCGGCTACCAGGTTCCCCAATGGTATCTGGATGCCAAATTCGGCATCTTTATTCACTGGGGCGTCTACGCCGTTCCCGGATTCGGGAATGAGTGGTATCCCCGCAACATGTATCAGCAGAACTCGGCGGAGTTCAAGCATCACGTTGCGACGTATGGACCGCCGTCGCAGTTCGGTTACAAGGATTTCATTCCTCTGTTCACGGCGGCGCGTTACGATCCGGCACACTGGGCGCGTCTGTTCAAGCGGGCAGGGGCAAAGTATGTGGTTCCGGTGGCGGAGCATCACGACGGCTTTCCGCTCTATGACTGCGCCCTGTCGGACTGGTGCGCGGCGAAGATGGGACCGAAACGCGATCTGATCGGGGATCTGGCGAAAGCGGTGCGAAAGGAAGGAATGATCTTCGGGCTGTCCTCGCATCGCGCCGAACACTGGTGGTTTATGAACGGGGGGCGACAGTTCGACTCGGATGTGAACGACCCGCGTTTCGCCGACTTCTACGGACCGGCGCAGCCGGAGAACGTTCCCCCGGATACCGCTTATCTGGAAGACTGGTTAGCCCGCACCTGTGAACTGGTGGACAAGTACCGCCCGCAGCTTGTCTGGTTCGACTGGTGGATCGAGCAGCCGGTCTTTGCGCCCTATCTGCAGCGGTTCGCCGCCTACTACTACAACCGGGGAGCGCAGTGGCGGCGCGGCGTGGCGATCAACTATAAGAACGCCGCCTTTCCCTCTCGCGCTGCCGTGCTGGACATCGAGCGCGGACAGCTTGCCGCCATCCGTCCCTTCTACTGGCAGACCGATACCGCCGTCTCGAAAAACTCCTGGGGGTTTGTTCAAAATCAGGACTACAAGACCTCCGAGTCGCTGGTACACGACCTGATAGACATCGTGAGCAAGAATGGCTGCCTGCTGCTCAATATCGGGCCGCGCCCGGATGGAACCATCCCGGAGCCGGAAGAAAAGATGCTGCTGGACATAGGGCGGTGGCTGGAGGTCAACGGCGAGGCGATCTATGGCACTCGCGCCTGGAGAATCTTCGGCGAGGGACCGACGAAGGTGGTCGGGGGCGCGTTCAACGATACAAAACGCGAGTCCTTCACGGCGGAGGATGTGCGTTTTACGGCGAAAGGGCGCACGCTCTACGCCATTCTTCTGGGTTGGCCCAACAACGGGAAGGCGACGATTCGGGCGCTTGGGACTGGCAGCGCCCTGGTACGCGGGGAGGTTTCGGACGTTTCGCTGCTGGGATACCCCGGAAAACTGACGTGGAGGCGTGCTGCCGACGGACTGACGGTGAATCTGCCGGAAGGCAAGCCCTGCGACTACGCCTGTACGCTCAAGATCAGCGGGCTCCGATGGGACAGTTCTCCTCATCTCACGGAGGACGGCTCGCTGCTGCTGACGGCGGAGCAGGCTCTACTGGATGGGAGCAAGCTGCGTGTCGAGTGGCGCGGCGAAGGCGCAAACATCGGGTTCTGGGACGATCCCGCCGAGTCGGTCTCGTGGCAGCTTCGTTTCCTGCGCGGCGGGACCTACGCAGTCACAGCGCGGTGCGCCGCGCCGCACGCAGGCGCGGAGTTTATACTGGAGGTCGCCGGGCAGACACTCACCGGGCAGGTTCCGGTTACCGCTTCGTGGGACGATTTTCAGACGGTCTCGCCGGGAACGGTGCAGATCGAGAAGCCGGGCGTCTACGAGGTACGGGTGCGCGCGCGCGACCCGAAGACGTGGAAAGCGATCAACCTGTCGAGCGCGCGATTCGCGCGGCAGTAGGCGCGACAGTTAATCTCCCGACGCCAATCGCCAGGCGCGCAGCAGTTCCGCCACGCTCCACGCCTGCGCGATGCAACCGTCGGGCCTATGCGGCGGGTCGGCATCGAAGATTTCGGAGCAGTAGCCGACCCCCGCCTCCTCCAGATGCGCCTGCAGGGAGGTCAGAAACGCCTTTGCCCTCTCCGGCTTCCGGTAGACCTTCCGATGCGCGTCCACGAACGCCCCGAGAAGCCAGGTCCAGACCGTTCCCTGATGATATGCCGAGTCGCGCTCCGCGGAGTTTCCGCCGTA
>CAYSDM010000088.1:0-13828 GCA_964429855.1 uncultured Chthonomonadaceae bacterium
GAACAGTCGGGACTACGTCCGGTGCTGCCAGAACTGCGCGGAGAAGTGGATAACGCGCTCTCCAGCGGCAGCCGCGCAGATAAGGGACTGGCGCTGGATGTTCAGACAGTGGTGCGTCCCGTCAGCACGCGAATCGTGGACGAACTGCTCTATCAGTGGCAAAAGAGCTACGGTGACCGGTAGCCTGTCGGACTTTCGCCCCGAATGGATATCCATGAATCTGAGCGATCTGTTTGACCGCAAGCCGTTGATCGGCATGGTGCATCTTGGCGCGCTGCCGGGCAGTCCGCGCGACGAGGGCGACTTTACCCGCACGCTGTGCCGCGCGGTGGAGGACGCCCGCGCTCTGGAGAGCGGGGGACTGGATGCGGTAATGGTCGAAAACTTCTTCGATGCGCCGTTCTACCGATCTGGCGTGCCTCCGCATACCGTGGCGGCGATGACGCGCGCGGCGCAGGCGGTGCGCGAGGCGGTCTCGATTCCCGTCGGAGTCAATGTGCTGCGTAACGATGTGAACGCCGCCATCTCCATCGCCCATCTCTGCGGGGCGCAGTTTGTGCGCTGCAACGTCTATGTCGGCGCGGCGGTCACCGATCAGGGGATGATCGAAGGCGCAGCGCGGGAGGCGGTCGCCTGTCGGCGTATGCTGGGAGCGAATGTCTGGATTTTCGCCGATGTCGCGGTCAAGCACGCGGCGATCCTCGGAGACTACCCGGTGGAGCAGCAGGCGAAGGACGCCGTGGAGCGCGGTCTTGCCGACGCGCTGATCGTGACCGGCGCGGCTACCGGCGCAGAGACTCCACTGGAGCGACTCCGGGTCGTGAAAAGCGCGGTTCCGGCGGCTCCGGTTCTGGCGGGCAGCGGTCTGACCGCGCAGAACGCCGCGCAGATTCTGTCGGTCGCCAACGGCGCGATTGTCGGCAGCAGCCTGAAAAGAGGGGGAGAGATCGCGGCGCCGGTGGATGTGGAGCGCGTGCGCGCGCTCGTCAGAGCCGCTCGCGGGAGATAGCCGTCTTCCTCCGTAATGAAGGACAAAGGAGATGGTCATGCTGATGTTCGCGGTGTCCGTTGTTATGCTTGTTGTTATGACCGCCATCTGTACAGAGGCGCAGGGGCAGCCAATACGCATCTCCCAGCAGTATCCGCGCTACTGGGAGTACAGGGGCAAGCCGACGCTGCTTCTGGGCGGATCGGTAGAGGACAATCTCTTCCAGATCCGCGACCTGAAGGCACACCTGGACCTTCTACAATCAGTGGGCGGCAACTACGTGCGATGCACTATGTCCAGCCGCGATCCGGGAGATGTCTGGCCCTTCCATCAACGCGAGGACGGTAAATACGACTTAGAACGGATGAAGGAGGAGTACTGGAGACGCTTCGAGAATCTGCTGAAGCTGGGACGAGAGCGCGGAATCATTGTCCAGATTGAGGTATGGGACCGCTTCGATTTCGCTATGAACCCGTGGCTGCAGAATCCCTATAACCCGGCGAACAATATCAACTATACCTCGGAGCAAAGCGGACTGAAGACGCGCTATCCGGACCATCCCGGCGGCAACGCCAACCCCTTCTTCCGCTCTGTGCCGAAACTGGACAACAATCCCCTGCTGCTCAGGTTTCAACGTGCGCAGGTGGACCGGATGCTTTCGATCTCGTTGCGCTACCCCAATGTACTTTACTGCATGGACAACGAGACCAGCGGCGCAGAGGAGTGGGGAGCCTACTGGGCGCAGCACATTCAGGAGAAGGCGAAGCAAGCCAGGGTGACGGTCTACTGTACGGAGATGTGGGATCCCTGGGATCTGTCTCACCCCATGCACAACCGCACCTTCGATCATCCCGAACGCTATCCCTTCGCGGACATATCGCAGAATAATCACCAGAAGGGACAGGCGCACTGGGATAACGCGCAGAAGGTGCGGGCGCGTCTATCCGCGCGTCCACGTCCACTGAACAACGTAAAGATCTACGGAGCGGATACCGGACGGTACGGCACCGATAGAGACGGCATCGAACGGTTCTGGCGCAACATCCTCGGGGGAACTGCCTCCGCGCGATTTCACCGCCCTGCCTCCGGGCTGGGCTTAAGCCCGTTGGCGCAGGCGAACATCCGCAGCGCGCGCATGCTCACAGACGCGATGTTCCTCTTTCGCTGCGAGCCGCGCAACGATCTGCTCTCGGATCGGGAGCCGAACGAAGCCTACCTGACAGCGGAGGAGGGGAGACAGTACGCGCTCTTCTTCCCGGACGGAGGCTCCGTAATGCTGGACATGTCGGGAGCGAAGGGACGCTTCCGACTGCGCTGGCTGTCCATCCTGGATAGTCGGTGGCTGCCTCCGACGCCGGTGACGGCGGGAAGCAGGGTGAAGCTGGAGACGCCCGGAAAAGGCTACTGGGCGGCTCTGCTGCTGCTGGAATAGGGGTCTCAGGTTCGGTTTGGGCGAAAGAGGAACCACATCGGCACGCCTGACAGCGTATCGGTTGCGGTCACCTGATAGCCGTAGCGTTCGTAGAGCGCGACATTTGCGGCGATCTGCGTATCCAGTCCCACCCCCGTGGAAGTCGGATGGCTTTCCGAAAGCAGATGCAGCCTGTCCAGCAGCGCGCCGGCGTGCCCCTGCCCGCGCATCTCCGGCAGCGTTCCGATAGCGGTCAGGTAGAGATGAGGTTCCGCAGACCGGTACTGCGCCTTCATATCGGCATACTGTTCCAGCCGCCGCGCCGCCTCCTCGCCAATCGCCTCCAGAAAGGCGATATCCGCCTCCAGCAGCGACTCCGGCTCCGGACAGGATTCGATGCCGGTGATGAGCGCGACCGCCGCCAGACGATTCCCGCTCAGCGACCCCAGGAAGGGCCATCCGAGCGCCAGCCGCCACTGGCAGGAGAGGCGAAACATCGCCCGCAGGCACTCCTCGTAGTCGTCTCTGTCCTGAAAAAAGTGGCGGAGGAGGGGATAGTCCTGAAAGGCGAGGGTCAGCGTCTCTGCCGCCTCTTCGAGACGCTCCGGCGCAATCTCGATCACGGAATGAGCATCTGCGCGGTGGTTCAAACGTTGCCTCCTGCAAGTGATAGAGCGATTCGGGGTTGACAGGTGAACGGTGCATCTTTTTCATCCTGGCGGCGCAATTTCCTGCGTAGATTCCTTAACAGACTGAAAACGGACGGTCGGAGGAGATAGACTCCAGGCGCGCTGTCTGTTTTCAGGAGAGAGAAGATGGAGATACTCAACGGCATAGATGCGCTGATTCGCGATCACTTCCAACCCATCACGGGGCAGCGCGTGGGGCTGATCACCAATCATACCGGGCTGACCCGCGACGGGCGCGCCACGATTGATATCCTGCATGACGCGCCGAATGTCACGCTGGTCGCGCTCTTCGGACCGGAGCACGGCATCCGGGGCGCTCTGGATGAAAAGATACGCGACGGCGTGGATGAGAAGACCGGTCTGCCGGTCTACAGCCTCTACGGAGACTCTCTGCGCCCCAGACCGGAGCAGCTCAAGGGGCTGGACGCGCTCATCTTCGACATTCAGGACATTGGATGCCGCTTCTACACCTATATCAGCACACTCGGCAACGCGATGGAGGAGGCAGCGAAGGCGAAGCTGCACGTGGTCGTTCTGGATCGCCCGAATCCGATCACCGGGCGCGCCGTCGAGGGACCGGTATCGGATGCGGATCGGCTCTCCTTCACGGCATGGCATCCGATACCGGTACGTCATGGCATGACGGTCGGCGAACTGGCAAGGCTCTTCAATGTCGAGCGGCGTATCGGCGCCGGGCTGATCGTGATTCCCTGCGAAGGATGGAGGCGCACGATGTGGTGGGATGAGACGGGGCTGACCTGGGTGAATCCCTCGCCGAATATGCGAAGTCTGACGCAGGCGACCCTCTATCCCGGCATCGGCTTGCTGGAGACGACGAATCTCTCCGTCGGGCGCGGAACCGATACGCCATTCGAGGTGATCGGCGCGCCGTGGATCGAGGAGAGGCGGCTGGCTGCCGATCTGAACAGGCGCGGTCTGCCGGGAGTGCGCTTTATCCCGGTTCGCTTTACGCCGCGCGCCAGCGTTCATCAGGGAACTCTCTGCGGCGGAGTCAATATCGTCGTCACGCACCGGGAGCGTTTTCAGCCGCTGCGAACCGGACTGGAGACCGCCGCCTCGCTGCTGCGCCTCTATGCGGATGTCTGGAAGGTGGAGGCGTATGACCGTCTGCTTGTCAGCCGCGAAACGATGGCGGCTTTTCGACGGGGAGCCGATTGGGAGGAGATGGAGCGGCTCTGGAAGCCGGCGAGGGAGAAGTTTGGACGCATACGCCGTCAATACTTGCTTTATGCGTAAAAAATCTGAAGGGAGTTTCCGCTTTTGGTGTCGAACAGGGAGGATACTGACGAAATATCGCGAAAGAGGTATTAACTTCAAACCTGAAAAGGAGGAGCATGGACATGGAAGCCTATTGCGTCAAATGCAAGGCAAAGAAAGAGATGCAGAACCCGACCGCCATCACCATGAAGAATGGCAAGCCTGCAACGACTGGCACTTGCGGAACCTGCGGAACCAAAATGTTTAAAATTGGCAAGTAGCTGTTTTTGATCTTCTATTTCTGTTGAATCTTCCTCGAGTTGAGGCCGGTTCGAACGCTTCCGATCATCCGTTCGCCCCGGCCTGCTTCCTTCAGTTGTTCTCCCTTACGAATCACGTTTCGTCTTCGCCCCTCCTTTCATTTGACAGGCTATCATTTGTATCCTATAATTCATAGTGGGATGATCTCCGGTAAAAATGCGGGCGAACTATTTATCCGGATACCTCGTCCAACAGCCGGTACAATGCATCGGAAGCGACTTCACCGCGCACGGCGGCCCGCCGGGAAGCTCATCAGACTCTATGGACACCCTGACAGTGATTCAGAATCGCGGTGTCCGTCTGGGCGAACAGTTGATCGCCGACGGACTGATTAATGAGCAGCAGCTTCGCGAAGCGCTGGAGCGACAGCGACAGACGGGGGCATTTCTGGGAGAGACTCTTGTCTCCCTGGGACTGGTGACGCCCGCATCGCTGGGGCGCTATCTGGAATCGGCTACGGGTTTCCCCTTCGTCGAACTCTCCAACTATCCGGTGAATCTGGAACTGGCGAGAACGATTCCGGAGCATGTGGCGCGGCGCAAGTCGCTGCTGCCCTTCGCGGAGCGTTCGGAAGGCGTCTGCGTGGCGATGACCGATCCCCTCGACCTGGCGGCGGTGGATGAGTTGAGCGCGCGATTCGGGCGGCGCATCCTGCCCTTCCTGGCGCTTCAGAACGATCTGCTGGACGGCATCAATCGCGCTTACGACGTTCGGCAGAAGGCGCAGTCGGTCCTGGATGAGATGACCGAAACGCCGATGACCGAAGCCGAACTCTCGGTGGATGAACTGGTCGGCCTGGCGGAAGACGCCCCCATCGTTCGCCTGGTCAACGGGATCATCTCGGGAGCGATTACTGCGGGAGCCAGCGACATCCATATCGAGCCGCAGGAGCATCAGGTGCGCGTGCGTTTTCGCGTGGATGGCTTGCTGTACGATCAGATGACCATTCCCCGCCATCATCTGGCAGCCGTCGTCTCCCGCATCAAAATAATGGCGTCGCTGAACATCGCCGAACGCCGCCGCCCGCAGGATGGACGCTTCTCGTATAAAGACGGCAACGGGGTGGAATACGACCTGCGTATCAGCATCATGCCGCTGATCTATGGAGAGAAGGTGGTGATGCGCCTGCTGGAGAAGTCCGGCTCGCTGGCGGCGCTCTCCAAACTGGGCTTTTTCCCGGAACAGCAGTCAGCCTTTGAGCAGTTTATCCGGCGCCCGCACGGGATCGTGCTGGTGACCGGACCGACCGGTTCCGGGAAGTCCACCACGCTCTATGGCGCGCTTAACCGAATCAACGACGCCACGATCAATATCAACACTATTGAAGACCCGGTGGAGTACCATCTGAAGGGCGTCAATCAGGTGCAGGTGAACCCCCGCATCGGCGTCACGTTTGCCTCCGGGCTGCGAACGCTGGTGCGCCAGGATCCGGACGTGATTATGGTCGGGGAGATTCGCGATACCGAAACCGCCGAGATAGCGGTTCAGGCGGCGTTGACCGGTCACCTGGTGCTCAGCACGCTGCATACCAACGATGCGCCCGGCGCGCTGGTGCGTCTTCAGAATATGGGCGTGGAGCCTTATCTGATCAGTTCCACCGTGATCGGGGTGCTGGCGCAGCGTCTGGTGCGCACCATCTGCTCCGGCTGCCGGGAAACTCGCGCCGCGAGTCTCGCCACGGTCGAGGCGTTCGGGCTGCCAATGCGGGAGGGCAGACCCCCGCTGCTGGCTGCCGGTCGTGGCTGCACAAAATGCTCGGGGCGCGGAATGCGGGGGCGCACCGCCATCTATGAGGTGATGCCCATGAGCGAGCCGCTCCGGGAGCGTGTCTTACAGCGCGCCTCAAGCGCGCTTCTGCGCGGGCAGGCTATCTCCGAGGGGATGGTGACCATGCGCGAAGCCGCCGTCCGCAAAGTTCTGGAGGGGACCACCACCCCGGATGAGGTGGCAAGAGTCCTGTTCGCAGAAGAGATTTGATATCAATACAGACTGATCGCCGCTTCGTCCCGTACAGCCGTCTGCTCCGCTGACGAGACAGCGGATGCTTTCCTGAACAGCAAATGCCCAATTTCGTCTACACAGCCAGAGACCGCAACGGTCTGCAGAGCAGCGGCGTGATCTCCGCGCGAGACGTGCAGGAGGTACGGGAGGTTCTCCGCAACAAGGAGCTTTTCCTTACCGGCATCCAGCAGCAGGCTTCGCCTTCTCAAAGTCGCGCCGGTCTGTCCCTGCTGAGCGGACGCCGCGTGCCGCTCAACGATATGGTGGTGATGAGCCGCCAGCTTGCTACGCTCGTGCGCGCCGGGCTGCCGATTGTCGAGTGTCTGCATACGGTTGCCGCGCAGACGGAGAACACGCTGCTCATCCAGACTCTTCAGCAGGTGCGCATGGATGTGCTGACCGGCAGTTCCCTGACCGACGCCATGCGCCGCCATCCCCGGGTTTTCAATGATCTCTACATCGCGCTGGTGCAGGCGGGAGAGGCGGGAGGCGTGCTGGAAGAGACTCTGGAGACCGCCGCCGTGCAACTGGATCGCGAGGCGGAACTGCGCGAAAAGGTGAAATCCGCCTTTGTCTATCCGATCCTGGTGCTGATTGTGGCGACGGGCGTCGTCTTCTTCCTGCTGACCTTTATCGTTCCAGTCTTTGCGCGGGTCTATCAACAGTTTCGCGCTGATCTGCCGCTCATCACGCGCTCGCTGATCGCCGTGAGCGCCGCTATCTCCCACTACTGGTGGATATTCCTTCTGGTGTTGATCGCCGTCACTGTGTTGATTCGCCGGTATGTCCAGACACCGAGAGGACGACTGCGCTACGATCAGTTCAAGCTGATGCTGCCCTACTTTGGCAAGCTCAATCGCAAGATCGCGATCTCGCGCTTCACCCAGACGCTGGCAGCGGTCACCAAGGCGGGCGTTCCGATCCTGCGGGCGTTGACGGTCTCCGCCAACACCTCCGGTAACCAGGTGATTATGGAAGCGGTTATGAAGGTGGCCCAATATGTCAAAGATGGCGCAACCCTCTCCGCGCCGCTGGAGCAGACCGGACAGTTTCCTCCCATCGTCACCCGGATGATCGCGGCGGGCGAGCAGTCGGGAAATCTGGATGAGATGCTGGATCAGTTGACTCGCTTCTATCATCGCGATGTGGAGTATACGGTCGCCAAGCTGACGCGCCTGATCGAACCGGCGTTAACGATCTTCGTGGGAGTGATCGTGCTGTTTGTGCTGCTGGCGCTCTACATGCCAATTTTCGGCTTCGGCAACGTGATTCGAAAGTAGTCTTCCCGTAGACGCATCCTGGATAATCGGTTGTATAACCGTAGAGACGATAGTCTGGCATAAAATATGCATTCCTTCCACTTGCATAGAGTGCCTGTTCCCTGATCTCGACGTTCTGTTCGGCAGGGCAGAACGGCAGGCCATGAAAGGCGCGCCTTCCGCGCTGGAGTGGCGTGGGTCGGCCTGCATCGAGAAGTGGCAAACCGACCTGCCGTCTATTGCTTGTTGGGACAATGCCCCACATGTCCCCGTATCAGTAAAGGAGAAGTTATACCATGTTGCAGAAATTCGCGTCTCGAAAGGCGCGGCGAGGCTTTACGCTGATCGAACTCCTCGTCGTCGTCCTGATCCTCGCGATCCTGATGGCTGTCGCCCTGCCGCTCTACCTGAACGCCATCGC
The DNA here is from genome assembly GCA_964429855.1 of uncultured Chthonomonadaceae bacterium. GTDB lineage: Bacteria > Armatimonadota > Chthonomonadetes > Chthonomonadales > CAJBBX01 > CALLMM01. Next base: position 8,309 of record CAYSDM010000088.1, read on the forward strand.
CGATTCCTCGCGCAAGACGTGCCGCGCCAATATGCAGACCATTGCTAATGCCGAGCAGGCGTTCAAGGTCAGCGACGCCAGCCGACAGTACACCACCGACCTGACCAAACTGAAAGACCTGCCCGCTGTTCCCAAGTGTCCGGACAACGGCGCATACAGCGTTAAGATCAATGCGGATGGATCCATCACCGTTTCGTGCAACTACAACACCAGCGCGCACGGGACCTTTACGCCGGGCGTAGACAGCAACTAATCTACGTCTTATACGTGTCGGTTTCCTGACGAGGAGAGGATGGAACAGGGATGAAAACCTTCCGTCACAGGTGCCGGTGGTCGCTTCTAAGGATGGGAAGACGTACCTCGGAACGCGGTAGCGCGCTCATCTTTGCGCTGACGGCTGCGCTCATCCTCTCCCTGCTCATTCTGGGCGTGACCACGCTCTGCACGCAGGACTACTCCCTGGCAAATACGCAGCGTGACGCGACCATTGCCCTGAACACGGCGGAGGCTGCCGTTAACTGGGAACTGAATAAGATGGCGCGAGTCGGTTCCGGCCTCTCCACAGACTGGGATCGTCGCGCCAACCCCTATGAAGGTCCGCTCCCCAGTGATGCCAACGGAATCGGCGGCCCGAAAGTCTCTGGGGCGACGCCCGTTCAGGGAACCGTCCGAGTCTATGTCACCAACCCCAACGAAGTGGATGAGTGGAGTCCTCCGGGATCGGACTTCGTTCTTTTTGCCTCCGGAACCTACAACGGAATCACCCGCTCCCTGAAGGTCTACGGAACCAGCGTGGGCATCGGCGAGATGTATACGCTGTATGGCATTCGCGCGCTGGAGCTTCAGGGCAAGAGCGTCACGATTGCCAGCCCCATCCCATCCCAGCGAAATTATGTGGGCACCGCCGGAACCGCCAGCGTTCAGGCAGGCTCGATTTTAAATGGGACAGTCGTCTTCAATCAGGCTGCAAACGGGGTGTACGGGGTGTGGGAGGATGGCAACCCCGCCGGATGGGACTGGATCTTCAGCCCGCAGCTTCAGCCCTTCCCGACCGTAGATCAGTTAGCCTCCCGCGCGGTCTTCGTGATCTCCGGTCAACAGGTCGCGGATCCGCTGCTCTACCTGCAGAACAACAACGACAATGCGGTATGGATTCGCGCGCGGGACAGCGATGGACGCCTCTACCCGATACGCTGGCAGGACAACGCCGGAAACTCGCTCCCGCAGGATAGAATTACCCGCGAGCTTTTTAACGGCAACGATCCGGTTCCCGGCTCTGGCGGGAAGCGTCTCGCCTCCATCGTGCTGATGGGCAACCCGAGCCTGCTGCCCAGCGGTTACCGGCGGGGCAGCAACTTCTACTTTGAGACGATTGACCTGCCCAACAATCAGACCCTGGAGATACAGAACGGACCGGAGACCCGCTCCGCCGCGCATGTGGGCAACTACGGACCGGTGCGTCTCTGGCTGGGACCGAAAGAGGCGTTTCAGATCCGCAATCGCGTCTATAAGTTCGACTTCCTTCAGGGGCAGGTGCTGGTGGATAACGTGGATTCCGGCACATCCGCTGACCCGAGCGCTTTCACCATCTATAACGGCAGCGCGATTCCGGTCCGGCTGGGCGGCAATAACTTCCGCGCACAGGATGCGAAGGGAAACGTCGGCTACTACGGCAATATCGTCAGCTATAACTTCAACAGCAACCATTTCGAGATCGGAACGGTAGAGATCGCCGGAGACTTTACGCTGCGCGGCAGCATCGTCGCCTGGAGGCTGGAACATACGCAGGGCGATCTGAACGCCTATCTTCCCCCTTCGCCTGCAGGCGGTTCCGATGTGGCAGAGTATATTCTCCACTACGCGCTAAACGCCAACTGGCTGGAGCAGAATCGCTTTTCGGGATCGGGAGGGTCGCAGTAGATGGTTCTCCGGGCACATCAGCGAACGCGCCGGGGCTTGCGAAGGGGAGAGCGCGGCTTAACCCTGATCGAAGCGTTGATCGCCACCCTGATCGTCGGGGTCAGCCTCATGGCGCTGATGAGCGCCTGGCTCTACTCCTTCAACATGACCCGGAGTACAGATGAATTGACCGTCTCCTATAACCTCGGACGGATCGGCGTGGAGCGGATGCGCGCCATGGGATACTTCTATGCCGACCCGAACGGGATGCCGGAGTGGTGGGACGCCAATATGCAGCCGACCACGCAGCAGAACGCCTCCTATCGCGTGGTGACGACCATCACCACCGGACGGGATGCCTCGCGCTCGCAGTACAACCTGAAACAGATTGAGGTGGTGGTTGTGCGCGTTTCAGACGGCGCGGAGCTTTTCCGCACGCAGACCTATCTCACCTGGGGAGGAGCCTGATATGCGCCAACCCGGAGGGCGAAACCGCCGTCGCGGCATCACGCTCATCGAGATGATGATCTACGGGGCGATCAGCCTGCTTACGGGCGCAGCGCTGCTGACGCTCGCTTCACGCGCCTGGGCGAACTACGAATTCCTGCTGACGCAGAACATGATTCAGCGTCAGGCGCGCGCCGCCGTAGACCTGGTTTCGGATGAGATACGCAACATTCCGGGCAGCAGCGGCATGTGGGATACCGGCATTATCGCCTACGAAGATGAGAACGGCAGCCGCATTGGTCGCCCCAACGTCTTTCTGATACGGCGCACCAATCGCAATCAGCTTCTGCGCACTTTCGGGCGTACAACGACGATCAACAACATCCGCAGTTTCCGACTCGTCTACGAAATTCGCGCTCCGGGAAACACCGGAAATCTCTCCTGGCAGCGCATTCCCGACGCAGGCGCAGGAGAGACTCCGATAAACAACAATCCTTTGCTGGGGCAGACCGACGAGCGCATTCGCTGGGTCTGCACGGTCTATATTACGGTGACCGCCGGATACGGGAATCAGACCTATACCCTGACCAGCGCCGTCAAAGCGCGCAACCAGTTCTATTCGCTGGCTCCGCCGCTTCGGTAGTCGAAAGGTGTTGACGCATGGCTGTAACCAGAAGCCCGATCCTGGGCATTGATCTGAACCAGTATGAGATTCGCGTGGTGGAACTGCGGGGAACCTGGACGAGTGTGCAGGTGGTGCGCGCCGCCGCCGCGCCGATGCCGCGCGGCGCATTCGAGGGAGACCGCATCCTTCACCCCGATGCCGTCGCCGATACGCTGAGAGGGCTGCTCAATCGCATGAATGTCGGCACGCGCGCGGCCGTGATGGGGATCGCCTCGCGCAGCGCCATCACGCGCGTGCTCGATCTTCCCAGGGTCACCGAGCAAGAGATGCGGATGGTGATCCAAGGAGAACTGGCGCACTATCAGATTCTACGGGAAGAGACCGGCGTTTTCGACTACATGCGTATGCAGGAGCCGGAGGGCGGCGCGGAAGGCAACCTTCAGGCGCTGGTGGTGGCGGCGGAAGAGCGCGTTCTGAGCAACTATCGGGAGATTGCGGATCGCGCCGGACTTCAGTTAATCGCGCTGGAACCGATTCTGATCGCCATGTACCGCGCCGCCTACCCGCAGGTGCAGGCGCAGCCTTCTGCGCTCTGCCTGTCCATCAGCTACGGCAAATCCGAAGTCGCGATTGTGGATCGGGGACAGGTGCGCCTCTACCGGCGGATAGACCTGGGCGGCGATGACCTGATTGGCGGTCGGCTGGGCAGTCGTCCCGGCGGTCCGGCGGGAGAGGTTCCGCTGGGGGAGAGGATGCTGCTCGCAACGGAAGAGAGCGAGCCTCCTGCGGTGGAGTCTTCGACAGATGCAGGGAATCTGCTGAACGCGGCTGCGACCGGTCTGGCGACCGAGATTCAGCGCTCTATAGACTACTACCGACGCGAATTCCCTCGCGCTCCCGCGGTGACTCGCATTATTCTGGCAACCCACGACCCGGCGCTGGAGCCGCTGGCAGCCTGGCTGAATCAAGCGCTTCAGATGGATATCATTCTCACCGAGCCGCCGATAGCGGTTGGCGTGACGCGCTCGGTCGCGGCGCAGTTGGAAGCGCCGGACGGTCTGCGTTTTCTGGGCGCGGCGGGGCTGGCAATGCGAACCATGCCAGAGCAGCCCGCGCTGATTCCTTCCTTCAATCTCATCGCGCCAGCCACGATCACCGATCCGGGCGCGACCGGAAGACGCCGCGCGATGACGGTCTCGCTGCTGGTCTCCGCGCTCATTCTGGCGGCTGGCGCAGTCACCGCTCTCACCCTCAGCCGCACGGTGGGACAGATGGAGCATATCGTCGCGCATACGCGGGGTGTTCTGCTGGGACGCCAGCAGACGGAGCAGAAGCGTCTGCAGGAGATTCAGAACCAGATGGATCAGCTTCAGGCTCTCAAGCGCGAAGGCTTTCCGTTCCCGCGCATCATGGACAGCGTGGCGGGAGCGATAGATCCGATGGCGGGCATCACCGATGTGAGTCTGGATCGCAACGGGCGGCTGGCGGTGGTGGGAGAAGCCAGCACCCAGATGGCGATGATCAAGACTCTGCAGGGGATGCAGTTCAGTCCCTATTTCATGAATACCAATCTGGAAGGCTACAGCAGTCGCACGATCAATAACGGGCAGGTGGTGGAGTTTCGCATCACCTCGCAGTTGATCGGCACGACTCCTGTCGCCACGCCGTAGGATAGCGCCGATGAAAAAGCTGAGTTGGATAAATATTCTCGCGCTGTTGATTCCACTCGCCTGTCTGGTGGCGGCAATTCTGTTTGTGATGGTGCAGGTACGCCGAATCAATGACCTGAAGGCGCAACGGATGCAGTTAGAGCGAAATATCGCGCTGGTCGAGAACCGGCTCAGTCAGATGAGCGCGGCTCCGCCTCCGGCGCGAATCGCGACGGTGGAGATGTCGGCTTCGGAGCAGTTGGACTTCCTGAATACGCTGCGCGCCTATTCGGACGCCACGCGGGTACGTCTGGTCCGGTGGACCTCCACGCCGCCGCTCGTTTCCGCCAGCGCCGGGCAGCCGGAACAGGGACGCCGAACGCTGCCGCCGGGAGTGACTCCTATCGCCAGCACGATAGAGGTGGCGGGCGAATACCGGAACCTGCGGGAGTTCATGTATAATCTGCTGCGCTCTCCACGCCTCTACAGCATGAACGATATTCGCTGGGTACGCGGCGACCGCTGGCCCGCTACCAGCGTCACCTTTATTCTGACGCGCTATGTTGCTGCGCCCGCATCGGGCGCAGGCGCGCCCTCCGGGACAACGCCCGGAACCGGAAACGTCAGCCCCTATATGCCGGAGGGAGGGCGTCCGGTCGCCCCTTCCGAGGGACCGCTGCGAAGCAATCCGCAGGGGATGACGCCTCGCAGTCTCTAATGCCTGATTACAGGCTGTAAGGATACGACTATGCTAAGAACGCGCCTGGCACTCTTGGTCTTATGCACGCTCTGCTTCGCTTTCACTCTGAAAGGAAACAGCGATGCAGCCCTGCGCGCGCCTGCGCCGCCTCAACAGAACGCGGTCATTCGCCTGGTATTTGATAATACGGACGTGTCGGA
>CAYSDM010000089.1:0-13820 GCA_964429855.1 uncultured Chthonomonadaceae bacterium
GCCGCAGATGCGTACCAAGATCATGAATGAGGGCTGGGCTTCCTTCTGGCATGAGCGGATTCTGACGGAACTTCCCCTGACGGCGGAGGAGCACTGGGAGTTTCGCCGCCTGCATTCGGGGGTGGTCTCGCCGGGATCGCGGATGAGCATCAATCCCTACTACGTCGGCTATCAGATGTTCCACGACATCGAGCGGCGCTGGAACGGCGAGCGCGATCCGGAGGAGCCGGAAGAGGACTGGCGGGGCGAGGAGATCGCGCGACCGACCGGCGAAGGGCTGCGAAAGATATATGAAGTGGCGGAAGAGGAGTCCGATGTCTCCTTCCTGCGAAAATATCTGTCGAAGAAACTGGTTGGCGATCTCGACCTGTATACCTACCGGCTGGAGGAGATCAACGGCGAACTGATGTGGGTGGTGCAGGATACCGACTGGCGGCGTGTGCGCGATGCGATGGTGGACTCGATGACCAATTTCGGCATACCGGTCATCATGGTGGAGGATGGCGACTACAACCGACGCCATGAACTCTACCTCAAGCACTACTACGACGGCAAGCCGCTCGATACGGACTATACGGCGCGCACTCTGAAGAACATCCAGCGCATCTGGGGGCGCGCCGTGCATCTGGAGACGGTTCTCAACGAGGAGAAGACGCTGCTCACCTACGACGGGGAGCGGTTCAGCCAGACCGCCCTGTAGCATCGGTTCCGGTTCCGGCGCTTTCCGATCTATGTTCATGATCGCGCCGTAAAACATGTCTGCACTCTTCGTCAGACCGTTGCCCTCTGGCGCAAGGCTGCCATCCAGTTTACTCTCCGGTCAATCAAGGAGTTTACGCCTGGTCAGATAACGTGTTATCTCTGCAACCATCCCCAGAATGCAAAAGTGACTATCATATAGATCATCTGCCTCCTGCAAGTGAGTATAGTGGCATTCGCATACAGGCGTTGTTACAGGCGCAACGGACTGAAACCCCACTGTTCCCCCAATATATCCTGCGCATGAAACGGTGTCCGGGAGACGGATTCTTCGATAGAGACAGACTGCCAGCAGGATTTCCTCGCACGCTCGCGAACTCTTTGCATTAAAGCGCGTGTTGCAATTATGCCCGGCGGAGTTGCGCGATGAATAACGATCTACTTTTGAAACTGCATGACCGAATATGCCTCGGAGATGTCGTTGCCCCGGATCAACTGGTATCGGAGTGTCTGGTTCCGTTGCAGGCGGCTCTGCGACGACGCTGGTTCACTCTGCCGCGCGATGTGGTGGAGCAGGCGGCGATAGACGCCATACTGACCTATCTTCAACGTCCTCTCGCGTTCGATCCACAGCGCTGCCTGTCACTGTGTGCGTATCTGAAAGTCATCGCGGATCGCCGCCTGACCGACGCTTTACGAAAACAGATGCGCATAAAAAAACGAGAGATATCGGTCGGCGGAGTTGTCGAGTTGGAGCGATACCAGACGAATAGGGCTATAGAGGCGGAGTCGGCTGCGAGTACCGGCGGTAGCGACCCGGACACGCTTCCACCTGAACTGGAAAAACTGTTGATGGAACTCCTTCCCGATCCGCGTGACCGCCGTATACTCCATTTAATCTGCCAGGGCAGGCAGGAGACGGCCGCATACGCCGCTCTACTGGGCATCGGTTCGCTTCCCAACAGTGAACAGAGGCGAATCGTGAAACAGCACCGTGACCGTATCCTCAAACGACTGATTCGTCGTCGGGAGGAGTTTCGGAGATTCTGGAATGACTGACTCAAACGTGAAAGAGAGGCGGCTGCGCGCCCTGCTGGTACGTCGCGCCATCGAAACAGACGCGCCGTTGCTGGCTGCACGGCTGAACCGATATGCTCACAACGAAAGAATCTCCTGGGCGGAACTGGCACGCAGGCTGGGAGCAGAGGAGTACGGGCTGAATCGAATCGCCTGCTGCTATCCGCCGCGCGAGGAGCATTTCCTCGCCGATGTGGAGGCGATCGCGCAGACCGGAGGCGTGGAGACCGCCCGTCTGCTGCCCGTTCTGCGCCGTATTCAGGTGACGGAGGCGCTCGCGGACCGCGCCGCAGAGACACGGGGCGCCTACACCACCGACCAGACTCTGCTGGCGGCGCGCGATCGGGAAGAGACGGAGAAAAAAGACGAATGTTAAGCGAGTTCATGGTGACGGCGGCGCGCCTGCGGCGGGAAGCGGGCATTGCGTCAGGCTCGCCCGTGAACCTGGAGGAGGTACTTCTGCGCCTGTATACGGTGGACTGCGTGCGGCTCTCCGGGCTGACGGTCGCTGGACTGCGCGCCTGGCTGGAGCAATGGAGCGTCCCTCCACCGCCCTGCCTGACGATATGCCGGGACCGCCGCCTGCGAGGCGGTGTCATCGGATGGGGAGGCTTCGGTCTGCTGTTCGTGGATCGAGAGGACCCGGAAAACGAGCAGCAATACACGCTGGCGCACGAAGCGGGGCATTTCCTCGGCGATCACCTCTATCCGCGCCGCGATATTCTGGAACGGCTCGGTCCCTCGATCAAGCCGGTGCTGGACGGACTGCGCGCTCCGACGCCCACGGAGCGAGTCCATGCCATCCTCGCAAGCGCTGACCTGATCCAGTGTGCGCATCTTCTGGGGCGAGAGTCGAACCACGACGCCGACGACGCCGGGCGCGAAGACGTCGGGCGCGAAGCCGAAGCAGACCGCTTTGCCTGGGAACTGCTGGCTCCACGCGCCGCGCTGGAGCAGCGATTTGCGGGAATTCGCGCCGATCCGGAAGCGGTTAACAGGGTTCACTCCGCCCTCGCCATCGAGTATAACCTGCCCCCTCTGCCCGCCGAGCGCTACGCGCGCGCCTTCGTCGCCGAATACGGCAAACCGATCACCCTGCTGCACCGCCTGCGCCTGTCCGATGGATAACTCTCCGCAAACCCGGTCGTCGCATTACGGCGCTCCCGGACGAATAGATAGATGTCCGGCGCCCGACTGCAGAAGCCGCGACGCCTGCCGTGGGGATGACGATGCAGCCCCTGCGTCCTCGCCCTGCGGCGTTGTAGTTGGACGCTGGACAGGCAAGGAGAAATGCTTGAATGAAGCATTCCGATCATCCTGTAGATGAATTTGACTCCGCGTTTGGCGAGCCGCTCTCTCACGTTCTGGATCTCCGGTCGTGGCGAGACGGAGGCGATCTCGCCGGGTTCTATGAACAGACGCGCGCCCAGATCGCGGACGCGGTGGCGCAGGAGAGGCGCACGCGCGAGCCGATTCGCCGACAGGTCTTCTCCGCTTTACGCAACGGGAATGATCGGTATACTCCGCGCTCCGCCGGACTGTATCGCCTGAATCTGGAACAGGTCTCGGAGGTGCATCGCGGACTGCTCTTCAACGGCGCGACCGAATGCTGCGACGGAACGCGCATCGAACACGATTCACTGCTGCTTACGATTGTCCAGATCGGCATCTCGCTGGTCGCCTACCGGGGCAGTGCCGGAACGTGGGTGCAGCGGCTCTACCGCCGCGACCTGCGCGCCACGATTGCCGATCCAATGGAAGAGGCGATAGCCCTGCTGCAGCAGCGAGGGAAAAGGCGCTCCGGAGGAGAGGAGCCTGAGCGTGAACCGCTGATCCGCCTGATTCGCCGCGCCCTGATGGAGTATGCCGAGCGTGCCGCGCTCGTTCAACTCTCTTCCGCGCGCTGGCGCATGGGGCACGGGCACCCCATCCCCTTTACCCTAACGATCCCGACAACACCGGAAATGGTGCGAGCAAGCCTGGAGATTCTACGTCAACTGATCTTCGAGCAGAGGCGGTTCGTCTTCGTTCCGAGCGATCCCTCGGATCGCCTGCTGCTGACCATCGGCAACGCCCTCTATCCGCTGGAGTTCGCCGTGATCGGCACGCTGGCGGATAGATATACCAATGAGTACCTGGACAAACTGGCCGTCACTCAGAGCGGACATCCCGAAGAGAGAGACCAGATTCAGACGTTTTTGCGGGAGGCGCGCTTCGAGGTGGCGGTCGGCGTCTATCGCGCCGGACCACACGCGCCTCCGCACCTGTTTTATGCGCACCAGGACTATGCCTGCGAGGCGGCGGCGCTCGCCATCGCGGATTCTCTGCTGCAGCCCTATCGCGGATTTCCCATGCTGATTGATCTCGCCGACACAGTCTGCCGACATGTCTTCGACAGCGGCGGATTCGATCACTCGATCCAGAACGCCTATGCCGTCGCCGGTGAGCCGACGCGCTTTCTGGGAGAGCGCGAAACTCGTCGGTGAGAAGAGGAGGATGAGGTAAAACATATGGACGCTTTTGAACGAGAGAACGGAACGGGTCGAGAAGACAGTGAAGGGCTGGCGCAGCCGTACCCTGCACAGGCGATGACGAATATCCGGGAAGACATGATGGCGGCAGGTGGTCCCTATGAACCGCCTGCGGATTGCGAGGGTTGTGTCGGCTTCACGATGTTCGACCGGGAGACCTCCGAGGACGATACGCTGCTGGTGCTGCTGCCGCGCGAAAATATCGGGAAACTTCCGTCACAGTCGGTGGTGCGGATCGTAAGCCGGGAGGATAAGCGCGTCTATCTCGGCGTGGTGGTTGGCGGACCGTTTGCGCTTCCAGATGGACTCCGCGCCGACGCGCCGCCGATAGTCGCCACGGCCATTCGCGGAGGCTTCTTCCTGCCGGAGTATCATGGTCTGGTCGTCGTGGAGATTGCGGGAGAAGAGAAGAGTGGACAGACGCATCCCCACCGCCTTCGCCCGCGCCCCAACAGTCCGGTCTTCGTCCTTCAGCCGGAGGAGGTGCAGACGTTTCTGCACACGGAAGGCAACATTTCGCTGGGCGACGCTTTCGGCTACGAGAATCTTCCGATACGCTTCTCCGCCGCCTCTAAAGAGACGCTTCCCCGGCACACCGGCATCCTCGGCACAACCGGCGGGGGCAAATCCACGACCGTCGCACACCTCATCTCGCAGCTGCAGGCGGCGGGCGCCGCGGTGATACTGCTGGACACGGAGGGAGAGTATACCGAGATAGATCAACCGACAGACGACCCGAAGATGCTCTCCATCCTCCAAGAGCAGGGACGCGAACCGGCAGGCATCCCCGATACCGACCTCTATTTTCTGATAGGCAGAGAGACGTCCAATCCGCAACACCCACGCCGCAAGGCGTTTTCGCCTCGATTCGAGGACATCTCCCCCTACGTCGCGCAGGATATTTTTGATCTCAATGAGGCGCAGGAGGAGCGATTCCTGAAGGCGCTGGATGTAACGATACGCGCGCTCGATGAGATCGTGTGGAATGAGGACGACCGCCGCCTGGTCAAAGAGGGGCTGGATGAGTTCGATACCGGCTATCCGAAGATGCGCCTGTCCGACCTCTACGACGTCGTCCGAGCCACCGCCGACACCCTGGACGCCGGGAGCGGCAAAGCCACCCTGACCGTCAAATCGCCCAACTTCGGCGGCAATGAGAAGAAGCTGGCGGAACTGCTCGACATCACCGTGAAAAATGTCTCCAGTTGGCGCAAGCTGCAGGGAAAGATCGGGCGCGTCGAACGCCTTCAGATTTTCGACAATCCGACGGCATCTCCCCTGAACTACACCCGCATGCTCCAGCCAGGGCGAGTCTCGATCATTGATCTCTCCGACACCGACTCGACCCTCGTCAATAACCTGATCATCAGCGATCTGCTGCGCGGCGTTCAGAAGGCGCAGGACGATGCCTACACCGGGGCGATGAATCAGGAGCGCCCCGTTACGCCGGTCGTGGTCATTATCGAGGAGGCGCACGAGTTCCTCTCAGCGAAACGCATCAGCAGAATGCCTACCCTGCATCAGCAGGTGGAGCGTATCGCCAAGCGTGGACGCAAGCGCTGGCTCGGACTCTGCTTTGTCACGCAGCTTCCGCAGCACCTTCCGGACGAGATACTGGGACTCGTCAACAACTTCATCCTTCACAAGATCGGCGACTCCAATGTGATCGCCCGCCTGAAGCGCAGTATCGGGGGCGTGGATGAGAGCCTCTGGAACCGCCTGCCGCGCCTGGCTCCCGGCCAGGCCGTCGTCGCCCTTACCAGCCTGGCGCGCCCGATGCTGACCGCGATGTGTCCGGCCGCGTGCCGTTTGAGAATGGTGCGGTAGGACGGAATCGGCTGCAGGAATCGGCGCGCCGACCGCGAACATAGGCGCCAGGAGACACTTTTCTGCGCGATACGGCGCGAGCCTGTCACGACACGCCCGGTCAGGCGTTATGAAGAGAAAAAGGCTGACGAAGGAGGAGACCCGTCGTGAAGAAATACTGGAGGGGCAGCGGACTGGCAGCCCTTGTCCTGCTGTCGCTCCTGATCCTGCCGTACTGGGGCTGCGGATCGGGCAGCGGTAAGCCGAAAGGCAACCTGACAGGTCTGGTGACCGATGTGGACGGACAGGCGGTGGCGGGCGCGACCGTGCGGGTCGGCAGTCTGACCACAACCTCCCTGAGCAACGGCACTTTTGTGCTTGAGAATATCAGCGACGGACTGCAGACCGTGCGCGCCGAAGCCACTATTCGTGGCAATCGGTGGAGCGGAGAGACGGTCGTGGATCTGGTCGGAGGCGAGAACAACCGTCATATCAATGTCACCGTTTCGGACGAGCGATTCCAGGGAAGAATCGCGGGAACGGTGATTGATCCCAACGGATTTGTGATTCCGGGCGCGAAAGTCTTTGTGTTGCGTCCGAAGGTGTCGGGCGAATTCGGCGAGATGATCGCCTCGACGATGGCGGTCACCCGTAATGATGGAACCTATGAGGTGCACCGCCTGACCCCGGGAGTCACCTATACTGTCACCTGCTCGCTGGCAGGCTATGTCAATGAGACGAAGGTCGTGACGGTAGACGCCAATCAGACCTCTCCAGCGTCGTTTGCGCTGGCGTTCGGCAGTTCACAGGGACCGATCCCCGCGCCGCAGAACGTCTTTGCGACCGCCTTTACCGTCTCTGAAACGATCTCCCGCGCCGACAGCCGGACGCAGGGAGTCTATGACTGGCTGAAGCGGCACTATCGCAAGAAACGCGGCTTGCCGGAGAACCCGACTGTCAAGAACATTGAGCGCAAGACGGCGGGACGCCTCACCCCGGTCGGATCGGTTATTGAAATTGACCTCGACTGGTCTTACGCCTCGTATGAAGACCTGTTCGGCTATGCGATCAAGCGCGGAACCAATCGGAACGCGCTCTCTGTGACGGCCGTGGTGCGCGATCCCCTGACCCGGTTCTTCTTCGACGTGGATCAGACGCTGACTCCGGACGTGGTTTACTACTACACGGTCCACTGCCTGGATACCATTGACTTTCCGGATCGCGGCACGCTCGGCCCCGCCAGCGCAGTGGTCAGCGCCAACCCGCTCGGACCGATACGCGCTCAGTCTCCCGCGCAGGGAGCCTCCGTCGTCGGCGATCCTATCTTCCAGTGGACGCCGGTCAACGGCGCGGCGAACTACCAGATCTATGTATGGGATCGCTTCCCCGATCTGCAGAACGCCGCAGACACCAACAACGGCGTTACGCCGATCTGGCCCGCCGATTTCAATAATCCGGGCAGCAGTCTGGTTCCGGCTCCGCGCACCTCGCAGGTCTATGCCGGTCCTGTGCTGCAGAGAGGAAGCACCTACTACTGGATGGTGGTGGCGGAGGATTCGGAGGGAGCCTCCTTCTCCGCCACGCAGATCGCGCGGTTTGTGGCGCGGTAAACAGTCGAAGCGCACTGCCCGACCCTCGCCGCGCAGTGCAGTTGCAGCCATTCATACGTGTATCTGAGGTCGGGTACAGGGCGACGGAGGCAATGTCGTCCCCTGCCCCGCCCGTTTCGTCTTTTTTGACCGGGACAGAGAAATCCTGTCGGCGCCAGTCGCACCGCCAACACGCTCTGCTCTACATCCGATGCCCTACACCCCACCCAGGATAAGAATCCCTCATGAGAGAACCCGGATTTGAGACGCTGTGCGCGCACGCAGGCGAAGACCCGCAGCGATTCAGCGGAGCCGTCATCCCGCCCATCTTCCAGAACTCCCTGTTTGTCTCGCCGGACGTGGAATCGTTCATTCTGCGAGGAAATCGTCACCCGGAAGCCTACGACTATACCCGCGTCGCCAATCCCACCACCGACATTCTGGAGGCGAAGCTGGCGGCGCTGGAGCGAACGGAGGCGGCGCGCTGCTTTGGCTCGGGCATGGCGGCGGTGGTCGCCGCGATCCTGCACGGCGTGCGCGCAGGCGATCATGTGGTGGCAGTGGAGACCGCCTATGGTCCGACGCGCAACTTTCTGAGCGGCTATCTGGAGCGTTTCCATGTCGCTGTCACCTTTGTGGAGGGGAGCGACCCGCAGCAGTTCGCCGACGCCCTTCGCCCGAACACCCGCGTCTTCTATCTGGAAAGCCCCTCCAGCATGGTCTTTCACCTACAGGACTTCGCCGCCGTGACCGGCATGGCGCGAGAACGCGGCATCCTGACCATCGCCGATAACTCCTGGGCTTCCCCCTACTTCCAGAACCCGACCGCCATGGGCGTGGATCTGGTTCTGCACTCCGCGACCAAATATCTGGGCGGTCACAGCGATATTGTCGCGGGCGTGGTCGCGGGATCGAAGGAGCGTCTACGCGCCATCAAGGATCAGGAGGGCAGTCTTCTGGGCAGCATTCTCGACCCATTCGCCGCGTGGCTGATGCTGCGGGGACTGCGCACGCTGCCTATTCGCATGGAGCGTCATCAGTCCAGCGCCCTGATCATCGCCCGCTATCTGGAGACGCACCCGCGTATCGCCCGCGTCCATCATCCCGGTCTGCCCTCGCATCCCCAGCACGCCCTGGCGCGCAGGCAGCTTCGCGGGACCAGCGGACTCTTCAGCGTCGAGTTCGCCGAACGAGATCAGAGACGCGCCTTCGCCATCGTCAATTGTCTGCGCTATTTCGGGCTGGGCGTCAGTTGGGGCGGCTTTGAGAGTCTGATCGTGCCGATGCTCTTCCCCTCCGGCAACTGGGGGGCGCGCCTGCATATCGGACTGGAAACCGTGGAGGACTTGCGGGAGGATCTGGAGAACGCTCTAAAGACATAGTGTCTCACAAGGGCGGAATTTGTATCAATCCCTCAAAGGCTTGAGAAATTCTGCTATAATAAATTTTAAGGAATACAGGGAGTCGTAACCTTGCACGGGGCGATTATCAGAATCCTTGCCGTGTGTGATCCGGGAAGCGGATTACTACCGGGCAAGCAGCAGAAACTCCGGGCTGCGCGATCCAAAACGGTCTGCTACAGCCTCCCTGTTGGCGAATTGAATCATATAGTCTGGCTAAGTAATTGCGCGGGACGCTTTCTCTACTAGAAGGCGTCCCGCGCTGTTTTACTTGTCATTAGAAAGGTCATACGCGGATGAAACGTAGTCAGATTTGCATGGACGCCAATGAAGCGGCAGCCTATGTTGCCTATAAGACCAACGAAGTCATCGCCATCTACCCGATTACCCCCTCCTCGCCGATGGGCGAATGGGCCGATGCCTGGGCAGCGGCAGGGGACAAAAACCTCTGGGGAACCGTGCCGCTGGTGCAGGAGATGCAGTCGGAAGGAGGAGCGGCAGGCGCGATACACGGGTCGCTGCAGGCGGGAGCGCTCTCCACCACCTTCACCGCCAGTCAGGGACTTCTCCTGATGATCCCCAATATGTTCAAGATCGCGGGCGAACTGACAAGCACCGTTTTCCATATCTCCGCCCGAACGATTGCCACGCACGCGCTCTCCATCTTCGGCGATCACAGCGACGCGATGGCGATCCGCACAACCGGATGGGCGATGCTCTTCTCCAACTCGGTGCAGGAGGCGATGGACTTTGCGTTGATCGCGCAGGCAGCCACCCTGAAGTCCCGCATTCCTTTCCTGCATTCCTTCGACGGATTCCGCACCTCCCATGAAGTTAACAAGATCGAGGTGCTGACAGAAGACGATATGCGCGCCCTGATTGACGAGGACGCTATCTGGGCACACCGCCTGCGCGCGCTTTCGCCGGATCATCCGGTCATTCGCGGAACGGCCCAGAACCCGGATGTCTTCTTCCAGGCGCGTGAGACGATCAATCCCTTCTATGCTGCGGTTCCGGGCATCGTGCAGAGCGTGATGGATCAGTTTGCCGCGCAGACCGGACGCGCCTATCGTCTGTTCGACTATGTGGGCGCGCCGGACGCGGAGCGCGTGGTCGTTCTGATGGGATCGGGATGCGAAACCGCCGATGAGACGGTCAACTATCTTGTGGAGAAGGGAGAGAAGGTCGGACTGGTCAAGGTGCGGCTCTACCGCCCGTTCGACTGCGCCGCCTTCCTGAAGGCGCTGCCCGAAACCGTCAAAGCTGTCGCCGTTCTGGATCGCACCAAAGAGCCGGGAGCTACCGGCGAGCCGCTCTATCAGGACGTGGTCACCGCCTTCTCGGAGCGCGCCGGGCAGACGACTCCCCGGATTCTTACCGGGCGCTACGGACTCTCCTCCAAAGAGTTCACCCCGGCAATGGTCAAAGCGACGCTGGACGAACTGACGAAAGAGACTCCGAAGAATCACTTCACGATCGGCATCCACGACGACGTATCGCACACCAGCCTGGACTACGATCCGGCGTTCGGCGTGGAGCCGCCGGATGTGGCGCGCGCCGTCTTCTGGGGACTCGGCTCCGATGGAACCGTCAGCGCTAACAAAAATTCGATCAAGATCATCGGCGAGGAGACCGACAACTTCGCGCAGGGCTACTTCGTCTACGACTCCAAGAAGTCCGGCTCGTTGACTGTCTCGCACCTGCGCTATGGACCGCGCCCGATCAAAAGCGCCTATCTGGTCAATCAGGCAAATTTCGTCGCAGTGCATCAGTTCGGTTTTCTGGGACGCTATCCGGTGCTGGAGCCGGCGATTGAGGGCGCAACCTTCCTGCTCAACAGCCCCTACGGACCGAAGGAGATATGGGAAAATCTTCCGCGCTCCGTGCAGGAGCAGATTATCGGCAAGAAGCTGCGGTTCTATGTGATTGACGCCTACGGCATCGCGAAATCGGTCGGGCTGGGCGTCCGCATCAACACCATCATGCAGACCAGCTTCTTTGCCCTCAACGGGGTGATCCCGCGGGACGAGGCGATTGAGAAGATCAAAGAATCGATCAAGAAGACCTACGGACGACGCGGCGAGGCGGTCGTGCAGCAGAATTTCGCGGTGGTGGACAGGGCGCTGGAGAGCCTGCATGAGGTGACGGTTCCGGCGGAGCCGGGCGAGAAGTGCGTCCCGGAAGCGGCGTCGCCGGTTCCTGCCGATGCCGCGGAAGAGGCGAAATATGTGATCGAAGGAATCATCGCCTGGCGCGGCGACGATGTTCCGGTCAGCGCTCTGCCGGTAGATGGAACCTTCCCGACCGGAACAGCCGCCTGGGAGAAGCGCAACATCGCGCAGGAGGTTCCGGTCTGGGAGCCAGATATCTGCATCCAGTGCGGCAAGTGTATGCTGGTCTGTCCGCACGCGGTGATTCGCGCAAAGGTGGTGGAACCGGCTCTGCTGCAGAGCGCGCCGGAGGGCTTGAAGTCCGCCTCCGCCAAGTGGCGTGAAATGCCCGATCAGCGCTATGTGCTGCAGGTATCGGTTGAAGACTGCACCGGCTGCGCCGTCTGCGTGGAGGTCTGTCCGGCGAAGGATAAGAGCAATGTGGGGCGCAAGGCGCTGAATATGGCGGAGCAGCTTCCGCTGCGGGCGCAGGGCGTGAAGGAGTGGGACTTCTTCCTGAACCTGCCCGATGAGCCGAAGACGACCGAGCGCATCAACTACAACACCATTAAGAACGCGCAGCTTCTGATTCCGCTGTTTGAGTTCTCCGGCGCGTGCGCGGGCTGCGGCGAGACGCCCTATCTGGGGTTGATGAGCCGCCTGTTCGGAGACCGCGCGCTGATCGCCAATGCGACGGGCTGCTCCAGCATCTACGGCGGCAACCTGCCGACCACGCCCTGGACGAAAAACCGCGAGGGGCGCGGTCCTGCCTGGAGCAACTCCCTGTTTGAGGACAACGCCGAATTCGGCATGGGGATGCGGCTGGCGTTAACGCAGCAGGAGGCGACAGCGCGTCGTCTGGTTACGCTGCTCAGCGACCGAATCGGCGCGGAACTGGCGGATGCCATTCTGACCGCCGATATGTCCTCGCCAGAAGGCATTGCGGCGCAGCGCGCGCGAGTCGCCAGCCTGAAAACCGCGCTGGAGGGCAGCGCCGACTCCCCGGCGAAGCTGCTGCTCAGTCTGGCGGATACGCTGGTTCGGAAGAGCGTCTGGATCGTTGGCGGCGACGGCTGGGCGTATGACATCGGCTACGGCGGACTGGATCACGTTCTGGCAAGTGGACATAATGTCAATCTGCTGGTGCTGGATACGGAGGTCTACTCCAATACCGGCGGGCAGGCGTCCAAAGCCACCGGACGCGGCGCGGTCGCCAAGTTCGCGGCGGGAGGAAAGCCGCGCCCGAAGAAGGACCTGGGACGCATGGCGATTGCCTACGGCAACGTCTATGTGGCGCAGATCGCGATGGGAGCCAGCGATACGCAGACGGTGCGCGCCATTGTCGAGGCGGAAGCCTATGATGGTCCCTCGCTCATCATCGCCTACAGCCACTGCATCGCGCACGGCATTGATATGCGACGGGGCATGAACCAGCAGAAACTGGCGGTCGATTCTGGCTACTGGCCCCTCTATCGCTACAATCCGATGCTTGCCGCCGAAGGCAAGAACCCGTTCCAACTGGACAGCAAGCCGCCGACCCTGCCGCTGAAGGACTACATCTACACCGAAAACCGCTATCGGATGCTGATGCAGAGCGACCCGCGCGCGGCAGAGGCGCTTCTGGAGATGGCGCAGGCGGATGTGGAGGAGAAGTGGCGCATCTACCAGCAGCTTGCCGCCGCTTAGTTGGACGAGAAGCCGGGAGCCGCGCCGCTGGAAGATTCGTCTCCGGTTCGCGCCTGCGCTCCCGGCGGCTCCTGCCGGACAACTGATCCCTGACACGCTTACCCGGAGTGATATATATGGATACCACGACCACCTATCTGGGGCTGACCCTGAAAAACCCGATTATCGCATCGGCTTCGCCGATCTCCCATACCCTTGACGGCTTTCGTAAACTGGAGGACGGAGCCGCCTCCGCCGTTGTGATGTACTCTCTGTTTGAGGAGCAGATTATCCACGAAAGCCGCCAGCTGGATCACTACCTGACCTATGGAACCGACAGCTTTGCGGAGGCGCTGAGCTACTTCCCGGAGATGGAGTCCTACAACACCGGACCGGAGGAGTATCTGGAACTGATCCGCCGGGCGAAAGAGGCGGTGGATATACCCGTCATATCCAGTCTGAACGGCGTCTCCAGCGGCGGATGGACGCGCTACGCCAGACTGATGCAGGAGGCGGGAGCGGACGCGCTGGAACTGAACATCTACTATATCCCGACCGATCCTCACCTGACTGGCGCGCAGGTCGAGCAGATGTATGTGGATGTTGTGCGCGAAGTGCGCCAGAGCGTCACCATCCCGCTGGCGGTCAAGATCGGTCCCTACTTCAGTTCCACTGCGAATATGGCTCTGCGACTGGCGGAGGCGGGCGCGGACGGACTGGTGCTGTTCAACCGCTTCTATCAGCCCGATCTGGATCTGGAGATGCTGGAGGTGGTGCCGAGCCTGCAGCTCAGCAACTCCTACGAGATGCGGCTGCCCCTGCACTGGGTAGCCATTCTCTACGGGCGCGTCTCGGTAGACCTTGCCATCACGACCGGCGTGCATAACCATGTGGACGTGCTCA
>CAYSDM010000090.1:0-13184 GCA_964429855.1 uncultured Chthonomonadaceae bacterium
GCCGCTGTCCGGCAGGGATGACAGTGATTTCGGCGAATGAATAGGTGTCAAGAGACTCTTGAGACTTCAGGGAAACCGGATCTCTAGCGGTCAACGAGGAGGAACGCCATGTTTCAACGCGGGATGATGAGTCTGCTGATCGTCTGCACGCTGGCCGGCAACGCTTCCGGTTTTGAACAGAAAGGACCGAACAGGGCGATGAAGCCAAAATGGGAGGAGCAGGGCACGGGTGTTTTCCGCTGGGAGGCTGCCCCGAAGCTGCTGGTGACGGATGGGCTAATGAAGTCGGGAGGAGACGTAATCGCGCCGTTGCAGGATCGGCTGCGCGCCTGTTTCGGCGAGGCGGTTAAGCCGCAGTCCGCCGCCGGGAGGCTGCCGACGCAGCCGCTTATTCTGGTGGGATTGATGCGGGAGCACGCCGCGCTGCGTCGGCTGGGAGAGCGGTGGAAGACGAAACTCTCGACGGAGGGACCGGGCGAGGAGGGCTACCTGCTGGAGGTGACCCCGCAGCGAATCCTGATCGCCGCCGCAAAACCGGCGGGAGCGTTCTACGGCGTTCTGCGACTGGTGGAGATGATGGGCGGCGATCCGAAAAATCCCGCCGACATCCCCGCCGCGCTGGTCGCGGATCGTCCCGCGATGCGTTGGCGCGGAATGCATGTCATGGTCAACGGGCGGGCTAGTATGCCGCAGTTGGAGCGGCTGCTGACCCGTCAGATGCCCCAACTGCGCCTGAACCTGTTGATCATGGAGATTAACTACAGTTTTCAGTATCGCTCTCATCCGGAGGTCGCGAATGAAGGAGGGCTGACGGTGGAGGACTGCCGCCGTCTGAGCGATCTGGCGCGCAAGAACAGTGTGCGTCTTGTGCCGATGCTCAACTGTCTCGGACATCAGTCCTGGGCGGAGACGACCAATAAGCTGTTAACCGCGCATCCGGAGTTCGATGAGACTCCCGACTATCCGAAGGACAACAAGGGAATCTACTGTCGAAGCTGGTGTCCCTCGCATCCCGACATCAATCGCGTGGTCTTTGCTCTCTTCGACGAGCTGATTGACGCTTTTCAGGCGGACGCCTTTCACGTCGGCATGGATGAGGTCTTCATTCTCGGAAAGTGCCCGCGCTGCAAGGGGAAGCCGAATGCAGACCTGTTTGCGAAGGCGGTGAACGACTACCACGCGCATCTGGTTGGAAAACGGAAGGTGCAGATGATGATGTGGGGCGACCGTCTGATTGACAGCGCGGTGATGAAGTACGGGGAGTGGGAGGCGAGCGCGAATGAGACCGCTCCCGCCATAGATAAGATCGCGAAAGAGATTATCATCGCCGACTGGCACTACGAGAAGATGGACGACTACCCTTCGGTGCGGTTTTTCCAGCAGCAGGGATTTCGCGTCCTGCCCTCCGGCTGGAATAAGGCGGAGCATGTGAAGCTGCTGACCGACTGCGCCATGAAGGACGCCACGCCGAAGATGCTCGGTTATCTGGCGACGACATGGCACGGAGTGGATGCAGTTGTCGGCGGGCTGGAAGGCGACGAAAAGTCGCTTGCCAGCGGCAGGGACATGCCGGGACTGGTTGCCGCCATTCGCCTCGGCGCGCAGATCGCCTGGGAAGGAAAGTAGCGTCTTCGGCGAAGGGAGAGAGGAGAAGCGTCATGGCGCGAATCGTTACCACCTGTCAGCATGGACGCGGGCAGGGCAGCGCGGAGGGCAATCGCGAGTATATGCTCGCGCTCTTTGAGCGGACGTTGAAGCAGAAGCCGGATCTGGTCTGTCTGCCGGAGACCTTTGTCGGAGCCGGTCTCTACGGGCAAGCCGGTCGGGAGGTCGCGGAGCCGGTTCCGGGACCGACGACAGACGCCTTTGCGCGTCGCGCAAAGGCGCATCGCTGTTACGTTATCTGTCCGCTGAGAACCGCGCGGGAGGGGCGGCACTGGAATTCGGCGGTCGTGATTGACCGATCCGGCGATATTCTGGGAACCTACGATAAGATTCACCCTGTGACCGCCTCTCCCGACTACACCGATTTCGAGGAGGGAGTCACTCCCGGCAGGGAGGCGTCCGTCTTCGATCTGGATTTCGGGCGGATCGGCATACAGATATGCTTTGACGCCGGCTTTCCGGAGACCTGGGAGGCTCTGGCGAAGCAGGGGGTGCGAATGGTCTTCTGGCCCTCCGCCTATCATGGCGGTTTTCCGTTGCAGATGTATGCCTGCCTGCATCATCTCTATGTGGTCACGGCGGTGCATACCGACTGCTCGCGCATTATTGACCCCTGCGGACGGGTGGTCGCGCAGACCGACGCGCTGGTCAACTACGCCGTGCGCGATGTCAGTCTGGATTTTCTGGTGGCGCACTACGATTTCAACTACCGCGTTCCCGACCGGATACAGGACGCCTATCAGGGAAAGGTTCGGATCACCTCCTACCTGGAGGATGGACACTTCATCGTAGAGCCGCTGGATCCGTCTCTGCCGATTGCCCGGCTTCAGGCGGAGTTTGGCATCGAGCCGTCACGCCAGTATTTTGACCGGCATCGGGAGGGCTATGCAGCGCTGGCTGCCGGGAAATCTCCCGTTTCGCAGATGGCGGCGCACGGAAAACGGGCGCAGTATGCAAAATAGCGGAGCCTGTAGAGCCGCAGCCGTTAGAGCGACAACACATATTCCGCCAGAGCCGCCAGTTCCTCTTCTGACAGGCGAGAGGTGATGCCGTGCCGATCCAGCCGGTTTCGCGCCGTCAGCACCTCCCGCATGGTTCGAGCGCTGCCGTCATGCAGATAGGGGGCGGTGCGCCATACCTCCGCCAGCGTGGGCGTGACGAACTTTTCCGAACTGTCCAGCGCGCTGCGTGTCCCCACGTCGTACTGTTTCTGATCGGTATAGAGCGGTCCATAATGGCATTCGGCGCACTTCGTCTTCTGGCTCTCGAACAGCCTTTTGCCGCGCTCTGCCCGCGCCGACAACCTGCCGTTGATCCGGTAAGGGCTTGTCTGCGGCTTCAGAGAGCGAATGTAGGCGATGACCGCCTCCGTCTCTCCGGGTTCTGGCTCGCGAAACTCGATGAAACGGAATCCGGCTTTTGCGGCGACCGCGAGATTGGAGCGAACGCCGTGCGACATCATCGGGGAGCGTTGATGCGCCAGCAGCAGCGAGCGCGTGTTCTTCGGATTGCCGATCCCGTCATTCAGCAGGTCCCAGTTCAGTCCGTCCGTTCGCCCGTCGGGGTGACAGGTGGCGCAGCTTAGCCAGCGCTGATAGGAGAGCGTGGCGTCGTGGAACATCCTTTCTCCGATGCGCGCCGGATCGGGCGGGCGCGACGGTCCTGCAGAGAGCGTGGCGCGGACTTTTCCTGCCGCCGTATCCAGCAGGACGACATTCCCGCTGAAATATTGAGCGACCGCCAGTCGTTGCCCGTCAGGAGACAGAGCCGCGCCGCGTGGACCGCTGCCGGGAAGGGGCGTTCGGACGATCAGGTTTGCCAGATCGAGCGCTGAGAGGTCATTTACGAGGATCGTCCGCCGACTCGGATCGCGCCTGATCTCCAGCCATGCGCTGCGCGTGGTGACGCTGAACTCCTCGGAGAGGCGCCGCAGCGGGCTGTCGTCGGGTATTTTGCCCTCCAGATACCGGTGCAGCCGCGCCAGATCAAGCCGGGCGACCTGATGAACGCCGGAGAGCGTGACCCAGAGCGTTCCGCCGTCTTTGGAGAGGGCGATTCCCCAGGGATCGGCGGAACCCTGAAGGGGATGATCCAGCAGGACGGTGGCGTAGTGTTTTTGCACCTGCAGGTCTATGATGCTCAGGGCGTTGGTATTGACCCATCCCCGATCCAACTGGGTGGTGGGCAGATTGAACCGCCCCAGCGCATGAACGGCGTAAGCCCATCGCCCGTCCGGCGATACCGCTACATCGCGCACGACGGTCGAACCGGCGGGCAGGCGAATCTCCGCAAGACGCTTTCGGCTTCCCGGATCAATCAGCGTGAGGACGGCGGCGTTTTCGGGGTTGGAAGCGTTGCCGTCGGGACGCAGGCTTCCGATCACCGCGATATTCTCCCCCGGAGACACCGCCACGCCGAACGGCTCCCCGCGAATCGGCAGGCGGGCGACAACCGCTCCCCGTTTCATATCCACTATCGCGACAGACTGCCGCGCCGCGCAGGTCACCAGCAGAAGACCCCTCCGTATCGCCAGCGCGGGCGACATCGGGTGCAGTCCCACCTGGATACGCCGCGTTATGCGCCCCGTCTCCGCGTCTATCTCCGCAACAGTGTCCGCGCCGTATTCCGCCGCATACAGCCGCGCTCCTGCCGGAGGCCATACCAGTCCCGTCGGCTCCGACAGCGCGATTCGACGCAGCGGCTTTCCGTCGGCGCGAAGAATCACAACCTCGTTCGCCGTGCGATCCGAAATCGCCAGCAGGCGTCCATCCGGCGAGAAAGCCGCGGCGAAGGGAGAGCGCAAAGGCCGCCGTTCAGACGCCGGGGGACCGGCAGCGGCGATCACCAGCAGCGCCGCGGTAACGGTCAGAAAGGCTGCCGGGAGAGCGCGAACGGCAAGCAGGACCGTTTTCCAGCGAAAATGACGCATCCGTTTCCTCTTAACGTGAGCGGACGATCTGCGGACTGGCCCAGTTTGCCCAGTCATTGCTTGCATCGCCCAGGGCGTCCACGCGCAGAGTCAGTTCGATGGTCTTTCCAGACCATTGGGAGATGTCCACGCGCTGTGCAGCGAAAGGCGACGTTCGATGCACCCGGCTCCATACCTCCTGACCATCTACCAGTACGGCGAAGCGCGCGCCGTTTTTTGTCGGTCCGGTAAAACCGATCGCAAAGCGGAAGAACAGCTTCTGACCGGAGGCTTTCGGCAGCGAGACGCGATAGGTCGCATCGGCGGCTCCCTGCTCCTTCGGATGCTGGAACAGGGTGTTCACAAAGCGTCCGTTCAGCGCGACCATCTCTGTGCGCCAGTCCAGGCAGTTGGTCGTTACGACTTCGCTGCGCCGAGCGACAAGGTCGAAAACAACCTGCCTTGCATCGGCGGGCGGACGGTAGGGAGTCGTGTCTATACGCGGGGAGGGATCCGCCTCTTTCCAGTCTCGAATGCCGATCAGAGGCAGGGCGAACGCAAACGCCTCGCGCCAGTCTGGCGTGTCCGCCTGCCGGAACACCTCATAGATGAACATCTTTCGTCCCGGATCGAACCCGGAGACGCTGTTCGGATCCCATGTCCACAGTCCCAGACGCAAGCCCCCTTCCGGGCGCGCCGAGACATGGCGATGCAGCATGAAGGCGTCTATCTGCGGCAGTTTGCTGACCTTATAGTAGGCGAGAGCGTAGGCTGCCGCCTGAAGCCGCTCTCCCTCCGGGCTGTCCGCCGCATGAAAGCCCTGCTCCGAAAGAATGATGTGGCGCGGCTTTCCCTGATAGAGAAATCGCGGCTGCCGGAGATAGGCGGGAAGCACCTCCAGATTCTTGAAGGTGATCTTCGGCGTGTCAAAACGCAGCACGGCGAGGCGATCCTGCCAGAAACGGGGATTGAACAGGTCTTCGGGATAGGGGTGGAAGGCGATGTGCCAGGGGAAGTCGCCCTCCGCCTTTCCGAGCGCGTTGACCCGTTCCAGAAACAGATCGCCGCGCAGTCCCTGCATCGGATCGCCGAAGGGGTCTTTTGTCCAGTGGTGATCCATCGAGACGTAGGCGCGAATGCCGGAGTGAAATCGGCGCACCGCCAGATCGGTCACGCGCAGGGCAAGCAGATATTCGCGGATTACCTGTTCCGCAGGCATCCGTCCCAGATTGTACCATGCCCAGTGCGCCTGAAGCTCGTTGCCGACGATATAGCCTGTGATCCAGCCGTGCCGACGATCCGGACGCGAGTAGCGATGGGCAAAATACTCGATGGCGGCGCGGTAGGCGCGCAGTCCCCGCTCATCGGTCAGGTTGAAACCGCCGAGATGGTTAGGCGCTCCGGCAAGGTCGGTGCGCGGATGGATGAAGGGATTGTTTGGATCGGGAGAGGTCGGCACGGGGTTGTTGATGACGACGGTGATACTGATCCCGGCGTCGGTCAGCTTCTTGAAGCGCGAGTCCAGTTCCCGGAAATAGGCCGAGTTTACGGGGAACCTCTGTCCATCCACCTCCCAGGTCTCTTCGGGATTACGGGCGGAGAAGTCGAAGACCTGCCCCAGATTGATGTTGTCGTTGATATACTTCACGCCCAGATGGATGATATCATCCATATCAACCGGACAGGTGATGCCCTTCTTGCTGACGGGCGTGGGGAATGGGAAGCGGCGCGCGCCGATCCTGGAGAGATCGGTAACAAAACGGGCAGAGCCGACCGGCTTGCCGCCCTGAGCGATCTGAAACTTTGCGTAGAGCCGGTCACGCGCGCCAGCGTATCGCGGAATCGAGAGCGTGACGCGCTTTCGTATCGTTCCCTTCCAGAGCGGCGGCATTCCCGGTCGAAAGGTCTCATACGGGCGCATCTCCACAATCTGCGCTGAAACGGGAGCGGAGGCGGTCAGCGTGACGCGAATCTGTCTGTCATCCGCCGCAATCTGCCGAATCTGCGCTTTCGGCGCGCTCCGGCGGGACGCCTCGCCGCTCTGCGCGGGCATCGTCACCCACAATCCGCATATTCCGATCACTGCCGATACAACCGCTCGTTTTCTCATCCCGGCGCCTCTTTTCTTTAACGGGTATTTGGCTCCATCAGATCGGCGCAGCGTTCGCGAAGCCGCTGCAGGCTTCTCTCCTGCTCCTCGCTGTAGTGTCCCTGAACCTGCGCATAGGTGTCCATCCAGGTTACCAGCCGATTCCAACTGTCCGCGTCCAGATGCGTCTGATGATGCCCTTCCTTCAGCAGCCGCAGGAGCGCGCTGGTCTGCGCGGCTCCCGCGTTCACCTTCGAGCGTCCCTCGCGGTAGCGGAGGCGAACATGCTCGCGCAGGCTCCCGGCTCCTCCGTAGGAGAGCAGACCCTCATATGCGCGGGCAGGGGTAAGATCGTAGCGCGCTCCGGCTCCGTTCATATGCGGGCTGCCGGGACGATGGCAGGGGACGCAGTGTTTCTCCAGAACGGGCTGTACCAGTCGGTCGAATCGCAGGGGCCAGGAGCCTTCCGGTCCCGCCAATATCCGGGACGGAGCGCGGCGGGCTGCCATCGGGCGCACATTGGCGGGCGAGGTGTTGCGCGGCTCATGACATCCGGCGCATGCAAGGGTCTGCCGGGGCTGCAGGGTGGTCAGGCTGCGCATAGTTTGTATCGCCTGCCCGTCTTTATCCAGCGCCTGGCAGAAGAACGGCACGCCGGACGGCACGCGGAAGAAGGCGGAGCCGTCCGGCTCGACCGGAACCGTGCCGATCACAAACTTGCCGGGGTCGTCGCCGGTCTGCCCGATACCGGGCAGATTCGCGTTTGGCTGAGTCTTCACCGGCACTCCGACCAGACGCAGCCGCTTGACCGCGCCGCGCTCCACTCCCGTTAATCCCTGATAGACATCCAGCAGCAGCATTTTTCCCTCCTGCGTGCCGTCCCAGGCGACGGCGCTGGAGAGCGCAGGCGGAACCGGACGAGAACGCACCGGGATCGGGTACATGGAGGAGATGTCGGGATCGCGATAGAGAAGCTCCAGATTGCCGAAAGCGTCCAGGAGATAGATTCCCATGGCGTTCGGCGGGTTGACGCCGCCCTGCGCGAAGAACGGCACATTGCTCCACGCTGTCAGGTAGTAGCGTTCCGAGAGCGGGAAGGGGTTGGCGTAGTAGGAGGCGGGCCAGCCCTCGATCTCCGGGAAGCAGACCTCCGGGGTCAGGCGCGTCAGCGGTTCATGCCCGTCCATACCCCGCGCCGGATCCAGCAGCACCAGACTGCCGCCCGTGATAGAGTGATGCGCGGAGGCGGTGAAGATCAGCTTGCGCGAGCCGGGGATGCTGCGCGCCTCAAAAACGCAGTGCTTGGAGCGGGTATAGTTGCCATAGACCGCCTGCGGATTGGTTCCGTCCGGTTGAACCGCCCATAAGCCCATATAGGGCATATTATCGCGGTCCACGTAGTCCCACCGGGCATAGAGCAGCCGTCCGTCTTCGGCGACGGAGGGAGTCCACTCGAAACTCTCAAAGGAGGAGATGGAGCGGAGGCGGCTGCCGTCGGCTGCCATGGTGTGCAGCGTATAGACCGAGACGGGACGCCAGGGGTCTCCTCCGCAGCGCACATAGCCGTCGGGCAGGGTTTCGCGATCCGTCTTTGCCGCGTTCTCCGCTGAAGTCTGCACCAGTTGCCCCCGGCGCGTCGAAAGAAACGCGATTTCTCCATTCGGAAGATAACGCCCGGAGAAGTCATCATAGCGTCCGCGAGTCAGCCGCTTCAGCCCTGTTCCGTCGAGATTCATCTCGTAGAGGTGATAGAAGGCGTCCTCCGGGAGATTGTTCTTGTTGACTTTGTCAGGCAGCGCCGCCACGTGCGGATAGAAGCGACAGTAGGCGAACAGAACCTTTTTGCCGTCGTAGGAGAGATCCGGGTCAATACAGCTACCCGGCGGAAGCTGCGCGGTGAGAGGACGCACGCGAGGCGTATCGGTTTTGAAGCCCTCCAGAATATAGAGGCCGCCGCCGGGACGCGACCACCAGCCATAGTGCTGATCGGACATATGGCTGAAGCTGCCTGGCGAGCGTTTGACGAAGAGAATTCGGTCGAAGTCGAGAAGCGGATTGGCCAGCGCAAGTTTTCGCACCGCCCAGCGCGCCTTGCGGTAGATGTCGCGCTGCCGCTCCAGGGGCGCATTGTCGGGGAGCGCTTTCGCCTCTTCTGCCGCTTCTTCCAGAGTCGCCGCCGCCGGCGGAAGAGGCGTGCCCCTCTGCCGAAGGTCGTCCCGAAGCTTCCGTCCGCGTTCGATGATCTCTTCGAGGAGATAGACCGGTTTGGAGCCGGAAACGAGATGCCGCGCCGACCACTGGCTGATGCTGCTTTGAGAAGCCGGACGACCGAGCGCCAGATTCTGTTGCGGATTGGCGGAGCCGTAGACCTCCACCTCATCCAGATGCAGGTAGCTCGCTTCGGGAAGTTGAATCCGCACAAATCGCGCCTTTGCTCCCGTCAGATTCACGGTCAGCGGCTTCCCGTCCGTCGCGCCGTAGAATAGCTCTCCGTTATGCCGGTAGGCCTCGCGCCACGCGCTGCCGTCCTCCGAAAGGAGCAGGATCAGACGGGCGGCGCGTATCGCTGCATCGCAGCGGTTATAGACCAGAACGCGATCCAGCGTCTGCGCCTCTCCGATATCCACCTGCCACCAGGGCGGGTTGTCGTGGTTTGTGTGAAAGCCCCATTTGCCATCTTTTATGCCGTCGCAGGCTCCCGCCGCATCGTCCGCCGGGGTGAGAGGTTGCCGCTGCTTCAGAAGGATCGTGTCCTGCTGAAGCCAGTCCGCTTCCACCTGCGTTTTTCTGTCCGGCAGAACGCTGTGCGGGCGGGAAGGCGGCGATGCGAGCGCAAAGAGCAGGATGCCGCTGAACAGGTAGATCGGCAGCAACAGAAAATGAGATCGCATGGCGTTCTCCCGACCGAAAAGGTCTTCTTTCAGAAGTGTTCACGTCTCCATCCTCCCGCAAGCCACTGCGCCATCCGGCGAAACTCTGCCGCTCCCTGCGGCGCAAAGGCGCGAAAGGTGAGGGTGGTTTCGAGCAGGGCGCGGAATTGCGCCGTCAGCCGCTCCATCTGCATCGAGACGTTCAGGGAGGAGGCTCCCTCGACCAGAATCTCCATCGCCTGCGCGCTCTCCGGCAGCCATATCAGCCGCTTCCGGCGCTCTGCCGGAAGCATGGCCATCATCTCATCCACCTGCCGGCGCAAATCTCGCGCCTCTTCCAGCTTCGGACTGCCCTCCAGTATCAGGCGTTCCCAGAGGCGCAGCGCGGGAGCGAGCCTTTTCGCGGCTTCCGGCTTGCCGGTAAAGAGCAGAGAGACCGAGTAAGCCAGTTCGTCTTCCGAGGCGGCGGGATTCCACAGAGCCAGCCCCGACAGGCAGGTATTGAGCGCCTTGCTGCCCGGGATGAGGGAGTGGACGAACGCCCCGGTATATCCTCCGGCAGCGAGCCGGGCCGTGGTGCGCTTCAGGTAGTCGAACTGGGGAAAGAGAAAGACGAAGGGTGTCTCGACATTGGTCAGAAACAGGAAAGCCTGCGTGCGAAATCCGCGCTCTTTCGCCGCACTCAGGAAGGAGCGCGGATCGTCCATACTGTCCGTAATGGCGATCTCCCGATGCGCCTCTCCAAACCGCTCCTTCAGACGATCCAGAAGCTCCAGTCCGTAGCGGATTTTCAGGCGCGACTCCCACTCCCAGATGGGCCAGGTGGATATCTGAAACTCCGCGCGCGGCTGGATGCTCCGAACCATCTCCCGGAACTCCTCTGCCTGACGCGCGAGCGGCGCGGCGATGTCTCGGCGGCACTCGGCGCACATGCACCCGCCCGGATCATAGAACCACAGTTGAAAGCCGTCCGCCTGCTTGAACCACTCCAGTTCATGGCGGTAGACATCGCGCATCAGCGACCAGGAGGCGGGTTTGCTCGGACAGAGGCAGGGAAAGCCTGCCCGGACGTATTCGATATCCGCGTGGAGTTCCGGTCGCTGCGTCCAGAGAATGCGCGGCATGAAGGTCGGGCAGAAGAGGAAGGTGACCTTGATTCCGCGCCGATGGGCGAAGCCGATCATTTTTCGCAGGCTCTCATGCAGCCGACGATTACGGGCTTTATGAGCCGGATCGGCGGCGAAGTCGCTCTGCTCGTTCTGCCAGAGGTAGAAGTAGAGCCGGTTGAACCGGGCGGAGGTCAACAGGTCGAGGTAACGGTTCCATTCTCGGTCGTCCCAGTCGTGGATGGTTAACGACGGCAGCGGCGAGGGGATGTTCAGATAGACGCCGCGCTCGATGACCGCCGGAGTCGCCTTCGCGGTCCGTTCAGAGGAGACCATCGGCAGGGCGGCGGCGCCTGCGAGCAGTTCGCGTCGCGTCAGTCCCCGTTGTTGATCCGATCCTGTGTCCTGCGATTCCATCTCCGGCAGCCCGTTTTACGTAATATCTCCCCTGATGTTCGCGCCGGAAAGGATTCACTCCTTGTAATCGGGCGATATTTTCGGAATGATCAGGCGATATTCTCAGGGATCGTCGTAAAACGCGCGGGCGGCCTTCGGTTCAGAGGGATTTTCCTGCAAGGGTCTCCTCCAGAACCGCCAGCGCCTCCTCCATAGAAAGCTCTCTTCCCTGTGTGCGCAGCGTCTCGTAAGCCTTTTCCCCGAGCGACTCGCGCCACTGCGCCTGAACGATTTCATAGCGTGCGCGATCCGGCGGCGGCATCGGAAAGTTCATCTCCTTGCGAATCTTCTCCAGCGCGCCGGACATCCGCGCGGACATCTCCCGCTCCCCGAGCGCGCTGACCAGTTCGGTCATGAGCTGCAGAATATCCATCAGGCTCATACGGGCATTCTGCCCTCGCGCCATCTCCAGGCTTTCGCGGATGTGCGCGGCGGAAGCGGCGTACTCCTCCAGATGATAGGAGGCTCTGCCTATTCCGATCAATGCAATGGTGACGCCGTGATAGTCCCCCAGTTCGCGCCGGATGTCCAGACTCCTCTGGAAACAGGCGCGCGCCTCCGCCCAATCCCCTTCGGTGCAGGCAAGGAGCGCCAGATTGTAGCGTGTGCGAGCTTCTCCCAACCGGTCGCCCGCCTCGCGCCACGCCTCCAGACTCTGCTCATGCAGAGCGCGGGATTCGGAGTAGTTTCCGCACATCTGCTCCACACTGGCAAGATTGGTCAACGCGCTGGCTACACGCCCCGGAAGACCATGCTTGCGCGCCAGTTCCAGAAACATCCTGAAATGACTCCGCGCCTGTTCGTATTCCCCCAGGCGAAACGCGATGGCTCCCATCTCGTTATAGGCGATGGACAGGGTGCTTTCGTCGTCCAGCGCCTGTGCAATCTCCCGGCATCGTTCGAGATAGGGACGCGCCGTCCGAAAATCGCCGGTCAGCGAGGCAAGCGCGCCCGCGCAGTAGAACGTTCGGGCAAGTCCTCGCGTCGGAACATCCCCGGCGCGCTTCAGGAGACGTTCATACCACTGGCGACCTTCCGGCAGATGCCCGCGCACCCTCCAGAAGACGACGAAGGCTCCGGCAATCTGGTGACCGATCTCTAGATCGTTATTCTCCTGCAGCGACCAGTCCAGCACAGCGCGCAGATTATCCAGGTCTTCTTCGAACCGTTCATACCAGACCAACTGCTCTGAACCGGAAAGCTGCGCCCCGGTCACCCATTGCTGAAAGTAGATGGCGCGCCGCCGTTCCGTTTCGGCGCGCTCTTCCGGCGTCAACTGCTCTCTGGCATACTCCCGGATGGACGCCAGCATCCGAAACCGAATCGCGGAGGAACTCTCTTCTGCGGAGATCAGCGAGTGCCCCCGCAACTGTGTCAGATACTCCAGCGCCGCCGGTTCTGCGCAGACCGCCTCCGCCGCTTCCAGACTCCAGCTTCCGCGAAAGACGCTCAGACGCGCAAAGAATCGCTGAAGATTGGGCGGCAGGAGATGGTAGCTCCACTCAATGGCTCCCCACAGGGAGCGGTGACGCTCGCCCTTATCGGCGCGTCGGGATGCCAGCAGTTCGAATCGCTCGGAGAGACGTTCCAGAATATGCGCGGGCGTCAACGCTCTGGCGCGCGCCGCCGCCAGTTCTATGGCCAGAGGCAGCCCCTCCAGCGTATGACAGATGGCGGCAATCGTCTCGGCGTTTCTGGGCGTGATCTGAAAGTCCGGTCGCGCCGCCTGCGCTCTATCCACAAAGAGAACGACGCTGGGATAAGTCATCAACTGCGCGGGAGCGCGGGGAGCGGCGGAGGAAGAAGGCGCGCCGCTCTCCGCGTCGGGCAGAGGCAACGGCAAAAGAGGTATCTCATTTTCCCCGGGCAGGGAGAGAGGTCTGCGCGAGGTCACCAGACACTGAAGCAGCGGAACTCGATTCAACAGCGTCCAGACTATTGGCGCGCCTCCGTCGGTGATCTGCTCGAAGTTATCCAGGATCAACAGGCAGGGCTGCTCCCGACCGTTCAGATAGGCGATCACCTGATCCAGCGCCGCCGGATGTATCTGGCGAGGCAGTTGCAGCGTATCCCGCAGTGTCTCGCCAAGG
>CAYSDM010000091.1:0-12508 GCA_964429855.1 uncultured Chthonomonadaceae bacterium
CCGCGCCGACCGCCAGACCGCCGAAAGAGTGCGACAGCGCGGTTCGCTGCGGGACGGCGGTCATCGGCATCAGCAGGGCGATCGGAATGCCGATCGCGGTTCCGATTAACAGCGTCAGAATGATCCAGTGGAAAGCTTTGATCTCCGGCAGCACCAGCGTGCCGACAATCGCCAGCGCCATGCCCGCCTCTCCGGCAATCACGCCTCTCCGGGCAGTCGTGGGCGCGCTCAGCCATTTCAGGGAGAGGATGAAGAGACCTGCCGCAACCAGATAGGCGATCTGCGTAAACAGGGGCAGCGCGCTGCCATGCATGGCGTTCTCACCCATCTTTCTTTGGCTCCCGTTTCTTGAACATGCGCAGCATCCGGTCCGTAATCAGAAAGCCGCTGACCACGTTGATGGTCGAGGCGGTGACCGCGAGCGCGCCGAGAACGGTGCTTAGAAGGTCCTTCTGTTCGCCCAGGATCACCAGCGACCCGACCAGACTGATCGCGGAGATGGCGTTCGTCAGCGACATCAGGGGGGTATGCAGCAGCGGAGAGACGCGCCGGATCACCTCAAATCCCAGGAACGTCGCCAGTACGAACACATACAGGTTCTGCATCACGAAACTCATGCACTCACCTCCAGAGAGGAGTTATTAAAGCGTTGAGAGGCGGAATGGAAAACGGACGGACGGGCAGCGCGCTACCCGGCGGGAGCGGGCAGCGGCTCCAGTCCCAGGCGCTCGCGCACGCGCGCCAGCACAACCTCGCCGCCGGAGGTCAGCAGGGTCTCCCGGACGATCTCATCCTGCGTATCCGCCTGAAGCGCGCCGTCCTTGACCATGTTAGTCAGGAAGGTTGAGACGTTTTTGGCGAATAGCTGGCTGGCGTGATAGGCGAGCATGGAGGGAATGTTGAGCGGTCCGATGAGCGTCACGCCCTGATGCTGATAGGTTTCGCCGGGACGGGTCAATTCACAGTTGCCCCCCCGCTCCGCGGCAATGTCTACCACGACGGAGCCGGGCTGCATCTTCTCCACCATGTCGCGGGTCAACAGCACCGGAGCCTTCTGTCCGGGAATCGCCGCCGTGGTGATGACCACATCGCTCTGCGAAACGACCTCGGTCATCAGCGCCGCCTGTTTTTTGTAGAACTCCTCGCCCATCGCCTTTGCGTAGCCGCCGGAGTCCTGCGCGCCAGAAGCCTCCAGCGGCAGTTCCACAAAGCGCGCCCCCAGGCTCTCGACCTGCTCTTTCGCGGCGGGGCGCACATCATACGCGCTGACCACCGCTCCCAGTCTGCGAGCCGTTGCAATCGCCTGCAGCCCCGCGACCCCCGCGCCGACCACCAGCACCTTCGCCGCCGTGATCGTTCCGGCGGCAGTCATCAGCATCGGGAATATCTTCGGCAGCGCGTCCGCGCCCAGCAGCACAGCCTTGTAACCGGCTAAGTTTGCCTGCGAGGAGAGAACATCCATCGCCTGCGCCCGCGTGATACGCGGAACCAGATCGAGGGCGAACGCCTTCACCCTGCGCGCCGCCGCCGCCTGAACCGGCTCCGGCACGGAGAGCGGGTCCATCACGGCGATAAACGCCTGCTCCGGACGCAGAAGCTCTATATCCGCCTGCCAGCCCTCCGGATTCGCGCCCAGGGCGCGCACCTGCAGAATCACATCGGCGGTGGAGAAGACCTCCCGGCGCGAAGCGGCGATCGAAGCGCCATGATCGGTATAGGCGGCGTCCAGAAAACCGGCGGACGCGCCCGCGCCGCTCTCGATCATAACCTCCAGCTTCGCCTTCTTCAGATGGGCAAGCGTCATGGGAGCCAGCGCGACGCGCCGCTCTCCGGGGAATGACTCTCTGGGAACTCCGACAAGCACGTTGGTTCCTCCCTCTGCGTCGGGTTATAAGATGACTGGAACATCGGGTCTGTAAGAAGCGAGGATGAAGGAACGAGGGATAAGGGGAGGAGCGGGACGGTTCGCGGTGGGCGGATCGCTTCTCTCCCCGGTGCCTTCCTGCCTGCTAACCCGCAGTAATGTGTGTGATATAGTATCCGTCCGGAATTGCGTTGGACATCCGCGAAATGGGGGATTTTCCCTGAACAAGCGCAATTTTAACACTGGTAAAGTGTGTCAGGCGGGAGAGCCGCACCGTCGCCCATCTCTCCTGAAGTTCGAGCTGCACCGTCGCATCGGGATCGGGCGTCAGAGTCTCCGCCCGGATCACTCGTCTTCCCTGGCTCCTGCCGGGGGACTTCGGCTCCGGCAGCCGCGCCTGGAACCAGAGATTCTCCGCGGGCGCGATGCGGTCCGAATCAGCGTCCACGTTGTAGTTTACCAGATCGCAAAACAGCGCGTCTTCCCCCAGAGAACGCCACAGAAACAGCCCGACCGTTGTCGGCAGCCTCTCTCCCTTCACCAGCGTGGAGCCGCCGACCGGCTTCAGCAGTTCCGGCAGCAGCGCAGGACGCCGTTCATGAGAAAGATAGTAGTTCATGCCCGCCGATTCGGGAATCCAGTGCAGGCGTCCTCTGCCGACAGATCGGACGAGGGGTGCGCCGTCGCGTCGTTCCGTCGCTTCCCGTCCGATCAGAGCATGGAAAAGGGAGCGCGTCCGACGCTGGAAACCGCCGGACGGTCCGAATCGCGTACCGCAGAAGCCGGTGAGAATCAGCGTTCCGCCCCTGTGCAGCCACGCCTCCAGCCTTCGGAAAGTCTCCTCTTCCAGACATTCAGCGTCCGGCAGGATGAAGACGCGCAGCGGGGCGAGATTCTCTGCCGTGAGCTTCCAGTCGGTCAGAGAGCGATAGGGAAGATGCCCGTCAATCAGCGCGGTCGCCCATCCGTGATGCCCGAAGATGTGCGGCTGACGGTCCATATCGGGATAGCCGCCGGGCGCAAGCTGCGCCAGTTGGTTATCGGGCGAGAAGAGAACGCCGATGTCCGCCTGCGGAATCCGCCTCCCGAACTGCGCCTCGTGTCTGCGAATGAAGCGGTTCCACCATGCGTGGCTCTCCACCGTTCCGGCGACCTGCCTGTTGGCGGGATCGCACATCAGAAAGGCTCCGTTGGCGAACGCCTCCGCCATCAACACTTTTGAGAGCGCGGGGTTCTCCTGATATTTCGCATACTGATGGTTCAGGTAGTACCAGGCGGCGGAGAAGGGACCTTTCTGATGCTCCAGCGCGGCGCGATAGAGCGCCGCCATCTTTCCCGTCGGCGGGATCATGATGCCCCGGCTGCCGGTTCCCATGTGCCAGCCGGGAGTCGTCTCTGTGTTGATCATGTCCGACCAGCCATCGCGCACCCACCCCAGACCATAGAGCGGTACGTCGTTGCCCCCGATGCAGAAGTCGGGGCGTCCGGCGCGGCGCGCTTCGTCATGAATCGCCTCATAGAAGGCGCGAAGGTCTGCCTGCGCGGTCTTCTGGCGAAAGGCTTTGTAGGCGTTCCAGAGCGGGTCGTCCAGCCAGCGGGCATCCCGCCATGCGGGGTCTTCCAGTTGGGAGGGGTCTTTTGCGCCCCATGCGGCGGCGCGCGCTTTCAGGGCGGCGCGCAGATCGAACGATTCCGCCTCCGCGCCCATCTCGCGCCGTTCCGGGGCAGCCGCCTGCGTCCGAAGGTGTTGATGGAAGCGGTAAACCGACCAGTCTCCAAACGCGCGGCGAACCGGCGGGTAGCCGAAATTATCCCAGGGAGAGTAGTTATCACACCAGACCCCGTCCATACCCGACTGAAGAATGACTCGAATAGAGGCGCGCGCGTACTCGCGCCAGAAGGGAGCCGACAGGTCTTTATGAACGCTCAGAACCCCGCAGTAGATCGGCTCGCCGGAAGGAACGCCTTCCATGGCAGGCACATCGTCTTTTCCTGGAATCGCGGCATACAGACCCTCTATCGGACCGCGTCGCTTTCCGGTCTCCTGGACGATCTCATTCACTTCCACCGGCGGCTCGCAGGAGGGATAGAGAAACCCGTTAATGTCTTTGGAGCCGCAGGCGTCATAGAGGCGGGCGTTCAGCGGATAGGGCAGTCCCTCCAGCCAGCCGACTGCCGGGCTGCCATCCGGGTAAGTTGGGAGCGGCAGACCGCGCTTCTTGCGAGTGTAGGCGGTCTGCAGATAGTCCTCGTCGTTGATGACGCTGTGCAGCCCAACCCATCGGAATGTGTTTCCGGGAGGGAGGGCGCGGTTAGCCCAGTTCCAGTGGCTTCGCTTCACAAGAACCGCCTGCGAATCGTCACGGCGTTTCTCAAATGACCCGTCGGGGAGACGTTCCAGCGATACCGCATAGAGCATACAGTCGCCGAACCCCTCAATCCAGACAATGATTCGCGCGCCCATCCGACGGAGCGCAGGGAGAGTCTGCCTCTGTTCCAGAATCGTGAGCCTCTGCGCGTAGGGTCCCCAGGTGGGATCGCTGGAGGCTCCATGCAGGCACATACGCGCCTGTGAGCGGCGAAACATCTCCGGGTCGTTGCCCTGAAGGAAGGAGGGAAAGCGATGCCACCAGAAAGCGGCTGCGCGCTCCCCATTCGGTGCAGTCGCGCCGGGGAGGAGGATCGCCTCCCACTGCAGCCATCCCGCCGCCGTCGCGCCTGCTAGAAACTGGCGGCGCGATATCCGTGCTCCGCTCCGATTCGAGTGGGTCTGATCCATGCACCGGTCGCCTTTCTGTGGGTCTGATAGCTCTTTCGCATAGATAGCGGAGACTCCTGCCGGAGCCGATTGTCAGGAGAAGAGCGGTCTGCTACAATGTCATAACAACGCACAGAGGACACCGTCTTGAGCGTAAATTTCGCAGACCTGCATCGCCGCGTCGTCTTCGGACAGTCGAACGGGCGCATTCTCTGGCAGCCGCGAATCGGCTGCTGGTACACCGACAAGCAGTTTGCCGGAGAGCCGCTGCCTCCTCCGTTCACCGACATGAACCCGGCGCAGATATATCGGGAGTTGAACTGCTCGGCGCGAATCTACGAGTACAACGCCTGCTTTCGCGCCGTTGAACCTCCGTCTGTGCAGTGGTCGAGCCGCTGGCTGAACGAGACAGACGAAGAGATCACCGTCACCACGCCGGTCGGCAGGCAGCGGCACGTCTTGCGCCGGGTAACCAGCAACTGGCATCGAATCACCCTGAAATGGTGGGTCTCTGACGAGACGGAGCTGCGGGTGGCTCTCTGGCGGGCGGAAAACACCGAATGGCGATGGGACGCGCAGGCGTTCGAGAGCGTGCAGGCGGAGTGGGGCGATCTCGGCGCGCCGACGATGTTCATGCCTCGCGTCAACATTCAGGACCTCTATATCAACGCGATGGGCATAGAGAACGCCGTCTTCGCGCTCTGCGACTATCGCGACACGGTCGAAGCCTACTTCCAGGCGCTCGATGCGCAGCACGACCGGATGATTGACATTATCAACGCCTCTCCCATCGAGATCATCAATTTCGGCGATAACCTGCATTCCGGAACGCTCTCGCCGTCACTGTTTCGGCGCTACGTCCTGCCCGCCTATCAACGGCGGTGCGAGCGGCTGCATGCCGCCGGGAAGTTCGTCTATTCCCACTGGGACGGCGATACGAAGACCCTGCTGCCCTTCGCGCATGAGACGGGGCTGGACGGCATCGAGGCGATCACGCCGAAGCCGCAGGGCGATGTGACGCTGGAGGAGGTGAAGGAGGCTCTGGGAGAGGACCTGTTTCTGCTGGACGGCATCCCGGCGGTCTATTTCGACGACACCTATCCGGTGGAGACGCTGGAGGCGTGCGCCCGTCAGGTGATTGATCTGTTTGCGCCGAAACTCGTGCTGGGAATCTCCGATGAAATCTCCTCGCACGGCGATATTGAGCGTATCCGGGTTGTCGGGCGCATCGTGGAGGAGTATAACGCCCGACAGCCCGCCATCGTCTGATCAGGAAAGGGTCGGCGCGAGCGAACCGATGGGGCGCATACCGCGCACGATGACTCCGGCGCGCCCCAGAGACTGCCCGGCGATCTGCCGACAGAGCGGGTCCCGGTAACCGACGCGAACCAGCCGCCGCCAGCGGTCGGTGCGGTTGATCTCCGAGCCGTGCACCGTATAGATGCTGAAGGCGACCACATCGCCCGCCTCTGCCGGGCAGGGAACCGCGTCCTGCAGGCGGTACTTATCGGTGGGAAGATGCGGCGAACAGCCCTCCCCGTTTTCCAGGCGCGTGATATGGGGAAGGTGACCGTTCTTGTGGCTGCCGGGCAGGAACTTCAGGCAGCCGTTCTCCAGTGTGGCGTCGTCAATATGAACAATGGCGTCAATATAGCCGAATCCTTCATGCTGGTAGAACGGGGAGTCCTGGTGCATGGGGAAGGGCATTCCGGTCTCCGGGGGCTTGCAGTGCAGGGTGGTGTGGTGCAGTTCCACATTCGGACCGAGCAGGTCCGCCATCGCCTCCGCCATGCGCGGGTGCGTGACGGCTTTGCACCATGCCTCGGAGTAGAAATGCAGGTCGTGCAGGTGGGTCAGCATGGAGCGTTTCTCCACATCGGGACTCATATAGACCTGCCGCCAGGGGCCCGTCCAACCCATGTTGGTCGTTGCCCAGTCCTGAATCAGTTGATCCAGTTCGTCGCTCATGCGGGCGATCTCTTCCGGGCTGTAGACCTTCGGAATGCGCACAAAGCCGTTTTCATGAAAGAAGCTAATCTGTTCCTGGGTGAGCATCTTTGTTCTCCCGCCTCCTGCGGAGGGCGTGCCGCAGGCGCCATGCGTAAAATATAGCCATCAGTTCGCGATGCTAAAGGCAAAGCCCTTCCCAAAACGGAGAAGGTTTTTCGCAGAAGGACAGAGACATGATCATCTGGATATGCACGGACATGGAGGGAATCGCCGGAATTGACCGCTGGGAGCAGTGCTACGATCCCGACGACGATTCGCCCGCCTATCTCTACGGACGCGAACAGTTGACCGCCGATGTCAACGCCGCCGTCGCCGGGTGCTTTGACGCGGGCGCGACCGAGGTGCGGGTGCTGGATGGACACGGGCGCAACCGCAACCGGGGATTTCTGGAGGATCGGCTCGATCCGCGAGTCTCCCGCGTCTTTGTGGAGAGCTATCACCCGACGCGCTGGGAGGGGCTAGACGCGGAGGTGGCGGGGCTGGCGATGATCGGGCAGCACGCGATGGCGGGAACGCTGAACGGCTTTATAGATCACACGCAGCAGCCGAAGGATATCTGCCGCTATCTGATCAACGGGCAGGAGGCGGGCGAGATGAGCCAGATGGCAGCTTACGCCGCCTTCTACGGGATTCCGCTCCTCTATGTCTCCGGAGATGAGGCGCTGTGCGAGGAGGCGCGCCGTCTTTTCCCGCAGGCGCTCTCCACCCCGACCAAGCGCGGAACCGGCTGGCTGACCTGCGACCTCTATCCGACGGAGCGAGTGCGCAAAGAGATCCGCCGGGACATCGCCGATGCGCTCCGGCAGCCTGACAGACCGTCGGCGGTGAATCTGGAGCCGCCGATAGAGATTACCGTCGAGTGGGCCTGGAGCGAACCGGCAGACCGCATGGCGGCGATTTCGGGTGTGCGCCGACTGCATGCCCGAACCGTCTCCTGGACGATTTACGACCCGCGAGATGTGTTCACCTGGCCCAATTCTCACTGGAGTCCGCTGAAAGGAGACAATCCATGACACTTTCCACCGAGCGCGATCTTCCCGCCATCGCCGGGGGATCGCCCGCAAAACAGACTCCCTACGGTCGCGAACAGCGATACGGCGAGGCGGAGCTGCGCGAACTGCAGGAGGCGCTGGAGCAGGGAACGCTCTTCTACGCGCAGGGTAGGAAGGTGCGCCAGTTGGAAGAGGCGTTCGCGGCGAAGAATGGCGCGCGTTTCGCCGTCGCCTGCAGCAGCGGAACCGCCGCCATCCACGCCGCCATGATCGCAGCGGGAATATCGCCGGGGGATGAGGTGATAACCGCGCCGATCACCGATATGGGATCCCTGGTTCCGATCCTCTATCAGGGGGCCATTCCCGTCTTTGCCGATCTGCACCCGAACGGCTACTGTATGACCGCCGGGGCGGTGGAAGCCGTCATCACGCCGCGCACCAAGGCGGTGCTTGCCGTGAACCTGGGGGGAAACGCCTGTGATCTGGAGGGGCTTGCGGCGCTGTGTGACCGATACGGGCTGATGCTGATCGAGGACTGCGCGCAGGCGTTCGGGTGCGTCTATCGGGGAAAGCCGATCGGGACGGTGGGGCGGATCGGCTGCTTCTCGCTGAACGAGTTCAAGCATATCTCTTGCGGCGACGGGGGAATCGTGATCACCGAAGACGAGACGCTGGCGGAGCGGCTGCGTCTGGCGACCGATAAGTGTTACAATCGCAGGCCCAACGCCGTCACGCGCAATCCTGTATTCCTTGCCGGAAACTATCGCATGACGGAGCTTCAGGGCGCGGTTGCGCTGGCGCAGCTTCCGAAGCTCGACTCGATTGTGGAGAGGCGGCGCGCCTGGTGCTCTGAACTGAGCCGACGGCTGGCGGGAACGCCTGGCATCTCCCTTCCGGAGCCGACTCCCGGCTGCGATCCGTCCTGGTGGTTCTATATGATGCGCGTGGAGCCGGAGACGCTGAAAGCCGATGCGGATACCTTTGCGAAGGCGCTTCAGGCGGAGGGACTGCCCGTCGGGGCGCACTATATCGGAGTCTGCGTGTACGAGTACCCGATCTTTTCGGGACACTCCGCTTTTGCCAGCGGCGAACACGCCTACTTCGGGCGCGCCTACCATGCGGGGCTTTGCCCGACAGCGGAGGATATCCTGCGCACCTGTGTGTCTCTGTCGGTCAACGAAGCCTATACCGCCGCCGATCTGGAGGAGACGGCGCGCGCCATCCGCCGATCCGCGCGCTGGTTCGCCTCCGGGGGCGCCTGAACCGTAGACGGCTGGCTCTCCATCTGGACTACTCCAGTTGACGCAGGGCGCGCTCGGTCAGTATGACCGCCGGGTCGCCGATGCGTTTTCGGAGCGTTCTCGCCTCCTCGAAAGCGGCGCGGGCTTCGTCTTTGCGTCCCTGCATCCGCCATATCTCTCCCAGCAGGTGTCCCGCTTCGGCTTCGCCCCAGGCGAACCGGCACTCCGGGGAGCGCGCCAGAGTCATCGCCTCGGATGCAGCGTTTTCCGCCGATTTCAGACCGCCCTCCGAC
This sequence comes from uncultured Chthonomonadaceae bacterium, assembly GCA_964429855.1. Lineage (GTDB taxonomy): Bacteria > Armatimonadota > Chthonomonadetes > Chthonomonadales > CAJBBX01 > CALLMM01. The sequence continues at coordinate 9,159 of CAYSDM010000091.1, forward strand.
ATCCGCAGACGCGCCTGCTCAATCAGCAGCTCGATCTTGAGCAGGAGAAAATCGCAGTCCTGCGCGATATGCAGCCCCTCCTCCAGAGCCGCCTGCGCGACCGGCAAGTTCTTCTCGTCCAAGGCGAGGCGGGCGCGAATCAGGTGCAGCAGACACAGATGCTCCTGCGATCCGGAGCGCAGTATCCAGTGAGAAGCCATCTCCAGAGACTCCCGGCTCTGCTGCGGCTGCAGATCGCGGCGCGCCGCCTCCGCCAGCATCAGGCAGTTGCGCGCCGTATCGTCCGCATAGAGCGATAGCTGCCGCTCATTGTCAGCGACCCGTCGCGCGTCGTCGGTCGCGCTCCGATAGAGATGGAGCATGGCGGAGGGTACGGGCATATCGGGACTGCGATCAGGGACGGCAACCGGCTCCCCCTGCAGAAAGCGCGCAAAGCTGCGCGTCTTCTCGGCGGGATCGTCATGCAGCGCGGTCAGTGCGCCATTCAGAAGCCGGATATAGCGATTCTGAGGACGCCACTTCAGCGCCTCTTCAAACCGCCCGAAGGCGCGCAGGCAGTGATACATCCCGCTGGCGTCCGGGCACTCCGGGAAAGCGCGTAGAATCCGATATGTGCGCGCGTACTCTCCCAGTCGGGCATTCAGATGGTCGTTGGCTCCGAGGCGATGGCGATATATCTCCGCCGCCTCCCGGACATTTCCCGCCTGAAGCGCATGATGGATCAACTCCTCCAGCAGATCGAGGGTCGCCTTATCGGTCGGCAAGCCGATTCCGGGGCGGTTGGTGAGGGAACTCAGATGCTCGCGGACGGCGTTATGCAGGGATGCCGGGTCGCGGAAAAGACGATAGAAGTGGTCGCGCACCGCGGGATGGATGCTGTACTTGCCCCGACCGTCGCGCAGAGTCAGGTGCCGAACTACCAGATCCTCCAGATCGCTCTCCAGATCGTTGCGAGTCGCTCCGGCGAGCGCCCCGGCAATCAAAACCGGAACATCGGTCTCATTCGGCTCCCGGTCTGCGCCCAGAAAGATGCTCTGCAGCGCGTCGGCGTCCACGCCAAAACGAAAAATGCACAGACGGCACAGCAGGGCAAGCTGGCGGGGGGGAAGCCGCTCTTCGTAGAGTCGCAGTACCGCCGCCAGCCGCTGTTCCTGTGACGTCCCCTCTTCCGCCGCCTCCAGCGCCGGTCCCTTTGCAGGGTCGCCCTCGAAAAAGCGCGCCAGCGCGCCGCCCAGCAGGTCCAGGGTGAGCGCGTGACCGCCATAGGTCTCGCGCAGACGATCCAGAGCCGGATCGTCCCCCCGAACGCCGTGCGAGCGCAGCAGAGCGCGCGCCGCCTCCAGCGTCAGATATTCGACCTCTATCAGGGTGTAGCCCCGCCCGCGCCAGCGTTCGAGGTCGGATACGGGGAACCGGCTGGTGATGATCGCTCTGGCGCAGCCGGTTCCCGCCGCCAGACGGGTCAGGAATCCGCGCAGAAGGGGGTCTTCCAGTTCGCCGTAGATGCCGGCGACGCTGGTCTGTTGACGCTGGATGCGCTCCAGCCCGTCCAGCACCAGCAGGTAGCGTCGGTCGCCGGAGAGGGCGTCTTTAAGCAGATGAAACCACCCGGCTCCGCGCGCGTCGGCGGTCTGTCCGCCGGTGAAGTACTGATAGGCGGTCTGCAGAAAGCCGTTGGCGTCCGGCTCCTCGTAGAAGCTCCAGACAAGCAAGCCATCGGGGGGATCGGTCGCCAGCAGCGTTTCGATGAACCGCTGCGCCAGCGCGGTCTTCCCGGCTCCCCCCAGCCCGATCAACGACAGCACGCCGCTGCGCTCGCCCCAGAATGCATGTAACGCCTCTATCTCCGCCTCTCGCCCGGTGAAGGTCGGCGCGGCAGGCAGAGAATGCACGATCAACGGGCGGAGTGTCATGTCGGGCTGTTCCATCCTTGCGCGAATGTTACACCATACCGCAGCGCGTCGCGAATGTCAAGCGACCGGCAATCAGAAAGACCGCAGGCGGGAGAAGGCTATGCGTGAGGAGCCAGAACGGATGTAATGCTTACCTGTCAATGACAGGCGGTACAGCCAAACCGTCAAAATAAAAAATAAAAAAAGTTCACGCCTTTCTGTATTATGTGTCGCATTCCGTGATGTACGTTCGAATAGATTAACAGGCAGATGTCCACACAGATACGAATGCCTGTTATCTCTCGCGTGACTTTCCGGTCTTGGAACGGATGAGCGAGTTATCTCCCAGATGATCCTGCCAAAGAAATCAATCGTATTTTTTTTGTTTAGTTAGATTAAAAGAAAGGATGATTTGAGGGGAACATCCTACTATATCAATATAGCGATTCATCCGCTCACTGTCATCTCCTGTTCCTGTAACTGCTACCGAAAGGAGGATACCACCATGAAGCTCGTCAACCTGCTTGTCTTTTCGTCGCAGAAACATCTGCTCATCCCGGCCGTTTTCACGATTTGTATGCTTCTTGCCTGCGTGTGCAATGCTCAGGATTCGCAGGCGGCGCCCGACACAGTAAAAAAACCAGAAACCGTTGCTGTACTCCCCTGGATATACCTCAAAGGAACCAACGGCGCTCAAAAGACTGCCAGAGAGTTTCTCGACACCGTTCTTACAAAGTCCTATTTCGAGATAGTCCCGGAGGCGCGTGTTGCCGTCGCCTGGAAAGACATGAACTACTCTCTTGATGAGGGGCGCAAGGAGTTGCCGACGCCAAAGGAGCTGCTCGCATTAGGCGAAAAGTTAGGCGTAGATTGGGTGGTCACGGGTAAAGCCGAGTGGCACACACGCAGTATCTGGGTCGGACTGGGTCCAAAAACCAAATCTGACTGTACCGTAGACGTGATCGTTGTGGATGTGAAGAAGAGAGAGATCGCCCTGGAAGCCCGCAAAGTCAAGATGGACAGCACGGCGAAAGAGGACTCGCTGAAGGCAGTTGGAACGATCCTGCTGACGCCTCTGTTCACCGTTGTCAGCGGCGGACCGAAGACCCCGCATGAGCAGCGTGCTGTGCAGCTAGCCATCGCCAAAGCGATTCAACCCTGGCTCGCACAGCATCCTCAGACCCGAAAGATTGAGAGCGACAAGCGCAAGATAGACTGACGGCCGTACAAAGAGTTCTTCAAGGCGTATCCCATCGTGAAAAAGCCCTGATGGGACGCCGCTTGTTATTCAGGAGGAGTAACATGCGTAATAGAATTATGTTAATTATGTTCGGTTGTCTGCTCTATGCCCTGGCAGGCTGCGGAGGAGGCGGGGGAGGCGGAGGCAATCCGCCGCCATCTACAACGCGGGTGAAGTTCACCATCCAGTGGCCCGAACGCAGCCGAAAACTCGACGCC
>CAYSDM010000092.1:0-3733 GCA_964429855.1 uncultured Chthonomonadaceae bacterium
GCGCGCAGTGGGTTGGTCTCCTGAGCGCGGCGAACCTACGGGACGAGCGGGATCTCCAGCCGGGAGACGGCAAAAACAGGCGTAGGAGATCGGCGTTAGCGGTAAGCCCAGTAGTAGGCGGGGGGGATTCGTTCGGCGGCGGTGTTGCCGGCGAGCGTGAAGGCAAAGCCGATGGGAGAGGGCGCAAGGTCGTCAGCGCGTCCGTTGTAGGGAGTGGCTCCCCAGCGATACCCGAGCGCAACCAGTTCAAAGGAGATAAACCGACCCTTCGCCGTATCGTACTGCGCCGTGCCGAGAAGCTGCCCGGAGAAGCCGCGCCGGGTGACCATCATTGAACGGGAGGGGTGCCTGCCGCGCGCGGGCGGCGGCTCGCCGGTATCGGTGTGGCTGACTCCCTCCAGGCGCAGCGTGACGATATGGCGATTCACGCCCGTCACCGTCGTGGTAAGCCACGCCTGCCGAATGTGTGCGTCGGCGAAGGGCGAGGTCTCTCCGCGCACCATGTCCACCAGATGCGCGCGCGCCAGACGACGCGCGAGCGGTTCCGCTACCAGCGCGCGCGCGCCGGGACGCAGGTCCATTGGCAGGAATCGCCGCATCTCCTCGCGGGTGAACCAGGCGTAGTCCTGATTCCAGGCGCGCCCGCGCCAGTCCGAAGCCGATGCAGCCCTCGGCAGATCGCGGGCATAGACGCGCAGCGCCAGACCGTTACGCGGATACTGGCTCTCCCGACGTTGAACATAGGCGCTGTAGGGTTCCGGGTTGATGGAGAGAAGACGATGCTCGCGGGGAATCTGCTCCCACTTCGCCAGCGCATGACGCAGCATGACGGAGATATCGTTGGGACTGACGGAGTTCAGAAAGCCCAGCAGAATGCCGCTTGGAGTCATCACATACGTTCCCTGCCGGGAGCGCGCCGTCGGGGAGGCTCCGGCATAAGGACCCTGCTGCATGAGATGCTGAAACAGGCGGCATTCGGTGTCGCTGCCCGTCTGAAGGCGATAGACCTCATCGGCGGCGGGAATGAAACGGCTTGCCAGCGCGAGGACAGCGGGGTTAGACCAGACGGACCGTCTGGACTGGACGCCGTTGTTTCAGGTGCAGCCCAGCGGATGCCCGTTCATAGCCCAGAGGAGGATCGGGCGGTCTTTGCGCTGCGCCTCCAGCACCGCGCTCCAGAAGGTGGGACGCCAGGGAATCTGCTGCCATACCCGGTCCTGCGGCGCAGGCTTCAGGTAGCGGCGCCAGTCTGTCAGGTTCTGTTCGTTCAGCGGGATCGGGGGCAAGGGGTCGAAACGTGATGTCTGAGAAAATGCGTCCCCGCAGAGCCAGAGGGGCAGTATCCACGCTCCCGTATACATGAGCCACCGAATAACTCGCCTGCCCAATTTGCGTTTTCCTCCTGGATATGATATAATACCGCACAGAGATAGCGATTTCGGAGAGAGTGGGCAGATGCTCACTCTCTTTCTTCTGAATCTGATCGGAACGCGCCTGTGTCCTGCGTTTCGATGAGCGTGGCGAGAGGCAATCGAGCCTTCCGCTCAGGGAGAACACAGAAATGAGGTGATCGGTTTATGATGAGCATCCGTGTGAGTGAGCTGGCGAAAGAGTTGGAGATGTCCAACGCAGAACTGCTCAGCGCGCTCAACGATCTCGGCGTCTCCGCGCCCGGTCCTGCGGCGATGGTGGATGCCGATACCGCGCAGGTGATGCGCGAAATGTTTGGCAAGAAGAACGGCGGCAAAGTCGCCGAAATTGAGGCGGGAGCCACCGTCAAGGACCTGGCGAACGCGATGGGCGTGGCGGCGTCAGACATGCAGAAGAAGCTGATGTCTATGGGCGTGCTGGCGGCGGTCAATCAGCGCCTGACGATGGATGTCGCGCAGAAGCTTGCGAGCGTCTACGGCTATACCGTCCGGCTGAAGGTGGAGCCGAAACCGGTGGCGGTCGCCGCGACTCCCAAGCACAAAGCCCCCGGCGGCGGACCGCAGCCCCGTCCCCCGGTGGTCACCATCATGGGGCATGTGGATCACGGAAAGACCACCCTGCTGGATGCCATCCGCAATACCAATGTCGTTGCGGGCGAGTTCGGCGGCATCACGCAGCACATCGGCGCGTATCAGGTCGAGATCGAATACGAGGGACACAAGCGCCGGATTACCTTTCTGGACACCCCCGGTCATGCCGCCTTTACCGCCATGCGCGCGCGCGGAGCCAGCGTCACCGATATCGCCATTCTGGTCGTCGCGGCGGACGACGGCATCATGCAGCAGACAGTGGAGGCGATTGACCACGCAAAGGCGGCGGAAGTGCCGATCATCGTGGCGATCAATAAGATTGATAAACCCGACTCGAACCCCGACCGCATCAAAACCCAGTTAACGGAGTATAATCTGGTTCCCCGCGACTATGGCGGCGATGTGGAGTGCGTCCCGGTCTCCGCCAAGCAGAAGATCGGGCTGGATGAGCTTTTGGAGTATATTCTCTTTCAGGCAGACCTGATGGATCTGAAAGCCGATCCTCATGCGCGTCCATCCGGCGTCATCATCGAGGCAAAGCAGCGTCCCGGATCGGGTCCGGTCGCGACCGTTCTGGTGCAGGAGGGAACGCTGCGGGTGGGCGATAACGTGGTCTGCGGCATCGCCTATGGCAAGATCCGCGCCATGATGAACGAGCGCGGCGAGCGTCTGACCAAAGCCGGACCAGCGACGCCGGTCGAGATCCTAGGGCTTTCGACGGTTCCTGAAGCGGGCGATCAACTGGAAGAGGTCAAAGACGAACGCGCCGCCCGACAACTGGCGGAGCAGCGCATCCAGCAGCGGCGCACCGCCCGGATGATGGCGGGCGCACAGCGTCTGACGCTGGAGGATATGGCGCGCCTCATTCGTGAGGGCGAGACCAAAGAGCTTCGCCTCATCATCAAGGGAGACGTGCAGGGATCGGTGGAGGCGGTCGTCGGACAGTTGCAGCAGCTTCCGCAGGATGAGGTGAAGTTGAAAATCCTGCGCAGCGCTGTCGGCAATGTGAGCGAGGACGATATTATGCTCGCCTCTTCGACCGGCGCGGTGGTTATCGGCTTCAACGTGCGCGTGGACAATCCGGCGCATGTCGCCGCGGACCGCGAGCGCATTGACGTTCGCACCTATCAGATCATCTATGAGTTGACCGAGGCGGTCGAACGCGCCATGAGAGGACTGCTCGCGCCGGTCTTCGAAGAGGTAGCGCTGGGCAAGGCGGAGATTCGCCAGCGTTTCCAGACGCCGCGCGGCGTGGTGATCGCCGGCAGCTATGTCACGGAAGGGAAGATCCTCCGCAATGCGGAGGCGCGCATCCGGCGGGGACGAACCGTCATCCATACGGGCAAGATCGATTCGCTGCGGCATATCAAAGACGATGTGCGCGAGATGGCGCAGGGCTTCGAGTGCGGCATCGTGATCAGCGATTTCTCCGATGTGCAGGTCGGCGATATCGTGGAAGCCTATGAGATGCGGCAGGTAGAGCGTTAACCGATACGGCGCGGGGGGGGGGCCGCGGGGGCGCGGGGGGCGCGGCCGGAACCAAAAAAACCCCCCGATCGTAGAGGATGGCATCTGCCTCTGGGGTGGTCGGCCCGTTGGCCCCCTCCACCAACATCCGGCAATCAATTCGGGATACATTCTCCACAGTGATTTGATTGCTCACGGCTGAAGGAATCAGGATATCACATTTCAGTTCCAATAACTCCTTATTG
>CAYSDM010000092.1:3743-12505 GCA_964429855.1 uncultured Chthonomonadaceae bacterium
TGTCTTCTCTAACCCGTGCCGGGGGGCCCCGACGGGTTGCGCGGCGCGCGCGCCGCGCTTTCACCATACAAGCCGACCTCCTGGCCGGGGTGTCGGTTTCATACAAAATGCATATTGGAACCCTGACGGTCGTTCTGTACCTGGCGGAAGGATCCTCGCTCAAAGAGAAGCGGCAGGTCATAAAAAGCCTGATCGAGACCACGCGCCGGAAGTTCAATGTCTCTATCGCCGAAGTGGACGATAACGATCTCTGGCAGCGCGCCACGTTAGGCGTCGCCTGCATCGCCAACGACGCCGCCCACGTCCATCGCGTCCTCGACAAAGTTCTGGATCACCTGGAAGCCAGTCCGCTCTTCTATGTCGGCGAGGTGGAGAGGGAGATGCTGTAGTCTCCCCCGGCGCAACGGTCCCGCAGAGTCGGACGGTTGGGACTGCGGGCATTTCAGGGTCTCTCAGGATTTTCGGTTCCGGCATGGAGGCGCAGCCTCTATCCGAACCTCTCACCATACGAGCGCAGCTATGTCAACCATACGTCAGGAACAGGTTCAACAACTGCTGGTCGAGGAGATAAGCGATATGCTTCGGCGCGATCTCAAAGACCCGCGCCTCGGATTTATCACCGTGACCGGCGCGCAGATATCGCGCGACCTTCGCCATGCCCGGGTCTTTGTCAGCGTTCTGGGCGACGAGACGGCGCAGAGCGAGAGCATGGCGGCGCTGACCCGCGCCTCGGGGCGCATTCGCGGCGAATTCGGACGGCGCGCCCGCCTGCGGGTCGCCCCGGAGATCATCTTTCGGCTGGATGAGTCTATCGAGCACGGAGCGCGAATCTTTTCTCTGTTAAAGCAGATTGAGGCTGAATCAAAAACGAATGAAAGCAGTTCTTCAGAGAGCGGCGGAGACGATACGTCAGGCAGATAGAATCGTCCTCGCCAGTCATATTAATCCCGACGGGGATACCATCGGAAGCAGCCTCGCGCTGACTCACGTTCTGCGGCAGATGGGCAAGGTCGCTGTGCCGCTCTCGCATCACGGCGTTCCGGAGATATATCGCTGGCTGCCGGGGCAGGAGTGGATCGCCCGAAACGTCGAGGAGCGCGATTTCGATCTGGCAATTGTCTGCGATACGGGCACGGTGGATCGGATCGGAGAGGCGCGAGAACCGGTCGAGGCGGCTCCGCGCTCGCTCTGCATAGATCATCATGTCACCGAAGGCAATTTCGGGCAGATCCGGGTAGTGAACGCAAAAGCGGCCGCGACCGGGGAACTGGTCTACACGCTGCTCAAAGAGATGGGCATCGCGCCGAACCGCGCCGTGGCGGACTGCCTGATGTGCGCCATCATCACGGATACCGGCGTGTTCCGTTTCCCCAACGTGACGCCGGAGACCCTGCGCATTGCGGCGGAACTGATGGAGTTCGGCGCATCGCCGTCGGAGATCAACGAGATCGTCTTCGAGAATCGCTCCCTGGCAGGACTGAAGCTGCTGGGACGGGCGCTGGAGGCGCTGCAACTGTCGTCCGACGGACAGATTGCCTGGTCGGTGTTGAGCGAGCAGGATTTTCTGGATTGCGGCGCCTCGCCGGAAGATACCGAGGGGATTGTCAATCATGTCCGGGCGGCGCGCGGCGTGCAGGTTGGCGTGCTGCTGCATCAGATTCCGGGGAAGCGTGTGCGGGTCAATCTGCGCTCCCGTAACGGCTATGACGTGCGCCGGGTCGCCGAAGCATTTGGCGGAGGCGGGCATACGCTGGCTGCCGGATGCTCTCTGGAGCCTCCCCTGCAAGAAGCCGAATCGAAGGTGCTTATCGAAGTGAAGCGATGGATGGCGTAGTCATCGTTCACAAGCCGGAGGGGATCACCTCGCACGATGTGGTCAACCGCATACGCCGTATCTACGGAACGCGCCGGGTCGGGCATACCGGCACGCTCGATCCGATGGCGACGGGCGTGCTGGCGGTCTGTGTCGGGCAGGCGACCCGCATCGTCGAGTACCTGACCGCCGCGACCAAGGAGTATCTCGCCGGAGTCGTCTTCGGCGTGACGACCGATACCCAGGACTCGACCGGCTCTGTTCTCTCCGAATGCGATGCCGCCCACCTGACCGAAGAGGCGGTGCGTGCCGCGCTTTCGTCGTTTCGCGGTAAAATACTCCAGACACCGCCGATGGTCTCCGCCGTGCATCATGCAGGAAAGCGACTCTACGAACTGGCGCGTCAGGGGAGAGAGGTGGAGCGTGAGGCGCGTCCGGTGGAGATATTCCGCCTGGAGATGAGTCAGTTTATTCCCGGCGCGCATCCAACCGCCACGCTGATGATCGCCTGCTCCACCGGAACCTATGTTCGCGCGCTGGCAGCCGACATCGGGGCGCATCTGGGCGTCGGCGGTATGATGAACTCCCTGATTCGCACGCGGTTGGGAGATTTTACGCAGGAAGAGGCTCGAACGCTGGAGCAGTTGGAGACGCTTCGGGAGCAGGGCGCGCTTGCGGACTCATTGCGCTCCATTGCTCAGGCGCTGTCCGGCTGGCTTCAAATCGTTCTGACGGAGGAGGAGGAGCGGCGGATACGACAGGGGCAGCGCATTCGCGCCGATCAAATCCGCGCAGAAGCCGGTTCGCTCTGCCTGATGCTGAATGCGCGCCGGGAGGCGGTCGCTGTTGCGAAGGCGCAGGCAGGACATTTCGCGCCGATCAAGGTGCTTTCGGAAGCCTCCGGCGACACACCCTGAGACCCTCCTTGAATCGCTTATGATTGTCTGGGCTGGCATGGAGAAGATCCTGGAGCCTTTTGCCGCGACCAGCGTCGCCATCGGAACCTTCGACGGCGTGCATCGCGGTCATCAGGCGCTAATATCCGCCGCCGTCGCCGACGCGCGCGCGCGCGGTCGCCCCTCGCTGGTCTTCACCTTTGACCGTCACCCGTCCGAACTCCTCACCCCGGATCGCGCTCCCGGCTACCTCTGCACCCCGGCGCAGCGACAGCAGCGGATCGAGGAACTGGGAGTGGATCATCTGGTAACCGCGCGATTCGATTCCTCCCTGCGCGAGATGACTCCGGAAGCGTTTTTGAAAGATATTCTGAAGGATCGTCTGGGCGCGCGCGCCGTGCTGGTCGGAGACGGCTTTCGGTTCGGACGCAATCAGGAGGGCGATATCGCCTTCCTGGAGGCGCAGCAGGAGCGTTTTGGTTATACGCTTCATGTGCTGGCGCCGGTCATGGTCGGCAGCGAACGAGCCAGCAGCACCCGCATCCGAACGCTTCTGCGCCGGGGCGATCTGACGGGAGCGCAGGCGATTCTCGGACGCCCCTATTCGCTGACCGGCGTAGTCGTGGAGGGAGAAAAACTGGGGCGAAAACTCGGCTATCCCACCGCGAACCTGCGCCCGGTCGTGCCGATGGTGGTTCCGGCGGACGGCATCTATGCGGTTCGAGTTCACTGGAGCGAGAATCGGGCGAAGGGCGCGTGCAGTATCGGTATGCGCCCGACGGTCGGGGGCACGCATCGAACCATCGAAGTGTTTCTGCTGGATTTTTCCGGCGATCTGTACGGGGAGACGCTGGAGATCGAGTTCGCGGCGCGACTGCGTGACGAACTGCGGTTTCAGACGCTGGAGGCGCTGATGGAACAGATGGGACGCGATGTGGCGCAGGTCTCCGACCTGCTGAACGAGCGGTGAATGCCGCGCTCAGGCAGCGAATGCCGCGCTCAGGCAGTGAATGCCGCGCTCAGGCAGCGAATGCCGCGCTCAGGCAGCGAATGCCGCGCTCAGGCAGCGAATGCCGCGCTCAGGCGGCGCGGTAGCCGGTTCGATCAAGAATGTCCGCCACCACATCGAAACTGTGAGTCACCCGGTTGCGTCCGTTGTGTTTGGAGACGTAGAGCGCCTTGTCCGCCTGATCTACCAGCAGGGAAGGCGTGGAAGGGCGATGATCCAGGGTCGCAATTCCCAGGCTGGCGGTGACCGGACGCAGCGTCCACGGATGATTCGCAATCGCTTTTCTGACCCGCTCCGCAACCTTCTGCGCCTCGCTCTGTCCGGTATTGGGCAGCAGGATGACGAACTCTTCGCCCCCGTATCGCGCCACCAGATCGGGGCGGCGCGTGCTGCGCTGAAGCAGCTTAGCGATTGTTCGGAGCACCTCATCGCCTGCCGGATGCCCGAAGGTGTCGTTGTACTGCTTGAAGTTGTCCACATCCAGCATCACGATGGAGACCGGCAGTCCTTCTCGCACGGAGCGCATAAAGGTCTTCTCAAGCTCTTCCCGGAAGTAACGATGGTTTTTCAGACCGGTTAATCCGTCGGTCGTAACCATCTCCGCCAACCGTTCGTTCGCGTTGATCAGCTCTGCCCGCTTCTGCTGCAACTGACGATTGAGGTCTTTTTCCACTTCATATTTATGCGCGAGTTCGTTCTCCAGCATCTTACGTCGGGTGATGTCCACATTGGCGCAGATCAGCCCGGTGATCTCTTCGGAGGTGGTTCGCAGCGGAATGACATTCATCAACACGCACAGGGGCATTCCGTCTTTGGCGCGCAAGGTCGCTTCTATCCCCATCAGTTCCTGACCGGCGATCACCTTCTGAATCATCTCCCGTTTTTCCGCAACCTGATTCTGCTGCTTCTCCGGGCACTCTTCCGGGAAGATGTCCCAGATGTGGCTGGCGATCACCTCATGCGGCTGGTAACCGAACAGTTCATAGGCAGCCTGATTCCATTCGTAGATGCGCCCCTCTTCATCACAGGAGTAGCAGGCGACGGGCAGTCCCTCAAAAAGCTGCGCAAAGCGATGATTAGCCTGTTGCGATCTCTCCACCGCCTCGCTGAGATCGGTGTTCTTCTGCTCTAGCTCCTCCGCCAGCCGCTCCTGGATCTCCGAACGCTCCTGAAGCTCCTTCTGCATGGAGAGAATACGGCGGGCAACTTTCAGACGCGCCGTCAACTCCGTCGCGTCGAGTGGTTTCACCAGAAAGTCATCGGCTCCCGCTTCCATGCCCTCAAAGCGGTCTTCGCGCGCGCCTTTGGCTGTCAGCAGAATGAGGTAGACGTAGGGGTAGTCCGTGCGACTGCGAATCCGGCGGCAGAGCTGTACGCCGTCCATGTTCGGCATCATCCAGTCGGAGATAACCAGCCGAAAATCTTCCCGGATAATTAAATCCCAGGCTTCCAGCCCATCACCGACAACGGTGACCTCGTATCCCATCTTTTCCAGCGCTCTCTGCAGTATCAGCGCGGAGACGCTGTCATCCTCAGCGACCAGAATTCTCATTCACAAAACCTACGCAAGCAAATTCAGGGGGTCTGGAATAGTCGGAGGCATCCCGATAGCCGATGATCCCGTTCAGCCACATCATCGCCGGAGAGGGATACCTTGAAAAATCAGATATATCTAATTATTCGGTTAAATCGAGCAAAGACTGTAGTGAAAAAGGAGGTATAGATGACAGGAAGAGTGTCCTGAGCGTCCGGGTCATCATGGGAGGTGAAGCGACGAAAATGACGCGGGAGGAGCGAAAAGAGAGCAGGAGCCGTCTACTCGTACTGTTCGGCGGGCACGGAGAAGACTTTCAGCGCCAGTCGCCCCTGACGCTCTGCCGAGAGCTTATCCAGGGCAGCCAGGACCCCGGCAACCATCTCTTCTGGCACGCAGGTCATCACCAGCGAGTTCTGTCCAGGCCAGATCGGCGTTCCTTCACGGCGTCCGCGCGGTCCGTTGCCGATCGCGCCGGTAAATCGCGTGTAGCCGGGCACCTCCAGCCTGTCCAGCAGACCCATCACTCTGGCATCGGCGCTGGCGTCGCAGATGATAAACAACAGGCGCATGAGTATCTCCTTACAGGATGCGGAGCACTGGTCTACATCCCGCGAACGATTTCGCAGGATGACAGAAGAGAGCGATCTTCGTAACGCTGGTTATCGGTTCCGATCGCGCAGATAGCGGTCATACTCCTCGCGGGAGAGACTGCCCCCGGAGCGAAGCTGCACGCGCCCATCTGGACCGGCGGGCGGCGGGGCGGTCGTCTCCAGTTGCCGTTCCAGACGCTGCAGCTCGCGGCGCGCCCGCTCATCCTCGGGACCGGAGGCGTTGAAAGAGTCGCCGCGATTCATGCGCCGAAGCTGCGCCTCCAGTTCCGCCTGTTCCCGGGCGAACTCGTTGACCGAAGCGCGCCGCGACGGCGTCGGGCGGCTGGTGAAGAACAGCACAGCCAGAACCACCAATGCCAGTCCCAGACCGATGGGCAGCGCAAACTGCATGGGAGAGCGCGGCGGTCTGGTCGTAAAGGGAAAGGAAGCGAATGTCGGCGCAGGCGACGGATAGACCGGCGGCTGCACGGCGGAAGCCGTTGGCGCGACGGCAGGCTGAACGGCTTCGGGCGGCGGAAGCGGGTTGCTGCACTGCCAGCAGTGCGTCTTGCCGGGAAAGTTGTTCGCCCGACAGCGCGGGCATTGAATGCGGCTCGGACCCTGATTCATCGTATTCTGTATTTCCGGGCGGCATGGTCTGCCTGTCGCCGTCGCGCTATCGCGTGCGATAGACGGCAAGCGCAGCCTCGTAGACCGCCTTGAGCGGCGCGTTATGCCGGCGCGCCGCCGCTTTCACATCCTCATATTCGGGCGCGGCGGTCGTTTCGTTTCCCTGCCAGCGTCCAATTTTAATACGGATCGGACCGTAAGCGGTTTCGACACTCTTCCACTCGCGCTCCAGACAGAGGCGGCGCATCGGCGTAAAGCGCACGCCCAGCGTTGTGGTCTCCGTAAAGAGCAGAGAGGCCAGCGATTCGGCGGTCTCCATCGGAGCCAGCACGCGCAGCAGGGTCGCCGGTCTGCCTTTTTTCATCTGGATCGGCGTCAGGAAGACATCCAGCGCGCCCGCTGTCAGCAGGCGTTCGATCAACTCTTCATAAAACTGCGGCGAGAAGTCATCCAGATTGGTCTCAAGCACCATAATCTCCGGCGCGCCGCTGAAAACGGTGCCCACCCTCTCCCCGATTACAACCCGCAGCAGGTTGGGACGGTTACTGAATCGCTTCTTCCCCGCGCCATATCCGGCGGTCTTCAGGGTCATCGTCGGCATCGAACCAAACTGCTTCGCCAGCGTGGTGACGATGGCGGCTCCGGTCGGCGTAACGATCTCCCCCTCTATCTCGACGCTGTAGACCGGCACATTCTGCGCCAGTTCCAACACGGCGGGAACCGGAACCGGCATCAGTCCATGTTCACAACGCACAAATCCCCGGCTCATCGGCAGGGGGGCGCAGTAGACCGCCTCGACTCCCAGCCGCTCCAGCGCGATGCATGTCCCGACCACATCCACGATGGCGTCCAGCGCTCCGACCTCGTGAAAATGCACCTTTTCCGGCGTTGTCTGATGCACGCGCGCCTCCGCTTCCGCCAGTCGGCGGAAGATCGCGAGAGACCTGGTACGAACATTATCGGTCAGGGCGCTATTATCCAGTATTTCGGCGATGTCAGAGAGATGGCGATGCGCGCGCGGCGGCTCTGTCGGATGGATGGTTACATCGGTCGCGCCGATCCCGTTGACCTGAACGGGCTGCGCCTCCAGCGACCAACCGGGCAGGTTCAGAAGCGCTAACTGCTGCTGCAGGTAGTCCGCCTCCACCCCGCAGGCGATCAGCGCGCCCAGAGTCATATCCCCGGACAGACCGGAAAAGCAGTCGAAATAGGCGATACGCATGGCAACTCACAGAATTCAGAAATATCTGTGCCTATCATTCTTGCGCCGCAGAAGGAAATCCTGCCCTCCTGCGCCTTTCACGGGTGTGGAGATTACCAGAATTGTGTGTTGGATGCGCCTACCGCATTTCATAGTGGTAATTCACTCCTAAATGTGGAAGAACTCTGCGTCATAACCATCCGGCGACGGTTTGATCCCTGTGAGCCGAACAGCACTATTCTATCTTCTAGGATGAAATGAACGATCAAAGTCAGTTCGACGGAGGGCCAAAGACGTGCAGAGAAACAAGCAACGAACCGCCAAGCGCGTGCAGTGTGGTTTCACACTGATTGAAATGTTAGTTGTCGTGCTTGTAATTGCTATCCTGATGGCAGTGGCGATGCCATTGTATCTTGGGGCAGTCACCGATGCAGGACGAAAGGCCTGCCGTGCCAATATGCAGACGATTGCCAGCGCTGAGCAGGCGCACCGCCTGCGCAGCTCCAGCTTTAGTTATACGACCGATCTGGATCAGTTGAATGCGAGTATGGGATCCACCATCACGCCGGTCTGTCCTTACAACGGCACCTACAGCGTGGAGATATCCGACGGTTCGCTGCAAGCCGATAACGGACAGGTCGTTCCGGCAGGTTCTCTGGTTATTCGATGCTCTCATCCGGCGCATGGGTCGTTTGCGCCCGGCATTGATGGGGAATAGTCGGTGGTCGCTGGGGAAAACGGAGGAAGTCTGCAGGGGGCTTTCCGCTCTGTCTGAGGATGAAAAAACTATGTGATCTTTTCGCAGCAGTGTGGAAGCAACTCTATGTTGCTTCCACTGAGGAAAATACGGGGATCGTGGCGGGCGAGAGAGCCTGTCGGATCGCCGACCGATGCAGAAGCAAAAGATTACAGAACCCACACACGTTTGCCAGTTCACTCTCGCCCGCATTACGCGGTGAAAGGATTTGATTTCGATGAAGCTTATGCTCAATCGCCCGAAGCGGTCAAATGGACGGCGCAAGGGCTTTACATTGATCGAACTGCTGGTGGTCATTCTGGTGCTGGCGATCCTGATGGCGGTGGCTC
>CAYSDM010000093.1:0-12454 GCA_964429855.1 uncultured Chthonomonadaceae bacterium
TCCGATGGCGATCCCCTGGACGGAGGTGTTGGAGGACGCCTGCGGCTTCGCCCGCAAGCAGACGAGCGAACTTGATGTCGCCAAGCGATGCACCACCGGGCTGTTCTTCGCGCAGAGATTTGCGTACCCTAACAACACAGCCAGTTACTGGCTATATGGGCGCACATTCAGGCTTACCAGCTATTACAACACTTCTGGCTGGGTTTCCGGAAACTGTGCGGATGTGTCCGCTTTCCTGTGCCTCTGCCAGCGCGCCCTGGGGCTCACTTTCACCGTCGCTGTCTATGTCAGTGTTCCAGCGATGAACCAGGATGGTCAGTTCAACTCCCATCGAGTCTGTCTGATTGGCAGCGACCCGACTTTCTACATCAACTACACGGTCTCGACATGGGCATGGCATCAGATCGCTCATTCCTCTACACATACTGTTTATGACGTATGTGCGGCCCAATGGCAGGATCTGTCAGGCTATGGCTATCAGAACCCTCCGGTGAACTGGCCTCTAGGAGAATCGCCTACTCAGGGGTACTGGCAAACCAATCCAGGATTGGGCTTGGTCTCAGAACCGAATCCTACATGGCCCGTTCTCACAGACATCAACTCCGGGTCTCCCGTCTGGGGGGAATATGTTCCCTCCATCATGTGACACAGGAGGAGTGAAATGTCACAACCACCTTGCTCGCGCCGTCCTCTGTTGACCATCCTCTGTTGCCTGCTCCTTATCTCGGCAGCAGCCATGATACATGCTCAATCACCCGGTCCGCTGGATCTGAGAGGGGCTTTCCCGACCCCTGCGGAGATGCCCGGGTTCTCCATGTTCAATATCAGTCAAAATCTGGCCGAGAAGCCTGCCACAGGCTGCATGATCATGGATGCTCAGAAGCCGAAGATAGGATTCAGCGTGAGCATCTCCCTCTCTGTCGCTGAGAGCGAGGCCGCTGCGCGAGACTGGAGTCTACGACTGACCAGGACACCGGGAGGAAAGATGCCTGTCGGCAGTCCCAGCGGCAGGAAGATCGGACAGGAGGTGTGGAGGTCCTGGTATCCCAAAGGGGAGGTGCCACAGGGAATGTTTCAGTTACTGGCACGCGACGGGCGTTCTGTGGTATTGGTGCAGCTTATGTATACGGTCCTCCAGACCGATATCCATAACCGTCCCCTGCATCGTATCTTCACGGCAGCGGATCTTCGTTTCGCGGAGAACCAGGCGATTGCCTGTCTGAACCGGCTGACGCAGATGGGATACACCAGCCGATCCGCGAAGAAGCCCGCGGACTGATGGCTAAACAGAACCGGGCAGGCTTCTCTTCTGCGTCTGCCCGGAACGACACCCGATCCAAACCGGCGTAACAGCCGTTCATCTGGAGATCTACGCGGCGCGTTTGCGAAGCTGCATCCCCGCCTCCGCCAGCGTCGAGGGCCATTCGCGCACCAGCCTTCGGTTCTTTTCGCGGGTGGCTTCGTCCAGCTTCTCCCATTCCAGAAGCAGATTGTGCCGCTTTTTCGTATCTTCGCGCTTCTCGCCCCACTGCCATCCTTCTGCCCGTTTCTCCTGCATCCAGCCCTCATGCTCCTTCCGCGCCATCTGCTCGATCTCCTCCGGACTGAACGTGTAGGAATCGGCGTCAAAGTCTGTCAGGTTGACGATATCGTACTGCATCTCATCGAGCGTGGCGGTCATGCGAATGGCGGCTTTGCGGTTGGGCTCCTTCTCGCTGTCGGAGAGACGCTCCCAGGGATCGAGCACCCTGCCTCGCTGCTCTTCGCCCTTGCGGTAGACGGCGTAGATGGCGCGGGCGATCACCTCATTGGTTCCGTTTAACAGCAGTTCCAGCGTGCAGGTGTTCTCCATCAACTCAAAGACGCGCAGGCGGTCGTAGGCGTCGTCTCTTCTCTCCGCCCCGCTCAGAAGCTGCGCCAGCCCCGCTCCCTGCGACATGCGCACAAAGATAGGCTGCTCGATTTCGCGGATATGCTGGTAGAGCGAAAGCGCGGCGGAGAGACTCAGCGAGTCGTCTTTCAGGCAGATGTAGACCCGCACGCGCTCGTTGTTTTTCAGGGCGGTCTGCAAAAATGTGGCGCGTTGAAACTCGGCGGAGTTGACATCCATCTGCATCGCCTGCAGGTCGCAGTAGCGGGTGATCTTCGGATACCGCAGGCAGATCAGATCGTAGACATGGGAGGCTTCGCGATCTATGATGGTGACTTTCAGGCTGGACTCGTCCCCTCCGACATAAGGCTCGGCAGCCTCGCTCGTTTGAGCAGCCTTATGGCGTTTGTACCAGCTGCGCACCGCCTGAATAATCAGACTCCGCCCCATGCGTCCCGCGCCGATCACGATCAGATGCGTGTGCGGACTCTCCTTCTCTCCCTCTACCTCAAATGCCGGAAACGCATTGAGCATGGCGCGCGCCCCGCTGTCGAAGACATTGAAAATCTGCAGGCGGAAACGCGCGCTGAACTCCTTGAGTTCTCGCTCGCGAAGAAGCTCGCAAAGCTGCGGCGAAACGATATGCAGGATGCAGGTCAGAATATGCCTTTCCTGCCGGGCGGCGTTCTGCGGCGTGGAAGACTGCCTCACCATATCGCGGGCATGCATGGCGATCTCAGCGTTGGTGGCGTCATGGCCGCAGAAGGCGATCAGGTAACGCGCCCGATGCGCGCCTGCCCGCCGCAGCGTGTCCATCTGCGTGGCATCGCCCATCAGCACATAGATGCCCAGTTCCCGGCAGAGAGGAATGGAGTCGTTGCCTTCATCCGACTCGATCGCCAGCGTGCGATAGCCCGCCTCATGAAACTGTTTCGCTATCCGGTAGCCCTTCTGTCCGAGACCGCACAGGATGACGTGATCGCGAATTCTCCGCAGGCGAAACGACTGTATCTGCTCGTGGAAGACCAGCGCCAGCGCTTCTATCGCAGTGAAGGTCGCCACAAAGGGCGCGCCAAACCGGGATATCTCCAGACAGAGGTTCGTCTGCTTCAGGTCCACCATCAAGCCCGACTGAATGGGGAACAGAGAAAGAGAGGCGTACATCAGGGCGGTCCAACTGGGACGACTCTGCCCCTCAAACAGATGGGGATGATCCAGAGCTAACCGGTAGAAGCCCGCGCAGCCCAGCCCGAACATCAGCAGCGCAGACAGGATAAAGATATACCACTTGTTATTCCGGTAAAACTGCTTCATCCGTCTCCATAGAGAAGGAGGCGCAGAGGCGTTATCGGTCATGGCGGAGGATGGGTGCGAGCGCGGGGAATCCATGCCTATATTTCCTCAGGATGCGCCGGGCTGTCTCCGACAGTGAAACGGCCATTTCGCCCTTTTTATCGGCGTTCGATGCGATAACCCAGCGCGATCAGCGCTTTGATCGTCTCCAGAGCCAACTGCCGGTCGTACTCCTTCTCCGATTCGGGAAGCTGTTCATAGGGGATCAGCAGGGGAGTCTGCTTGCGGGTTTCGTCTCGCAGGGGGCCGAACGTCCATCCCTCCGCGATACGCAGACGCGCCCAGAGATCATGCGAACTGCGCGCAAGCTCCTCAATCAGCGGAAGCAGCTCGGGAGGCAGCGTTACGCAGGATGTATCTATCGGATCAGGACGATAGGACAAGGCTTGTCTCCTTAGGCGATCGGAGGCAGGTCAGAGTGATGACTGGCTCGCGGCGTCTGAATATGATACAGCGCGCCTTCCGCGCGGAGGGAGTCTTCGGCATCGCGCGCGTTATCCGCCTCTCTCTCATCCAGCGGGCAATGCACCCTCCGGCACAGCGCGGTGATCGCCGTCCGATACGGTTCGACGATTCCTTCCTGCCGCAGGCGCACCACGTGCGAGGTTCCGCCCAGACGCTCCAGCGCCTTCCCATCCCACAGCGCCAGCAGCAGATGGCAGTGCGCCGCGATATAGGCTCCAACCAGCGCGTACTGCAGATCCCGGGAGGCTTGATCCGGCGGGATCATCGCCGAGGGAACCAGTTCTGAAAGCCGCGGCAACGCATACCACTGCGTAGAGCGTTCCAGGAGCGCGGTAAACTCCGCTTTAGACGACGCCTCCGGGAAATCCTGCAGGTACTCCTCCATCGGCAGAGGCAGCGGTACAAAAAGCCTGGCGCCCAGATGATTCAGCGCGACGCGCGCCACCAGACGATCCGCTCCCTCCGCCAGCGCAGAGACCACCGTCAACGCGCCGTCCGGCGACCTTCGCCGCTCCATCTCCAGAATCGCCAGCACCTCCTGCTCCAGCCGCGCAATATCCTGCGCGATCAGATCGCGATGTCCGGTCACGCCGACGACCCGTCCGCAGAGACGGGGCTTTTCCGGTTGTCTCTTCTGGTACCGCATCACAGCAAACCCGTTTCTGCCCGACTATTTCAATAGTTCATCCAGCGTTGGATCGGCGCTTCCGAGCGATCTCGCCTGTTCCGCCTCTGCGCGCGCCTCCTCAGTGCGCCCCTGCCGGGCAAGCGCCAGCGCCAGAGCAGCATGATATTGCCCGTTCTGCGGGTCGAGGCGGGTTGCGTTGCGCAGACTGCTCTCCGCCTCCGACCATTTCTGAAGCGCACTATAGACCGTTCCAAGGAGATAGTGCGCCTGCACCAGTCCGGGATCGAGTTGGACGGCGGTTTGCAGGCTGCTCTCCGCCTCGTCGTAACGGCTCTGCTCCACCAGCGCAAATCCAAGCTGGCTGTGGGCGTAAGCCAGATTGGTATCCTTCTCAATCGCGCGTTTAAACTCCGCCTCTGCCCGGGCGAACTCCTTTTCCGCCAGATAGAGATTTCCCTTTGCCACGCGGGAGAACGCCGTCTCCGAATCTAACTGCTGCGCCGTTCGGATCGCGGCTTCCGCCTCGGCGCGAACGCTGTCAGAACGGTTTTTCCAGTACTGTTCCATCAGAACGATACCCAGCATCGCCTGCGAGTCGGCGCTCTCCTCTTCCTGAACCGCCTCACGCGCCTTCTCCTGCGCTTCGGTGAGTTTGTCCTGAACCAGCAGCTTATATGCCGCCTGCAGTGTATTGCCTCCCGGAGAGTCGGGGGCGGAAGGAGAGGAAGGAGTCTCCTCCTGTGTGATCGGCGGGTTCTGGCTGCCGCCTGTCGGCTCGCTGTCTGGCAGCATCAGCCCCAGAATAACCAGCCCGGTAAAGACCAGGACCGCCATCAAGACCGCCCCGATAATGCAACCCAGCACCCAGCCGGTCGCGCCGGATCGTTTCGGCGGAGCCATCGGCGTGGATACGGCGGGACGCCAGGCGGCTCCGGTTGGCGGAGGAAGCGGCGCGCCGGAGGCGGGCGCGGGAACTCCCCCCGGAACGGGAGGGGAGACCGCCGGGGGCTGCTTCGGCGGAACCGGAGAGGAAACCGACGTCTGGATGGGCGGAGGAGTCACGCCGCCTGTGCCGCCACTCGCGCCCATGCCGCCACTCGCGCCCATGCCGCCGCTCCCGCCTGTGCCGCCACTCGCGCCCATGCCGCTGCCTGCGGGCTGTGTCGGAGAGACCGGCGGCTTAACGGGAGGCGCGCCCGGGACGACCGGGGCGGCGCTGCCTGCGCCCGGCGAAAAGGAGGCGGAGGTCTCCGGTTTGGAGCCGGAGAGCGGGTACCGGCAGTTGGGACAGAAGAGGTCGGCTTTAGAGACAGGTCGGCGGCACTGCGGACAGGCGCTGAAGAGACTGGTCTCCAGACCGCCCGCTTCACCGGCGTTTGGCTGTTCCGGGGCAGCGAGAATCAGGCGCGTCGTATCGAAGAGACGCTGAAGATGCTGCTCCATCGGGGGCGTGAAAGCGTCCAGCCAGTGAACCGGACCGATGTAGTACTCCAGCGCCTTTGAAGGGGCGATATTCTCCACCCGAAAAGGAATGACCGTGACGCCTTTCTCAAAGGCGCGCTGAACCTCTCGCTTCACCTGCGGGGATTCGTTGGCGTTGCCGGAGAAGACCAGCACCATCATCCGGGCGGTCGAGAGGGCGTCTATGATCGCCTCGCTCCACTCCATGCCCGCCACAATGTCGCGCGGAGCGATCCAGCAGCGAACGCCGCGCGATTCCAGCGTGGAACAGACCGTATCCGCCACCTCTTTATCTTTTGTGGAGTAGCTGATGAAGACATCATGCGCCATATCGGTAGAATCTCCGTTCCTCCGTTAGCCGATGCCATTGGTAACTTTCGCCGCCCGTTGTTTTTTCTGTTTGCTGCGCTTCGCTCTGCTGTCCTTGAGCCAGTAGCGGCGGATCAGGACGCGAATCAGGGCGGCAATCGGGGCGGCAAAGAACATCCCCAGCAGCCCGCCGAACTCCTGCCCGATCAAAAGAACCACGATGATAACTACCGGATGCAGTTCCATCCGATCCCCGATCAGATAGGGCATAATGAATTTGCTTTCGGCAAAGTGCATGATGGTGAAGGCGATCAGCACCAGCGTCGCCACCCCGGGTCCCGCCGTCACCAGCGCCAGCACCACGATGGGAATTCCGCCGACAATCGGACCGATGATGGGAATGGCGCGGGTCACTCCCGCCAGCAGTCCCAGAGTCAGCGCATACGGCACGCCGCACAGCACCAGGATCACACCCACAATAATCCCTGCCAGCGCGCACAGGATCGCCTGCCCGACCACGTAGCTGTACATGATCTGGTTGAAATCGCGCATCGAACGCAGCACCTCTCGCCGATAGCGCGTCGGAACCGTCCCCACGAACTCGCGTTTCAGCCGCTTACTGTCCAGCGCGAAGTAGAAGGCGACCACCGGCAGCAGCACCAGTTCCACCACATAGTGGATCGCCTGTCCTGTATGCTGAATGGCATTCCCGAACCAATCGGTGAGATACTGACGAAATCCTCCGCCGTCCTCCTGGGTTTTCTCCCACTGTTGCGTAATCCAGGCGCGCCACTCCGGGCTGACGCGGGTCTCGTACCACCGATTGGCGTCCCGCACATACTGCTGAAATCGTCCGCGATACTCGCGCTCCCAGTTGGTCGCGACATGGGTGATCTCCGCCACGAATGGCGCAACCATCACCTTTCCGCCGTAGCCGCCGACCACAAACAGCAGGATCAGCACATAGAAGGTTGCGAGCACCCGGCGTGCATGATGGGAGAGACGTATCGGAAGTGTTACCTCCGGCGCAGCGGAGGGAGAGAATCGGCGAAGGGGAAGCATACACCGCCCCAGCAGGGTGGCACAGGCGTTATGAAAGGCGATAAAGCCCCGGCGCTGAAGCATCCAGGCGGCGACAGGGCGCATGATATAGGCGAAGATCGCGGCGATAATCAGCGAGATGACGACCGGTTTCAGCCGCCAGAGGGCGTAGAGGAGCCCGGCGGAAACCCCGCCGATCAGGAGAAAGCGCCAGATGCCGCGCGCAACCGCGCGCACCCAGTTTTCAGGGGAGTGAATATCTTCCGAGACGCGCATAAAATCGCTCTATCCGGGGACTACCGGGAGAATTTAAAAAGTACGAGGGCTGCGGCGCAGAGCATCACCGTACAGCCATAGATGATCCAGACCGCCTGCCGTTGAGACAGGCCGCGATCCAGCAGCCGATGATGCAGATGCCTGCGGTCGGCAGCGGTCAGCGGCACGCCGCTGCGAGCGCGTTTCGCCAGCACCACGGCATAATCAAAGATCGGAACGCCGAGCACCAGCAGCGGAATCATCACCGAGATAGCTGCCGCGATCTTGAAGGTTCCCATGATGGAGATGGCAGCCAGCGTAAAGCCCAGAAACCACGCCCCGACCGTGCTCATGAAGATTCGCGCCGGATTATAGTTGTGGCGCAGGAAGCCGATGCAGGAGCCGGCAACCGCCGCCGCCAGCAGCGCGATGCTCGGTCCCTGCGGTTGATTGGAAGCTGCCGCCAGCAGCGCCAGCGTTGCGGAGGAGATGGCGCAGACTCCCGCCGCCAGCCCGTCCAGCCCGTCTATGGCATCCACCGTCTTGGTGACCAGAAAAACCCAGAACAGCGTGGCAAAGACGCTGATCACCGGAGCCAGCTCCATCCAGCGCGCCGGGTTGTAGGCTCCCGGTTTCTGGGCGATGAAGGGATTGGTGATCCCGTCAATACGTACGCCGAACGCGATCAGAATCGCTCCGCCGATGATGATTGCCAGCGCCTGCCAGATGGCGCGCAGATCGCGTATATCGTCCAGCATTCCGATCAGGCAGAGAAAGGTGGCGGCGACCAGCACGCCGACCAGATGCCACGACCAGCCATTGGCTCCCCGCGTGATGAAATGGCGGTAGGTCACCGTCACCAGCACGGCGGCTAATACCCCCAGATAGATGGCAATGCCGCCCCAGCGCGGAACAGGCGACTCATGCACGTCGCGATCGCGCGGAACCGCGATCGCGCCGCACCGATTCGCCAGCCGAACCACCCAGGGAGTCAACGCCCAGGTGATTCCCATCGCCATCAGAAAAGCGACCGTTACTCCAATCACCGCCGCCCGGATCCTCTCAGCGCATAAGACGCGCCCCGCCTCCTCACACCAGCCTCTCGCCGATCCCCCCGCTCTCAGGACGCAGGCGCATCACCTCCATCCCCGATTCGCGGAATAGCTCCATCGCGAAGGCATCGGGATAGTCGCCATCAAAGACGACCTTCACGATACCGGCGTTAATCAGCATCTTGGCGCAGGCGTTGCAGGGCTGACAGGTGACATAGATGGTCGCGCCCCGCGTCGAGACGCCGTTCAGAGCCGCCTGCAGAATAGCGTTCTGTTCGGCGTGCACGGTGCGAACGCAGTGCCCGCTCTGCAGGCATCCTTCGGGCCACTCCTTGAACTGATCGCGACAGTGCTCCAGACCGCGCGGCGCGCCGTTGTAGCCGGTCGTTAAGATGCGCCGCTCAAAGACGACCACCGCGCCCACCGAACGGCGCGGACAGGTGGCGCGTGTCGCCACATCCCGCGCAATCATCATAAAGTATTCGTCCCAGCTAGGACGCTCCACCGCTCTCCCCCGCTTATTCGTCGCCTGAATCCATATACTGCACTTTGCGGCGACTCGTTTAGGTTTTTCAGGTCTGTCCGACCCAGTCTTCTCCAGCGACCGCCTGCCATCGTGCGCGTATGGCGGCATACTGCTCCGCGGAGAGCGGTCCCGTCTCCAGCAGAGCCGCATTCTGCTGCCAGCGTTCCGGCTGCGTCGTTCCGACGATGAGCGTATGCGCACCGGGCACAAAGGCGGTGAAACGTAGCGCGATGGATATCGATTCGCGCAGGTCGCCCTTCAGGAAATCGTACTGAAGCGCCTGCAGGCGATCCCAGTAGGGCTGAAAGTATTCGCCGGAGGGACGCTCGCTGCTGCGCCAGACGGCGTTGGCAATCGGGCGTTTGACGATGACGCCCATCTGACGCTCTCGCGCCGCCGGAAGGACAAGATCAATCGCCTGCTGGTCAGCGATATTGATAGATATCTGCAGCGAGTCGAATGCGCCGCATTCGACCGCGTAGAGAGCATCGGTTCGGTCGCCGCTGTAGCCGATAAAACGGGTCTTTCCGGCATCCCGCGCCTTTTGCAATACCGCAATCGCATCGCCCTGCCGCAGCGTCTCCTCCGAGCAGCTATGAAGCTGCACCAGGTCCAGAAAGTCGGTCTTCAGCAGGCGCAGGCTGCGATCTATACTCTGCTCGAGAAGCGACGGGCTCCAGTCGGGCAGGTCAAAGCCGGCGGCGTGTCCGCACTTGGTGAAGAGAAAGTAGTCCTGTCGGCGATGGCTGACCGCCTGCCCGATCAACTCCTCGCTGTTGTCGTAGCACTCTGCCGTATCAATCACGTTCAGCCCGGCGTCCAGCGCGCCGTTCAGCAGGCGGGAGACGGCTTCCGGCTCCACGCTCTGAAACCCGATCTCCGCGCCGCCAAATCCCAGCGCGCTGACCTGCATGCCGGTCCTTCCAAAACTTCTGCGTTCCATCCTTTTCCTTTCAGACGACTCCCTCGGTCATCGGGAAGCGCGCCGTCAACGCCTGTACATCCCGGCGAACCGCCTCCTGCGCAGCTTCATCGCCGGGATTCGACAGCGAGCGATCGAGTAGTTCCGCCACTATCTCCATCTCCGGCTCCCGGAAGCCTCGCGTGGTGACGGCGGGCGATCCGAGGCGCAGCCCGCTGGTGACCCAGGGCTTCTCAGTATCGTAGGGAATGGCATTTTTGTTGGTGGTGATCCTCACCCTATCGAGCATCACCTGCGCGTCGCGCCCGGTCAGCTTCTTCGGGCGAAGGTCTACCAGCATCAGATGGTTGTCGGTTCCCCCGGAGACCAGTTTGAAGCCGCGCCGGGTCAGTCCGTCCGCCAGCGCCGCCGCATTTTTGCGTATCTGCTGCTGATAAGCCTGGAAGCCCGGTTGCAGCGCCTCATGAAACGCGACTGCCTTCGCCGCAATGATATGCATGAGCGGACCGCCCTGGGTTCCGGGGAAGACGGCGGAGTCGATGGCTTTGGCATACTCTGCATCGCACATAATGATGCCGCCGCGCGGTCCACGCAGGGTCTTGTGGGTGGTGGAGGTGATGATCTGGGCGTATCCGACCGGGGAGGGATGTTCGCCGGCGGCGATCAGTCCGGCGATATGGGCGATGTCCGCCAGCAGGACCGCCCCGACCTCATCCGCGATGGCGCGCAAACGGGCGAAGTCTATGATGCGCGGATAGGCGGAGGCGCCGGAGGTGATCATCTTCGGTCGCGTCTCACGGGCAATCCGGGCGCACTCATCGTAGTCAATCTGTCCGGTATCCGGGTGCACGCCATAGAACTGCGCGTTATAGAACTTGCCGGAGAAGTTCACCGGGCTGCCGTGCGTGAGATGACCGCCCTGATCCAGCCGCATCCCCAGCAGCGTGTCCCCAGGCTGGAGCAGCGCCGTGAAGACAGCGATATTGGCGGAAGCGCCGGAGTGAGGCTGCACATTGGCATGATCCACGCCGAACAGCTTCTTAACGCGCTCAATCGCCAGACTTTCGACCACATCCACATTTTCGCAGCCGCCGTAGTAGCGCTTTGCCGGATAGCCTTCGGCGTACTTGTTGGTCAGCACGGAGCCCATCGCCTCCAGCACCGCGCGGGAGACCACATTCTCCGAAGCGATCAGTTCAATATGGCTGTTGAGACGGTCGGCTTCATGACGGATAGCGGCTGCGATTTCGGGATCGGACTCGGCGAGGGACGCGGCGCGCGGCGCAGCCTCCTCACGCTCAAGCAGGCTCATGCGGTTGCTCCTTAGCTGTTGTTTTCCAGATCGGCTACTTTGCGGATACGGCGGATATGCCGTTCCCCCTCGGAAAAGGGAGTCTCCAGAAAGACTCGCACGATGTCAGCCGCGAGTTCCGGCCCGACGATCCGTTCCCCGAAGCAGATGATATTGGCATCATTGTGCAGGCGCGCCAGGCGCGCCGTAACCGGTTCGGAGACGGCGGCGGCGCGCACGCCCGGAATCTTGTTGGCGGCGATGCAGATACCCGCGCCTGTGCCGCAGACCAGAATACCCCTCTCGGCTTCGCCGGAGACGACCAGCCTTCCCACGCGCGCCGCATAGTCGGGATAGTCGCTCGATTCAGGCGTATTCGCGCCCGCGTCCAGCACCTCATGCCCCTCTCTACTCAGCAGGTCGCGCAGATAGTTCTTCAGATGAAATCCGGCATGGTCTGATCCGATCGCCACTCTCACCGCAAAAGCCCTCCTGAAAGCTGGAATATTGTACATCATTTAGAAACAGGTTTCAACAGACGATCATAGGGTCCGCTTGCCAGAGAGACCCGCTTCACTCTCTCTTTACAGGGAAGAGAGGCTCTGATAGAATGAACGATAGACTACCCTCTGCCAGGAAGGTGGCAGCCATTGCCTGAGACAGGCGATCCGCGAGAGAACAGAAGAGCCATGTCTGTGATTGAGGCTGAGGACATCGTCAAGCAGTATGCCGGGGTTCGCGCCCTGGATCAGATTCGGTTTTCGATGGAGGAAGGCGAGGTCTTTGCGCTGGTCGGACCCAACGGCGCGGGCAAGACGACGCTGATGCGGATGCTGACCGACATCCTGCGCCCCGATTCCGGCACACTGCGCCTTTTCGGACAGACGAAGATCAGCGACGCGCTGCCCCGGATCGGGTATATGCCGGAGGAGCGCGGACTGTATAAGCATCTCTGCCCGCTGGAGGTGGTGGCGTACTTCGCGCAGTTAAAGGGGCTGGGACGGCGCGCGGCGCGGCAGGCGGCGGAGAGCGCGCTGGAGGCGGTGCAGATGAGCGCGCACGCCCGTCGGAAGATGAGCGAACTCTCCAAGGGGATGGCACAGCGAGTCCAGTTTGCGGCGACATTTGCGCACGGTCCCCGCCTTCTGCTGCTGGATGAGCCGTTTTCGGGACTCGATCCGGTCAGCGCGCGCGATCTTCAGAAGGTGCTGCAGGATCAGCGAAAAGCCGGTCGCTCCATTCTACTCTCCACGCACAACATGGCGCTGGCGGAGACTCTGT
>CAYSDM010000094.1:0-11096 GCA_964429855.1 uncultured Chthonomonadaceae bacterium
GGATTATACTAGACGCCCTCCCCTGATCTCAGAGGAGGGCGTCTTTATTGAAACCTGCCCATTACATGTTAAACATGTGGCAGTATCAAAGATTGAATTCAACGTTATCTGAAGCTATCACCGCACATAGTTCGGGTCGTTCGTTTCCGGGTATGTGTAGACACCGCGCCGCTGATACTCCAGCATGATCTCCGCCTGACTTTTCGCCGTGCCATCCGCGCGCAGAAAAGAGGGATCTTTCAGCCACTTGGCATGACCGTCGCAGAATATCCAATTTCTACCTTCCTGATGCCTCTTTCCTTTGGGCCATCGCCCCTGTCCGGTGACGTCATTACCGTATCCCGGAGCAATATACCAGCCTGCGAATATGGTTCCACTGGAACTGAGCTGACTTCCTACATCCGCTGCGTAGAAAAGCTGAGCCGGATTCTGATAAGCAGCAAGTGGATGCATCTTCTCGCCGCGATAGGTGCTCCGGCTTTTCCCGGGGTCATATGTCTGACTTAAAAAGTAGTTTCCTGCATAGGAGAGCGGAAAGGATTTCAGCATCGCGTTGACAACGTTTCTCATTCCAGAATAAGAACCTGGCATATTCACCGCAAGAAGCTGCGCTTCATAGCAATAAGAGCCGGTTTTGTTAAATCCGCCTTTGTCCGGGTCACTAGGACAGATGAATATCTGCCAGTTCTTTATATAGGGTGCGGTGGCAATCGGGAAGGAGAACACCCCGCTGAAGTAGGCATCTCCCACGGCATAGTAACCGCTGGAGTTGGGAATCGGGCTGCTGCAGGGACCATCCCAGCCAGTTTCTGCTGGAGTTTCGTCGTAATCGGTGGCGTACATCATTACTGCCAGCGCAATCTGTTTCATGTTCGAAAGGCAAGAAGCGGATCGCGCTTTCTCTCGTGCCTGAGCAAATACGGGGAAGAGGATAGCTGCAAGAATAGCTATAATGGCGATAACCACAAGCAGTTCGATCAGCGTGAATCCTCTTCCGTCACTGCGGAAAATCATCAATTAAACTCCTCTCTGATGACGAATGCCTGCACTGTTTACCTCAGTTTGTCAGCGCATTGTGATGATACTGTATGAAATTTTTGCATCAGCAGGTTAAGGAAAAATTAAGCACATGTTATGATTGCGTTAATTATTCACTCCTATATCGAGCATGTGGCAGCGATTGGTTCTCTATGGCTGATATGACAGATAGACAGAGGTTGTATCGTGTCTGAACTGCCCTCGCATTTGGTTGATGTAGAGGCGTAATGGCAAGTTTGCAGTCGATGATTTCTTTCCGCTTGCACGTTTTTGCTTGACGAACAGGGCATATCGGGACTAAAATAGAGCATAAAACTACCCCAGTGAAACTCAGTAAAACCTCTCGACGACCTTCCATCTGAAGGATGGCCTACGTGCAAATCGCCCATACACTCATCATCATACCGACCTACAATGAGAGTGAAAATATCCTCGACCTGATCCAAAGAGTCTTTACCGAAGCGCCGGAGACACATCTGCTTCTGGTTGATGACAACTCCCCGGACGGCACTGCCAATCTGTCTGAGAAGGAGTTTGGAGGAGACCCTCGATTCCATATTCTCCGAAGAAGCGGTGTGCGTGGTCTCGGTCGCAGTTATGTAGACGGCTACCTCTATGCCCTGAAAGAAGGCTATGCGCGAGTGGTACAGATGGATGCCGATTTCTCGCACGATCCGCGCTATATCCCGAACCTTGTTGAAACCTCTCAGCGTGCTGATGTGGTGCTGGGTTCGCGTTACTGTTCGGGTGGAGGGGTTGAAGACTGGCCCATGCATCGCGTCATGCTGAGCAAGTTTGCCAACTTCTATGTCAGCCGGGTCACCGGGTTGAATGTGAGCGATTCCACCAGCGGTTTCCGCTGCTACACCCGATACGCGCTGGAAACCATACATGTCGAGCAGATCGTCTCTAACGGCTATGCATTTCAGGTGGAGATGACCTATCGGGCGAAAGAGGCGGGTCTGCACATTCAGGAGACGCCCATCATCTTTACCGACCGGCGGCAGGGCAAGTCAAAAATCAGCCGGAAAGTTTTAATCGAATCGATGATTATGCCCTGGCGGCTGCGTTTTGCAATGCGCGCCGCACGGAAGCTACGGTTGGCACAGCTAGACCAAAAACGGTAGAACCCCTCGATTGGAGTTTATGATGCAACATCTTGAACATAGTCTTCTGAGCCTGATCTCAGAGACGGCTACAAATATACCGGAAGATGTCCGGAGAGCCATTCGAAAAGCGGTCGAGAAGGAGCGCCCCGGAACCCAGTCCGCACAAGCGCTCTCGATTATCTGTAAAAACATTGACATGGCGCATGAAAACGTCCTGCCGATCTGTCAGGATACCGGAATGCCGACCTTTCATATCCACTGTCCGGTAGGCGTGAACCAGCTAAAGATCAGATCGGCGATCCAGAACGCCATCGCGGAATCTACCCGTCAGGGAAAACTGCGCCCCAACTCTGTGGACAGTATAACCAACAGAAACTCTGGCCTGAATCTTGGTCCCGGGACGCCGGTCGTCCATTTCGAGCAGTGGGAGAAAGAGTATGTCGAAGTTCTTCTGCTGCTCAAGGGTGGCGGATGCGAGAACAAAAACATCCAGTATTCTCTGCCGGTGGAGCTTCCCAATCTCGGGCGGTGCGACCGGAATCTGGAAGGCGTCTACCGATGCATTATGCACGCCGTCTGGCAGGCGCAGGGGCAGGGGTGCAGTCAGGGATTTCTGGGAGTCTGCATCGGCGGTGACCGCGCCAGCGGCTATCTGCATGCCAAGGAGCAGCTGTTCCGCGATGTGGACGATGTGAACCCCATACCTGAACTGGCGGAACTGGAAGCCCGTGTCATGGCCAATGCCGATAAGCTGGAGATCGGGACAATGGGGTTTGGGGGGGCGGTGACGCTTCTCGGATGTAAAATCAGCGCGCTCAACCGTCTTCCTGCCAGTTTCTTTGTGTCCGTCGCCTATAACTGCTGGGCATATCGCAGGCTGGGCGTTCATCTCGATCCGGAATCCGGCGAAATTGTTCGCTGGCTATTCCGCTCGGAAAATCCCCGCGAACTGGCGCGAGCAGAGGGAATCCAGACCACCGGTCAGGAGATTGCGCTGAACATTCCCCTTCAGGAAGAGGAGATGCGAAAGCTGAAAGTGGGGGATGTGGTGCTTCTGAATGGGTTGGTCTACACGGGACGCGATGAGCTTCATAAGCATCTGTCTAAACACGATCCTCCACGCGACCTGACCGGCGCGGTGATCTATCACTGCGGCCCGGTGATGCTGAAAGACGATAAGGGACATTGGCAGGTGAAAGCCGCAGGTCCGACTACCTCCATGCGGGAAGAGCCGTATCAGGCGGATATCATTCGTAAATATCGGATCCGGGCGGTGATCGGCAAGGGAGGCATGGGTGCAAAGACGCTGGCGGCATTGAAAGAGGTGGGAGCCGTCTACCTGAACGCGATTGGCGGCGCGGCACAGTTCTACTGTGATCGAATCGTCGGTGTTGAGGGCGTAGACTATCTGGAGGAGTTTGGCATTCCAGAGGCGATGTGGCACCTGCGGGTGAAAGACCTTCTCGCTGTTGTGACGATGGATGCCAACGGAAACAGCCTTCATGCCGAGGTAGAAGCCGACTCGCTGAAACGATTGGGTGAACTGGCGAGCGTTTCATAAACCATGATTGTCGCCTGCGGAAAATATGAACTGGACGATTCGTCTGGTCGTAAAAGCCGCGAAGAATTCGTCGCTCCTGGTAGACGGCTAACCGGGAGAAAGACAGGTCAGCTATCTGCGCAGAGTAAGCGTGAGCGCTTCCATGATGTCTCATGGAACGCAGTTATGCAAGAGAGAGGATGTTATCCGTCTCTACCAGTCCATGAACGGTGGCTGGCAGGGATATCTTTCATGATGTCTCAGAGACGGGGCGAATAGTACAGGGAGGTATTTCATTTGAAAAGAACGATTTTGATTCTGATTCTTCTGGTCACGTCGCTGGGATTTATCGCCCCCGCTTCTCAGGGACAGGCTGGCGGCTCCTGGGATTCTCGATTTGAGAAGGCGATGAAGGACTATAAGGATGGCAAACTTCCAGCCGCAGAAATGCAGTTCTTGCAGTTGTTAAAGGAATCCGAGAAGCTGGGACCACGCGATCTGAGGCAGGTGCGCGCGCTGGATGCGCTGGTTCAGCTATACCGGACTCTGAACAACAATGCGAAGGCGGAAGGGTTTTGTCGTCGCGCGTTAGCAATTCGCGAGCGCGTTCTGGGACCGGAACATGCCAAAACGTCAGACAATGTGCAGGAGCTTGCCCTGTTAACGCGCCTTCTTAACAAGTTCGCGGAATCGGAAGCTCTCTACAAGCGCGCTATCGTGCTGCGGGAGAAGATATACGGTCCGACCAGTTCTCAGCTTTCCCAGAGCTATCGTGGATACTCCGACCTTTTACGAAAAATGGGAAGAACCGCTGAGGCGGATCAGATGCGAAATAAGGCGCTGGAAATTCTGCGGAGCCGCAGTAGATGAGCCTCAGGCATCTCAGTCTGTTGATGGCCGCGATTGCAGCCTGCTTCAGTCTGTCATGCCGACGCAACACGTATAACCGACACACCGATCTACCCCCCGGAATCGTTCACGAGCCGGGGGTGTTTCTTGACATCAGCCCCCGATGGTCGCACGATGGAAGGCGCATCGCCTTTTTTCGGCAGACGACAGATCGAAAGATGCAGTTATGCATCGCCTCGCGAGACCTGACGCGCATTGTGCCTCTGCTGCAGCCGGAAATTGTCTCTCCCGATATTCCATTAAACACGCAGCGAGATGGATTGAAAGCTCCCTACTGTCTTGCCTGGTCGCCGGGAGATAGAGCCATCGGGTTTACACGAGTGGAATGGTTCACCTTTGAAAATGGAAACAGACTGCCTGGAACCAGTATCTGGGAGTATGACCTGAAGACAGGACAGGCAAAACCGCTGGCAGTGCATGAGAAGGAACCCGGAAACTTCTACTATTTTCGATCTCTACGGTATTCGCCGGACGGGAAGAGGATTGCCTTTGTGGGAGAGAGCCTGCATGGGGAGACCGCGCTCTATATTCGCGATCTGTCGGCGATGAATCCGCAGATGGACCTGCCGCGTTTCGATCCGGATGCGGAGACGGACTGGCCCGATTGGTCATCGGATGGCAGGCGGCTGGTATTCCGACAGGGAATACTGCGCGCGTTCATGGCGGATAGAGTGGAGACGCTGAGAATGGCTACTCCCGGATCCAGCGAGGCGCTGCCGGCGGTGAAGATCAATTCAGATTTGATTCGCGCCATAACGGGAGTTGTAGACCGCAGCCGTTTCGCAGCCATGAGAATCACCTCTCCCGTATGGTCGCCCGATGGAATGCAGATCGCCTTTTCGCTCTGGATTCGGACGACCGAGGGCGAATCGAACTCTCTCTGGATAACAGATGCAGGCAGGCAGGGAACGCTCCGGCGAGTCTCCCCGGTAGACGAATATCACTACCACGCTCCTATCTGGATTGATGGATTCCGCCTGGGAGCCGTTCGATCCAGATCCGGAAAAGAGATAGAGGCGGTATGGATGCCATCCGCTGGAGGATCGGCGCGCGTTCTTTGTAAGCTGTCCTCTTTCGATCTGGACTGGTCTCCGGATCGAAAGAGGATCGTCTGCGCCTCCTATGATAAACAGAGACCCGCAGCGCTTACCATGCTGCGGGTCTATTCAACCGGGCTGTAAACAGCTATGCCGGACCGGGTTCCGGACGGAAGCGGGGTTCGATCCTCGGTCGCGGAGCCTCTTCCCTGGGGGAAGAGCCGCCCTCAGCGGGAGGTGAAGGCGCTTCCGGCTGAGGCTGCGGTTCCGGTCGAATGGCTCCCTCCATCAGTTGGATGAACTCCTCGCGCTCCAGAGTCTCCTTCTGCATCAGCACCTCCAGCAGCATATCCATCTTCTCGCGGTTCGCCACCAGAATCTGTTTTGCGCGCTGGTAGTTTCGGTCAATGATGGCGCGAACCTCTTCGTCAATGGCTTGCGCCACCTCCTCCGAGTAGTCGCGATCCTCCATCAGGTCACGCCCAAGGAACGGGTTGCCGTGTCTTCGTCCCAGTCGCAGAGGACCCAGGCGATCACTCATGCCATATTCGCAGACCATAGCGCGCGCAATATCGGTAGCGCGATCCAGGTCATTGGAGGCTCCCGTAGTGATTTCGTTAAAGACAAGCTCTTCCGCCACCCTTCCTGCCAGGAGCGCCGCAATGTCGTCCTCCATCTCGCTGCGGGAGACATTATAGCGATCTTCATCCGGCATCTGAATGGTGTAGCCCAGCGCCATACCGCGTGGCAGGATGCTGATCTTATGCACCGGGTCTGCGTTGGGTAGAAGCTCACCCACCATGGCATGACCGAGTTCATGATAGGCGACCACCCGTTTATTCTCTTCCGAGAGAACCCGGCTTTTTCGCTCCGGACCGGCGATGACGCGATCTATGGACTCCTCAAATTCGCGGATGGTGATTCGCGACTTATCGCGTCTCGCCGCAAGCAGCGCCGCCTCGTTTACGAGATTGGCGATATCCGCGCCGGTGAAGCCGGGCGTTCGTTTCGCCAGGCTCTCGATCACGCGCTCACGCTCCGATTCAGAAGTATCGAACTCCAGCGGTTTACCGCGCAGATGAACGCGGAAGATCTCTTTGCGTCCCCGAGCATCGGGAGCATCCACGACAATCCGGCGGTCAAAACGTCCCGGTCGAAGCAGCGCCGGGTCGAGAACATCCGGTCGGTTCGTTGCGGCGATCAGGATCACGCCAGAGTTAGGATCGAAGCCGTCCATCTCGACCAGCAACTGATTGAGGGTCTGCTCGCGCTCATCGTGTCCGCCGCCAAGACCGGCTCCGCGCTGTCTTCCCACCGCATCAATCTCGTCAATGAAGATAAGCGACGGACGATTGCTTTTCGCGGTATCGAACAGGTCACGCACGCGAC
Organism: uncultured Chthonomonadaceae bacterium; assembly: GCA_964429855.1. Lineage (GTDB taxonomy): Bacteria > Armatimonadota > Chthonomonadetes > Chthonomonadales > CAJBBX01 > CALLMM01. The sequence continues at coordinate 7,023 of CAYSDM010000094.1, forward strand.
TTGCTCCGACCCCGACAAACATCTCCACGAAGTCCGAGCCGGAGATATGGAAGAAGGGGACTCCCGCCTCCCCGGCAATGGCTCGCGCCAGCATCGTCTTGCCGCAACCGGGAGGTCCAAGCAGCAGGACGCCTTTAGGAATCTTCGCGCCCAACGCCTGGAATTTCTTGGCGTTCTTCAGAAATTCCACAATCTCCTGAAGCTCCTGTTTCGCCTCATCGACTCCAGCAACGTCATCGAAGGTGATCTTCGGAACATTATCCGTCAGACGTTTTGCACGGGAGCGTCCGAACGAAAGCGCCTGATTTCCGCCTGACTGCGCCTGGCGGATGAAGATGATCCAGAAGATGGCAATCAGCGCGAGCGGCAGCATGATAGAGAAGATGATGCCCTGTGCGAAGTCTGACAACAGAGGCTTTTTGTACTCGAAGGGTATCTGCTTCTCAATCAGTCTTCTCTCTAACTGGCTTTTGGCTTCGGGAGAGTCGGGCAGGTTTACGATGAACTCGCGCACTCCACCCGCAGCGGTTCCAGTTGCCGGATCCCCAGGCGCGTTTTGAATCTGTCCGCGAAAGGTGTCTTTCTCGAACTCGCCCTTCTGGACACGTCCCTCATCAATGAAGCGAATAAACTCGCTGTATCGAATGGGTCTGTCCGAATCGCCCCAGCGCGTGAAGCTCTGCTGGCGCAGGGCGAAAAACACAAGCGCGATCATTGCCAGCGTGATCAGGATTTTAAAACTTCGATTGCTCAAGACATCCTCCTCCCGAAACGGGAAAGGTAATGTTTTATTATACCATGCGGCTCTATACGTAACAATCTCTACAACGAATGCGCGAAGGATCGGCATTCGATCCGAATAATTCGCTCTGTTTCCGCATGAATCTTGACTCTCTCGCTCAAAACGCACCCTGCAACCCAGACGATACCCTCTGAATCGGCGATGACAGGTACGCGGTCTCGTTCATACAGAGACACCTTACGGTCGGTGAAGATGTCCTGAAGTTTCCGATGTCTTCCCCGCATTCCCAGGGGAGCAATGACATCGCCGTTCAGTCTGCTGCGAACGATCAGGGGAAAACGCAATGCGTCCGCGTCCAGATACGCTGTCCATTCAGGCGCTTTCAGTTTCATACCGGGTTCCGCCCGCATCTCTAAACATCGAATGGTCAGTCCCCATTCATGAATGTGTGTCTCTCCCGGAATGCTTAACTCTCGGTAGACCGGCGGTTTCGGCGCGAGTCTTACGAACCTTGTCAGACATATCTCCTGTCTGCCTATCATCACTCTGATTCCCTGTCCGGGAAGCGTGAAGCCGGTTGAGATTCCGGATTCCAGGGCGATATTCATCGCGTTCAGGCAGCGCTCAATCAAGGAAAACTCTATCTCGTGCAGACTTCCCTTCAGCCTTTGAATCGCCATCCGCACCAACCTGCGTTGGATTGCGAGATGCTCTACACAGAGCTTTTCCACAGACAGCGCAATCCGATCATGCGTTTCCGCCAGGCAAACCCGCTGAAATCGCTCCTGCGCCTGCTCCTGAAGATAGCTCCCTTCCTGTGCGGCAATCTCGCTCAACCGTAGGATCGCTGCACGAACTTCCGGGTTATAGTACGTTTCCAGTTCCGGGAGCAGTTCCGTTCGCACCCGATTACGACGATAGCGCAGCGATCTGTTGGAGCTATCTTCCCGAAACGCGATTCCGTTCTGATGGCAGTATTCACCGGTCTCCTGTCGCGAAACGTTTCTGAGTGGTCTGATCTTGATCCCAGCGACGGGGGGAAGCCCCTGCAGACCTTCGATTCCGGTTCCCCGGAGAATATTCAACAGAATGGTTTCGATATGGTCGTCACGAGTATGTCCGAGAGCAATTTGCGAAGCGCCGACTTCACTGGCAATTCGTTCCAGAAAGGCGTGACGAACTTCACGCGCTGCCACCTGCAGGGAGACTTTTCTCTGTTTCGCCCGGGCGGGAACATCCGCCTTCTCAACCGAGAGCGCAATTGCCAGATTATGGCAGAATTCCCTGACGTTCTCCGCATCCTGATCGGATTCTGCTCCACGAATGCCGTGATTGAGATGTGCCGCATGAAGGTCAATGGCAAGATCCCGGCGCAGAGTGTGGAGGGCATGGAGAAGGGCGCATGAGTCCTGTCCGCCGGAGATGGCTACGACAATCCGGGTATCAGGAATAAATATGCAATGGGAGGCATGAAGTTCTAGAATTGCGTTGGTCAGTATTAAGGACATACGGGTTATCGGTGGGGAGGCTTATCTCCGGTTGAAAGGACTTTCCCTGCATTTTACTTTCACACCTTCGCGAAGGTTCCCTGCCTGCACGCTTAGATTGAGGCAAATTCGGAAAATCGGGTAGACTGAGTGAGAATTGTGTCCGCGCTAAAGGAAAACAATGGTTATTGAGATCATGGTAGGGCAGATAAAGCCGCGAAAAGCGGATGTACAGGCGAATCTGGAACGGATCGGCGAGATATTTGAGCAGTTGGATTCGATGTCGCCACGCCCGGATATACTGGTTCTCCCGGAAACCGTTCTGTCCGGCTACTTTCTGGAGGGCGGTGTGCGCGAGGTCGCACTCAGTCGGGAGGAGCTTTTCAACCGATTGCTGGCTGTCTACCGTCAGCGAACACGCGCCTCGAAGTCTGCTCTTGACATCGCGCTCGGTTTCTACGAACTGCACGACGGTAAGTACTATAACGCAGGTCTTTACGCCACTCTAACCTCTGCGGATAACGATTCCATCCAGGCTGGGATATGCCATGTTCATCACAAGTTCTTTCTGCCCACCTATGGCGTTTTCGATGAGAAGCGTTTTGTCGCGCGGGGGCGAACGATTGACGCCTTTGAAACGCGCTTTGGCAAAGCAGCGCTTCTGATCTGCGAGGATGTCTGGCACTCCATAACCGCGACGATTGCCGCGCTGGAAGGCGCAAAGATTATCTATATCATCAGCGCCTCGCCCGGCAGAGAGTTCAGCGGATCGCAGGTCGGAAACTTGATGCGCTGGAAGCTGCTGCTGCCCGGTGTCGCGGATGAGCATAATCTGTTTGTCGTCTATTCAGGACTGGTCGGGTTCGAGGGCGGAAAGGGATTTACCGGCTCCTCCTGTGTTGTGAATCCCTGGGGGCATGTACTGGTTGAAGGGGATGTTACAGAAGAGTGCCTTGTGCGAACGCCTGTAAATCTGGATGATGTCGCGATAGCGCGCGCGGGGTCGCCTCTACTGGCGGATCTGGAGGCGACACTGTCGGATCTGGTTCTTGAACTGGAAGCGATTGCGCGAAAACCTCATACGATGGAGTGATGGAAGCAATGAGCGAACTGCCTGTTATATCGGCTCCCAGGCTTGACCCGGATAGCGACGTAAATCTGGATGTGAACTGCTCGCTGCTGACAGACTGGCTGGTGGACTTCCTCCGGGATGAAATCGTCCGGCGTAGAGGCTTTCGTCGGGCTGTCGTTGGCGTGTCGGGGGGCGTGGATTCCTCTCTCACTGCGTTCTTATGCGCCAGAGCTTTAGGGGCTGAAAACGTCTATGGCATCAAGATGCCCTACCGCACCAGCAGCACGGAGAGCCTTGAGCACGCGCAACTGGTGGTTGATAAACTCGGAATTCACTGTCGCACCATCGAGATCACACAGGCGGTGGACGGTTACCTGACGTTTGAGCCGGAGGCGGATGGACGACGTCGCGGCAATGTCATGGCGCGAATGCGGATGATTATCCTGTTCGATCAATCGGCAAGATTAGACGCGCTGCCTGTGGGAACGGGAAACAAGACGGAACGGCTATTCGGTTACTTTACCTGGCATGCCGATGACTCTCCGCCCGTGAACCCGCTGGGCGATCTTTTTAAGTCGCAGGTCTGGCAGCTTGCCCGCTATCTGGGCGTACCTGATGTCATCGTGGAGAAGCCCGCATCCGCCGATCTGATTGTCGGACAGACGGATGAGAGCGATTTCGGCATCTCCTATAAGAAGGCGGATCGCATCCTGTACTATCTGCTCAAAGGGTATACGCCGACCCGACTGGTGGAGATGGGATTTGCCGAAGCG
>CAYSDM010000095.1:0-10916 GCA_964429855.1 uncultured Chthonomonadaceae bacterium
TGATACTCCTCTGGCGCGCCGATATACTGCGCCGTCTGAAAGCCGTCTGGTTCGGTTTTCGTGTAAACATAACCTCGCATGTCCACAATTCGAATGGCAGGATCGTCCAGATGATTCTCCAGCCAGTCCGTCTCCACAAGATGCTGTTCGCGCAGCGTTTCTCTGTTCGCCATAACGGGCTATCCCCTTAATATGTGTGATTCCCTGATGAAAATAGCGGTTTTTCAAATAGATAGTGCATTTTCATCGTATCTGCATTACAATGAATGTTCTTTCTAATTCACGGGAAGAAAGAAAATCAATTTCACAACATGAAAGGCTCAAGATGCTGAGAAAGCTCTGGTTGCTGTTACTATGGATCGTACCGGGTATTGCGCTGCTCCTTCCTGTCGCTCAGGCAAAGGAGATACAATACTACTGTACCACAGTGCGCGGCGTCCCGGTAAAAGTGATCTCTGTAGACATGAACAGCCCGCAGGTGAAAGTCACCGGGATGCTCAACCAGCTTGGCGTCGGACACACAGAGCCATTTCGACAGATGATCCGACGCGCCACACCGACGGTGGCGATCACCGGAACGTTTCATAGTAATCGCACCTTTCGCCCCATCGGAGACATCGTTATCGGCGGCAGGCTCACCCACTTTGGCGGTCTGGGAACTGCGCTATGCGTCTCTGAAGATAATCATGTTAAGTTTGTCCGACCGAAGCGATATCGTCGGCATGATTGGAGCGGCTTCGACTATGTTCTGAGCGCGGGTCCAAGGCTGGTTCAGAATAACGTCGCCTATGTAGAGCCTGCCAGAGAGGGCTTTCGAGACAGACATATGCTCAGTCCCAATCCTCGCATCGCGATCGGCATGACGCGAGACAATCGCCTGATGATCGTCATCACCCGTAAACCGATCTATCTGTCTCGCATGGCGGGGGCGATGAAGGCGCTGGGAATAGAAAACGCGATCAATCTGGATGGCGGCAGTTCCATAGGAGTGTATTACAAGGGTAAAATTCTAGTGAACCCTCAGCGACAATTGACCAATATATTATTGATCTATCAGGATCGAAACCGTTATGAAGCGGTCAAAGATCGTCTTCTGCCCGTCTATATGAGGTCTGTTAAGAGATAAAAAATACCGGAGAACGATAAGGTTCTCCGGCAAAGCTCCATCTCTGTTGATCGCATTGTCATTGCGAACAAGAGTCAGGAGGCAAAGGGATTATCCCAAACGAGCTGCTATATCTATTTGACAAACTGTTTTATAAGATGTTACGCCTATTTTTGGTAAAGTGACCGATCCCCATTTATGAACAGAGTTCAGGCTGAGATTGATCTTTCCGCCATTCGCCACAACACGCAGTTAATTTGCAGTCTGATGGGATTGCGTGTAAATGTGATGCCGGTGGTGAAAGCGAACGCCTATGGTCACGGAGCAGCGGAAGTTGCCAGAATCGCACATGCTGCCGGAGCGGAGTGGCTGGCGACGGCAACTGTAGAAGAGGGCGTATGGCTTCGCAAGCAACTCCCTAACGCCTCAATCTGTCTACTGTCTCCCTTCTCCTATAACCTTGCGGAAGAGGTCGTCATAAATCGCCTGACCCCGGTTGTCGGCGATCTGGAAGCGGCGCGCGCTCTGAGTAGAACCGCGCAGCGACTTCGCACAGGGATAAAAATCCATATCGAGATAGATACCGGCATGGGGCGAAGTGGTTTTCTGCCTGATCAGGCAGCCAAACAGTGCGAGATGATCTCCCGGATGCCTGCCGTCATCATCACTGGAATGAGCACCCACTTTCCTTCTGCAGAAGATGACCCGGAGTTCACGCGCGCGCAGATAGCTGCCTTCCTGCAGGTTAAGAAACAGGTGGAAGCCACCGATACCCAACTGCTTCACCTGCACTGCGCTAATAGCGCCGCCCTGCTCCGCTATCCTGAAAGCAGGATGAATATGGTGCGTCCGGGACTTCTCACCTATGGAATTCAACCGGACGTTCCCGAAGAGTTTCGTATCCCCAATCTGCGCCCTGCGATGACTCTGAAATCCGTCATTACGCAGGTGCGCCTGCTTCCAGCCGGACACAGCATCAGCTATGGAAGGACGCATACGCTTTCCGAACCGCGACGGATCGCCACCATTCCCATCGGTTACGGCGACGGCTATCCACGAGAGATGGGCAATGCAGGGTTTGCATTAATATCCGGTAGGCGCGTCCCGGTGATCGGTCGGGTTTGTATGGATATGTTAACTCTGGATGTGACCGATCTCCCGGTTGCCGTCGTCGGAATGGAAGTCATTCTCATTGGAACCCAGGGCGAGGAGCGCATAACCGTGGAAGAGATCGCCCGCACCGTACACACCACCGAACATGAGATTACCACTCGCCTGACCGCGCGTGTCCCGCGCGTATATCTGAACGCCTCCAATCGCGCCTGATCTCAACACCAGCTCTTTTTTCTCAACCGGGGAGCAGTTTTACATTGTGATACGTATAGCTAAGTGCTTCAAATATCATTAAACAATGATATTTATACATTTCATCTGGCGACAGATGAGCCAGTGTTCGGGGGGGAGGCATCTCAGCGGGGGCATGATGTCTTCTCCCTGAACAACATCCACAAATATCCCCTCCGTTTTTGGTCGCTGTATCGCTTGCGCCGGAGTTCGAAAAAGCGATACAATAGGAGTAATGAATACCTTATCTCCCACCTATCTATATGACCCTCAAATAGACCACATCACTGATCTCGATTCTCTGGCGGTCTATCTGCATGATCGTCGGGAGAGTCTGAACCAGAGCGTGATACACGGGGCGGGAGGACTGGCATACGCCGCCGCATACAGCGATCTGGTGGATGCAGTTATTCGTCGAATGTTTCACCTCGCCTGTTCACGCTACCTGCGCGATCTCGAACCGGATCAGGTGGCGGTCTCCATCGTCGCCACCGGCGGATATGGGCGCAGGGAACTCTGCCCCTACTCCGATATTGATATCACCTTTATTCCGCAGCGAGACGGCGACTCGCTTCTGGATAACATCATCAAAGAGATGTTTAAATCGGTGATGCGCGTCTTCATTGATTCCAATAACATGAACGTCGGTTATGCCTATCGCCTGATGGAGGACTGCGCCAAGCTGGATCATCAGACCACCTCCGGTTTGCTGGATGCGCGGCTCATCACAGGCAGCAGCCGCCTCTTTATTCAATTTGAGCATGAGTTCTGGACATTCTTTAATCCCGCCGATTTCATCTTTACCAAACAGGATGAGCGCCGCAGCCAGAAGTCAAAAGTCGGCGTCATCTCCAGGGTGGTTGAACCCCATCTCAAGGAGGGGGCTGGTGGACTGCGCGATCTCCAGACCGCCGTATGGCTGACGCAGGCTCGCCGCTCGCTGGCCTCCTCGCGGGTTCGCGGTGATCGCGTCTGGGAGGCGTTGATCCGATACTCAGAGATCAATCCAACGGAAGCCAAACAGCTTCAGGAGGCAAAGGAGTTCCTCTTCCGTGTCCGTAACGCCCTGCATGTCATAACCGGTGCAGAGCGCGACCAACTGGTAGTCACGCGGCAGGAGCAGGTTGCCGAGACCCTGGGATACAATCTGCCTCCTAAAATGAAGGAGGATGCCTCCCCCAATGAATCAAAGCCCGCTCCGCGCCCCCCCGTTGAACGTTTCATGCGGGACTTCTTCGAACATACCGCTGTCATCCAGCGTCTTTCGGAGACCATCACCCGACGTATTGAAGAGAGCAAGCTGGTACTGGGTATCGGACTGGACTGTAAGCGCAACGAGATTCGTCCGGCAAATCCGGCTCTCGCCTGTGAGGATCCGGTCTGGATGCTCTGGGCGTGCGAACTGGCGCAGAAATATGGACTGGTATTCAGCAAAGACCTCGAACGCGCCATTGTGGAACTGATCGCCACGAACCCGACCATTCGAGATCAGCAGGAAGCCTCCGGGATTTTTACTCGCATTCTCGCCTCTCCGCGTGGAGCATACCCAATACTTCAGATCATGGCGGATCTGGGAATACTCGGCTGGTTGATCCCGGAGTTTGGCGCAGTCATGAACCTGATCCCTTATGATCCCTCACATGACTATACCGTCGGACAGCACACCCTCTATGTCATTCGCAACCTTGACGCGCTGCGCAATTCGGATGGAAGCGAGGAGACCCGCGATTTTCGACTGCTGATGTCGGAACTGCCACATCCCGAACAGCTTTACCTGGCGGCATTGCTGCATGATGTGGGCAAAATAGACGATGTGCGTTCTCATTCGGAATTTGGCGAAGAGCTTGCGGGGAGAATCTGCCAGCGTCTTCACTGGTCTGCACAGGCAACAGCGAATGTTCAGTTCTTAATTCGGCATCATCTTCTTATGGCGGAGACTTCGCGACTGCGCGATCTGCATCTGGAGGAGACTATTCGGGATTTTATCTCGGTAGTGGACGATCTGGATCGCCTGCATATGCTCTATCTACTTACCTACGCCGACACCAGCGCAGTCGGCGCAGGCATCTGGTCTGCCGTCAAAGGGAAGTTTCTGCGTGATCTTCACCGACAGGCGGAGAGAGCGCTTGTCGGCGAAGATATGGAGGAGGTGGATGATCGCAGCCTCTCGCGGACCCGTCGCAAGCTGCTGAAAGAGCTTTCCATGGAGAACCTGCCTGCGGAAGAGATCGCCGAACATGTCGAGAGTATGCCAGCGCCCTATATCCTGAACACCAGCCTGAATGAGATGGCGCTGCATATCGGCTTTGTCCGTCGGGTTCGCAATGGAGAGCCGGTGATCGAATTTCATGATGAACGCGATTCCACCTTCACCGCTGTCACCATCTGTACACAGGACGATCCGCAGCCGGGACTACTGGCAAAAATCGCGGGCATACTCTACGCTTCCGATCTGGACGTACACAGTGCGCAGGTCTACACGCGAGTCGTCGGCGAGGAGCATATCGCGATAGATACGCTCTATGTGGATTTTCGCGGTCGTCAGTTGACCCCTGGAAAGCGGCGCGAAGTTGCCAATAACATGGCGGCCGTTTTGACCGGAAAGATAGCGGTGACGGAGCTTTTAACGAAAAGACGAAAATCGTCGGAGATCGGCGGTCCGGTGGAGTCCCTATCCATTCGCGACGATGTCTCCCACACATATGTGATGGTGGAGGTCTCCTCTACCGATGCGAGAGCGACATTATATCGCGCCTGTGGAGCGATCTCTTCCGTTCAATGGGACATTCACAGTGCGCGTCTCTCGATGTTCAAGGGCAGATTTATGTCCTGCTTTTACGCCACATGTCCCCCGGATCAGGATGCATCGCAGGCGCGCGCCACCCTGTACCGACTGATGCCTGCTCATAGTAGAGAACACAACCTGTAAATATCTCATCTGTCCTTCGTGAGGAAGGAAATCATATATGACCACTATAGAAGCAGCAGCCACCCCGCTCGTTCTGGCGGATCGTATGCGAAAACTCGGTACGGAGACCGCGTTCGATGTTCTGGCGCGTGTGAACCGACTGCGCGCAGAAGGACGCGATATTCTCTCTTTTGGTCTGGGAGAACCGGACTTCGATACACCGCAGCACATCAAACAGGCCTGTAAAACAGCGCTGGATCAAAACTATACGCACTACGGTCCTTCCGCAGGGCTGCCCGATCTGCGAAAAGCTATCGCTGACTACTTCTCAAAAACACGGGGAGTCACCATTGGTCCGGAGAATATTGTCGTCTCCCCCGGCGCAAAACCCGTGATTTTTGCTGCTTTGATGTCACTGGTTAATCCGGGGGATGAGGTGATCTATCCCTCTCCCGGCTACCCTATCTACGAATCCATCGCGGATTGGATCGGAGCGGTCACCATTCCGGCGAGGCTGCGTGAAGAGCATGAGTGGCGTTACGACATCGCGGAACTCGATCGGTTGATAACTCCCAGAACGCGCGCCATTGTCCTGAACAGCCCTCAGAATCCAACCGGCGGAATGCTGCTGGCAGAAGATATGCAGGCGATTGCGGAGATAGCGATTCGCCATAACCTCTGGGTCATCACGGATGAGATATACTCACGAATCGTCTTTGACGATCCTTTTGCCTCCATCTTCTCCATTCCGGGTATGGAGCAGCGAACAGTGGTCGTGGACGGCTTCTCAAAAACCTACTCCATGACCGGCTGGAGGATCGGCTTCGGGATATGCCGCGCGGATCTGGCGCAGCAGATGGCGCGGATCGAGACGAACCTGCACTCCTGTACAGCGACCTTCACGCAGATTGCCGCCATCACCGCGCTGGAGAGCGATCAGACACAGGCGGAGGCGATGACCGCCGCGTTCCGTCGTCGCGCCTCCCTCATCACGAACCTTCTCAACGACATTCCCGGCGTACACTGCATGAAGCCTCGCGGGGCGTTCTATGTCCTGCCGAATGTAACCGAAGCCTGCCGGAATCTGGGGATTGTGGACGCAAACGCACTCTGCGACTTTCTGCTGGAGAAAGCGAATGTGGCGGTTCTTCCACGAACCTGTTTCGGGCGTCGCCTTGAGCAGCAGGAGTATATTCGTCTCTCCTTCGCGACCTCCGATGAGAACATTGTGGAGGGGCTTCGTCGCATGAAATCGGCGATTGCCGGATAGACATGAAAGACCTGGCGCTGGCGCTGGATATAGGAACATCCTCCACCCGCGCCATTCTCTTTTCATCGGAAGGCGCAGCTATGCCGGGACTCCGCGCGCAGTCTGACTATCAGGTGCGTACCGACCCGCAGGGGATGGCGGAGTTCGATCCCGATTTCCTTCTTGATCAGACTGCCCGCTGTATTGATGAAGTCCTGATGAGAGCGGGCAATCTGGCGAAACGCATAGCGGGAGTTGGCGTCTGTACTTTCTGGCACAGTATGCTTGGTCTGGATGATAATAATGTCGCGGTCACCCCTCTCTATACCTGGGCAGATACAAGACCGGGAAGCTATGCCAGCGGGCTTGCCTCCAACCTGAATGCCGATGAAGTACATTCACGAACCGGATGCGTGATACACTCCAGCTACCTCCCGGCGCGTCTCCTCTGGCTCCGCTCGTCCCATTCGGAACTCTATCGTCAGGTAAAAACATGGGTCTCTCCAGGCGAATATCTCTTCTGTCGTCTTTTTGGCAAACCGCATTGTTCCATCAGCATGGCTTCCGGCACAGGACTGTTTGACCAGAATCGCTGTGACTGGGATGCAGCGCTGATGGAGACCCTTGATCTCACAGCCGACTCATTCTCTCCTCTCGATCCCTCCGATCCTCCTGCAACAGGTCTTCTGCCTGAGTGGGCGGCGCGCTGGTCAGAGTTATCGGATATTCCCTGGGTTCCCGCCATTGGCGATGGAGCTTCCAGTAATCTCGGAAGCGGTTGTGTAACGGAAGAGAGAATCGCGATTAATCTGGGGACTTCCGGTGCGATCCGGGTCTTATGGGAAGCGGATCATGCGGATATTCCGCCGGAACTCTGGTGCTATCGTCTGGATAGAGACCGCTATGTGATGGGAGGCGCGTTCAGCGATGGCGGTTCGGTCTTCTCCTGGATGTTACGTACTCTGTCGTTAGATAATAATCAGGAAGTGGAGAAAGCGCTGCGCGGGTGTCAGCCCGGTCAGCACGGACTGACCTTTCTTCCTTTTCTAAGCGGAGAGCGCAGCACTGGCTGGCGTCAAAATGCCACCGCTACTCTGCATGGTATCCGATGGAACACCACTCCGCTAAATATTTTGCAAGCGGGGATGGAGGGTGTTGCGTTGCGATTTTCGCTGGTTGCGAATATTCTCCAAAGACAATTTCCCCACGCGACGGAGATATTCGCCTCCGGCGGCGCGCTGAATTCTCCCGCCTGGGCGCAGATGCTTACCGATGCGTTGGGGCAGCCTGTTCTTATTCTTCATGAAAGCGAAGCCTCAAGCCGAGGAGCGGCTCTGCTGGCGCTGCGCGCCTCCGGCCTACTCGAGAACCTGTCTGATGCGCCTACGCCCGGAGGAACCCTTCTGTACCCCGATATGCAGCGGCATGCGGCTTTTCTCTCTATGCTGGAGAGGCAGCAGAGTCTCTACAGAAAAGTAAACGCAGACGATCTGTAATCCGTACCATTGATAAATAATGATATCCTGTCCAGTGAATGGGGGAAGAGAGCAGTTTTGAGCGCAATACCGGAGATTGTGAGACGGCTGGAGAAGCGGTACGGCGAGGCGAACTGGTCGCCGCGCTGGAATCCTGAGGACGAATTGATCGCCTGCATTCTGTCTCAGCACACCTCCGACATCAACTCCTTTCGCGCTTTCGACCATTTGAAAAAGCGATACCCGACCTGGGAAGCGGTTATTGCTGCGCCGACAGAGGAGTTATCCGACACCATCCGGTGCGGTGGACTGGCGAACAGCAAAGCGGCGCGAATTCAGGATGTTTTGAAGATTATCCGGGAGCAGGAGGGAGCGGTTGACCTCAGCCGGTTGAGACAGATGAGTGATGTAGAGGCTCGCCGTTATCTGATGTCTCTGCCGGGAGTAGGTCCGAAAACGGCCGCCATCGTTCTCTGTTTTGCTATGGGACGCTCGGTGATCCCGGTGGATACCCATGTCTTTCGAGTCGCATGGCGGCTGGGCTTAATACGCAAGCAGATTGGAGAAGCCAGAGCGCATGATGCGCTTCAGGCGATGGTTCCACAGGAAATCGTCTATAATTTTCACGTAGCCCTGATACAACACGGACGACAGGTCTGTAAAGCGCCTGTTCCACGCTGCAACGACTGTCCCCTGACGGATTTATGCGCGTTCTATGCCGATAAGAGCAGGAGCGAAATCTGATGGCGGCTCAGCCTCCAACCGGAAACGTCACCTTTCTGTTCACCGATATCGTCGGTTCGACAGAACTATGGGAACGGCATGGTGACTCTTTTCTACCGGTGCTGCAGGCGCATAACGCCATTCTGATAACGGCGATTGAGATGCACGGCGGCTACATAATGAAGACAGAGGGCGACGCCTACAAAGTCGCTTTTGATGATCCCGTCTCTGCGGTTCGATGCGCGGTCGTCGCGCAGGCATACCTGCAGCGTTTTCCCTGGCCCGAAGATGTTGGACCGTTAAGCGTCCGAATGGCGCTTCATTCCGGAAGACCCTTTCTACAGGCAGGAGACTATTTCGGGCCACCGCTCAACCGCACTGCGCGGATACTCTCCACTACACACGGCGGTCAGATTGTGCTCTCTGAGGATGTCATGAATATTGTTGGAAAGGAGGTAGATGCCAAGACCGAATTTGTAGACCTCGGCTATCATCGGCTGAGAGACCTTGACCAGCCTATCCGGCTGTTCCAGGTGACACACACCGCGCTGCAGGTTCTGGAGTTCCCGCCGCCTTGTTCGCTGAATCCTCATTCGCACAATCTGCCGGTTCAACGCACCAGTTTCATCGGGCGCGAGAAGGAGATCGAACAGATAGCTGCGCGTCTGGCGCAGGACGACACGCCTCTGCTACTACTCACGGGACCTGAGGGGATCGGTAAGACCCGGCTGACACTGCAGGTTGCTGCAGAACAGGCAGACCTGTTTCCCGATGGGGTCTGGTATGTTGTCTTGAATAAAGCCAGGGATGTAACCGGGGCAGCGCAGGAGATCGCCATGACGATTGGAATCGCCGTTCCTCCCGCCTCCTCTCCGGTTCAGGTGGTGCGCGAATGGCTGGCAAAACGTCGCTGCCTTCTGATCCTCGACGATGTAAATCATATGCCGGAGGCGTCTCGTTTTATCCGTGAGCTGCTCTCCGAAGCGCCCTCGCTGCGATGTCTGGCAGCTTCTCGCGAATCGCTGAACCTTCAGGAAGGCGAAGAGATTGAGCTTGGAGGTCTCTCGCTGCCGGAACAGTCCGACGTGCAGGGCGTCCTTGCCTCTGAAAGCGGACAGATGTTTCTCGATCGCGCGAAGCAGGCTCGTGACGACTTTGAGATCACGGAACAGCGCGCCCCTGCCATCTCACGCCTGTTGAAAAGATTAAAAGGCGTTCCCGGTTTGATCGAAAATGCAGCAGAGACCCTGAAGAGGCAGCCGGGCAAACCGGTTCAGTTGATCGAAACCCTGGGCAAAGAGGTAACACAGATCGCCGGAGAACTGGGTCGCGAGTTGGTGACTCGGATGAAGGAGGCGCCTTCTCTCTCCACCCTCTTCGCCACCCTCGGCATCCAGTCCGCCAATCAGGGAGAACTGGCGGAGGCGGAGAAAGAGTGCCGTCAGGCGTTGGAGCGGTATCAGCATACCGGTAACAGACCGGGGATTGCACAGACCTTCTGGCATCTCGGACGAATTGCGTATGCTCAGAGAGACTATCGCCGCGCCGTCTCGCTATTGAGCGCGTCCCTTCAGGCTTACAGCGAACTTCAGGCTCCGGAGGCGCAACATGTGGCTTCCGATCTGGAGTTTGCTCAGAAAACGCTCCATTCGCATGAACAGACATCAGACCTCACCGTGGAGAAGAGTGAAAGACCAAAAGGAAATTGACAGAACGATATACGCGCTGTAGTCGTCAGCCAGAATACCTCACTCATTCAAAGGAGATACCGAGTTGCTGCTATACGAGATCATTGCCAGAGGAGCGAAGGAGTTTCCCGAGCGACCGGCTTTGCAAATGCATGATGAAGTTCTTCCATACGGGGTGTTGGCTTCGCAGGTGAACCGACTGGCGAACCACCTGCATGACAGAGGTATTCAAAAGGGAGACCGAGTCGCGCTGTTGCTGCCCAACTGTCCGCAGTTTACCATTGCCTACTTCGCCATCACCGCACTGGGCGCGATCTGCGTTCCTGCGAATCCTCTGCTGAAACCGGGAGAACTGGCTTTCATATGGGGCGATTCGGATGTCAAAACAGTTATTACTGCGCCTCCCTTTCTGGAAAACTCGCTG
>CAYSDM010000096.1:0-10686 GCA_964429855.1 uncultured Chthonomonadaceae bacterium
CTTGCGACGCGGATCTACTGGAGGCTCCGCTCTCGCCGCAGGAGATGCTGGGCGCTGTGGGCAGGCTGTCCGGCTTGATCGCCATGCGGCTCCATGCGCTGATCTTCGGCGCGATGGGAGCGGTTCCGATGGTGGCGCTGGGATACGATCCTAAAGTCGCAAACCTGATGGAGACGCTGGGAGAGACGGAACGCCATATTCCACTGGAGCGGTTCGACGCGGAGGCGGTCTCCGATATGCTGGCGGCGGCGATGGCGAAAGGCGAAACGCTGCGCTCTCCTCTGCGCAGACGCACGGAAGAACTGGTTGAACGCGCCCTGACGAATGTGGATCGCGCCCTGCAGATGGCCGGGAAAGAGGTTTCTGGAGCCGATACAGGCTTGAAACGCCCCGACGAGGCTACTCAATGACGATACGCACATATCTACCCATCTGTATGCTCGCGGCGTTGCTGCTCTGCCCCCTGACAGCGCAGGCGCAGAACACGCTCTGGGATCTGCTTCGCATCGGCGACCCGGCAAAACCGGCGTCTCTTCCACCCACGCTCCGGCAGGTCGCGATGGCATCGCAACAAAAGGTGCAGGAGCCGAAAATAGACCCGCGCACCGGGCAGATGAACGGCGCGACGACGCTCAAAAAGCGGCGCGGCGGCATGTTCGGCTTCTTTGAAAACGTGGGAAATGTCTTTCGGCGTATCGGCAAGCAGACCAACTCCGACCTGAAAGTTCAGGGACAGCACAACCTGGGCTTCCACATGGAGAATGTGTCGGGCAGTTCAGAGTCATATCAGAATGCGATCTATCGCGGCAGGCGCGGACTGGGCGGCGGCTATAATAACACCGACCTGACCATTCAGGGCAAGATCGGCGGCATAATCAACTTCGAGACCCGCTACAGCAACAGTCTCTACGGCAATCCTTACGATAACCGCCTCTCTCTTAACTACGCCACCTCGCGTTTCAAGATTGACGCCGGAGACATACAGGGTTCTATCGTCGGTAACTCGCTCATAGACTTCAGCCGCACCCTCAAAGGCATTCAGCTCTCTGCGGACGTGTTCAAAGGACTGCGCCTGACGACCCTCTACTCTGAAACCAAATCGCAGCCGCGCACCATCACGCTGGAGGGCGCCAATCGCTCCGGTCCCTACTACGTCTATGCCGGTCTGATCGTGGATGGCAGCGAACGGGTGCGCGTCAACAACCGGGAGATGGTGAAGGGCGAGGACTACACCCTCGATCCCTACACCGGAGAGCTTAACTTCTTAAAGGGTCTCATCATCCACACCTTCGACACCATCGCCGTCACCTATGAGACCTATGACTACAACCAGACACCCGGAATGTTGACCGGATGGCGCGCCGACATGACGATGCTCAAGAGTTTCAAACTTGGCGCGACCTACCTCTCGCAGACCAGTTCCGCCAACCGTCGCCCGGATCGCTACAAAACCGAGCAGTTCTACGGCTATAATAACCCCGATACGCCCTATGTCCTGGAGTTTCCGGTAGACGCGGTTCTGATCAAGGATGCCGACGGAAAGATCATCGGCATTACGCCCAAACAGCCGATGACGGTGACGGTCGGAGCGCTCCCCCAGGTCTATGGCACGGACTACGCCCTCGACCCGTTGCGCCCCAACCGCCTCTACTTCAAGCTGCCCATTCCCAGCACGCAGATCATCAAGGTCAGCTATGTGCCGGCGAATACCAATGAGATGCCGGGCAGCCGCAGCGTGCTGGGCATGGACGCCTCATTCATGCTTGGCAAGACCGGAACCATCGTCGCCGAATTCGCCTCCAGCGGCGTCTCCCTTACGGATCGAAACGTGGCAGGACGCGCCACACAGATTCGCGGCGACATGGCCTTCCTGAAAAACCGGCTGCGCTGGAACTGGAACCTGCGCGACATCAGCCCCAACTTTACCGCCATTGAAAGCCCCGGCTTCCGCCGAAATGAGAAGGGACTGACGATGGGTCTGGACTATCAGGCGTCGTCCGCGCTCAAGCTCAACGCTAACATCGAGCGAACCAAACGCCCCTCCTACAACTTTAACAGCCTGGGAAGCAGTTCCAACTACGCCACCGCCAGCGGTCTGGACGACTATACGGGCATCACCTTCGCCGCAAACTGGAGACTTGGCAGCGCCGGACAGTTAAGTTTCAATCATAACGAGATGACAACGCAGTTGTATCAGGGAGGAAAAAGCTCCTTCCTGACCGATACGCTGAACTTCTCCTATAACTATAAATCTCTGGGGGCAACCGTCTCGGTCGGTCGCAACGCCAGTTCTTCGCGCAACGCCATCGAGAATAACGCGGGAGGAACCGGCACGGGAACCGGAACCAACTACAGCTACAACAGCGACTCGCTGATGTCGCGCCTGAATCTGACCTGGCGCGCCAGCGATTCCGTCACCTTCGACGCCCTGTTCTCCAACAGCCAGGTCAGTATGAGCGGTCGGCGCTCCAACGCGCAGGACATGATGTTCACCACCAAGCTGAACCCGTTGAAGAATCTGCAGCTATCTCTGGGCTATCAGCTTCAGGATTCCGGAGGCGTCTCGCTCTACGGCAACACCAGCAACACCAGTACCGGCAGAAGTCGGCAGGGACTCGGCACGGGAACAGGAACCGGACTGGGGAGTTACGCCAATTTCGGGGGCGGATACAACAACAATCTGGGCAACTTCGGCAACTACAGCGGCGGATTCTACAGCGGGGGCAGCAGCTTCTCCAGCTTTGGCGGCTCCAGCTTTGGCGGACGCTCGCGCGCCTTTAATTGCGCGCTCAGCTATCAGCCCTGGGCTTTCCTGACACTCGACATGAACTACAATAACGCCGACAGCGAAGGCGACTATCTCTACAACAGCAAGCGGGACGATATCAGCTTCAATATCGGCTATAACATGGGCGAGCGGCTCTCCATCAACACCAACTTCAGCCTGCAAAACGTGCGCTATGTCGGCAGTTCCGGCGGCACAAAAAGCAATCTCATGTCGTTCTATATCCGTTCCAAACCGTTCGGCAGGCTCTCCGCCGTTGTCAGCTACCAGATGATGCGTACCGACAGCACCGTTTTTACGCCCTCCGGCAACGGAACGGGAACAGGCACCGGCACCGGAACGGGAGATCCCTACACCGGCGGAAATCCGTTCTATAATGGCGGCGCGTTTTTCGGCTCCGGCGGTACGAACCTGAACTCAATCTCCCTGCGGCTGGAGTATCCGATCTGGCGCGGCAACAACCTCTTCTTCCAGTTCGACAATGCCGACAGCAGCGGCTACCTGGCGGGCAACCAGCGCACCTGGATGCTCGGCGTGGACTTCCCGCTGACCAACAATATGCGCTTCACCCTTGGCTGGCGCGATCAGAGCTACCTAAGCAAAGATAGCTCCCTGGGCAACAACTTCAGCTATCGCGTCCGCTCGCTCGATGCGGATGTAGGCGTTCGTTTCTAATCTGCAGACTCTACAAAGATCAGACTGCCGAATCGCTCCGGGACATGGAAGTTCGCCGGAACCTCCAGCGTGGGCGACCAGGCGGTAAACTCCGGCGGATCGGCGCGATCAATGCGATAGAAATTGACCCGCCAGGAGTCACCCGGCTGCGGAAGCGCAATCTCCGAAAATGCCGCAAAGGGGATGCTCATCTCCACGCTCCACCAGCGGTCAGCCTCGCCCGTAGACCCTCGGAGATTTCGCTTCACGGCTGTCGCCAGCCCCGGACAGTCCCAGGCGGTATCTACCCGCATGGTCGCCCGATTCAGGTCTGGACTGAACACCTTCGCATCGAACACCACATTCTGCGGACTGACCTCGAACTCGTAGTAGTGTCGCAGGTCGCCCGTCGGACTGAGAAACGCCTCGACAACCTCTTCCTCATAGATCGGATCGTCGCGCTGCCGACAGGTTCCCTGAATGTGGCGATCCACACAGTGGAACGCCAGATAGAGTCGCTTTTCGCTCCAGCAGGCGCGAAAAGCCGTCGGCTGCCAGGGGATATTGAGCGCGGGCGGCGAATCGGAGAGGAGAGCCTGCCGATCCGCTTCCGACAACTCCTGAAACGGATCGGTATGTGCCGGGGTAGTGTTTTTAAGCCAGTGCGGTCGGATGGACAGCCAGAGAGGTTTGCGGATGTCTCCATCCGGCGCAAAGTCCTCCCTGATGGAGGGGCATCTATAGATAGGTTGTTCTGTGAGTGTGTTCATGGAGCGGTCTTTCAATGGGCTATGCAATGATCGGACCGGACGGCAATATCACCTGTCCGAACTGTTACGGGATCATGCTGGAACTGCATCGGTTTGATGCGCGCGACGATATTTTTGGTCTGGATTGCGATTCCCATATCCCCCGACGAGGCTTCGGGTATGAAGGCTCGTTGATAGCGGATCTGGCGCAGAGCATCTTTGCCTGGATCAGCGCGCATTTCAAACAGTGGCGTCTTCGTCATGTGTTACGACGCTGGCCCCTCTCCCTCTACTGCCCGGCGTGCGGCTACCTGATAAAACGCGGCAGAAAACCCCATCGGGTATAATCAGAGGCAGACGCCGCAGGGAGGAAGTGACAGATGCCGCACGACTGGATGTCCGCGCAGGTCCGCTACTATCTGGAAAGTCTGGTTCCGCCGCGCTCCGAAGAGTTGATGAAGATGGAGGAGTATGCCTATGAGGTGAACTTCCCCATCGTCGGTCCCTCCTCCGGTTTGTTCTGTTATCAGATTGCGCGAATGATCGGCGCGCGCCGCATCTTCGAAATGGGTTCGGGATTCGGCTATTCGACCGCCTGGTTCGCCAGAGCGGTACAGGAGAACGGCGGGGGCGAGGTATATCATGTTGTCTGGAATGAGGACCTCTCCCTGCAGGCGCGTCAGCATATGGAGACGCTTGGATACGGCGATGTCGTCCAATTTCGCGTCAGCGAGGCGGTGGAGACGCTCCGGGAGACTCCCGGTCCCTTCGACCTGATCTTTAATGATATTGACAAGCGCGGCTATCCCGACTCCCTGCCGGTCATCGCCGAAAAGCTGCGACCGGGCGGCGTTCTCATCATAGACAACATGCTCTGGCAGGGCTGGATATTCAACGACGAGGATCAGTCCGCCGATACGGAGGGCGTTCGCGAGGCGACTCGCCGACTCACCGGTTCACCGGACTGGATCGCCTCGCTGATCCCCCTGCGCGACGGCATGATCGTCGCCATGAAAAAATAGCCCTGGAGCGCGTTAGCGCACGATCTCAACGGAGCAGTGGGCGCGCGCCGCCACCGACGCCGAGACGCTGCCCAGAAGAAAGCGCTCCACCGCGCGCATGCCGCGCGCGCCGACGAAAAGACAATCCGCTTCCCATCGTTCCGCCTCTTCGACCAGCGCCCGCTTCGGGTCGTCCTCCAGCACGACCGAAGAGACCTTCAGCCCTCTCTGCGTGAGCGGTTCTGAAAACCCTGCCAGCATTCTCGCTGCCCAGTCATGCGCCTCCTCCTCTTCCTCCACCGCCCATCGCATCAGGGCATAGTCGGAAGAGACGATTCGCGTGACAATCTTCTCATCCAGCGCGACCGCCAGCCGCGCTGAAGTGCCCGGCGCCCAGTTTCGCGACACCACACTCTTCACTGCCGCCTCCGAGTTTTCGGAGCCGTCCACGCCGATCAGCAGCCGGATCGGTTTCCCGGTAGATTCCGGTCTTCCTCTGGCTACGCGTACAGAGCAGGGCGCATCCGTCACCACCCGCTGCGAGACGCTGCCCAGAAAGAACCGACCAACCGCCGAATAGCCGTGCGATCCGACCACCACCAGATCCGGCTTCCACTCCTCCGACCGACGCACAACGCCCCAGCCGGGAGAATCGGCGATGCTCTCCGCATGGACCGTCCAACCCGGAAACTTTTCGCGCAGAATCTCTGCGCCCTGTTCCGCCAGCGATTTCGCCTCCGCAATCCGCCGAGCCGCCTGTTCGCGGGCGCGCTGCACCATCGTCAGAATCGCCTTTGTTACTGCCGGAATATCTGACTCGCTGCGCGACGGCTCCCAGACATCCGCGACGGTCAGCGATAACGCCTCCCCTGTCTCGGGCAGTCCGGCGCGTTGAAGATCGTCCAGCGCGCGCCGCGCACACTCAGACCCGTCGTAGGCTGCCAGCAGCTTCATCCTGTTCCCTTCTTTCTTCTCGCCGACGGAAAATCCACTTCTCGATCTCCACCCCCCAGAAGATCGTGCTGCTCAATGCCAGACTGAGCAGAAGCTGCCCCGGCGTCAGCGAAACGGTTTTGAAAATGCCCTGAAGGAAAGGCAGATAGACCACCGCCATCTGTGAAAGGGTGGTCAGGGCAATCGCGGCAATCAGCAGACGGTTTGTAAACAGACCGGCGCGAAAGACCGACTCGCGAGAGGCGCGCAGCGCCAGAACATGTCCCATCTGCGCAAGAGTCACGGTCGTGAAGATCATCGTCTGCCATTCGGCATGGGAGGCGCGCCAGTACCCGAATCCCGCGCCCAGCGAGACCACCCCCATCAACACGCCGACCCACAGAATATGCCACCCCAGCCCCCGGCTGAAAATGCCTTCGGAGGGACTGTAGGGAGGACGCTTCATCGTATCACGCTCCGCAGGCTCCACGCTCAACGCCAGCGCGGGCAGTCCATCCGTCACCAGATTGATCCAGAGAATCTGAAGCGGCAGCAGCGGCAGCGGCATTCCCAGAAACGGAGCGAGAAACATCACCCACAGTTCCCCGGCATTGCTCGCCATCAGATATTTGATAAACTTGCGCGTGTTCTCATAGATGACGCGACCCTCTTCCACCGCCGCCACAATCGTCGCGAAGTTATCGTCCTGCAGCACCAGGTCCGCGGCTTCCTTGGCGACATCGGTTCCGCACTGCCCCATCGCCACGCCGATATCCGCCTTCTTCAGCGCCGGAGCATCGTTTACCCCGTCGCCCGTCATGGCGACGATATGCCCCTTCTGCTTCAACATCTCGACGATCTTGAGTTTATGTTCCGGGGAGACCCGTGCATAGACAGAGACGCTCTCCACCAGGTTCTCCAGCTCTCTGTCCGATAGACAATCCAGTTCGGTGCCGGTCAGCAGTAAGCCTCCATCGGCGATACCCAGTTTCCGGGCAATGAAGCGAGCCGTCACCGGGTGATCGCCGGTAATCATCAGCGGGCGAATCCCCGCCTGCTTACAGGTCTGCACTGCTTCGGGCACCTCCGGTCTGGCCGGGTCTACCATCCCTTCCATGCCGATAAAGATCAGATTCTGCTCCAGCCCGGCCTCCTCGCCCTCCTGCGGAGGCTGGGTTTCCGGACGAAACGCCACACCCAGTATTCGCATTCCGTCTTTCGCCAGGTTCTCGACGCCGCGCGAAAGGCGCGCTCTCCACCCCTCATCCAGCGGCTCGATCCGCCCTTCCACCCAGATGTAGTTACAGACCTCGATCAGGCTGTCCACCGCCCCCTTTGTAAAGACGATACAGGGGGTTCGAACGGCGTTCTGCAGACTTCGCCGGGCATCCGTCAACACGCTCGACTCCGCCTCCTCCTCCGGTGTCAGCCGATGGAGAGTCGTCATGCGCTTGCGGGTCGAGTCGAAAGGTATCTCGGCAATGCGGGGGAACGCCTCCTCCAGCGCATCTTTCCACAATCCCAGACGCGCAGCGGCGACAACCAGCGCCGCTTCTGTCGGATCGCCAAGCGTCATCACGCCGCCCAGCTCCGATTCGGCGACATTCAGCACGGCATCGTTGCATAGAGCGCCCCCGGCAACCAGCAGTGTCAGCGCGATATTCTCCTGAAGCAGCGGAGGAGGTCTGTCGGGACGCAGCGCAATGGATTCACCCGATCGAGAGAAATCAAGCACCTCTGCCAGATTCACCCGGTTACCGGCGACATCCAGCGTGGTGACCGTCATGCGGTTTTCGGTGAGCGTGCCAGTCTTGTCCGAACAGATCACCGTCACGGAACCGAGGGTCTCTACAGCCGGAAGTTTGCGGATCAGGGCATGGCGTTTGACCATTCTCTGCGCGCCCAGCGCCAGCGCAATGGTAACGACGGCGGGAAGTCCCTCCGGCACAGCGGCAACGGCCATACTAACGGCGGTCAGAAACATCGTCTTCGCCGACTCGCCGCGCAGCAGCCCGATCATAAAGATGATGCCGACCAGCCCGAGCGCCACCACCGCCAGCGAACGTCCCAACTGATCCAGGCGCCGCTGCAGCGGCGTCGGCTCCGGCTTCACCTGCTGCAGCAGGGTCGCGATCTGCCCCAGGCGCGTTTGCATTCCGGTCTCGGTCACCACGGCGACGCCGCGCCCGTAGGAAACCATCGTCCCCATGAAAACCATGTTGATCCGCTCCGCCAGCGGTATCTCATCCCCGGACAGAAGCGCAAGATGTTTCTCCACCGGCTCCGATTCGCCGGTCAGAACCGCCTCCTGCGTTCGCAGGTTCACACTCTCCAGCAGACGGCAGTCCGCCGGAACCAGATAGCCCGCCTCCAACTGCACAATGTCGCCCGGAACCAGTTCAGGGGCGGTGATCTCGCGCACGACGCCCCCGCGACAGACACGCACCAGCGGAGTCGCCAGCTTCTTGAGCGCGGCAATCGCCTTCTCCGCCCGGAAGTCCTGGCTGTAACCGAGAACCACATTCAGAATCACGATCACCAGGATGGCGACCGTATCTTCATTATCACCCAGCGCCAGCGAAAACAGAGCGGCGACGATCAGCACCACCACCATCGTCGCCGAAACCTGCTCCCAGAGTATCTGCCAGGGGCTTCGGGAACTGGTCTCCGTCAACTGGTTCTGCCCGTACTGCTCCAGGCGTCGAGACGCCTCCGCCTCGCTCAGTCCCTCTTGCGGGTCTGTCTCGAGGCGCTGAACCGTCTCTGCGGTTGTTAACTGATGCCAGTGGGTCACCCGATAACCTTTCCATCGCCAGAAAAAGATGGCGAGCCAACCTATCTCAGTCAGAGAAGGACTGTCTGTCCCGCTAAAAACAGACAGTCCCTTTATTCCGGGCGGCAGCCCGGCAGCAACATACGATGAACTATTGTATCTACCGGCTACTGCCCAATCATCCGCGAATTGGCGGATTATCGGCGCAGAGGCTCTCCTTTTGTGTCCAGACGGGGCGGCACGGCAAGATGCCCGGTAAACCATTCACAAGCCAGACTGGCCACCTCCTCCAGCGCGCCTGGCTCTGCAAACAGATGAGTCGCGCCAGAGACAATCGCCAGCTTCTTATCCCGCACGAACAACTGCGTATAAGCCCACTCATTCAGTTCGATTACCAGCGTATCGTCGCCGCCGACGATCAGCAGCGTGGGAGCCTGCACCATTCGTAGAGTCGTTCCCGCCAGATCGGGACGCCCGCCGCGAGAGACAATCGCGCGCACCTCCTCCCGGCAGCGCGCCGCTGCCACCATTGCCGCCGCTGCGCCCGTGCTGGCTCCAAAGCACCCTATCTGAAAATCGCGCGTCTCCGGGTTCTGCCGAAGCCAGCCGATGGCTCCCGTCAGCCGTTCCGCCAGCAGGTCTATATCGAAACGCAGTTGATGGCTGTGGACATCCATCTCCTCCTCCTCCGAGGTCAACAGATCCATCAACAGGGTCGCAAGACCGGCTCTATGAAGCTCCTGGGCGACAAAACGATTGCGTGGACTGTAACGGCTGCTGCCGCTGCCATGTGCAAAGAGAATAACGCTCTCCGCTCCGGAAGGGATACACAGATTTCCCTCCAGACTCACCGCTCCTTCCTTGATATGAACCGGCTTTCCCTCCGCCAGTTCCCTCTGCGTGTCCATCTTTCACCTTCCAATCTCAGCCGTTTAATCCGCTCTACTGGGTGAAACCGATGAATGGCTCTCGTAAACGCTCCAGCAGCGCCATGACCTCATTATCCGAGACCGGCGAGAAGTCTTCATACCAGTAGCCCACTGCCCAGAAGGAGGAGGGATTCTCCAGACTTACGAAGTTATCCACCTCTTTGAGCAATATCTGCGCCGCTTCGCGGGAAGCCACCGGAACCGCCAGTACGATCTGTGCGGGATTTCGGGCGCGCAGAGCGCGTACCGCCGCCTGCGCCGTCAATCCGGTCGCCAGCCCGTCATCCACCAGAATCACCGTAAGTCCGGTCAGGTCGGGCAGAGGCCTCCCCTGCCGATAGCGCAGCAGACGGCGCGTAATCTCCTCCTTCTCCGTTGCGATAACCCGTTCGATCTCCTCCTGACACAGACCGACATAGGAGACCGTCCGAGGATCAATCACCTTTTCTCCGCCTTCCGCAATGGCTCCGAATGCCAGTTCCGGCTGGATGGGCACGCCCAGTTTCCGAACGATCAGCACATCCAGGGGAGCGCACAGCCTCCGCGCAACCTCATAGCCCACCACAACACCGCCGCGCGGAAGCGCCAGAACAAACGGGTTCTGACTGCGGTAGCGGGTCAACATCTGCGCAAGCTGCTGACCGGCATCCGTGCGGCTGGCAAAAATCTGCAGACCGTTTAAGCTCATGGCTGTCCTTCTTTCTTCAATACCGGAACACAGCCATCATGGCGACTCCTTCCGGCGTCTCATCCGGGGTAAGCGTATAGACATCTCCCCCATGAAGGAGCGTCTGTCCAACCGTATAGTTCATCAGGTCTTCATCTTCCGCGCCGGGCTGCTCTGCGACATGGATTTTGCCTG
>CAYSDM010000097.1:0-9527 GCA_964429855.1 uncultured Chthonomonadaceae bacterium
TGCAGGTCTATCGTCCGGCGGGCGATTCCCGTTCTGTCCGGCAGGTGACCGAGGCGGAGATACGGGGAACCTGCAACCGTCTGCTGCTGGGCGGGATCAACACGATCACCAGCTACTATACTTTTCAGGGATTGACGATGGAGGAGATACGCCGTCTGAATCTCTGGGTGGGACGGTGCAGCACGCTGCTGCGGGGCGGTCATCAGGTAACGGATATCGCGATGCTCTATCCGGCGGAGAGCCTCTGGGCGCGATTCATGCCTTCTCACAAAGGCGCGAGCGAATCCCCGGCGGTGGCGCAGGTGGAGAGTATCTATCAGACTGCCGGCGACAGCCTCTATGCGGCGCGGCGCGACTTCACCTATATAGACAGCCGCACGCTGACGGAAGCGAAGGCGCAGGGCGGGGCGTTAACACTGGGAGCGCTGCGCTGGCGCGTGGTGGCGCTGCCGTGCGCGGACACGCTGCCGCTCGCCGCATGGGAGAATCTGGCGCGATTCTGGCGCAGCGGCGGGGTGGTGGTGGCGATGGGAGCGCGTCCCGCCAATACGCCGACGGAGTTCCCTTCGGCAAAGGCGCAGCGACTGGCGAAGGAGATATTCGGCGAGAAGCGCGATCCGTCGGTGAATGTGAACGCGAAGGGCGGGGTCGGAATCTGGCTTCCGGCGGGAACGGAGAGCCTGCTGCCGGTTGCGCTGGACGCCGTATTAGAGCCGGATGTGCGCCTCTCCGAGCGTCAGGCGCCCATTCGGGTCGCGCATCGGCGAGTCGGCGGGCAGGAGGTCTATTTCCTCATAAACGACAGCAATACGCCCTGGCAGGGCGCGGTCAGCTTTTCGGTGCGCGGCGCGGGCGAGCAGTGGAACCCCCAGACCGGGACGGTCACGCGCATTGCCGGGGGGCAGAACGTGCGGCTCGCTCTTCCTCCCTATGGCGGGACTCTGCTGCGTTTCGCCGCCGCGCGCACGCCGGAACGTCGGGCGGTGAAGAGTGGAACGCTGCCGGGGCTTGTGCTGGAGACTCTCTCTTCCGAAAAGCCGGTGATCGGTTCCGGGGAGTTTGTGCAGGCGTCTCTGACGCCGGCGAACGGCGCCTGGGATGCGACGGGACTGCTGAAAAAGGGGCAGGTGGACACGCATCTCTTCCTCTCCTTCCGATTTTCGAAGCCGCTCGATCTGCGCGAGTCGGACGGGCTGGCGATACGGAGCGTGATCCCGGAGGGGCAGAAGACCCCCGCCAACCTGCTGATCCTGCTGCATGAGCGCGATGGCGGCATCTATGTGGCGGATTCCGGGCGTCCTCTGTCGCTCTCCGGTCCGGCGCAGTCGGTGATGCCCTGGAGTCGTTTCCAGACGGCTCCCTGGGCCAAAGACCCGAACGGACATCTCGATCTGGAGAGCGTCGTCGCGGTCAGCGTCGGGTGGGGCGGCTACTTTGGCGTCGAGGGGGAGCGCGTCACCTTCCTGCTCTCTCCTCCGCAGGCGTTTCGGTTACCAAAGGGAGGGCGTTAAAACTGTCTGTGATATCGCGATGATAAAGCCAGGCGGGGGTAATAAAGCCATCTACTTATGTGCATGGAGCGGTTCGGACTTCTGCGGCAACCTCGACGAGCAAACACAGGTTCGTGGGCAGTCTGGGTCATCCTTCGGAAGAGGAGACCGGTCTGATCTACATGCGGGCCAGGTACTACGATCCGGTCACGGGGAGGTTTGTTAGCGAGGACCCGGGGAGGGAGGTAGGGAATTGGTTCGCGTATGGCGACAACTCACCTACCAACGTCGTAGATGGGCGCGACGGTCACAAACGCAAGGGCGGGCAGACCGGATTAACAGGTCTGCCCGCCTCTCATTCGATCCTTCCCCGCGCACACTGAGCCGGTTAACGGTCGTCATGCCCTGTATGACGATGTGTCAGACAGTATGCGGTTTCGAGGAAGAGGGAGGCTAACGGCGCGCTCTTCGCCGTACAAAAAGCCCCATTGAAACCGCCGCGCCCATCAGAAGGGCGAGCGCGCCCGGCTCAGGAACCTCTCCCTGCCCGACCTGTCGCTGATTGAACTGGATGTTGTCAATACCGATATCCCAATCCTGTCCCCAGCGGATGATCAGCCCGGAAGTTGACGACACGCCCGGCGTATAGTGGCTGTAAAAGGGGGCCGTTCCGCCGAGAACGATGTCTCCGCTCATATCCCAGAGCACATTCCCGTTGCCGTCCAGCACCTGAAGCGTTTCTACCTTTCGATCTACGTTGGGCCATCCCGCCAGATCGAAGCTGTCAAGAATAACCGCATAGCCGGCATCTGGCTTGAGTTCCACCTCGCCATTGTAGCCGTTTTGCGTCGCGAAGCCTACTTTGCTCAGATTGCCGTAGTTATTGTCCCAGAGCGAGATATCATTCGGGTTCGTAGGAGATCCAGGAGAACGGAAACTGGCGAGAACGTTCGGCGTCCCCGGCAGACGATCCCCGTAGTCGGGCGCAATCGAGGATAGATAGTCATAGTTATTGAAGGTCAGGTCATCGAAATTGATGACCGACTGGGCGCGAACCGCCGACGTCGCCCCGATCAACACGGCTCCAACACACAATCCTAACAGCAGTCTCTTCATGGGTGTCTCCTGTAGAGAGGTTGAGATAGATTCGATTCCTGATCATCTGAATTGCTTCCAGTAGATAAGTCGCGGCAACATCGGCGCCAAATCTGCATACGTAGAATCAAAAGGAGAGCTGCGCATGGCGGATTTTGCGTCTGTACAGCCCGCAATATCAAACGCTGAAAGACCTGTAAGATCTGAGAATGAATCTGTGTAACAGGCGATATTGAGCGTCAGGGCATACAACAAACGCTCTATATACTGGCATTGCACTTTTTGTGCCAGCCAGTACCTTCTAAGGAAAAATATTGAGAATCATTCGACAATTTGACGATCTCTTTGATTCGGGAGGCGAAGAACAGCATACCCGCAACGTATCATTATACAGTGATATTTTATGGGAGCGGAGATGAATAGACCACGCATTCTGGTGACCGGGGCGACCGGGTATGTGGGCGGACGGCTGGTTCCCCTGCTTCTTAGCCGGGGGTATGCGGTGCGGTGCATGGCGCGTGAGCCGCAGCGTCTGGCGGGACGCTGGGAGAAGGATCTCCTTAATCCGGGACAGCTAGAGATCGTGTACGGCGATGTCCTCGATCCAGAGAGCCTGACTCAGGCGCTGCGGGGCGTGGAGGTCGCCTACTACCTCATCCACGCCATGGGAGATAAGAGAGCCAACTTTGAAGAGCGCGAGAAAGAAGGCGCGCTGGCTTTCGCCTCCGCCGCCGAAGCCTGCGGCGTGAAAAGGATTATCTATCTGGGCGGGCTGGGCAGCAGGGATAAGCCGACCTCCGTTCATCTGCAGAGTCGTCATCGAACCGGCGATCTCCTGCGGTCCGGTTCGGTTCCCGTAACCGAATTTCGCGCCGCGATGATCGTCGGCGCGGGGAGCGCCTCCTTTGAGATGATGCGTCATCTGACGGAAAAGCTGCCGGTGATGGTCTGTCCCCGATGGATCAAGACCCGCTCGCAGCCGATCTACATCGGGGATGTACTCGCCTATCTCATCGCTGCGCTAGACTGTCCGCAATCGGCGGGAAGAGTGCTGGATATTGGCGGTCCCGACATTCTCACCTACCGCCAGATGATGGAGGTCTATGCCGATATCCGTCGTCTGCGCCGCCTTATTCTGACCGTGCCGGTGCTGACGCCGCGTCTGTCCGCCTACTGGATAAATCTGGTGACCCCTGTGCCGGCGTCCATCGCGTTCCCGTTGGTCGAAGGATTGAAATCGGAGATGGTCTGCGAGAACGAGGAGGCGCAGCGTCTGATGCCGATTCCCCTGACGCCGTTCCGGGAGGCGGTCACGCGCGCGCTCCGCGCCACCGACGAACGCCGCGTCTCCACGCGATGGACCGGCGCCATACAGGGCGCAATACCGCCCACACTGGACTCTGTACTGCCGTACTGTCGTCCGGGTGAGCTAAAACGCGATGTAAAACAGGTGCGCACCCGCGCGCCGCTTGTCCGCCTTCAAAAAGCGATTGCCCGGATCGGAGGGGAGACGGGATGGTACTACGCGGACCGGCTCTGGGCCATACGTGGCGCGATGGATCGCGTCATCGGCGGAGTCGGGCTGCGGCGAGGCAGGCGCGATCCGGAGGAGATCGTCATCGGCGATTCGATTGACTTCTGGCGCGTGGAGGACTATCAGCCGGACCGGTTGTTGCTGCGCGCCGAGATGAAGCTGCCCGGTCAGGCGTGGCTGGAGTTTCGCCTGGAATCACGGGAGGGGGATACGCGGATGTTAACCCAGACCGCCTACTACCTGCCCGGTTCGATCTGGGGAATCCTCTACTGGCATCTGCTGCTGCCCGTACACTACTTTGTCTTTACCGGAATGGCGAGAAATATCGCGAAGCGGGCGGAAGAGCCGGAAAGCGTCGCACCGCTTTCCGGCTCTCCCTCCGGGCATCATGGGCTATAGCCCTGAACGCTATTTTCCGGCGGAGACCGGCGCGACGATCTCGAACGGGATCGCGGGCAGCATTCCGGCCGGCACGCGCCGCGGAGCGGCTCCCGGTCTGGCGTTAGCCGCCGGTGTCGGCATCTCGCGGGAAGCCTCGAAGATCAGGTTGCCCTGCATCCCCGGTTTAACCTTCCCGGCATCGGCGCGCAGTTCTACGACGATCTCGCCGCGATTCACCGTCACGTTCTGAATAGCGATCCCCGGCGGCGGCTCGCTCAACTCCACCTGCAGACGCCCGCCCTGCGAACCGACCGGTCCGTACAGCTGCAGGCGCGCCGTCCCACCCGCCGGAATCTTCACGGGCGAGTCTGCGCGGGGACGCAGGGAGATTCCGAGCAGGGCGCGACCGGAGACCGTGACGATCCACTCCTGCGCCGGGACAAGATGACGATAGGCGAACGCCTGCATCATATCCTCCGCCGGACAGGCTGC
The DNA here is from genome assembly GCA_964429855.1 of uncultured Chthonomonadaceae bacterium. Taxonomy (GTDB): domain Bacteria; phylum Armatimonadota; class Chthonomonadetes; order Chthonomonadales; family CAJBBX01; genus CALLMM01. Next base: position 4,993 of record CAYSDM010000097.1, read on the forward strand.
CCGCCGAACCTCCTGCCCCTGAATCACCGCTACCCCCTCCATCTGCAGATTCACTGGCTCGGACAGGCGGACGGCGGGAGCGGTCAGCGTGAGCCGAACCTGATCCTGGCCGGCGGGGATTCGTCCTCCGCTCAGGACAAATCCTGCGGGCGCATCCTTCAGTCTCAATGCGATCTCCCCGGAAAAGCCGTCGCGGCGCAGCGCGTAGACGGTGATCGGTATCGTTGCCCCGGCGCGAAGACCGAGGCTGGAGGGAGTGACTCGCAGTTGATAGTCGGGTTGCGGCGCGCCGATCCGCAGGCGGTAGGCGTACTCCTCCCCGCCTTTACGCTGCGTGTCGCGCAGGGTGAGATAGTAGGTTCCCGAAGCGGGCAGCGTCACCTGAAGGCGCGAGTCCGCCTGATGCGTCAGCAGTCCCGCTCCCCGATCCTCGCTGTCGTCGTTCGACGCCAGTGGTCTGCCCTGCGCGTCGGTCAACTCCAGCCGCGAGTCCAGCGGAGAATTCAGCCTTCGGGCATAGACCTCTGCAACCAGACTCTCGCCCGCCTTTCCCTCGATCCGATAGACATCCGCGTCGCCGGGGCGATCCAGACGACCGTTGATGATCTGAGGCAGAGAGACCCTCTGCGCCTGTTTGCGCTCGCTGTTCGGCTCCTTCTCCAGAGTCTCCGGCAGCGTATCTACCGCGAACGGCAGGCAGTTGGAGGACATCTTCTCTGTCTGGATGCCGACCGGCATCATATTCTCTCCCTGAACGCTGACAGCCAGTCGGCTTTGCGGCAGATTCCAGCCTTTTACCTCCACCGTCGCGGATGCGCCCGCGCGCCCGCCCAGCGGAAAAATACCGGTCACATAAGGAATCTCGCCCAGCGTGATGCGATAGACGAAATCTTCCCGTCCACGATAGAGGGTGTCGCGAATCTCCAGCGTATAGGTTCCATCCGCCGGAATTTCGCAGGTGAGAACCGGGTCGGGTTGAAATCGGTAGTGATCGGCGCAGGCGATCTCGCGTCCCCGGGGATCGTAGAGCGTGGCAATGGGCTGGAACCATCCGGGAACGGCGTCCGCAAGATAGGGAACCAGACCGCGCGCCTGAGTCGCCACGACGATTCGCGCTCCTTTACGGGCGGAGAAGGTGAACCGATCCACATCGCCCGGAAGAATCTGACCATTCAAAACGACCGGCAGCGGGATGGTAATCTCGTTGGCGGTTCGGGAATCGTTGGGTTCGCTCTCCGGCTGCTCCCCTATCGTCCCGACTTCAAAACGAAGCGGATTGGTTGGGCCGGAGAGGGTCAGAAGGCGCAGTTCCCTCGGCCCGGGAGGGGCATCCGGGGCGATTTTGATCTGAAGAGTAACCTTCTCTTCGATCTGCGGATTGGGCTGCTTTTTCGGATCGCTGCGATTGCGCTGGAACTCGATCAGCTTGCGAATCTCCTCCTCGGTGATCCCGGCCTCTTTTGCAAGGCGCGACATCGCTAACAGTCCGCCGCGTCCGGGACGCGCTGCTGCTCCCGGCTGCGGTTGTCCTGCATCGGTTCCCTGCGCTTCCCACTTTTTACGCGCCTCCTCCAGTTTGTCGCGCAGGAGAAGAACCTGTCGCTGGGTCAGAGGTCGGTCATAGCTTCCCACCGTGATCTGCACGCCGCTGCCGTTGATCTGCGCCCCGTTGACGCCTGCAAGCATCTGTCCGCCGACCGTTATCTCCAGCGAGGCTCCCTGACGCCCTCCAGCGGGGTAGAGATAGCCGATATGCGGCGACTGGGGACGCTGCTGCGCGGCGGCTCCCGACGCCGACAGAAGCGCGGTAAGCATTGTGAGCGCGAACCCTCTTCTCGGTCTCATCGCGATCCCTCCCCTCACATGATCTCCGACAGAATCCCGCGGGTTTTGATGCCCTCCGGGGGCGGCGGTCCGACCTGCACGGTCAGCCCCTGCGGATGGGGCAGCGTTCCCTCTGGAGAGATACCCGCCAGTGTGTAGATGCTGCGAATCAGGTCGGAGGGGTGTACGGGACGCTCCTTCACCTCTTCGCCGCGCGCGTCCGACGCGCCGACGACCTGCCCGCCGCGGAATCCTCCTCCGGCGACCAGTGATGAGAAGACCGCGCCGTAGTGTCCCCGTCCGCCGTTCCAGGGAGCCTCCCACTGCACGCGGGGCGTTCTGCCGAACTCGCCACTGACCCAGATCAGGGTGCTGTCCAGCAAGCCGCGCTCCGACAGATCCTGCAGCAGACTCGCCAGTCCTTTATCCAGTTCCGGCAGCTTGCGCCGCATAATCGGGAAGTGCTGCTTATGCGTGTCCCATCCCTTGTAGTTGATGGTGATAAAGACGACCCCGCGCTCCACCAGTCGGCGCGCCAGCAGACAGGACTGCCCGAAGGTGTTGCGTCCGTATCGGGCGCGTAGATCGTCCTTCTCCTGCGTCAGATCGAACACTTTCCCGGAATCGCCCAGAATCAGGTCGTATGCCTGCGCTTCGCTGTGCGCCAGCGCCTGCAGCGCAGGGTCTTTCGGATGGGCGCGCTCCAGCGTATTCAGGCGATGCAGCAGTTCGCGACGATCTCGCTGCCGCTGTTCGGAGACGCCTGCCGCCGAGATGCCCTCCACCACAAAACGCGCCTGCGCCGGATCGCCGCCCGTCGCAAACGGTCGGGCGCGTGATCCCAGAAATCCCGACTCGGAAAATCGTCCCTGAAGCTCTGTCAGGACGATATAGGGCGGAATCAGTCCTTTATAACCGGCGTCATAGCCCCGGTGAAGCGACACTACCGCGCCTGCCCCCGGATAGACCTGACCATCGCCGGGCTTGCGTCCGGTCTGAACGATGTAGGCGGCGGTCTCATGCCCATTGTTTCCGTGAGTCATACTGCGGATCAGCGAGTATTTATCCGCCTGCTTTGCCAGTTCCGGCATCAGTTCACCGATCCGGATGCCGCTCACGCTGGTCTCTATCGCCTTATCCAGCGGTCCCGTGAAGTCCGAACCGGCGTCCGGCTTGGGATCGAACGTGTCCAGATGACACGGACCGCCCCACAGCCATATCTGGATGATCGCTTTCGCCTTCGCTTTACCGGCGGTCTGGCTGCCGGTCTGTCCGGCGGAGGCAAGGCTCTGCGCGCCTGGCAGCAGCATTCCCGCCGTGCCGTAGAGTCCCAGACGCAGCGCTTCCCGTCGGGTCATCTCCGTCTCGCTAATGGTTCCATGTTGTATGCTCATCTTTCGTGCTTTCCCCTGAAGCCGATCTCTTCAGCGCAGTCATTGCGCGCGGCATCAATGTCGGTAGAGAAACTCGGCGCTGTTGATTAATGCCCAGGCGATATCCAGCGCGGAATCGCGACCGGCTGCGCCTGTTCGCAGATAATCCCCGGCGATCTTCCGCTCCTCCTGCGTCGGAAAACGTGAAAGGATCGTCAGATATAGCTCTTCGATCACCGCCTGCGGATTCCGGCTGAAGCGAATCTGCCCCGTCAGATACGGTCCCCGTTCGATCTTGCGCTGGATGTGGCTGGAGTTGAGCAGATGCAGCCGCTGCGCGGCGCTGATCTGATTACTGCGCTCCGACTCCATGCCGGTATCTCGCGACGGGCGCCCGAACATCTCCAGAAAGGCGCTGGTAACGCTGCCGTCGGCGAGGGAGATCGAACGCTTTTCCGGCGGAATGAAGGTGAAGGGCTCCGGGATGGGGCTGGAGTACTCTTCGGTTGTGCCGGTGATCTGGTTCAGAGCGTCTATCAACACCTCCGCGTCCAGCCTTCGCAGCGGATAAGATGCAAACTGCGCGGCGGCTTCCAGGTGGCGGGAGCGCGAGACGGAGGAGAGCTGATAGACGCCGGAGTTGAGGATCAGACGAAAAACCTGCTTCAGATCGTAGCGCGCCGCGATAACCTCCCGCTCCAGATAAGCCAGCAGTTCGGGATTGCGCGGCGGATTATCGGGGCGAATGTCGTCCGGCTCCTGAACGATCCCGCGCCCCAGCAGCCAGTACCAGACACGATTGGCGATGCTGCGGGCGAACCAGGGATTGCCCGGCGCGGTCAGCCAGTCCGCAAAGACCTCGCGGGGATCGCGATCCGGGGAGAGACGCGCTGTTTTTCCGTCCGGGAATACCGCCGTCAGGGGCTTTCCGCCGGAGCGCGCCGCCTTCTCCGGGGCGAAGAAGACGATCTCCTCTTTCCATTCGCCGGTGGACTTATAGCCGATCTGCGAGAAGAACGCCGCCATGCCGTTCAGACGCTCGCGAGACCACTTTTCGGCACGGCAGCCCATGAATGTCAGCGCGACCGCGCGGGCAATGGTCTGCGGCTGCCGGTTCTGGACGGCGCGATAGAAGTTTACCGGAGGAACCCGGAAGTTGCTGCCGCTGGAGGTGAGAAGCTCCCGCGCAAACTGCGCATAAGGGACGTTATCCCGGATGCAGGCGCGTATCCAGCGATGATATGTCTGGACGGCGTTGGGCCAGAGATTGATCGGGAATTCCGACTTGACCCGCAGCAGGTCGCACCATTTGAGCGCCCAGTAGTCGGCGAACTCCTC
>CAYSDM010000098.1:0-9284 GCA_964429855.1 uncultured Chthonomonadaceae bacterium
TGAAGACGATCTTCATCAGGTCGGAGCCGATGTCGGCGATCTTGGTGAAGATGCCTCCCGCTATACGCAGTGCAGCGGCTCCGAGCGACTCGCCAATGGCGAATCCGATGAAACAGGGACCGGCATAGGAGCCGGGGATAAACAGCAGGATCGCCAGCATGATGAGCAGTTCTACGGAGATCAGCACCATGCCGATACTCATTCCCGCCTTCAGCGGAATCGCGTAGCAGGGGAACGGCTTGCCCGCCAGCGCGGCGAAGGCGGTGCGGGAGTTGGCAAAGGTGTTGACCCGAATGCCGAACCAGGCGACGGATGCGCTTCCCGCGATACCCACCAGAGAGAACGCCAGAATGATAAACACCTGTAAGGTCTTACCCTGGGTGAAGTAGCCCTGCAGGATGCCGAAGTAGACGAAAATGACCGCGCCGATGAACGCCCAGAGGATGCCTATAAACTTAATCTGCGTGATCAGATAGGTCTTACAGGTCTCATAGATCAGTTCACTGATCTCCAGCATGGACTGATGCACGGGGGCGTTGCGCAACTGGGAGTAGACCATCAGTCCGAAGATCATTCCCAGCAAACAGACGACAATGCCTGCCATCAGCAGGGTGCTGCCGGAGGTTCCCAGAAACTGAACGGAACCCAGATCCGGCACAACCAGATTGGCTTCCCCGCCGCCTTTATGCGGCTCCTGCGCCAGAAGGGGCGAGGCGACGGTTGCGAGCAGCAGCGTCAGCAGCGCCATTCCAATGCGCCGGGACGCAGAAGGTTCGGACTGGAAGCGTTGTACGTATCTCCAGAGAGATACGGCGAGAACAAGGAGCAAAGCTAAGGTAATCATAGTGGTTATCTCAGTCATGGAATTGGGGCGTAAGAGGGGTAGTGAGAGAGTGCCGGCAAGAGCCGGAGCAAAACCATAGAGCCACCGCGTTCTGGTTGGTAGATTGGACGCTCTGCGCGCGGTGATACGCCGTCTATCCGGTGGAAAAGGAGCGTCCGGAAAGGCATATGGGTGCATGGTGACTGCAAGTCCTCCTTGGGATCACGCCACATCCTTGGAGCGTTGGCAGTATGGGGACTTAATGCAAAGGATACGATCAGAATGTATCCCGGGCTTGCATGGGCGCTACGATATATCCGCAATGCACGCCGAATGGGAGCAGATTTGATGGTTCCATCGAGGTCAGCGCGTGCTTTCGGTAGATATTATAGCTGAAAATGCCAGGACAGGGCAACCCTGACGCGCCAGATCACGGATAACGACACACTATATTCTACCTTCAGGCACTATTATCGGCGTGTCCGACACTATTTAGCAGGGCTGTGAAACCGGACGATACCGTTTATGGCGTTGAAATCGGCGCGGCGAACTTGAAAAACGGGGAAGTAATTGGTATGATTGTAGCCGGGGGAACCATCCGGCAGGAGTGCAGATAGATAAAAATAAGTATGTGTGTAAACACTCCGGTTCGTTTCTGAAGCATTCATTCCGCAGCCGCTTCCATGGGAGAGTCTTTCCCACTCTCTGTGTGAAGGCGAAGACTGCAGGCGAGAGACAGTCCGTTCTGCGCTCGCCGTCTATTTTCAGGCGCTGTAACGCCTGCCAAAGGAGTTATTAAAAACCCCTTGAGTACTCAACTGGAGGCGGGACCACGAAGCTCCCGCGAACTGATCGTGAAACAACAGAAGATCACCGACAACCTGTCGCAGCTGCTGGATGTGCTGCCTCCGGCAGTCCGTGAGAACCTGGAACGCTCTGGAAGTCTGGAAGACCTTCTGGAGATCGTTCTTGATCTGGGACGCATACCAGAAGCGCGATTCCCGGAGCGGGTCGTAGAGTTAGGCAAAGAGTTTGTAACCGATCACGATATCGAGTATGTTGTCAATCGGGTAGGCGCATTCGGCAAAGATAACCGCGCCGGGATCGAGCGAACCCTTCACCGCATCTCCGCCATTCGCAACCGCGTTGGAAAGATCGTCGGTTTGACCTGCCGCATCGGACGCGCCGTCTACGGAACGATAGACATCATTCAGGATGTTGTCGAGGGCGGAAAGAGCATCCTGATGCTGGGGCGTCCCGGTCGAGGTAAAACCACCAAACTGCGCGAAGTCGCCCGCGTGTTGTCCGAAGAGTTGAAAAAGAGGGTCGTGATCGTGGACACCTCCAATGAGATCGCCGGCGACGGAGACATTCCGCACCCGGCTATCGGACGGGCGCGCCGGATGCAGGTTGCCGAGCCGTCGCTTCAGCACGCCGTCATGATCGAGGCGGTGGAGAACCACATGCCGGAGGTGATCGTCATTGACGAGATCGGTACGGAGCAGGAGGCGTTTGCAGCGCGCACCATCGCCGAGCGCGGCGTCATGCTGGTGGGAACCGCGCACGGCAACAGCCTGGAAAACCTGCTGGTCAACCCGACCCTGTGCGATCTGATCGGCGGCATTCAGGCGGTGACGCTCTCGGATGACGAGGCGCGGCGACGCGGGACGCAGAAGACCGTGCTGGAGCGCAAAGCTCCGCCGACCTTCGATGTGGTGATCGAGATCATGGACATGGATAAGCTGGCGATCCACCATGATGTGATGCAGACAGTGGATCGAATGCTGCGCGGTCAGAGCCCGCGTCCGGAGATTCGCATCCGCAATTCCGAAGGCGAGATCGAGGTTGTTCAGAAGGCGGATGCCTATCGCAAGGACCGGAACCAGATCGAGGAAGAGGAACACGACGAGGAGGAGGAGTACGCGCCTGTCGAGCGATCCGCAAGAGAGGCATTTCGCTCTCCGGCTTCGCCGGCAATTCGCCGGGAGACGCCGACGACTCTGAAAATCTTTCCCTACGGCGTCAACCGAAACCGTCTGGATCGGGCGATTCTGGAGAGCCGCGTTCCCGCCGTCATCGCTCGCGACATCCATGAAGCGGATGTCATCATCGCGCTGAAAGCAAACTATCGCCGCGAACCGGCGAAGATGCGCGAAGGAGCGGCGCGGAATCTGCCGACCTATATCATTAAGAGCAACACCTATACGCAGGTCGTCTCCGCGATCCGAGACATCTTCCAGACAGGCGCGCTGGAGAAGGGATTTACCGAAGACGCCATGCGTGAAGCGGAAGAGGGAGTGCAGCGCGCACTCAGCACCGGCGAACCGGTGGAGCTTTCTCCACAAAACAGCTATACGCGCCGCCTGCAGCACCAGATCGTTGAAAAGCACAAACTGCTCTCCGAGAGCATCGGCGTGGAGCCGCGCCGTCGAGTCCGCATTCTGCCGGTCTCCTGAGAGTGGTGATTTTGCCCGTGCCGTCGTCGAATGAGGCTGCCTGTTATGTCCGGTCTATTCATCACATTTGAGGGGATCGAGGGCGCGGGGAAAACGACTCAGATTCGCCTGCTGCGGGAGTATTTTCAGACACAGGGAAAAACGGTCTTTACGACTCGCGAGCCGGGGGGCGATCCGGTGGCAGAGGCGCTGCGCGCCGTTGTTCTTGCCGCAGATGCCCCGGTGACTCCTATCACGGAACTGCTGGTCTTTCTGGCGGCGCGAGCGCAGCATGCAGAGCGGGTGCTGCTTCCGCACCTTCAGGCAGGAGAGATTGTTCTCTGCGACCGCTACATCGATTCTACGGTTGCCTATCAGGGCTATGCGCGCGGGCATGATCTGGAGTGGGTGCGCCGACTGAACGCCTTTGTCACCGACAACCTGACTCCCGCTCTAACCATTTTACTGGATCTGCCGGTAGAGAGCGGGCTGTCCCGCCAGTCCGACCGCAATCGGATGGAAGCCGAGACTCTGGATTTTCATCAGCGCGTGCGCGAGGGGTATCTTTCGGAGGCGCGGCTGTTCCCGGAGCGTATCCGGGTGGTGGATGCGGCAAGTTCGGTCGAGGCGATCCATGCCGAAATCCTGCGAGAAGTTCAGGAAGCGATCCGGGATGCAGGGTGAAAGGCGGAAAGCCGCGACCGCCTTTCGTCTCTCTTGTGGCGGTATGAGGGAGGTATTATGAAACTCGTCATTACAGTGGTTCATGATCGCGATAAGAATAAGATCACCGAATCGCTGCTTCGGAACGGCTTCAAATTCACGAAGATCGGCAGCACCGGCGGTTTTCTGCGCGAAGGCAATGTCACCCTGCTGATCGGCGTGGAGGAGAAGGAGTTGGAGAAGGCTTTGCAGGTGATCGGCGATAGCTGCAAAACCCGCGAACAGTTCGTCAATGTCCTGCCTCCCGACGCGGCTCCGGTGGGAACCTTCATGCCCTCGCCGGTCAAGGTGCTGGTGGGCGGCGCGGTGGTCTTTGTGGTGGATGTTGAGCGATTCGAGCGATTCTGATACGGAATTTCTATGCATCCTCTTTGCCTCTGGACGCTGGCTGGAATCGTCATGCTGCTCTGCCTCTTTCCGGTAAAAACCGGCTCTGTGTCGAGTACGTTATTCGCCTCGTCCGATTCCCTCGAACGAGGCGTGTCTTCCTCTTCCCATGAGCGGATAACCGCATCGGAGTCAGTGAGAACGACTATCAGCGTGTTGAATCACCGCAGTTCCGGTATCATCGCGGCGCTCTTTGCCATCAACCGGGAGAGCGGGTCAAATGGAACTTTCGCGGTCGGGGATTTCGCCTCTGGCTTCCCCGCGGACCGCGATATGGGCGCTGCGTGGCGCTGCTGAACGGGGTGCATATCGCTTCGCTGGATCTGAACGCGCAGACCGAGGAGCCATCGAAGCCGCTGCTGGAGCGCGAGAATCTTCCCGATGGGTTTCATGCGCTGGTTGTGCGGAGCGAGAGCGGGATTCTGCCGGTGGACTGCCTGGATGTTCTGCAGTGATCGAAAGAGGACAGGGCTTGCCGCCTCCTCGCCATTCTGGTATGATGAGGGCGGCGTCTCTCTTATCCGACGCAATGTTGATGCAATAAAAACTGTGATGTAACTTTTCTCCGCTACGTACTTCTAACATATAGAACAACAGAGATTCAGACAACGGCGCGCGTCCGGCGGCGCGCCGTTTTGCATATCAGACGGGGCAGACGCGCACAGACCGAAGAACGGAGGCAGCAAAGATGTCCGAATCCCTTCAGGCGAAACTGAACGAGGCGCGAAGGCGATGGCGAACTCTCGTCATGGCGGCGGGGGCTGCCTCGGTCTGCGCCGTTATGTCGGCGTTAATCCTGACCTCGTTTCACAGTGACCGGCTTCTGGCGCTGACGAACGGCGGAAGGCTTGCCTGGCTGGTGACGCTGATTGTCGGGCTGATCGTCGCGACAGCGGTTTTTCTGGTGCGCCCGTTCTGGAGGCGTCTGCCTGATACCGCGCTGGCTACCATGGTGGAGCGTCGCTACCCGGCTCTCGATGAACGCCTGCTGACGACCGTCGAACTGGCGCATACAGGCGCGACCGCCGGATACTCCTCCTCGTTTGTCGCCTCTCTCCAGCGAGAGACGGATCGGCTGGCAGCCCCGTTGAATTTCGCGAAAGCCGTTCCCCATCAACTGGTTCAACGCCCGATGATCGTGGCGGGTTTTATGGGGTTCGCGCTGCTGACGCAGATCATCCTCGCTCCGGGCGCAATGGCGGTGTGGGCACAGCGGATTCTCTTTCCCGGTGCGGACATTCCCATCTATGCCCGCACGCAGGTCTGGGTGACTCCCGGCGATTCGGTGATTCCGCGGGGCGAGGATGTGGTTCTCGGCGTGAAGGTCGGAGGTGACCTGGCGGATCGCGCCGTTCTTCACTACCGTTTTGAGCAGGGAAGATGGTCACAGGCGGAACTGGCGACTCCACAGGTTTCCCGCTCCGCCGATGGCGATTTTCATCTCTTCTCCTTTAAGCTCAACGATGTTCAGCAGAATATCACCTACTATGCGACTTCCGGAGATGGTCGCGCCAATCCGCATATGGTGCGGGTAGAGGATCGTCCCACGATCCTTAATGTGCGCCTGAATCTCGCCTATCCGCCTCATACGCGCCGTCCGCCGGAGGTGGTCGAGGCAACCGCCGGAAATATCGTGGCGCCGGTCGGTACGCGGGTGCAGGTGCAGGCGACCGCCAACAAACCGCTGCAGGCGGTGACCATGATCGGGGAGGGCGCGAAACAGGAGGCGTGGCGGGTGGATGGCGAGCAGGCGCAGGGCGAGATGATGGTGCAGAAAGATATGAGCTACAGCCTGCGCCTGACGGATAGAAACGGTTTTGAAGCCGCGCCTCCCCCACAGTATACCGTTCGCGCACAGCCGGATGAGAAGCCGACGGTGCAGATTGTCAAGCCGGGCGCAGATGTGGAGAGAACCCCTGCAGGCATGATCCAGATGCGCGTCACAGCGTCCGATGACTACGGGGTGAATGAACTGCGTCTCGATTATCGGGTCGGACGAAGAAACGGCTCTGTTCCGCTTCCCGGCGCGGACGGCGGCCAGAAAGCGACGACGGCAGGTCCGTGGCAGCTTGGCTCGCTCAATCTGAAACCCGGCGATACGCTGGTTTATGAGGCGGCTGCTCGCGACAATGATACGATTTCCGGTCCGCATACGGGACGTTCGGCGTCGTACCGGGTGACGATTGTCGGCGCGGAAGAGATGCGTGAACGGCTGGATTCGCAGATGCGTCAGGAGGAGGAGACTCTTCGGCAGTTGATCCAGCGGCAGCGAGAGGCGCAGGCGCAGGTACAGCAGGCGCAGCGAACCGGAGACCGAAACAGGCAGTCGCAGGCGGAGTCGGCGCAGAGGAGCCTTTCGCAGGAGACAACTGACCTGTCGCGCCGTATGCAGCAGACCAACGAGCAGCTTCGGGATAATCGTCTGGGGGCTTCCTCCACGCTTCAGCGACGAGAAGAGTCTTCCCGGAGTCTGGAGCGATTGGGGCGACAGGAGATGCTGCAGGCGTCCGAGAGTATCCGTCGCGGCGCGCTGTCGGAGGCTTCCCGGCAGCAGGAGCAGATTCGGCGCGAACTGGAGCGGTTGGCGCAGCAGGCAAGTCGCGCGCCGGACGCCGCGCAGATGGCGCAGGAGGCGGAGAGGCTGGCGCGGGAGCAGCAGCAGCTTGCCGAGGAATCGGCGCTGGCGAAGGCGCAGATGGGCAACCGATCTCCGGCGCAGATGTCCGCGCAGGAGCGGGCGCGTCTGAACGATCTGGCGCGAAAACAGGCGGAACTGCGCGCACAGACGGAGAATCTTCAAAAGCAGGTGCAGCGAGCGGCGCGCGATGCCGGTGAACGCGGTCAGCAGAACGCCTCCTCGCTCCAGAAAGCCTCCAGACAGTCTCAACAGGCAGGAACGACGCAAAAGCAGAGCGCGGCGCAGCGCAATCTTCAGTCCGGGCAGCCCTCCGAGGCGGAACCCCGGCAGAATGAGGCGGCGCGCGATCTTCAGGAACTGGCAGAGAACCTGGATCAGGCGGCGCAGCAGCAGCAGGAAGCGCGGATGCAGAAACGCGCCGAACAGCTTGAACAGATGGCGGATCGTCTGCAGAGGATGGCGGTGGAGCAGAACCGGATCGCGCGCGCCGTTCGCAGCGACCCCAACACCGAGCAGACCCGGCAGCTTGCGAAGGAGGAGCAGGGACTGGGCAAGCAGGCAGAGCAGGTCTCCCCGCAGATCAAGGATGTCCCGCGCGCGCAGACCGCCGTCAACCGCGCCCGTGAACTTCTGAATCAATCTGAGACGCAGCTCAACAAAAATGATGCGGATATGGCGGCTCCCTCGGCGCAGGAGGCGACGCGCCAGCTTTTTCAGGCGGCGCTGGAACTGCGGGATGCAGCGCGAAAGATGCAGCAGCAGGCGGATGCCAGAAAGATGCAGCGCGCCGTCGAGCAGCTTGCGAAAGAGCAGCGCGGTCTGGAAAAGCAGACAGAACAGCTTGATCGCCAGCGGCAGAACGGTCAACTCTCCCCGGCGCAGCAGCAGCGCGCACAGCAGCTTTCACAACAGCAGTCCAAACTGCTGGAGCGCAGCCAGAGTCTGACTCCGCAGATGCCCTCGGAGGCATTCAAGTGGGCGCTCGGAGAGGCGAACCGACGCATGGGCAGCGCGGCGCGCGGTCTGGAACAGCAGAATACCGGCGAAGACACACAGCGTCAGCAGGAATACGCTGCGCAGACCCTGGAGCGGATCGCGCGCTCTCTGGGACAACAGGCGCAGGGAGCGCAGCAACAGGCGCAGAGCGGAGGACAGCAGTCCAGCGCAGAGCAGCAGATGTCGGAAGCCGCCGGGGAGCTTCGTCTGGCGAGAGAGATGGAGGCGCAGATTCAGCAGGAGACGACGAGTCTCGATCAGCGGCGAAATCGAAATCCTAATCGCAACATGACCGCCGACCAGCAGAGAGAACTGAACTATCTCAATCAGGCTCAGCGCGAGACTCAGCGCATCACGCAGCGCGCCGCGCAGCAGCTTCGCGGAAACCCTGAGATCGCGCAGGGCGTACAGAAGGCATCCGAACAGATGGAAGATGTGATGGATATGCTGCAACAGTCCGAGACCGGCAAGCCGACGCAGGATAAGCAGGGGCAGATTGTACGGATGCTCGATAAGGCGATCGGGCAGACGCAGCAGGCGATGCGCCAGCAGCGCCAACAGCGCGCCCAGCAGCAACAGCAGGCAGGACAGCAGACCGCGCAGCAGCAGGGCGGCAATCAGCCTGCCAGCCGCACCTTTGCCCCGGTGGTCGAGCCGAAGACCGGTCCGTTCGGTCAGCCCGATCCGCGCGCCGGTCGTATGACCGACCTTTCGCCCCGCGCGCAGCGCGCCATGCGCGAAGGACGACAGGAGCGCGTTCCCGCCGAGTACCGCGATCTGGTGAATCAGTACTATAAGGCTCTGTCCGAACGCGGGGGAGGGCGGTAGCAGAGTGCGAATGACATAGAGAAAGTGAGAGACGACGGATGAGCATGTTCCGCCGGTTTCTGATAACCCTTATCACGGCATTTGCCGCGCTGCAGATACAGCCGATGCAGGCGCAGCCGCAGGGGAAAAACCCGTTCGATGTCGAAGCGCGTGAGTATCTGGGAACACCGAAATCGGAAGCGGCGATGCAGCGCGGTCTGGAGTATCTGGCAGCCCGGCAACAGCCTGCGGGCAACTGGAACAGCGGCGTCTATAATCAGGATGCCGCCGTAACCGGACTGTGCGTACTGGCGTTTCTTGCCGCCGGGCATCAGCCGGGGCGGGGGAAGTATGGCGATCTGCTGAATCGCGCTGTGGACTGGCTCGCCGACAGCGTGCAGCGCAACGGACTGGTGGCGCGGGGAGGCGGAGCGGGACCGCCAATGTACGGACATGGGTTTGCGACCCTGGCGCT
>CAYSDM010000099.1:0-9058 GCA_964429855.1 uncultured Chthonomonadaceae bacterium
TACAGTTGTCTGCCGAGATACCGGGTCTGCGTCATTACGCAACCGGGAAGGTGCGCGATATCTTTGATCTGGGGAATATGCTGCTCATCGTCACCAGCGACCGAATCTCCGCGTTCGATGTGGTGATGCCCAACGGCATACCGAACAAAGGGCGGGTGCTGACGCAGTTGTCGCGGTTCTGGTTCCTGCACCTGCGTCCTTTTATGCCCAATCACTACATCACCGCCGACATGCACTTTATCATGGCGCGTCTGGAAGAGGCGGGCGTTCATATAACGCCGGACCTCTATCGTCGGCTGGACGGACGCGCCATGCTGACGTTGAAGGCGAAGGTCTTCCCGGTGGAGTGCGTGGTGCGCGGCTATCTTGCCGGCTCCTTCTGGAAGGAGTATCAGGAGGCGGGAGGAGAGAGCCACGCGGTGCCCCTGCACGGCGTATCGCTTCCGGCGGGGCTGCGCGAGTCGGATCGTCTGCCGCACCCGATCTTCACGCCCGCTACCAAAGCCCAGAGCGGTCACGATGAGAACATCAGTCTGGCGCAGATGCGCCATATCGTCGGGGAAGACATGACCGAGCGGTTGAAGGAGGTCAGCATCGAACTGTACGAGGCGGCGGCGGAGCGCGCGCTGGAAAACGGCATCATTATCGCCGACACCAAGTTCGAATTCGGGCATCATCAGGGCAGCCTGACGCTGGTGGATGAGGCGCTGACGCCCGATTCTTCCCGCTTCTGGGATGCTGCGATCTATACGCCAGGGCAGTCGCAGCCCTCCTTCGACAAGCAGTATCTCCGCGACTGGCTCATCGCCTCCGGCTGGAACAGACAGCCTCCCGCGCCGAATCTGCCGACGGAGGTGGTGCAGCGCACTGCCGCCAAGTATCGCGAAGCCTTCCGCCGCATCACCGGCATCGAGCTTCCGGGAGCATAAAAGAGAGTGCAGAGACCTCGCGTTTTGATCTCCTGGAGTTCCGGGAAGGATGCGGCATGGACGCTCCATACGCTTCGCCGGTCGCAGGAGGTGGAGATTGTCGGCTTGCTGACGACGCTCAACGAGGCGTTTGATCGGGTGGCGATGCACGCGGTGCGCCGGAATCTGCTGGAGATGCAGGCGCAGGCGGCAGGGCTTCCTCTGGTCACGGTTCCCCTTCCCTGGCCCTGTTCCAACGAGCAGTACGAGGCGGCGATGCAGAAGGCGGTGGACAGGGTGCAGCGGGAGATGGGCGTCACGCATGTAGCGTTCGGCGATCTGTTTCTGGAGGATGTGCGCGCCTATCGCGAAGAGAAGATGGCGGGGACGGGGCTTACTCCGCTTTTTCCGCTCTGGGGCAAGCCGACCCGCGCGCTGGCGCACGAGATGTTAGAGGGCGGTCTGCGCGCCCTCCTGACCTGCGTGGATCCGCGCTGCCTTCCGGCTTCCTTTGCAGGGCGGGCTTTCGACCAGTCCCTGCTGAACGACCTGCCGGACGGGGTGGATCCGTGCGGCGAAGCCGGAGAGTTTCACTCCTTTGTCTGGGACGGTCCGATGTTTTCGGGGCCGCTGGCGGTCTCTGCGGGAGAGGTGGTAGAGCGGGACGGATTCGTTTTCGCCGACGTGCTTTCTGCGTAGCGCGGGGCAGATGCTCTTTCAAGCGAGAGGATTCTGCCGGGCATGAAAACAGGGAGCGCGCACTGCGCTCCCCTTATGAATAGCGCCACGGGGAATCGAACCCCGGTTTGAGAGCTGAGAACCCCCTGTCCTGACCGCTAGACGATGGCGCCATGGTCTATTTGATTGGTTCAGCGAGGATAGATTATACTGAAGGATTGCCTGTCTGTCAAGGGGATAATGCAACGGGCAAGGAGAATTCGGGCGTGTGGATGAAATGTATGGTGGTGGGACTGGGGGGATTTCTGGGGGCGAATGCGCGTTACCTGATCGGCGGATGGGTACAGGAGCGTTACGGGGCGAGTTTTCCCTACGGAACGCTTCTTGTCAATGTGACGGGATGCTTTATCCTGGGGCTGTTCGCCCGGCTTGCGCTGGAGCTTCCCTGGCGCGAGGAGTGGCGTCTGTTTGTCGCCATCGGATTTCTGGGAGCCTACACGACCTTCTCCACCTTCGGTTACGAGACGCTGCAACTGATTGCGGAGGGACGCCGCTACCATCTCGCCGCGCTGAATATCCTTGCGAGCGTCTTCATCGGGCTGTTTGCCGCCTACGGCGGCGTGGTGGCGGCGCGGCTGCTTCTTTCGTTGCGCGGGCTGATGAGAGGATAAAAATAGACGCGGGATGATGACAGCGTGAGATTGACCAGTCTTCTCTTTTTGATGGATGAAGCCGGCAAGAACATCCGCCGCAACGGGCTGATGTCGCTGGCGGCGCTGACCACCGTCACGATTGCGATGGCGGTGCTTGGCGGCGCGCTCTACCTGCTGTTCCGGCTGACTCAGTTTGCGGAGGCGCAGCCGCGGCAGTTCGAGATCGCTGTCTTTATGCAGATGGAGACGACCCGCGAGAAGACGCTGGAGGCGCAGAAAAGAATCGCATCGCTTCCGGGCGTCTCCCGCGTAACGCTCTACTCCCGGGAGCAGGCGCTCGCCGATATGCGGCAGCAGGATCGAGAGCGGGCGACCGGCATCACCGACGCGCTGGGCGATGAGAACCCGCTGCCGGATCGGCTGGACGTGCATCTGGACGATCCGGCGCAGACGAAGGTTTTCGCCGCGCTGCTGCGGGATCGGAAGACTTTTCCCGACATCGAGGCGGTGCGCGACGGGCATGAGACTCTGGACAGGCTGCTCGCGACCTCCCGACTGGTGCGCAACGTGGGGGGCGTGATCGCGCTGATACTCTTCGCCGCCACTGTGCTGGTCATTCAAAACACCATCCGCCTGACGGTCTTTGCGCGCCGCCGCGAGATACGAATCATGCAGCTTGTCGGCGCGACCCCCGGCTTTATTCGCCTGCCGATGACGCTCGAGGGCATCTTTTACGGGATTGTCGGCGCGGCGATGGCGGGGGGACTGGTGCTGTTTGTGGTCTATCAGGTCTCCCAGTATACCAGTCGTTTCCAGACCCCGCTGGCGCAGTCGCTTCCTTCCGCCATCAGTCCCTGGCTGATGATCGGGATGTTGACGCTCCTCGGCGGGCTGATCGGCTGGCTTGGAAGCCTGCTCTCCATTCGACGCTTTCTGAAACGGATATGAGACGACTTCTCCCGTTGTTTCCTCTTTTGCTATTCGTCGCCGCGTTCTCCCTGCTGCCGGGAGGCGGGAAGCTCCCTGCCGAGCCGCGAGACTCAAAGCGAAAAGCCTCTTCGCGCACGCGGGGAAAAAGCGCAAAAACGCTGCGCAGGGAACTCAACTCGGTGCGCGCCGAGATACGCGAAACGCGCGCCGAGATTCGACAGACCCGACGCCGCGAAGTCAAAATCACCGACGAGATCGAGACCGTCGAAGCGCGTCTATTGCAGGCGGAGAAGCGTCTGGAGACGGCGAAGGCGAGACTGGAGTTTCTGCAGGAGCGGGGGGAGGCGCTTCAGAAGCGAATCACGGAGACGGAGGAGCGTCTGAAGGGACGCCAGAAAGTCCTTGCCCGCCGGGTGCGCGAAAACTACCAGATGGGAAATATCACCTATATGGAGGTGTTGACTCAGTCCGGCAGCGTGCAGGACTACCTGTCACGCGCCTACTATATCGAGCGGATTGTGGACAGCGACCTCCGACTGGTAGAGGGCATTCGCTCCGATCAGCGGCAGTTGGAGATGGATCGGCGCGAACTGGAGGCGCAGCAGCGCGAACAGGAGACACTGACCGCGCAGTACCGTGCAGACCGCGATCAGTTTCGCGCCGACGTGCGGCGCAAGCGCGAACTGCTGGCGGAGATGCGGGAGCAGCGGGAGGATATGCAGGAGGCGCTGGATGAACTGGAATCCTCCTCACAGGAGATCGAAGCCGCCATTCGCGCCATACAGGAGACTCCGCGCGGACGGGAGAGGGTGGCGCGGGGATGGTCCGGCTCCTTCAGCAAGCCCGCCGACGGTCCGATCAGTTCCGGGTTCGGGTTGCGTTTTCATCCTATCCTACGGAGAACCCGGATGCACACCGGCATTGACATCTCCGCCGGTTACGGCGCGCCGATCCGCGCGGCGGCAGCCGGGGAGGTGATCTCCGCCGGATATCGCCGGGGCTACGGCAACACGATCATCATAGATCACGGGGGCGGCGTTTCGACGCTCTACGCGCACTGCTCCGCCCTACTGGTGTCGGAAGGGCAAAGCGTTGAGAAGGGGCAGGTCATCGGGCGGGTCGGCAGCACGGGTCTCTCCACCGGTCCGCACCTGCATTTTGAGGTGCGCCATAACGGCACGCCCGTCAATCCGCGCTGATAAGGCGTGAAACCCGCCGACGCGGGTCTTCGCGAGAGACGCCGTTACACCTTCTTCAGCAGGGTGATTCGCCCGATGGGAACCCACTCCGCCACCAGGATGTCGCCATTTTTGAGGAACATGGCGTCGTGCGGATGGATAAACTTGCCGGGAAGGAACTGCTCGCGGGGCGCGCCGCGCAGGTTCGACGGGTCGCCGTCGCATAGCTGCGCCATCACCCGGTTGTCTCTATCCAGCAGCGTCACCACGCTCTTCAGATCCGCGACCACCATCATATCGCCGCGAACGTCGAAGTTGCAGGGCAGACGCATGCCCGTCGCGGCTCCGCTGATATACTTCCCGTCCAGCGTGAAGTACTGAAAGCGGCTGTTGGTGCGGTCCGTGATGACCAAAAGCGGCTCCCGTCCCCGATCATCGAGCCAGATGCCGTGCGCCGTGCGAAACCTGCCCGGCTCTGTGCCGCGTCCGCCAAAGCTGCGGACATAGCTGCCATCCAGCCGATACTGATGAATCCAGTCGGAGCCATAGCCGTCCGCAACGTAGAAGTCGCCGTTGGGCGAGAAGGCGATGTTGGTGGGAACAAACGGCTCTCCGTTCTTATAGAGTCCCGACTCCTCCGGGGCGTCCTTCTCCCAGACAACCGTTCCGTCGAGTTTCGTCTTCACCACCTTCCGGTGGGCGATGTCGCAGTGATAGAGAAACTCCTCCTTACCCTCTTTCCGCACCTCGATTCCGTGCGCGCCTCCAGCGAACCGCTCCCCCCAGGAGGTTAAGAACGCTCCGTTCTTGTCAAAAACGACGACGGCGTGTTTAGCGGGGCTGTCCGGGTGAACGGTATGCGCGACATAGATGCGCCCCTTCGAGTCCTGCGCGACGCCGTGCGTATCTCCCCACAGAACGTTGGAGGGAGGCTTCAGCCAGTCGTGGATCACCTCATACCGCTGCCTGCCGCTGCCGACGATCCGCTTTTCGACGGGCGCGGTTCCCCGGGCTTGCCCTAACAGCGGGATCGCCGCCATGCCTGCTGTCACCGCTCCGGCGCGTCCCAGAAACTCCCGTCGTGAAATCCTCTCCGCTCTCTCTACTTTCTCCAATGCGTCTCCCCCTGTCTCGCAGAACATTGCGCGTTACGGTCTGTCGGGAACCTTTGCCGGGCGAAACCAGATCCCCAGCGTGATGGGCTGGTCGAACGGCAGCCGAATCCCCTCCGAAAAGGGCCAGTCGGTCGGCTGACTGAAGGCGGCGGCGGTGATTTCGGAGGAGCATCGCCGTCCGTCCGCCAGTTCCAGTTCGATCCAGAAACGGCGCGCGCTGAAGGAGTCCCGGTTGGGATTGAGCAGCGTGAAACGGTTATACATCCTCAGCGCGCGAATCGCTTCTATGGGAAGGGGAACGCGCACCGGCGCGGAGAACTCGCCCGCCTGCTCGTTGCCGTGCGCGGGAGCCAGCGTTCCGATCTCGACCCCGTTGAGAAGTCCGTAGGTGGCATACGCTCCGACTCCCTCCAGCCCCTTGCCCTCGTAGCGGAGCCAGCCCGCCCGCGCGCTTCGCAGCCCTTCGACCGTCAGTCCAGCGATCGGCATCGGTCCCGGCGCACGGCGATAGGCTTCCGTCTGCGAATCCAGCACATAGCGCAGCGCGGCATCTCGCGCCTCCAGTCGCAAATCGGACCATCCCGCCCAGTCGCCGGTCGAATTATCCGCCCGTCCAACATCGGCGATCAGCTTCAGCCGCGCGCGCTGCCCCGCCCAGCGGCTCAGATCCGCCTCCATCTCCTCCCAGCCGTGCCGCGTCACGGTATGTTCGCTCAGAAGATGCTCCTGTCCTGCCTCATCCAGGATCGCGATCTGAAAAAGAATGCCGTCTCCCGCATCGCTGCCGTCCGCTTTGCCGACGGAGGCGCGCAGCCGCGCCGGTCGGTCTGCCGGAAGCTGCACCGGATCATACAGCACAAATACATAGCCGACGCCTCCCTGCCAGGGCGGATGCATGAAGATGCCCTGTCGGGTATCTCCGCCGCACTCGATCCGCTGCTCCTGCGCGATGGCTCCGGTCAGACCGAAGGAGGAGACCTCACGCTCTCCGCGCAGGCGCATTCCGGTGATGCGGCGCTCCGGCAGCGCGGCGATTCGCTCTCGTCCCATTTCCGCGCGCAGCCCGATTTCCATCGTCTGCGACATCGCGCCGGAACGCGCCTCGACCGTCAGAAGGTCTGCGCTCTCCTCGCGCGGCGCTTCCAGATTAAACGAGAGGCGCGTTCTTTTTGCAGAGGAGCGAGTCTGCGCCTCCTGCGAGCCGACGCGAACCCTCATCGGACGCTCTACCGGCAGACGGCTGGAGATGTCCACCTGCAGGCGGCTGCCCTCCAGTGACAGGGCGATGTCCGCCATCGGCATCACCGTGAAGTCAATCCACGCTCCCTCCGCCTGCCGCCAGATACGCTCGCCGACCTGCGCCTGCGCCGGAATCGTCAGCGCGTGCGACTGTCTGCCGGTCACCGTGACGCGCTCTCCCGCCACCACCTCCCATCGCGCGCTGCGAAGGCGGGAGAGCGGTCTGCCCGGTCTTCCTCTCAGCCGATAACTGAACGCTCCTTTTACCGGAACCACGTAGGTTAAGCCGCGTGACACCCGAAGCGTCGCCGGTCCCATCTCGCGCCCCTCCTGATTGAGCGCGACGGCAGAATCGGCGCGTACCGCAAAGCCGCACTCCGCCCCCTGATAGAGAATGATCTCATAGTCTCCGCCGGGCAGTATTCGGCATATCCCGATTCCATTTCCGGCGGCTTTCGGGAAGCGCGTAAATCGTCCGCGACCGTCCACATAGAGATAGGCGGGAGTGACCGCATAGTCGCATCGGTGTCCGCCGGGATCGCTGCTGAGGACTTCGATCTGTCCGTCCTCCGTCCATCCGGCGTAGCCGTTGGGCGGCAGGTTCAGCGCGCGCCCGTAGGCTTTCACGGACATCCGCTCGATTTTGCTGCCGTTGACGACGGTGATCGTGCCATCGGCATAGCGGGTAACGATCTGCGAGCGCCGGTAGTCTCCTCTCGCTACGGCGTCGCTCGTCTCCAGCAGTCTTCCGCGCCCATCCGCATAACGGATCTCGACCGGATTCGAGAGGCAGTAGCGGGAGTGAAGCTGCTGAAGCATATAGTAGCTGCGCAGGGCGTTCTGATAGCCGCCTTCAAAGACCAGAAAGCCGGGATGCCCGAAGGCGACGGTCGCCGCCAGAAACCGGTCTATCCAGGCGTCGCGTTCCCTCTGCGACTCTTGCGGCTGCGGCGTGTTGGCATAGAACATATCGAGATTGCCCATGCCGAAATTGCAGCACAGAGCGTGCAGCCGCCGCAGATCGAAGTCCACCAGCCAGGGGTTCTCCGCCGGACGGTAGCTCTGATCCTGCCCGTAGTTGCCGTCGGTCAATCCGCAGTAGAAGGCATGGTTGTTGCCCTCCGAATAGACGGGACCTTTCCAGGCTTTTTTCTGTAGCAGCATGATCTCCCCGTAGGCGTAGAAGACCGCCGAGAAGGTTCCGGCTCCGGGAACGCGCGCGTCGTAGTCCACGCGATCCCAGGGAGCGACGGCGGTATGGACATCGCAGTAGGCGGTGCTGAACTGGTACTTCGCCTGATTGATGGGCGACAGCTTCTCGCAGTACTCGACCGCGCGCGCCGGTTTGGGGGCATAGCAGCGCATCCACGCCCGCTGAAGCTGATTGTCCGACGTGCGGCTGATAAGGTCCACGCTCCAGTATTCGTTGACCGGGGCGAAGTCGGTGAAGTTATTGTAGGGACCGTAGATAAAGCCCAGTTTTTGCTGCATAACGCGGGAGTAGGCGCGCTGTCCCTCCTCGCCGCCTTTGCCCGGCGCGGTGCGCGTGCGGAAGGTGAAGCTCTCGCCGCCGTCGCGCCACATCGTCTCATGATCGGTAACGACGACCTGCGTCATGCCCCAGCGACGGCACTCCGTCCAGAAACGCGCATCGGCTTCGCGGCTGGAGGCTCCGTGCGCCCGCCAGACCCGCGTGCCGGTGATACGTTTCCAGAGAGAGACCGGGTTGGCAACCACCGGCAGCGTCTCCTCGATACGGGGCGAGAGGGTGATGAAGAGCCGCTCGTAACAGTCGTTGCGCCGCCCGTCGGTCTTGGGCAGGTAGCGCGCGCCGCCGTTATACTGCGCTCCCTCCTCCGAGATGCCGTTGACGGCGTAGAGGATCGAGGCGTTGGAGAGATACCAGTCCACATTGCCCATCAAAAAGAGGGGAGCGTTCGCCTCACCGAAGACAACGGTGGCGGGGCGTCCGCCCGCCAGCGGATAGAAGGGATGGGTAATGAGGCGCGGATTACTGCCCTGCTGCGCGTAGCCGAACCGCACCTCCGCCACCTGCCCCCCCGGAGCGGTCACATCTACCACCAGCGACTTATTCCAGAGGCGGAAGGTGTAGGTCGCTTCAACGGAGAGACTGCCCTTTGCGAGCCGCCAGCGCGAAACCACCGTCTGCCCGCGCCGCTCCACGAAGAGCAGCGTTCGCTCCTGCGGCAGGATCGGTCCGTCCGGTCCGGCAAGATAGACGCCGCCCTGTACGCAGGGACGCAGCGTCATGGCTCTTTTCTTTCCGCGCGCCGTCCAGGAGGCGGTGATCTCGCTCAGGCTGCCAGAACGGGGAAGCAGGTAGGTCAGCGTGCCGT
>CAYSDM010000100.1:0-8997 GCA_964429855.1 uncultured Chthonomonadaceae bacterium
ACAAAGATGACCGGCAGTTCCATCAACCCGGCAAGTCGCACCGACGGTTTCATATAGTCCAGGAAGTTAAAGAAGGTCGCCGTATAGGGACGCAGACCGCCATGCAGCGCGATTCCGTTGGCTGCCGCTCCCATCGCATGTTCTCGCACTCCAAAATGCAGATTGCGCCCCGCATAGCTCCAGCCTCCGCCGACGGCTCCCTCTACATCTCCCGGCGTCAGAGCGGGATTCTCGAAATCGCCCATGCCCTTTAGCGCGGTATTGGTCGAAGGATTCAGGTCCGCCGATCCGCCGATAATCGCCGGATAGTTCGGGGCAATCGCGTTCAGAACCTTTCCCGCCGAGGCGCGTGTCGCGGCGGCATCCTGCGGACCGAACGTTGGAATATCCCGGTCCCATCCTGCCGGGAGCGTTTCGCTGAAGCCGTTCTTCCACTCAGCCGCCAGATCAGGGTAGGCTTGCGCCCAGGCGTCCAGCCGACTCTGCCACTCCGCCTGCGCCTCCGCGCCCCGGTCTATCGCCCGACGGAAAGCGGTTAGCGCCTCGTCGGGAACCCAGAACTCTTTCTCTTCGGGCCAGCCCAGATTGCGCCGCGTCGCCGTCACTTCGTCCTTACCAAGCGGATTGCCGTGCGCCTCCATCGAACCGGCTTTCTTCGGAGAGCCGTAACCGATGATGGTCTTGACGACGATCAGTGTGGGTTTCGCAGCTTCCGCCTTCGCCTCCCGAAGCGCGGCGTCAATCGCTTCGACATCGTTGCCATCCGTAACCATGATCGTCTGCCAGCCATACGCTTCAAATCGCTTCCCGACATCCTCCGTAAAGCAGAGAGAGGTTCCTCCCGCCAGCGAAATATCGTTGCTGTCATACAGGCAGATCAGCTTACCGAGTCCCAGATGCCCTGCCAGCGACGCCGCTTCGCAGCAGACTCCCTCCATCATGTCGCCGTCCGATGCCAGTACATAGGTATAGTGATTCACGATCTCATGTCCGGGGCGATTATAGCGCGCCGCAAGATGCGCCTCCGCCATCGCCATCCCGACCGCATGGGCAAACCCCTGTCCCAGCGGTCCCGTTGTCACCTCCACGCCGGGCGTCAGATGGTATTCGGGGTGACCGGCGGTTTTGCTGCCCCATTGACGGAAGCGCATCAGTTCGCTCATCGGCAGATCGTAGCCGGTCAGATGCAGCAGGCTGTAGATCAGCATGGAGCCGTGCCCGCCGGAGAGGACAAAACGA
Source organism: uncultured Chthonomonadaceae bacterium (assembly GCA_964429855.1). Lineage (GTDB taxonomy): Bacteria > Armatimonadota > Chthonomonadetes > Chthonomonadales > CAJBBX01 > CALLMM01. The sequence continues at coordinate 1,240 of CAYSDM010000100.1, forward strand.
TCCCGGTCGGGCCATTTCGGATTGCGTGGATTATGTTTGAGGTGACGCTGCCAGAGCGCATAAGCCATCGGCGCGGCTCCCATCGGCAAGCCGGGATGACCGGAGTTCGCCTTCTGAACGCCGTCAATCGAGAGCATACGAATGGTGTTTATGCAGAGTTGATCCAGAGACATATCTTACTCCGTAAGGTGTTTTGAATGTAGACCGTCTTATTGTTCGGCTCATACGCGCTAATCCCTGCCCGAACGCGCCGCGATCTTCCTGGGGAAATAGATTGCGCTGCGGTGAAACAAATCCGTAAGCTCTGTCGTCAAAGTATGCGGAAGAAAGATATGTCTGCTCGCTCGCGCTCCCTTGACAACGGGAGCAGCCTGCTGTATAACAGGATGGTCTGCTCCCGTTCCAGAGGAAACGATACAGAAGACTAACCAACCATGCGATTCAAATCATACAACCAACCGCATATTCCCGGCGCTACATCCCCGTTTTTTTCCCCTGGGATGGCGCAGTATCTCATGCCCGCGGAGGGAGGGAAGACGACCGTTTAATCATTTCTTTTTTATTTCGGTTCGACTCCCTGACGCCCTCCTCTGAAAAAAAACAGAGTGAAGGGCGTTCTTTTCACTGATATATCCATTTCAGTACATCTATGGAGAGAGCTATCATGGTGCATGTTCGATTTGAAGGTCGTTCGTTTGATGTCTGTGAAGAGCAGTTGGGACTGATGGTTGGAATGAGCGACCGCCAGATTCTGGAACTGCTGGCGAAGCATCTGGATGTCAGCCTGAAACGTCTGGACTTCTATGTGGTGGATCGTTCTCCAGGCGGCAACCTGATTATCCGACCGGAAGCGGTTTACGGATAGAGATGGACGCTGAAAACACCGGTCTGAATATATCACAAATAGAAGAGTCTCCGCGCCCTGACTCGTTAAGCTTACATACCATCGCCAAGTAAGCGGGAAGTCGCCGGTTCGAATCCTGTCAGCCCGATACGCTTCGGGCTGCAGCTCAGTGGAAGAGCGCCTGAAAAGTGAATACGCTTTTCAAAGTTGCGCGGAGTTTTTTGCAAAATTGTCTGATCGTCCGGTAATATCGTCGAAGTCTCTTCATCATTATTGATCGTTGCGATATGCAGCGGACAACTGAATAACGCGCAGGAGGGACGGTGCGTCGAGTCAGGTCAAAGGCGCCCGGCTGCAACCCGGTGAATCGTCGGTTCAAATCCGGCCCGTCCCTTGAAAACAGAATAGTTTGAGTGGTCCTCTCCGCGCCCTGACTCGTTAGGCTTACAAACGAGTGACGCAGGTCATACGGGTTCGAATCCCGTCTTCAGCCGCTGGCTGTTGTGGTGGTATGGCAGACACACGCAAGACGCATCGCGTTTCGGACTTGCGCGGAGACTGGATCCACGCCGATTTCTACAGGCGAGCCGGGGCTGCGCCCCGACAGGAAAAGCATACAAACGGTAAAACAGGGCCTAAAAAGCCATGTAAGGTTCAAATCCTTACCCCTCCTCCAATCTATGACACGGGGGGGGTAATACAAAAGCGCTTTTTCGACTTGTGCGGCTCCCGCCCGCCTGTAGAAAACCGATATCGCTGCGCCCCAACTGTCAGGGCTTACACACTCTCTTTGCAAGAGCGAACTGAAACCGCCCTTTCGACTTGCGCGGCGAAAACCGATTTTCACGCTGTTCCGCGCCCTGACGGTAGAAGCTTACACACTAGCTCACTTGGGAGAGCATCAGACTCTAATCTGAGGGTAGCAGGTTCGACTCCTGCGTGTCCACAACCGCTTCTATGACTTGCGCGGACATAAAGTGCCATACCTCCGATTCCTCATGGAAGAGAAGAGTCTCTTATCCCGGCAACAGAGAGAATAGCCATGACGATGACCAACTTTGAGCGCGATCTGCGCCTGGATATGCTCAACAGCCTGCTGACCACCCCGCACCGTCAACTGGAGCAGGTGGCAAGCCTGCACAAAGAGCTAATTCAGCTTGATCCCCTCTTCTACGGACATCTTGCCGTCTGGTATCAGCGCAACGGCGACGTGCGTGACCATAAAGAGGTTTTCGTCGGTCATCTGCTGGTCAGTGAACTGCCGGAACACCGGGATGCGGGCTATATGATGCTGCAGGAGTTCCCGCCCTACGAAGTGGCGCGAATCGTGGACTTCATGAAGCAGAATCTGAATAAGATGCCGCGTTCGGCGCGAACGGCGGTCACGCGCTACCTGCGCGCGCGCGAAAAGAGTCCCGTCTTTTTCGACCGGGCTGCTCTGCGCGCCCGAAAAGCGCTCCGGCATCTGTACGCGACTCTGCACATCAAACCGTCGGAGCGCGCGGATGCGGTGCTTTTCAAAAACGCGCCGCCGGAAGACAGCCTGGCGTTTCTGCTGAAGACGCTGGTCAAAACCGACAGCCCGGCGGAACAGGCGCGTCTGATCGCGGAGCATCACATTCCGTACACCATCGCCATCGGCGCGATCAAAACGCTGACGCCGACGGTGCTGGTCGCTCTGATCCATACCATGTCGCCGCAGGAGATCATCAACAGCCTGAACTCGCTGAAGGCGCGCGGCGCGATTGATCACCCGGAGGTTAAGGCGTTGATAGACGCCCGGATCGCGGAGGCGGCGAAATCGGATCGCGTGTCGGCGTTCAAGGCGATGAAAGCTGCCGAGGTCGCGGAGGTAGACCCGGAGACGGCTGCGCGTCTGATGCAGGTCGCCGATGAGCAGTTGAAGCTGCGGGGCAAGATCAGCCGACCGACCGCCATGCTGGTGGACAAGTCCGGCTCGATGGAGAACGCCATCGAACTCGGCAAGCGGATAGGCGCGATGATTGGAGGCGTGGCGGAAGCGGGCTTGATTGTCTATGCGTTCGACACGGTTCCCTACGCGGTGGAGGCGCGGGGAGATAACCTGAGCGACTGGGAGAAGGCATTCCGGTACATCTCCGCTGGAGGCGGAACGAGCGTCGGCTGCGCGCTGGAGGCGATGCGTCTGCGAAAGCAGAAGGTGGAGCAGATTATCCTCGTGACCGACGAAGGCGAGAACCATGCCCCGTACTTTGCGGACGCCTATATCGCGTACCGGGAGGCGATGAGTATCGCACCCAACGTGGTGATCGTTAAGGTGGGTCATGTCAGCGATTGGATTGAGAGGCAGTTGAAGGATAAGCAGGTGGTGGTGGATACTTTCACCTTTACCGGTGACTACTACTCGCTGCCCAACCTGATCCCGATGCTGTCGCGCCCTTCTCGACTGGAGTTGCTGATGGAGATTCTGGAGACTCCTCTGCCCGTTCGCGATGATCGGAGAGAGGGATAGTCACCCGAATCGGCTGGAACGGCAGGGAGGGCAGGCTTTTGCCTGCCCTCTGCGCTGAATCCGCGTCGTATCGGAGGCTCGGAGAACAACATGGATTCCATGCATAAAGCCTACAGGATTGCTGCCGCCGCTGTCCGCCAGCGATTGCTGGAGCAGAAGCCGGAGGATCTGGCGATCCTGAATCGCGTCTCCAGGGGAGATGTGGTTGCCTATTCTGGCTCCTATGATCAGGCGGAGAAGGTGTTTGAGTGTCTGGGCATCTCTGTGGAGAAGGATAAGCCCTCCAGCCGCTTGAAGGCGAAGATCGTCTTCGTAAACTGCTCCAGTTCATTTAAGAACCTGACGCCGTCGGACATCACGCTGTTTGTCCACCATGGCGGCTGGCTGGTCACCTCAGACTGGGCGCTGGATCATCTGCTTGAGCCGGCTTTTCCGGGAATGGTGCGCTGGAATCGCCGAAGCACCGGGGAGATGGTTGTCTCGGTCGAGCCGTTTCTGGACAGTCTCTGGTCGGAGGTGGTTGTATTGGGAGCCGATCCGCAGTGGTGGCTCTGGGGAAGCCACACGATTGAGATCGTCAACCCGCAGCAGGTGAAAATTGAAGCCGCCAGCCATGATATGCTGGCGCGTTTTGGCTCGCCGGTGGTGGCGGTGCAGTTCCCGTGGGGACGCGGGAATGTGTTTCACGTCATCGCGCACTTCTGGGCGAAAAAGAGCGGAACGCCTGTCATCCGGCACATTGGTCCCTGCACCGACTTTCTTACTGCCGGAATGCGGTTGAGCGAAGCGGGCATCGAGAAGGTTCTGCGCGAGGCGAACGTCAATCCGACGGACGTGAATTTCGGAATGCTGCAGAGCGCGGTAACCGCTACGGAACTGGTCGCGCAGCTATGCATTCGCGCAAAAGGCGGCGGGTAGCGAATGATCCACAGACAGGTTCACAGATTCAGAAAACCTGTTGAGGTGTGGCTCAAAGCGCATTCGCTTTACGTATAACAGTTTATCATCAGGGCATTGCGCAGAGAGCAGACAGAGATTGTCTCTGCGGCTCGAAAGAGAATAGAACCAATGGACAGCTTAGAACATATCAGGAAGGATGTCATCGGACGAGGTCGGGATGAAATATTCAGTGATTGGCGGGATGCCGCGCTGGATGAGGCGCTGCGCTGCTCTTCGGAGGATGGCAGTTCGGAAGATGGTCTGCTGCGGGCTATCCGCCGTTTCCTGCCAGAGTGTGTAACGTCGGTCTTTCATGCAGACCGCGACCAGCTTATACGTTTTCTGAAGAAGGAGTGTTCGGAGTTTCGCAGCCTGCTGACGCGTTCCGACTTCTACAGCAGCTGCGATATGGATCGCGAGTTTCGCCCCTATGTCGGCTGGTTCGCCGCAAGCTGGCAGGGCAAGGAGATTGAACTTGCTCTGACGCCAACCTCCATGACCAGCAGTTGGGCGATCTGTATCGCGCAGAACCAGGACACGCTGCAAAAGCTGATGGACTGCCTGACCGATTATGTCAATCGTCCCCAGGGGCGCAGCCTGATCTACTCGGAGGGATGGGAGAATGCGCCGGAGATAGATGCGGAACTGGGAAAGGTGACGTGGGAAGATATCGTCCTGCCTCCCGATCTAATGCTGCGAATCCGGGAGGCGATTGAAGGATTCTTCCATCACCGGGCGGCGTTCTCCGCGCTGAACTTCCCCTGGCGCCGGGGCGTGTTGTTGATCGGACCGCCGGGAACCGGCAAGACGATGGTTTGCAAAGCGGTTGCCGCCGCGCTGCCCGATCTGCCGTTTCTGTATGTCCGTGACCTGCCCGACTATCACCAGGAACAGGGGATCAGCAATATTTTCGCGCGCGCCCGGATGCTTGCTCCCTGTATTCTGGCGTTCGAGGATATGGACGGGCTGGTGAACGAGGCGAACCGCTCCGTCTTCCTGAACGAACTGGATGGTTTCAAAAACAATGAGGGGCTGCTCATCATCGCCTCTTCCAATCACCCGGAGCGCATAGACGAGGCGCTGCTCAAGCGTCCTTCCCGCTTTGACCGGGTCTTCCATCTGGGGCTGCCGCTTCTGGCGGAGAGGGAGGAGTACTGCCGCCGTATCCTGCAGCGCTCTTCCCTGACAGAGCGGTTTGCTCCTTCGCTGGACAGCGAAAAGCTCATTCGCGAGGTGGCGGCGCGTACCGAAGGCTTTACGCCAGCCTATCTGAAAGAGGCGTTTATCTCCGCTGCCCTGCATCTGGCGCAGTCGGGTATCATGGAACTGGATCATCGTTTTGAGCAGGCGGTGCTGGATCAGGTGGACGAACTGCGCCAGTATCTGCGACAGGTTCGCGATCCCGGCTCTCTGGCGGAGATGCGTTCTCACGACACGTCCATCGGTTTACGGAGATAGTTTCACGAATATGCCTTTCGGTTCTGCTATATGAGAGATATCAAGCGGCTCCTGGAGAGTATCGCCGGGGAGGAGCAGCAGTCACAGAGCAGATCGTTTCTCGCGCCGTGTGTGCGCGGCGGGAAGGTGCGCGCCAGAGTCGCCGGATTGGTGCAGACCTTTCTGCCGCGCCCGCGTCATTTTGAGGGATGGGGTATTTTTCAGCCGATAGACCCCCGGAACGCAAAAGTGATTGCGGAGGCGGAACTCCCGCTTGTCGCGGAGTATATGAAGCTGCTGCGTCCCCTGCGCCTGCGGCTGGTCTGCGCCATGCGGGGACAGACATGGCTTGCGTATCCTGTCAATGAGTCGGATGCCCGCCAGCGGTTGGGAGAGGCGCGTCCCCTGATGGCGCATCTGGTGACGGAAGGCGCGGTATTTGAGCAGATCGTCGCCCGCGGCGATGGAGTCGCCTGGTGGTTTGAGGAGGTGGATCGCCGGGCAGACCCGCTGGAGGCGGAGCGGCTGCGCGACGCGCTGCGGAATCGAGTCATGCCGGAAGAGGCGCGGTTTTCGGGGATCACGCCGGAGATGCGTACCGCCTATGATCTGGCGGCGCAGCAGTCCGAGCAGATGCGCCCGATTCTGGAGCAGCGCAGAGCCGAACGGGAGGCGCAGGCGCGCCGAGAGCAGCAGGAGCGATACCAGCAGATCGCGCAGGAGATCGAGGAAGAGACCGCGAGGGGGAACGTCACTCCTCCCCGGGAACATCGCACACAGCGAAGAGGCGATCAGGCGCGTCTGGATCAGGCGCTTCAGATGGCGGGAGGGTCGCTCCAGAGCTATTCGGATCGCGGGGAGTACTGGCTGGTGGAGTGGATGACGCGCGACGGACAGCGGCACACCTCCGCGATTGGGAAGGAGGATCTGACCGTCATCAGTTCCGGCGTCTGTCTCAGCGGGCGCGATAATGACTTCGATCTTCAGTCGCTGGTCGGGGTGATCGAGAAGGGGGACTGGTAGCATGAGCCGCTCCTCCCTGTTCTATCATGAGCAGCTATACCGCTCTGACGCCGTAATGCAAAGGATTCGCGAGTTCCCGGTAACCCTTTGCGGCGCGGGCGCGCTCGGGGCGAACCTGGCGGAGAATCTGGCGCGCGCCGGTTTCGGACGGCTGCGGATCGTGGATCGGGATCGAGTCGAGGAGCGTAATCTCTCCACACAGCCCTATCTGCGCTCGGATATCGGCGCGTTCAAAGCGAAGATCATGGCTAACGTCCTCTATCGAGCCGTCGGGATAACGGTGGACGCCCGCTCCGAAGAGCTATCCAAGCGCAATGCGGCGAAACTGCTTCAGGAGAGCGCGCTGATTCTGGATACATTTGATAACAGCGTCGGGCGTCAGGCGGTGCAGGATGTTTGCGCCCGATTGAGCATTCCCTGCCTGCATGTCGGGCTGGCAGCGGACTATGCCGAGATACTCTGGAACGAGGTCTATCGCGTTCCCTCCTCCGCCAGAGATGACTTCTGCGACTATCCTCTGGCGCGCAATCTGGTGATGATGACGACAGCTGTGGCGGGAGAGGTCGTGATCGCTTTTGCGGCTCAGGGCGAGAAGCGCAGTTATACGCTCACGCTCGGAGACTTCGCAGTGCGAGAATACATACCTTGACACAGCGGCGGGTCTGCGATAGAATATATCTGTTCGCAGCCTGACTGTGGGAGCATACAAACCATGAGATGGTATCTCATACCCAGGTCAACACCGCTCCCCGAACTTCTGCGGCATGATTCTTCTTTCTCCTCTCACAAGACAGGCAGGCTGCATCACGCAGCCTGCCTGTCTAGATGTAACTACTTCCCCGTTCTACAGTAATGGCTCGCCGTCATGCACGCGATCCGGCGATGTGCGGCATATGTCGCCGTAGGCGCAGGTTCGGCAAAAGGTCCCAGGAGTCGGGAACGCCTCTCCCGCTTGAATACCCATGACTGCATCCCGAACCCGCTGCTGCGCGGTCTGCATCAGTTCCGAAAACTGCTCACGGGT
>CAYSDM010000101.1:0-8493 GCA_964429855.1 uncultured Chthonomonadaceae bacterium
GGCTGCGGGGAGCGATTCGCTCTTTCTCCGCCTGATAGGCTGCCACCGCGCTCCCGTTTGGGCTGACGATGAGAATCCCCTGATCTCCATCAATCAGCACCAGTTCCTCATCCTGAACTGCCTCGAACAGCCCGGATATCCCCACCACCGCGCTGATCCGGTTCACGGGTACATCCGCCTCGCTCTCTTCAGCGGCAATCCCGACAATATTCGCCCATGGTATCTCCCACTGCGCCACCTGCCGGTAGTCTGTAACAATCAGCACCACGTCCACCCGCTCAAGCGGTTCGCCTCTCTGCGCGCGCACCAGCTTCTCCCACATATTCTCTGGAGGAACCAGCGCCTCGCGGATGTTCTTCACCACCTTCGCGACCCCCAACCCCATTCCCGACTGCAGCGCTCTTCCGCGTAATCGCACCATCTTCACCTCTCCGCGTCTTAGAAAACTTACGACGGTTTTTAAAACCGGTAGTTAGACGGATAAGCATCCTGACTAATCATACCGTTAATACCGAATGTATCCTTCAAGGAGGTTCAGGATATGAGTCTCTCTGACGCCAAGAAACTGGTCGGCAAAGTCTGCTCAGTAAGTTGGATTGACCGAAAAGGACAGGAGATCCAGTGCATATCACGCATACACGATGTAACCTATGCCGCGATGTATGGTGGATATCTGGTTATGGATACAGATGACATTCGACTGGATAAGATCATATCAATCGCGATAGTCAATGGAGATGGATCGGCAGATCATCAGGCTGTGTATCAGATGGAGATGGCTGCCTGAGGAATTGACTATCCCTACTGATAGCGAGGACAACATGGTTGTAGCAGGCAAAGAACTCGTTCAGTGCAGCATATCTGAGGCGAAGAAGCTGGTAAACAAGGTCTGCGCCATCTCCTGGCGGGATCGGCGAGGAAGCGAGAATCGCACCGTATCTCGCATTCAACGAGTCGCCTATACTGCCGGATATGGAGCCTATCTTGTGCTGGACTACGACGACGAGATCATGCTCGAACGAGTTACGGAGATTAACGTTCTGGATGACATCTCCCACTGAAACGCCAGACATGTAGACTTTGGGGAGCTGTCCTCCTTCGCTGATCCTCCCTTCAGGAGGTATCCAACGATGGATCCATGCAGGCAGCGGACGGCTCCTCCCTTTTCTTCGCCATCCATATCCTCCCCCACTCCGCCAGCGCCTCAAAGATCGCGTTCAATGACCGTCCCTTATCGGTCAGCGCATACTCTACATTCGGCGGAATCGTGCTGATAACTGTTCGCTGAACCACTCCCTCTTCCTCCAACTGACGCAGCCGCTCCCGAAGCGTGCGCGGGTTGATTCCATTCAGCCGTGCGATCTCATTAAACCGCCGCTTCCCATCCAGCAGCGTCCGAACGATATGCAGCGTCCAGCGCGTATTCAGCAGATTCAACGTGGCGTTCACCGGACAGTGCAGGTGATCGTGAGGCTGGTTATCCGATGGACTGTTTCTCATGGCTGTTTGCTCTGTTCCCAGTGCCCGAAACGACTCGTCGGTAGGACGGCTGTTTCCGGATAGATCAGATAGACCGTGTTGTGCGAACGGCTCCACCCGAGACGCAGGTTCTCGCGGGGATAGGTGCGCCGAACGCGATGCCCCTTGCGGGGAGAGAATGCCGGGTCATTGATGATCGGGTCGCCCCTGTCGGTAAAACCCGTCACGACCACAATATGCCCTCCCTCATTCACCTTCGCCGCGCCGTGCCACAGCGCGTGCGAGACCGATACGATCACCGGAATCCCTGCCGCAATCCATGCCTCCAGTTCCGAAATATCGCTCAATCGGGTGACGTAGGCGCGCATTCCCGGAAAGGCTCCCGCATACGCGGTATTGAAGGGCCAGTTGCCCCATCCAGGCCATTTCGGGTCGTGCACGCCCTGCTTCACCTCCGGCACATCCTTATCCAGTTCCGGGCGATTCAGCCTCTTTGCCCAGTAACTGAGCGTCATGGAGGTGCAGGTCGGGCTGCATATCTCCGAGGGGTCGGGATAGTCGCCCTGGGCGCGCTCAGGAACCTCGATCATCTTTCCCCATGCGGAGCGATCCGGCTCCAGCGGCTTGAGTTTCACCCGCGTATCGGTGAAGGAGAGACCGATGAACTTGATCTGTCCCCGCTTCTTCGCTTCCGTGCCTCGGAGAGTCAGGCGAACCTGCGCGCGCTCAGTCGGAAGTTTTAGAACCAGCGTATCGGTCTGCACCTCCGCTTCGGCATCTTTCTGACCGTTTACGCTCTCCCGCACACCCTTTCGGGAATCCAGCGTCCACAGCCCGAGAGTGTACCAGCGTGTTGTCCGCTCAGAATAGAGGGCGCGCGCCTCGATCATCAGACCGGTTTCCGCCGACGCATCTGTATTCCACGAGATCACCAGTTGATTCCAGGCAATAGGAGCGGCAAACTCCGGTGACAACAGGCGGACCGCGCCTTCATCCTTCTCTTCCGTCCAGCGAGAGAAGTCCGTGATGCCCATAAAATACCGCCCTCGCTCTCCAACGACCTCCCGGTTTTCCTCAGGCGCAGAAGAGGACGGAATCCCGTATACCAGAATTGACAGGGCGATAAGCATGAAAACAGGAATGAACACCTCCCGCACTCTTGCCTCCTCAGGATAGAGCGTCGCGACGATACGCTACGTCTATTATACTCTATACGCAGCCTTACATGAAAAATTAAAGCGTCATATAAAATCATGCGAATATGGGAACCGCATCCTCTGTTCGAGCCGTATAGTTCATCATAACGCTACAAAAGATAGCGCTATAAAATAGATAGCGCATCGAGAAGGAGAAGAAATGAAGCCTATCCCTGCCCTTGCTATGGTCGTTGTTCTCGCCTTCACGCTGGTCCGTTCCGCACAGGCGAAGGATTTTACCATCGGCGCGTCGGGTTCCGAAGTGCAGCAGATCGCCACCGTCGAAAGCCGCGCCGATTTTGAGACGTTTGTCGGACGCACGGCAAAGGTTACCGGAAAGCTGACCTACGATCCCCAGAAGCAGACCGGCTCCGGTTATATGGAGGTGGACGCCAATTCGATAGATACGGGAATCGCCCTCCGTAACGATCATATGAAAAGCCCGCAGTGGCTCGATACGGCGCGTTTTCCGACGATCCGATTTGAAACGACTCGCGTTCAGAGGATCACCGGGGATAACTATCGGGTGACCGGCAAGTTTTCTCTGCACGGCGTCACAAAGACGATTACGGTTACGGCGCGTGTTCGCTATCTGCCAGAGAGCGACACAACCCGCCGGGCGCGTTTCAAGGGCGATGTCCTGCATGTCAGCGTCTCCTTCCCTGTGAAACTGAGCGAGTACGGGATCAAGATCTCGCCTGCCGCTGTCGGCAAGGTATCCGATACGGTAATGATCAACGTCACCGCATTCGCCTCTTCTGGCGTATAGCGCCGATATGCGGGCAGACGCAAGCTGTCCATCCGCAGTTAGGGGAGTCAAACCATGAAGTTCCTGCGAAGACTGTTTCAGTTCCTGTCCTTCGTCGCGCTCATCGGTTTCCTTTTCACCTTCGTCGTCTACCACCGATATGCTTCGCGGGCGCAGTTAATTCAGCGCATCGAGTATAACGAGACAAACGCCGCGCTGCTGGGAGAGCCGGGACCGCCTATCGGCTCCCCGCAGTTGATGATCATAGATGATCCGAAAGCCTTCCTCGAAGGAACCGGTACGGGGGGAGCCAGACTGGTGAACGATGTCTATCTGCGCCAGCAGGGAATCTACCCCCTGCAGCTTCAAACCGTCGGATTTGTAACCGGCATGGCGCGGCTGGCTCTGGCGGGCCTACTGACCGCGAGTCTGGCGGGGTGGTGGCTGACAGGTAGAAAGCTGCGCTCCGCAGCAGGACGCCGCGGAGCGCTGGAGGTAAGCGGTTAGGGTATTAGAAGGCTGGTTATCGGAGAAGAGACTATACGATGACCAGCCTTTCAGACCTAGAGCTGGATGATCCGTTTATCTTTCTCGGACTGGTAGCCGCCCAGGATCACCTTGAGCACAGTGATACCCTCATATAAGCCCTGTTCCGGGGTCGCATTCGTCTCGATGCAGTCCACAAAGTGTTTGATCTCGCCGACGAATCCGTTCTCCGGCGTCAGTTCATGTTTGACCGGCTCAGAGTTGCCCTCCTGCAGATAGAGGTTGTTGCCACGCCCGAAAATCTGCCCCTTCTCGCCGATCACATGGAACTGCCAGTGACCGTTGGGCCAGTAGTGTCCCCAGGAGGTCTGGAGCGTGCCGACCGCGCCGTTTTCAAAGCGCACCATCGTCTGCGCGGTGTCCTCCGCATCCAGCGCGGGCTGATTATAGTTCGCGCTGAAGCTGACGACCTCTTTCGGCTCGGAGTTGGCAATGGAAATCAGCAGATAGGTGGGATGGTAGCCGGTGTCCAGCGCGCAGCCGCCGCCCGACTCCGCCGCCGATCCGCGCCACGCCCAGGCAGCCTTATCCATTCGGGTTCCGATCAGGAAACAGTCTACGGTTCGCAGGCTAAAGACCCGCCCGACTTTCCCTTCGCGTACCCACTGGCGCGCCAGACGCGGAGCCGGCTCGAACATCTGATTATGGGCGCACATGAGAACCACGCCGTTCGCCTTCACCGCCGCCTCGATATCCTTTGCCTCTTCCAGAGTCGTGCAGAGCGGTTTCTCGGTGATGACATGCTTTCCGGCTTCAGCGGCGTCTACGATTCCGTCTCGGTGCAGCCGGTGCGGAAGCGCCAGGTCCACCGCATCCACATTGTTATCGGCAAGCATCGCCTTCCAGTCGGAATAGACGGTCGCGGTTCCCCCCATCTCTTCCGCGCGCTTCTTAGCGTTTTCGTTATTCACATCGCAGGTGGCGGTCACAACGGCGCGGTCTGTGACCGCTTGCCAACCGGGCAGATGCGCCCCCATGATCCCGCCACACCCGACCAGTCCTACTCGTATCATCGTCTCTCATCTCCTCATCGAAAATCGGCGGGGCGCATTTAGCGCTCCCTCATAGTCTATTTTACCTCTGGCAGAATAATCCCTGCGCCGCGCAGACAGGTTTCAGAGAGTTCTTCCGAAGTTTCCTCCTCTTTTCGCCGCGTATGAAAAGTTATCCGCCTTGCCCGTTGCGACACGATCACATCATCCGATATAATGCTATGCTTGTAAGGAGTAGAAGGCGATCATGACACAACAACAACCGGGATACCATATCATGACCTGGGGCTGTCAGATGAACGAGGAGGACTCGGAACAGATGGCGCTCTACCTGGAGGGAATGGGCTATTCACCGGTCAGCAACCCTGCGGAGGCGGAGGTGGTGCTGCTCAATACCTGTTCCGTCCGGCAGAAACCGGAGGAGAAGGTCTACAGTAAGCTGGGTGAACTGCGCGAAATCAAGGAGACGCGCCCCGACATGATCATCGGAGTGTGCGGATGCATGGCGCAGGTGGAGAGCGCGCAGATACGCCGACGCGCCCCCTTTGTGGATATGGTGGTGGGAACCGGCAATCTGGCGGTGATCCCGGATATGATCCGCCGCGTAAAAGCGCGGCGACGGGAGGCGACGGTTAACGGAAGTGGCATGTCTTCCGAACGCCGCGCAAAGACGCTGTTATCGCTGGAACTGCCGGAACGCAAAGGCGCGGTGGTGACGGATGTGCCTGCCCGCAACATTCTGCGAAAACCCAAACTCAAGGCGCATGTCCCGATCATGTACGGCTGCGATAAGTTCTGCACCTTCTGTATCGTGCCGATGACTCGCGGGCGCGAACGCAGCCGACCGACCGCCGAGATTGTGCGGGAGGTCGAGGGGCTGGCGCGCGCCGGTACGAAAGAGATCACCCTGCTCGGTCAGACCGTCAACTCCTACGGCAAGAATCTGGCGGAGGGACGGGTTCCCTTTGCGCGCCTGCTGGAGATGCTCAACGACATCCGCTGGCTGCGCCGAATCCGGTTCACCTCCCCCTATCCGCGCGATTTCACCGACGAACTGATCGAGACCATTGCCCGGCTGCCAAAAGTCTGCGAGCATATCCATCTGCCCCTGCAGGTCGGAGATGACGAACTGCTGCTGCGGATGAGGCGCGGTTACACACTGGCGGAGTACAGGGAGATCGTCCGAAAACTGCGCTCCGCCATGCCGCAGATTGCCATCACCACCGATCTGATGCTGGGTTTTCCGGGCGAGACGGACGAACAGTACTGGAACACCCTGCGGGTCGTAGAGGAGATTCGGTTCGATGCGGCGTTTATGTTTGCCTACTCCATTCGTCCCGGAACAAAAGCCGCCGATATGTCGGATCAGGTGCCGCACCCGCAGAAGATTGAGCGGCTGACGCGGCTGATCGAGATGCAGAACAGGATCACCTGCGAGATTCATTCAGCGCAGGTCGGGCAGGTGTTTGAGGTGCTGGTTGAGGGTCGCAGTCCGCGTGATCCGGCAAAGCTGACCGGACTCACACGCACCTTCAAAACGATGAACTTTGTCGGAGATGAGCGGATGATCGGGCGCATGGTGATGGTTCGCGCTACAGCGGCACATCTATGGGGATTTAGCGGTGAGACAATAACCGGAGAACAGGAGGATTAACGATGCAGCTCTCCCATTTTCAGAAGCGGTTCTTTTACGATCACGGGTATGTACATGTGCCGGGGGTTGTACCGCGCGTCATGGTGGATGCGGCGCTGCGCGCCATCAACCACTCGGTCGGGCAGGGAATGCCTGCCGATCAGATGCACATCATCCGGCAACGGTCCTATGCACAAGAGATTCAGGGCGAGCCGGTTATCTCAGACATCTTCAATAAGACGCCCACGATTCAACTGGCAGAATCGCTCATTGGAGAAGGAAAGTTTCGACCGGTGCGCGGCGCGCAGATCGCGCTGCGATTTCCCAGCATGCAGGACCCGCCCGACCCCCCGCGCCCGCATCTCGACGGTATGCACTCTCCCTATAACGGCGTGCCGGAGGGAACCATCCAGAACTTCACCATGCTGGTCGGCGTGCTTCTCAGCCGTTTAACCGCTCCCTATCAGGGGAACTTCACCGTCTGGCCCGGAACACATCATCTTTATGAGCAGTACTTCCGTGAGCATACGCCGCAGTCCCTTCTCAATGGGATGCCGCCATTGACGCTGCCGGAGCCGGTGCAGGTGACCGGCGAACCGGGCGACATCTTTCTGGTACACTACGAGACGGCGCACGCCGCCGCGATGAACGTCTCGCCGAATGTTCGTTACGCGCTCTTTTTCCGTCTTACGCATACCGAACACGAGTCTATGAAATGGGAAGCCATGACGGACATCTGGCGAGAGTATGAGGGAATGCGGGAGATCGTTCCCCGCGAACCGGCAACCGCCTGATCTCCGTTGACGGCGCGCAGATTGAAATTTGATACCAGACCAGAAACAGGCGAACCGTAACCGATGACCGTGAACTCGTACCGTCCTCGAACACCTCTGATGCAGCAGTATTTTCGCGCCCGTGAAGAACATCCGGGCGTGATTCTTCTGATGCGCGTGGGAGACTTCTACGAAGCCTATGGAGAGGACGCTGTCACGATTGCCGGGGCGCTGAATATCACGCTGACGGGACGCGATGACGGCGATTCGCGCATCGAGATGGCGGGAGTGCCGCACCATGCCACCGAGCGGTATGTGGCGCGGCTCATCAAGCAGGGCTACCGGGTCGCCATCATGGACCAGGTGGAAGACCCGAAGTTCGCGAAAGGGCTGGTCAAACGGCGCGTGACGCGGGTCGTCTCGCGGGGAACGATTTTTGAGGACTCCCTGCTCGATGCCAAGTCCAATAACTATCTGGTCGCGGCAGTCATCGGCGATCCAGTATCGGGGCTGGGAGTGGTGGATGTCTCCACCGGCGAATTTCTGACGACGGAGTTGGACGGCGACCGACGCGCGGAAAAGATGATGGATGAGATCTGTCGTCTGGAGCCGGCCGAAGTATTGGTTTCGGAAGAGGACCCGGAACTGGCGGAGTTGATCCGTCAAACGACCGGCGTGCCGGTGACGCTCTACTCTCCTCGCCATCTGCCCCGCTCTCGCTCTGCCCGCGACATTCTGACCAACCATTTTCAGACGCAGTCGCTGCGGGGATTCGGCTGCGAGGACTATACATCCGGGCTGCAGGCGGCGGCGAATATCCTGGAGTATCTGAAAGAGACGCAGGTCGGCGCGCTGGCGCATATCACCACCCTCAGCACCTACTCCACCCGCGATTTTATGGTACTGGACGCTCCGGCGCGCCGAAACCTGGAACTGACAAACTCCCTCTCGGACGGCGGAAAGAGCCGGACGCTGCTGGGCGTACTGGACGAGACGCTGACTCCGATGGGGGGACGGATGCTGCGCCGCTGGCTGGAGGAGCCGCTGCTGGATGTGGGGCGCATTCACCGACGCCTGGATGCGGTAGAGGAGTTTGCAGGAGATGAACTGCTGCGGGGCGATCTGA
>CAYSDM010000102.1:0-7356 GCA_964429855.1 uncultured Chthonomonadaceae bacterium
TCCCGGCGCGCCCAGTAGTTGGTCACCGGACGGTTGAGCAGTTCGATGAACCGGGTCGGGATCTGCCCGCCGCCGTTCCATCGCTCATCTATAATCAGCGCCTCTTTGCCGCGCTGCCCGACCAGTTGGCGCAGCAGATCGGTCTGTCCTCCGGTCCCGGTGTCCGGCACGTAGATGTAGCCGATCTTGCCGTTGGACTGCTTCTCCACATAGGCGCGGTTGCGCTCGATCCATGCCCGATAGCGCAGGTTGGAGTCGCTGCCGGAGAGGCGCACCGCCACCTCGCGCGCCGTCGAGTCCATCTGCGGCCTGTCGCTCACCGTGAGGGTGACGGTCCGATCCGCCAGCCCCAGGAACGCCGCCCAGGGATCTTTGCCGGTGTCCAGCGGAAGCCCGTTGACCGCCAGCAGGTAGTCGCCGACCTTCACCTGTCCGCCGGCCTGACTGAGCGGGTTGCGCGCATCGGTATCCCACGCCGCGCCCTGATAGATGTTCGTTATCCGGTACGCGCCGTTTTCGAGCGAAAAGTCCACGCCCAGCATTCCCACTGAAACGCTCGGTTGGGATTCCACATCGCCGCCGAAGTAGTAGGCGTGCCCGACATTGAGTTCCGAGATCATCTCGCCGATGACATAGCTGACATCCTCGCGGCTCACGCAGTCCGCCAGCATCGCCGAATACTGCTCCCGAACTTTCAGCCAGTCCACCCCGTGCATGTTCGGATCGTAGAAGAAGTCTCTCTCAATGCGCCAGGCATCGTTGAAAAGCTGCTTCCACTCCTCGCGCGGATCAATCATGGCGGTCATTCCGGCGGTAACCACCGCCTCGCCCTGCGCTCCAGGCGCAGCATCCTGAATGGTGGCGGCATTGCCGCGAATCACCAGCAGCTTCTTGCCGTCCGCCGAGATGTCGTAGATGGAGGCTCCGGCAGCCACCATCTTCTCTTCGCGCTTCTCGTCGTTGATGTCGAACAGCTTGATGCCGGCGCCGTCTTCCGCGCCTGCCACCGGGATTCGCGCAAAGATCAGTTGATTGCGGTCATTGACAGACAATCCATTGAATCGCCCGGGGCGCACCGGTAGTTGGATCGCCCGCGCTTCGAAGTTGTCGAAGTCTATCGTCACCTTCTCAGGAGCTTTCGGCGCGCTGCCCTGCGCGCCGCGAGTCTGCGGCGCGCCTCCCTGCCCCGCCGCGCCGGGAACGGCTGCTCCCCCGACGCGCTGCGCCTGGAAGGGGAAGTTGCCTCCGTTGGCGGAGGCGGTGCCGCTCATGGCAGCCCCGTTGATCTTCCCCGTCATGGAGAGCGCGATCCCGCCATCCAGTGATCCGGAAAGGTTTAGCTCTTTAGAGGTTGGATTATAGGTTCCGGTCAGCGTTCCATGGCCCATCGGCGTTTCGAGCGTTCCGGTGACCGCGTTTCCGGCTCCCAGTTTGAGCGTCATTTTGAAACTGATGCTGCCGCCCGGAAGCTCCTGCCCGGTCGCCCTTCCTTCCCAGATGCCGCTTACCTCATCGGCTTGCGCCATGATCTGCGGCTCCTCGCGCTCCAGCGAAATCTGCAAGGTCTGGGGCTTGTCCTCCTTCTTCGGCTCGCTCCAGGTCTCTTCATCCACTTTCGGCGCGTAAGGATGCTTCACGTCTTTGCGAAGCGGTATCGCCATCAGCGCCTCGGAGCCGGTGTATATCCACGTTGTGCCGAAGTCCTCATACGTCGGGCGGAAGCTGCGATTACTGATGAAATAGATGTAGTCGCCCTTGCGGTCAAATACCGGCTGCACGTCGTTAAACATCCCGCTGGTTACCGAACGCTTCTCGCCCGTCTCCACGTTGTACAACCAGAGAACGCCCTGCTGTGAGCGGTCATCGCTGCGCGCATAGACCAGCCATCGGCTGTCGTGCGACCAGTTGGCAGACAGACGGATGTCCCAGTTATCTTTGTCCACCTGCTTCGTCTGCCCGGAGGCGAGGGTATAGAGGAAGAGCGCGCCGGTCTTGTCGCTGTATAGTATATGCTTGCTGTCGGGCGACCAGCGGGGTATCCAGCGGAAGGCTTTTCCGTCTTTCGTCAGCGCCTTCGTCTCGCCCTTGCCGTCCGACTGCGTCACGTAGAGTTCATACTCGCCCGTCTTATCGGAGAAGTAGGCGATCCACCGCCCGTCGGGACTCCAGGCGGGGTCGCGCTCCGCCACGCCGCTGGTGCGGGTCAGATTGCGCGGGGTTCCGTCTTTTGCGGGCAGAGTCCAGAGGTCTCCCCGGGCTTCCACCGCAGCGCGTTTTCCGGTAGACGATATGCTCCAGCCCTCAATAAACCGGCTGGCGTCTATCGCTCGCGCGCGCAGGGTGGGACGGTCACCGGGAATGCGAACCTCGACTGTCCGCGATTTACCATTGGACAGATCGAGCACCTGAAGCTCGGAGCCGTACTGATAGACAATCTCTCCGCCACCCTTCGGACCGGGTCCAATGGAGGGCCACTTCACGTCGTACTCTTTGAATCGGGTCACCTGCTGACGTCTGCCCGTCTTGACATCATAGACCCAGATGTTCAGGCGATGCTCCTCGCCCTGATCCGACAGGTAGTAGAGTTTCTCACCGTGCCACATCGGGACGCCGTCCGTCCCTGCCCAGTCCGTAATCTTTTTCGACTTGAGGTTCTTCAGGTCGAACAGCCAGATGTCGGTCGCCATGCCGCCCTGATACCGCTTCCAGGTGCTGAACAGGGTGGTGTGCGGCGTGTAGGCGAGCCACTGACCGTCGGCGTTCAGGGAGGCATCCTCGCCGTAGGGGACGGGCAGCTTTACGGGCAAGCCTCCCCGGGCAGGAACCAGAAATAGCTGCCGTTGTCGTCCCAGTCCCGCCATGCCGTTGGTCGCGAACAGCAGCTTTCCATCCGCAGTCCAGTCGCAGATGAACTCTGCCGAGGGATGATGAGTCACCCGATTGGGCAGACCGCCCTCTATCGGGATCGTATACAGATCGCGATTACCGTCGTAGTTGCCGACGAAGGCGATGGTTTTGCCATCGGCGCTGAAGCGGGGAAAGACTTCCGACCCGGGAGGACCTGCCAGAGGAGAGGCCGTTCCGCCTTCGCGGGGAACCAGCCACAGGTCGTTGGCATACGTGAAGACAATGTGCGTCGCGCTGATATCCGGATAGCGCATCATTCCGCTGTGGGGCTTGATATTTCTCTGGGGAGCCTGCGCCCATGCGGAGGAGGGACTGCACAGCGTCCAGGCGCCTGCCAGCGCCAGCAACGCAGCACAGAATCTGCGAGTGGTCATATCCTAACCTTCCAATACGGACTGCGTCAGGGTCACCCTGACGCCAAGGGCGTAGACGAGTTGATCTACGCTTCGGTTTCGTTTTTTCCGGCGATCCCCGTCAACCGATCACCGGCTACACATTCCGCTCAAGGTGCAGCAGGTTCAGAAACTCCTCTCGCGTCGGACGATCTTCGCGAAATATTCCGCGCATCTCGCTGGTGGTGACCTTGCTGCTCTGCTTCTCCACGCCGCGCGCCATCATGCACATATGCCGCGCCTCCATCACCACCCCGACGCCTTTGGGCTGCAACACCTCCTCCAGCGCCATCGCGATCTGTACGGTCATTCGCTCCTGTACCTGCAGCCGTCGGGCGAATATATCCACCAGCCGCGCCAGTTTGCTGATGCCGATGATTTTTCCGGCGGGAAGATAGGCGACGTGCGCCTTGCCGAAAAAGGGAAGTATATGGTGCTCGCAGAGACTGTAGAACTCGATATCGCGCACAATCACCATCTGGTCGTGCGTCTCTGTGAAGATCGCGTCGTTGACAATCTCCTCCACACTCTGACGATAGCCCTGCGTCAGGTAACGCATGGCTTCGGCGGCGCGGCTGGGAGTCTTGATCAGTCCCTCGCGATCCGGGTCCTCTCCGATCTGTATCAAAATTTCACGGTATAGCTCTTCCATCTTCTTTCACAAACCCCTTCATCCAGCGAACTTGCAAGGAGTAGTCGGCTACCCTTCGCGCCGCAGCACGCGGTAACGCAGATAGAGTTCGC
Organism: uncultured Chthonomonadaceae bacterium; assembly: GCA_964429855.1. Taxonomy (GTDB): domain Bacteria; phylum Armatimonadota; class Chthonomonadetes; order Chthonomonadales; family CAJBBX01; genus CALLMM01. Next base: position 4,044 of record CAYSDM010000102.1, read on the forward strand.
TTGCGTCCCGGTAGAGAGAGAGCAGCTGCATCGCTATGAACGCATGTCCGGGAAGTCCGGGACCATCTACTACTGTAGGCAGATGCGCTCCCCCTTTTATCTTCGGCGCCAGTGTCAAAAATAACTCGTCTACCAGCCCCTTCTCAAAAAAATCGTAGTTTATCGCCGCGCCTCCCTCCAGCAGCGCGCGCCTCACCCCGAACTCCTCGCGCAGCAGACGCAGCGCCGCGCGCAGATCCACCTCCTCTTGCCCGACCAATCGTACCCGTGCAGCGCGCTCCAGTCGTTCTCGCGTCTCAACGGAGAGAGCCTCCGGCGCAAAGACGATGGCGCGCCCGGGCGGATCGGTAAAGAATCGGTTTTCGAGAGGAAGTTTCCCGCTGCGCGTCACCACCACGCGCCACAGCGGAAACGGATAGACCACCTGTCCGGGGCGCAGCGTTCCGGCCCCGATAACAACCGCCTCCGCCGAATCCTCCAGACGGCGCATCAGCATCTGATCGGTCGGACTACCCAGTCCCTTGGCAGTAGAGCCGATGGGTCCCTGCAGTATCTTCCCGTCCGCCGTCGAGACCATATTTATAAAGACATAGGGGCGATCCGGCGGCGGCTCCGGGAAGAGAGGATGGCTGTAGAGCAGATCGGGCGTCTCGGGGGCATCAGTCAGATCCAACAGCTTTTCAATAGACAACGGAGACTCCTTACAAAACTGTATCCCTCAGGGTTGTTATACCTGCTTACCGGTTTTTCCGACAACGTTCCGGCACGCAGAGGAGCCATTCTATCGGGTAGACTATACAACAATTGCGGAGCGCGCAGATCCGTTGGCGGGCCTGCTCCTCCCGGACATATGCCGTCGTCGGATTGGACACTCACCCTCCACTCATGCAACGCACTATTCACCGGATTCTCCGAGCGTGTATCGTCCTGGGCATGGCTGCCGGTCTCTATGCAGCCATCCTGCGCTATCGCGCCGAACAGTTGAATCGCCGGGTCGAGATCGCTGTAGACCTTCAAGAGATCAAAACGCTTGCCGCCGTCGTCCGCAAGCCGACACGGGAGACGCTCCAGAGTCTCAAGAGCGTCGGAGCCACCTCGGTCGCCATCCCGGAAGATACACTGACGACCCTCGAACAGCAGGGAGAGGCGCATATCGTTCAACGCGGCAATGCTACGGTGCTGACCCTCTCCTCCGCCTCCACTCTGGATCGGCTGCGCGAGGGACTGGCGCATCGGGGCCATATGTTCTCCCCCGATCCTCCCTCAGCCGGCTCCTTCGAAAGTCAGACCATCCTGCGACTGGACGCGCAGGAGCGCGCAAATTCCCCGATCTACTATCTACCGGTAGACTACGCCGTGCTGCGTTCACTCGGTTTCGGGCTGGACCCGCAGGCGGTCGAACTGGTCCGGCAGGCGGGAATGCATCCCGTCGGACGGATCAGCAACTTCGCCGGAGCCTCCCCGCAGACCATGCAGGCGACGCTGAACGAACTGCGTGAGCAGGGGATTCAGACCGTCATTTTTCAAGGGCTGGAGGTTCTCGGTTTTCGCGGACAGACGAAGGAGGCAGCCGCCGCGCTGCAAGCCAGCGGACTCTACTACGGGCAGGTGGAGTTCGGCAAGCAGAAGGGCGACGCCTCCCTCAGCGCCGCGCTCAAAGGCGAGTATGTGCGTGTTCACAGCATCACCGATGGAGAGATGGGAACGCTGGATGAGAACGACGCCATAGACCGATTCGAGCGCGCTGCCCGCGAACGCAATATTCGTCTCTGCTATGTTCGCCTCATCACCCTTACGGGAGAGGACCCGCTCCAGGCTAATGCCGCCTACATCCGCCGGATCGCCCGAGGAATCATGCGCGGCAGCGAGATGCAGTTGGGACCGGCGCACCTCTTCCCCGAAACGGACGTCCCCTTTGCGGTCTATCCCCTGATTGCCGTCGCGATAGCCGCCTCCTGCGCCTTGCTTCTGTCTCGCCTGCTGCCCCTCTCCGCTTCCTCCATCCTGCTGGCAATCGGCGTCTCGCTGGCGGTCTGCGCTGGGGGAACGCTGGCGCTGGGCGAGACCGGAAAAAAAGGCGCGGCGCTGCTGGCTGCCTTCGTCTTCCCGACGCTTGCCTGCCTGCATTACGGACTGCTTACCCCCGTAAATACACAGGAGGAGGAGATTCAGCGGATCAGCGCAGGAACGGCGGCGATTCGCGCTCTGATCGGCACATTTTATGCAAGTATGGTAACATCGGGAGGGATTATCGCCGTAATAGGGTTATTGGCAGCGCGTCCTTATATGCTGAAAGCCGATCAGTTCATGGGAATCAAAGCCGCGCATGTCGTTCCCATCTTCCTGATCGGGCTTACCGCCATCGTCGGCTTGCCGCGCGCCGGAACTCTCTGGCGCGATGAATGGCAGCAAATGCGGCGGCGTATCGAGGGCTTCTGGGGCGAACCGGCGCGAATCGGAATGCTGTTGCTGACGCTGATCGCCCTTGCCGCGCTGATAATGGCAGTGGCGCGCACCGGTAACGAGCCGGGAGTCGGCGTATCCGGCTTTGAGATGAAGTTTCGCGCTCTTCTGGATAACTTACTGCCGGCACGCCCGCGCACCAAAGAGTTTCTGATCGGTCATCCGGCGTTTGTGCTGGCGCTGGCGCTCTTTTTCCGGGGGCGTCGGCGATTTACGCTTCCGCTGTTTGTGGTCGGGACGGTCGGTCAGGTCTCCCTACTCAATACATTCTGCCATATCCATACGCCGCTCTACCTCTCCGCCATCCGGGCAGTAACCGGGCTGGTCGCAGGCGCGGCGATTGGACTGGCGCTGTTCTGGCTGATCGAATGGTCTGCGACGCGCTCCTCCCGCTTCGCGCGGACCCGCGCAGATGATTTGGCGCGCTCCTCCACAACCGAAGAGACTTCGCCCCACAGCGAATCCGCGCCGGGAAAGCGTTCCGGGTGAGGATCGGCGATTGATGCGCGACTCCTGCCTGAATATCGCCCTTTCCGGCTACTACGGCTGCAGCAATACAGGCGATGAAGCGGTGCTGGCGGGAATCGTCGAGTCGTTTCGGCAGCGCGCCGGAGAAGGCGCCGCGCGGATCACTGTCCTCTCTGCCGATCCGCAGGACACGCGGAGGCGTCATGGTCTGAACGCAGTAGACCGTATGCGGATGCCAGTCGTGCGCCGGACGCTTGCGGAGTGCGACCTGCTGCTCTCCGGAGGCGGGAGCCTGCTGCAGGACACGACCAGCCTGCGCTCGCTGCTCTACTACCTGATGGTGATCTGGATGGCGCGGCGGCGTGGCAAACCGGTGATGTTC
>CAYSDM010000102.1:7366-7766 GCA_964429855.1 uncultured Chthonomonadaceae bacterium
TGGACCGCTGCATCGGCGCATGGCGCGCTCCCTGACCCGCAGGGTTGCCGACCGGGTGCAGTATATCACGGTGCGGGATTCGGCGTCGGCGGAACTGCTGAAGCAGATCGGCGTCCGAAAACCGCCAATAGAGGTAACGGCTGATCCCGCTTTTGCATTAAAACCGCAGGAACCGCAGGCGTTGACGGCGTATCTAAAAAGAGTGGGGGAGTTTTGCGACAAACCCCTGATAGGAATTGCGCTGCGCCCCTGGATGCCGCCGGAACCGACCGTAGAGGGGTATGCGCGGATGGCGGATCTGGCGGCGCAAAAAACCGGTGGTCGCCTGCTTTTTCTCCCGATGCAGCCGCCGGGCGACACGGCGCTGTCCCGGCAGATTGCGGACCGAATATCTTGCGAC
>CAYSDM010000103.1:0-2219 GCA_964429855.1 uncultured Chthonomonadaceae bacterium
ATCCAGATGATGATCCTGCGCGGAGGACTGCATCCGGGAAGCGATATCTCCCGCCCGCTCATCGGCGGACTGCTGCTCTTCTTTGCCGTGATGGGCAACGTGATGGGCAAGGTGCGGCGGAATGAATGGGTGGGCGTTCGGACTCCCTGGACGTTGAAGAGTGATTTCGTCTGGATCGCCACGCACCGGCTGGCGGGTCGCCTGATGGTTGCCACCGGACTGGGAGGCGCAGTGGCGATCTGGGCGGGCGTGCCGGTTATGGTCTGCTTTGTCCCCTTCATCCTGGGGATGTTCTACCCGGTTCTCTATTCGTATCTTCTCTACCGAAAACGCCGAGAGAACGGCTGGGAGGAGTGATCACGGGAAATCCCCCGCGATGGCGCAAGCCCGGTAAAAATACGATATTAGCCCGAAGACTTGCGCAAGGGTATAAAATGTGCTTAAATGGTGTCGTTAGTGAGTCTATCGCGGCGAGAGAATATACAGGCGCGGAGGAGGTGACGCCGGGAGCATCAGCGTCGAACCGCGCCGGGGTTCTCTCTTCATAATTTGTATAGCCGTTACGCGGCGCTCGCTCCAGCGTCAGACAGATTCGACGAGGAAGCAATTCATGAAACGACACGCACTCTCTCTTCCCTTTTTGCTGCTGTCCATGGTTGCGCTGGCAGCAAGCCTCTCGCAGGGAGTATCCGCGCAGGGCAATCCTCCCTCCTATGTTCCCGGCGAGGTGCTGATCGGCATTCGTAGCGATGGAACGCCGCGCGCGCAGCCGCTTCAGGCGGTTACAACCGTCGGTCAGGTGATCGGGCAGCATCCGGTGGCGAATATCTACCGCGTGCGCCTGCGCCCCGGGGTCTCCGTCCAGAACGCCGTCGCGCAACTGAAGCAGAATCCTTCCATTCTCTACGCGGAACCCAACTATATCCGCCGCGCGACCGCCACCCCCAACGACTTCTACTACAACAACGGAGTACAGTACGGTCCGCAAAAGATTCAGGCAAACCTTGCCTGGGACATCTGGCAGCCACAGGCAACCACCCTGATCGCCATCATTGACACCGGCGTGCAGACCAACCACCAGGATCTGACCAACAAGATATACCGCGTCAACAATCAGGTGATCGGCTACAATGCCCTCAATGGCTCCACGAACGCTGAAGACGATCACGGACACGGCACGCACTGCGCCGGTATCGCCGCCGGACAGATCAATAACAGTGTCGGAATCGCCGGTATCGCCGGATGGAACGGACAGGCAGGCTCCTCCGATACCACCTATATCAAGATTATGCCGGTGAAGGTGCTCGACTCGAGCGGAAGCGGAACCGATGCCGGGGTTGCCGACGGAATCATCTGGGCGACGGATCGGGCGCAGGCGGACGGTCTTCGGCTGGTCATCTCCCTGAGCCTGGGTTCTCCGGATACCAGCGATGCGCTGAATAACGCCGTACAGTATGCCTTCAGTCGCGGCGTGGTCGTGGTAGCGGCAGCGGGTAATAACAGTTCCAACAGCCTGTTCTATCCCGCCGCCTATAACAACGTGGTCTCGGTCGCCTCCACCACCAGCACCGATACGCTCTCCTCCTTCTCCAACTACGGTCCCTGGGTGAAGATCGCCGCTCCCGGCAGTTCTATCGCCTCGACCTACTACAGCAGCGGCAATAACAGCACCTACGCCTATCTATCCGGCACTTCGATGGCTTGCCCGCATGTCGCCGGGGTTGCCGGACTGATCCTGTCGCAGTATCCGACCCGCCTGAACACCGATGTCGCCAACAATATGATCCTCTCCACGGATCCCTACACGCCCTACAACGGGCGGACGATTGGCGGCGGACGATTGAACGCCTTCAAATCCCTGAACGGCAATATGACCGCGCCTCCCGCCCCGTCCAATCTGGTCGCCACGGCGGGCAATGCGCAGGTGTCTCTGTCATGGCAGCCCAGCCCGAACGTCTATGTCACCTATAACATTAAGCGTTCCACTGTCAGCGGCGGTCCTTACGACACAATCGCGACGGGAGTCGCCGCGACCAACTATATAGACACCAGCGTGATCAACGGCACAACCTACTACTATGTGGTCTCCGCCACCGGTAACTCAGGAGAGAGCGGTAACTCCAATCAGGCATCCGGAACGCCCGGAGGAAATCCCGCTATCCGTATCAACAGCGGCGGTTCTCAGTATGTGAGTCCGAGTACCGGTAACACCTTTGTCG
>CAYSDM010000103.1:2319-7094 GCA_964429855.1 uncultured Chthonomonadaceae bacterium
CAACTTCGCCACCACACTCTCCGGAAGAAACGCTACTATCTCCGCCATTGAACTGACGGATAACAGCGCACCGAGTCCTCCTCCGGCTCCCTCCAATCTTGTCGCGACCGCCGGAAACGGACAGGTATCGCTTACATGGGGAGTCAGTCAGTCTGCCGGAAGCTACAACGTCAAGCGATCCACGTCTCCCGGCGGCCCCTACTCCAGCGTCGCGACCGACTTGACGAACACCAGCTACGTGGATAACACCGTCACGAACGGAATCACCTACTACTACGTGGCAACGGCGGTCAATAACAACGGCGAGAGCGGCAACTCCAATGAAGCCTCCGCAACGCCGCTGGCTCCGCCGCCAGCGCCGACCAATCTAACCGCCACCGCAGGCGATTCGCAGATCACCCTCAGTTGGACGGCGGCGCAGACCGCATCCAGCTACAACGTCAAGCGTTCGACAACCGCCGGAGGTCCCTATACGACCATTGCGTCGGGCATCACCGCGACCAGCTATGTGGATAACACCGTCACGAACGGAATCACCTACTACTACGTGGTTTCGGGGGTGAACGTCGGTGGCGAGGGCGGCAACTCTAACGAAGCCTCCGCGACTCCACAGGTCTCCAGCCTGCCGACGACCCGCATCAACAGCGGCGGTTCTCAGTATGTGAGTCCGAGTACCGGTAACACCTTTGTCGCGGACACCTACTTCACGGGCGGTTCGACCACCAGCTACTCCAACCGCGACATCCTCAACACGACCGACGATACCCTCTATCTGCGCATCCGCTACGGAACCAGCTTCGGATACGCCATCCCGACCGCCAACGGAAACTACACCCTGCGACTGCACTTCGCCGAGTGCTACTACACCTCCGCCAACCAGCGGCGGTTCAATGTCACCGTCAACGGAACGCAGGTGTTGACCAACTATGATATCTTCACAGCGGCGGGAGGCAGCAATCGTGCGGTAGTCGTCAGCGTGCCGGTGACGGTCACCAACGGCGTGGTCAACATCAACTTCGCCACCACACTCTCCGGAAGAAACGCTACTATCTCCGCCATTGAACTGGTTCCCTGACCTTCCATAACAGAAACGTCCCCTGTCTCTCAGGAGACAGGGGACGTTTTTTTACGGAAGCGACAGGGAATCGCTCAGGCAAGCACAGGGCGAATCACCTCTCCATGCACATCCGTCAGGCGGCGCTGCGATCCATTGTGGTAGTAGGTCAGGCGCTTGTGATCCAGTCCCAGCAGGTGCAGAACGGTCGCATGAAAGTCGTAGATCGTGCTGACATCCTCGGCGGCTTTATACCCGAATTCGTCGGTCGCTCCATAGGAGAAACCGCCCCGGACTCCCGCTCCCGCCATCCAGGCGGTAAAGCCATAGGGATTGTGATCTCTGCCCTCGCTTCCCACCTGATGGGTCGGCATCCGTCCGAACTCAGTGGTCCATAACACCAGCGTATCCTCCAGCATTCCCCGCCGCTTAAGGTCTTTGAGCAGCGCGGCGGTCGGCTGGTCGAGAATCGGCGCATGACGCTCATAGTCCGCTTTGAGCGTTTTGTGCGCGTCCCAGTTCAGCAGACCATCCACCGCTGAGGCGCACGCCCCGCAGTAGACCTGCACAAAGCGCACGCCCCGCTCGATCAGCCTCCGCGCCAGAATGCAGTTGCGCGCATAGGAGGCTTTCAGCGGATTGGCGCTGTCCGCGCCGTAGTCACGCAGCGTGGCGGCGCTCTCGCGGGAGATATCGGTCACCTCCGGCGCGCTCAACTGCATTCGCGCCGCCAGTTCGTAAGCGGCGACTCGCGCATTCAGGTCAGAGTGTCCTGGATTCTCGCGCAGATGCTCCCGATTGAGCACGCCCAGAAAGTCCCTCAGACGCTTCTCTCCCTGTGGAGTCGCGCCCTGCGGCGAGCGCAGGTTCGCTATCGGCGTCTCGGTGTTGAAGGCGGTTCCCTGATAGGCTGCCGGGAGAAAGCCGGAGTTCCAGTTGCCGGGTCCGTTCGGAGGATAGCCGCGCATATCGGGAATGGCGACAAAGGCGGGCAGGTCCTGGTTCTCCGTTCCCAGCGCGTAGGTTACCCATGCGCCCATGCTCGGAAAGCCGTCCACTACGAAGCCCGTATTCATCTGAAGCATCGCAGGACCGTGCGTATTGCTCTTCGCCGTCAGCGAATGGACGAAGGCGATGTCGTCCACGCACGCGCCCAGATGAGGAATCAGGTCGGAGATCCACTTGCCGCATTGCCCGTACTGCTTCCACTCCCAGGGGCTGCGCATCAGATTGCCGTTGCCTCCCTGAAAGCTGCTGACGCCTGTCAGTCCCGGCATCGGCTGACCGTGCCGCCTCTGCAGTTCCGGCTTATACTCCCACAGGTCTATCTGGCTGGCGGCTCCGGGGCAGAAGATCTGAACCACGCGCTTCGCTTTTGGCGGGAAGTGCGGATTGCGCGGCGCGACGGGACTCTCCGCATTGCGCGCCCCGCTCTGACCGGCAGCCGACTCCTGCGCCAGCAGCCAGGCAAGCGCAATCGTTCCCAGCCCGGTTCCCATGCTTCCCAGAAACTCGCGGCGATTGAGCAGACGCTCTGTGTTCAGCGGCGTGTCATCGTAGTGCGGCATAACGACCTCCGTACCGATCAGTAGTAGAGAAACTCGTTGGCATTGAGCAGGGCGCGGCAGAGAACCGTCAGTCCATCGGATCGCAACAAGGGGAGCGCAGCCTGCCGCTCAACCGGTCGCGAAGTGCGCCCCAATGCCAGCCGGAAGGCGCGATCCACCTGTCTTGCTGGATCCTCTCCCGCCTCCCGGCGCACCCGCTCCGCCAAGAAGCCTGCCTGCTGCTGGATGAAGGAGCCGTTGAGCAGACTGAGCGCCTGCAGGGCCGTCGTGGTGCTTTCGCGTCGCGGGGCGCGTTGAGACGATTCCGGACAGTCGAACGCGCTCAGGAGATCGTCGCGGATGGCGCGGGCAGACTGCTGATAGATGCCGCGCCGCCACGTCTCCGGTCCGAACTCCTCCAGCGGCTCATAGATGGCGACGTTGACCACGCGATACTTGAACAGCCTGTAACCCGGTCCGCCCATGGTCCGATCGAGTTTGCCGGAGGTCTGCAGGATCGCGTCACGCAGCGCCTCCGCCTCCATACGTCTCAACGGCATGCGCCAGAGCAGACGATTCCCGGCATCCTTCGCCATCCCCTTCGCCGTCGCCGCAGAGGACTGCCGGTAGGCATAGGAGGTGACGATCTGCCGGTGCAGCCGCTTGAAACGCCAGCCGTTCGCCATAAAGTCGCCTGCCAGCCAGTCCAGCAGTTCCGGATGCGTGGGACGCTCGCCATTACGCCCGAAGTCGGACGGCGTTCCGACGATCCCGCGCCCGAAGTGGTACTGCCAGACCCGGTTGACGATCACGCGGGCGGTAAGCGGGTTTTTCGGGCTGCCGATCCAGCGTGCCAGCGCCAGACGTCGTTCCGGTTCCGGCTGACTCGCCGAAGCCGACAGATCGGCGTTGAGCGTCCGGATCTGAGACAGCGCGCCCGGCAGCGCCTTCTCGCCGCGCTGCATCACGTCGCCGCGCCGCAGAACATAGGTCTCCTCCGGGGCGGCGAACTGCCCGATGTAGGCCATCTGCCGGTTACGCAGGGCGTTACGCCGCTGCTCCAGCTTCTCCCGCTCGGCGTTCAGGCGGTCGCGCTGACTGCGCTGTTCCGGGGTCATGGCGGCGCGCAGCGCATCCGGATGAATATAGTCCACCGAACTGCTGCGCCCCTGTTCACTGGAGACGGCGCGCCACTCCTTCTCATCCGGCGAAACCTCTATACGATAGGCGACGGGCAGGCGGTCATCAAAACGCGGGATTTCGCCGGAGTCGCGGCTCCAGATAACCCGGTTGATCTCCTTCGGGATACGCAGTTCGATCTGCGCCCAGCCGGTTCCCCGCGTCCCGCTGATCCAGGAGAAGTCGTTGCCGAGTCTCCCGTCGTTCAGATGCGAAATCTGATGAATCGAAAAGCCGGGCAGCAGAGAAGAGGCTTTTGCGCGCGCCCCGGAGGAAGAAAGCGCCAGGTTCTCCTCGCTGCCGGGACCGAATAACTGAATCTCGTCCAGACACGGCTCCGCGCCGTCGTTGGTCGCCAGAACCGTAAAACGGACAAAGCGCGCCGTCATTGCCGGAAACTCATCCACATTGCGCCGCGCATTGACGGCGGGGCGCGTCTCCGAGGACTTCCCGCGAGACCGTAAAACCGCCTCCCGCGCATGCGAATCGATTTCACGTATGGCGTTGGAGTGAGAGGTTATCTGACGCTCGATCTCCTCGCTCTCGCGCCTCTCCGCCTCCGTCGGGGGCTTGAGCGGACGCTCTCCATGCCGCACGCCCGCGAAGACCGCCGCCAGCCGATAGAAATCCCTCTGCGGAATGGGATCGAACTTATGATCGTGGCAGCGGGCACAGCCAACCGTCAGCCCCATGAACGCCGCGCTGGTCGTCGCGACAATATCCTCCATATCGTTGGCGCGCTGCTGCCGCGTGCCCTCCTCAGTCTGGATGCCCACCGTATCATGAATGCCCGCCACCAGAAATCCGGTCGCAGCCTCGACGCGCGGATTACCGCCGCTTACCACATCGCCCGCAAGCTGCTCCAGAATAAACTGTGGATAGGGCATGTCGGCGTTGAAAGCCTGAATCACGTAGTCGCGATAGTGCCAGGCGTTCGGGCGCAGATGGTTCTGCTCGTACCCGTGACTCTCCCCGTAGCGCACCACATCGAGCCA
>CAYSDM010000104.1:0-6782 GCA_964429855.1 uncultured Chthonomonadaceae bacterium
CCGTCGTGAAGGGGTAGGGCTGGGGTGGAACAGCCCTGGAAACGTTTCCAGGGCTGATCCACCGGAAAAATCGCGCTCACAGATGCGAAAAAAAGGCTGTTCCCGGAGGAACAGCCTTTCTCATTGCACAGTTTCTGCGCCTATCGGCCTGCTAAGACTTAAGACAGGACGATAACGTTGGAGGCTCGCAGCCCCTTGCCGCGCGGATCGTTCTCGACTTCGAACTGCACACGCTGGCCCTCGAAGAGCTCGCGGTAACCGTCCGACTGAATGGCGCTGAAGTGGACGAAAACGTCCTCGCCGTTCTCACGGGCGATAAACCCGAATCCTTTGGCGGCGTTGAACCACTTGACCGTTCCGGTCGTCATAATAGATTCCTTCCTGATGCTTGGAAATTGTGTCCGTTAATGCAGGGGAAAGACGCAGCAGGTCAGAAAAGCCAACCGGCAGAAGCCGACGGGACGCATCTTCACAGCCTGGACTCTCACAAACATCGAACACCTCCCCTGAATAGGGAAGCAACACAATTATACCACGAAATGAAAAAGATATGTAAAGGACGCAAAAAAACTTTTCTCCGTCTGCCGGACAAGACCGGAAAAGGAGGGTATAATAGTTATTCAGTTGTGAAGCTGTTTCGTGGCTTCTGAAAACGAACTGTTACCAATGCAAGAGAGCGAAGCCTCTTTTTTCAGCGCGTAATAGCGCGTTGAAGAAAGAGGCTTCGCTTTGTGTCTGCATGATCAGGAAAGGAAGGTTTCATCAACATGAATGATAGCGTTACTCTCGCGTTGGAAGGCAGGTTCTCCTATGGCGCCGCCTGAGATTTCCGTCTCCTGTCCCGGCTGCGGATTCGTCTTGCGTCTGCCGGTCGCCGCGATCCGCCGGGATGCCTCCTACTGCTCGCGCTGCGGCGTGCGCGTGCCTTTGAGCAATCTGCCGTCTCAGAACACCGCGAACAGTGAGAGCGATGCGCGCGCCAGACGACGCCCCATTCGCTCCACGAAACGGCGATAGAGGATCGGAAGCACAGGATAACTACCCTCTTTCGGCAGCTTCTCGCTGTTCGGGCGCTGTGTCCATCGCGTAGATGGATCGAACCGCGATGCAGGATCAGCCTTGCGTCAGGTCGAATACACTATCCGTTGCAGCAATGATATCGGTCATGGATCGTCCGCGCGTTTTCATCGAATCCCCCGCCTGTGAGGGACATGCCTGAGACATCCATGTGCACTGAAAGCCGTCATGACCCGAAATGTCACAACAACGATTTTTGCCGCGCCTGACGAAAATAGAGGGCAATGCGGCTATACTTAAAGCGACCAAAGCATTTTCTGGAGTTTGGAATATGACCTCTCAAGCGGTTGAAGCGAAGATACCGGCGACCCGATCCGAATGGTATCGGTCTCTGGCAAAATATGAGAAGCCGGATCTTCGCAAAGCCATCGGACAGTTGCTGAACACCGTTATTCCCTATTTCGCACTGTGGGGACTGATGGTCTGGATGCTCCGACAGGAGATATCCTACTGGTTGATCCTGCCGTTGATCTTGCTGGCAGCAGGACTGCTAATACGGATTTTTATCTTCTTCCATGACTGTTGTCATGGCTCGTTCTTCGCCTCGCGCCGCGCCAATCGCATCTTGGGACACCTGACCGGCGCGCTGACTTTTACGCCCTTTGCGGACTGGCAGCAGGTTCATGCCGAACATCATGCCACCGCCGGAGACCTCGACCGCCGGGGAAGCGGCGATATCTGGACGATGACGGTGGAGGAGTATCGCAACGCCCCGAAGCTGCACCAGATCACCTACTGGCTCTTCCGTAACCCGCTGGTGCTGTTTATTCTGGCTCCGCCGGTTCTGTTTTTGCTGGTGCATCGGTTCCCGCATCGCGGAGCCAATCCGCGTATGCGCCGGAGCGTGCATATCACCAATCTGCTGATCCTGGGCATGTTTCTTGTCGCCGGATTTACGATTGGCTGGCAGACCTACCTGATGATCCAGATCCCTGTAATGGCGGTTGCGGGAACGGCGGGCGTCTGGCTGTTCTATGTTCAACATCAGTATGAAGGGGTCTTCTGGGGACGCCACGACGAATGGGATCCGGTGCGCGCCGCGCTGGAGGACAGCTCCTACTATAAGCTGCCGAAAGTACTGCAGTGGTTTACCGGTAACATCGGGCTGCATCATATCCACCATCTGCGCCCCCGTATTCCCAACTACAACCTGCAGCAGTGCTATGATGAGGTTCCCGAACTGCAGGCGGTGGAGCCGCTGACTTTTCGCAAGAGCCTGAAGTCGCTCTTCTTGAATCTCTGGGATGAGCCGAACGGAAGACTGGTGAGTTTTCGCTCGCTTCGCTCCCTGCCGCAACGGAATAGAGCATAGGCGTCGAGATACGGGAGGTCGTCGCGCCGTCACGCTGCGACCGTCAATCGTCCACGGGCAGGGAGAGGCGTAGTTCTCCCTGCCCGTTTTGCCGCTCCCTGCGGAGGTAAATGCAGATGCGTCCCTTCTCTGAAAAAGGCGTTCCGGCGGCGCGAATACATCTGTTCAGTCTGGTTTTCAGTTCTCTCTATTTATTGCCATTGCAGGGACAGGTTCTGCCGAAGATGCCTGTGCCCGACACGCGCCTGCTGGTGGCGGATGTATCTCGCGCCTCCCGTTCGGAGTGTATCGCGGCTGCCTGCCTGCAGGGCATCGTGAACCGGCACAAGCCGCGAATCTATCTGATCGGCAGCGCCTATGATGAGAAGTGGCTGGGCTGGCTGCTGGAGAGAAAATACATTACGCAGACACAGCGTCTCCCTGATATTGCCGACCTGTTGGAGCGGTTTCGGGGTGAACTGAAAGGGGCGATTCTCTGGGATCCGTCCGTTCCGGCAACCATTAACATTGCGACGATGGAGGCCGGTCTGCGACAGGGGATTGCCGCTTCGCCGGAGGACGCCGCCCGGTGGAGGCTGCCGATTCTCCTGGACCTGCGAGGGCGGTGGAAGACGGAGGTGGAGGCGCTGGACTGGTCTCTGGAGAACCTGAAACCGAAAATGCGCTCCGGGGTGATGGCGAGTATCTATCCCGGCGCGCCGTTTCAACTGCTACGTGACTATGCGGTGTCGGCGAAGGTCTTTACCTTCTGGGCGAATGACCGCGCCACGCTGGAGAAGGTGGCGAGTCGGTTCTCCCCGAACACCGTCCTGGTCGGCTACTGGGGGCACGGCTGGCCCGACCGACCGAACTACCGGGGACTGACCGAATACGACGGCTTGCTGCTGCTATCGCGCTACGGAATCTTCTCCTCCGGCTCGGAGTTCTCCGCAAACTGGAGCGTGCAGTCCGGCGTTCGCGTGCCGGACGCCGCCTTTCGCCGCTCTCCGCTTCCGCCGCCTCCGCTCGACCCCCAAAAGGTCTATGTGGCGATCCATGTGGTGGAGAGCGGTGACGCGCTCTGGTACTGGCAGATGCGTCAGCGAGACATCTGGGAGAATCCGGATCTGGGATCGGTTCCGATGGGCTGGAGCGTGAACCCGACAGCGCGGGAGGCTTTCCCGGCGATTCTGGAGTGGTACTACCGCCGCGCGCCTGCCAATCAGGAGTTCTACGGGGCGATTTCCGGCATGGGCTACTTCTCCGCGCCGGATTTCGGGCAGGGAACGGGAAAGGCGAGCGCGGTCTGGGACACACAGGCGCGCTATCTGCGCGAATCTCTGAAGAGGCTCTCTCTGCGCGGCGTGGCGATGTGGATGGGTCCCTGGCGCGTTCCCGAAAACTATCGGGAGATACTCGACCGCTACGCCTCCCGGCTGCCAGAAGCCGATTTTCTCCTGCCGGACATGGGGCGCGCCGAGAATATCCCCTATGCTCAGGCGAACTATCTGCTGCGTAACAGCGCGGTGTTTCACTGTCGTTCTCGCTGGCGAATCGGACCGCCGACGGATAGAGAGGGCGAAATCGCCTGGCTGTCTCAGGAGATACGAGCACAGACCCCCGCGGCGCGACCGGCTTTCCTGAGCGTGATGGCGTATAGCTGGACGCACGATTCCGCCAGCGTGCGCGCCGTGATGGAGCGGCTGGGAGACGAGTATCTCGCGGTCACTCCCTCGCAGTTGTCCGCTCTCTATCGCAAACAGGCGCAAGAGAGTCTTTCAAAAGCGGGGAAGCGATAAGAAACGGCGCATCATGAACCGATACTTACCGTGAAAGAGAGCCGGACAGACCATGCCTATCTCATCTCTTCTGCGCCATCTACCCGAAACGGAGCGCCTGCGTGTTCAGGGCGCGCTTGCCTGCCTGCGCCATACGCGCTCCTCCTTGCGTCTTCCCGTCCGAAAGATAACGGCAGGCGCGCCATCCGACGCGCCTCTAAACGCGCTGGCATATGGCTGGACGGAAAGCGAGGACTACCTTCTGGAACTGCTGTTCGGAGAGGGCTATTCCGCTTCGATGCAGGGAAGAGAACTGCTGCCGCATATCCTCCGCGCATCCTCTGCGCGGAACCACGCGCTTTATGATATGATCCTGTGTCCGGTCAATCCCTGGACGATCCCTCTCTTTCGTAAGCGCGGCTGGCACATTCTGGCGACCTGGGTGGACTGTATCGTTCCCGTGCATCCCTCCGCCGGGGAGACGCTGAAGCGAATCAGCCGCACGCTGCGGCAGGAGATTCGCGCCGCGCAGGAGAGCGGGCTGCGAATCGAGGCGAATAGCGACCCGCAGCGTCTTCGGTTTTTCTTTGAGGAGATGCTGAAGCCGACCATACAGGCGCGTCATGCGCGGCACGGGTTCGAGCCGCACTATCGCGAACTGGAGGCGATCCTGAAAAGCGGCAGCCTGCTGTGCGCCTTTCAGGGGGACGAATGGATTGCAGGGGGCGTCGTCGGGTTTCGTCCTCAGGAGGCATGGTTTGCGAAAATGGGATGGCTGCAGGGCGAACAGGCGATTCTGCAGTCGAATGTCGTCAATCTGATGTTTCGCGAGGTGATCGAGATGGCGGGAGAGCGCGGGCTGGCGCGTGTCAATTTTGGCGGCTCGCGAGGACTGACGGAGGATGGCGTTCTGCGGTATAAGATGAAATGGCGCGCCGTGCCGGAGGTGCGCCGGTTCCAGTATAATGGGCAGGAGCTATGGGGACCCATCGGCGATCTGCTGGCGGCGCATTTTCGACCGGACAGCCCGGCGATTCAGGCATTGCTGCATCGTCAACCGATGCTGGCGGTAAGCGGTACAGGGATGGAGGCGCTGTCCTGGAATCGTTCGCGTCCGGCGATTTTTGACCATCTGCAGGACCGCCTGAAGTGGACAGACTTTGCGGCTACTTCTTCCCCCGCAGACGCCACAGGGTCCGACGCCCTAGCTTCCATATCCCCTGATAGTAACGTCCATTAAGGCTGTCCCGCAGAGCTTTCTCCAGCGCGGGATCTTTTCCTCCGCGTTTCTGCAGTTCCTGCAGGTTCTCATGAATATGCAGTTTCAGCCACTCCGCTCCCGGAACATATCGGCGGACATCCCACAGCCGCAGCCCGCCGGGGAAGGTTTTGCATCGCTCCAGCGCCCCGACGATTCGCAGCGCAACCATCGTGCGCACGCACTTCTCGCATCGGCAGCAGTTATAGGATTCGCCGCGATTCTCCCAGCAGACCCGCAGATGATCCATCGCGACATCCCATTCTGCGATCTCTTCCACCTTCTCCAATCGGCGCGTGTAGAAGCCGTCATGAACGATTTCGACCTCTTCCGTGCTCCAGAGCGGATCGGTAAAGGGATGGCTTCCCCAGGCGGAGAAGTCGGGGTAAGAGTTGGAGGCGGCGAAGAATATCTGGTGAAACTGCGGAGAGAATAGCAGGGCGATGCTGGCAAGCGCGGTGCCGTGCGCATGTTCGGACCAGGAGAGGTGCAGGTCCATGATCTCTCGGAGATTGGTCTCCACCTCCACCAGCGGAAGGTTCACCCGTTCGGCGACTGTTCGCAGTTCTGCGGCGACCTTCTGGCGCAGTCCGGTCTTTTTGAGAGGAATATCAAACCCGTGTACATAGATCAGCGCATTCAGTTCGGAGAGATGGCGGTGGAGCGTGAAAAAGGAGTCTACGCCGCCGGTAAAAAAGGCGGCAACGCCCTGCGCTTTCGGAGTCTCCTGCTGTGGGGCGCGAGGAATAGTCTGAATCTCGACCGGGTGGAATTCAGGATACCATTCGCAGAATATCTGGCGAAACTCCTCCAGACCCTCCAACATCTTCAGAGAGATCGGCTGCGGAACGCACAGGCGCATATGCAGCTTCATGGAAGCCAAGTAGCATGCGGCAACGAACGGCTCGATCCGATTGGCGATCCTGCCGTTATGCACGCGGAACCACAGTTCGTGCTCCTGCAAACCGATCCAGATTTTAGCAGAGAGGGTCTGCCGACCGAACCGCTCAGTCAGCGTCGGCTCTCCGATGGCGATCTCCTGCCTGTTCATCGAGTGGTGCTCATCCGTAACCAGGGGCGCGGAAGGTTGAGCGTCAAGGACACCTGGCTTCCCTGAAGAACTCATCAATCTTCAATCCTCCTCCGATGGATTCCACATTATTCCATCGAAGGAGTGGAATCATACAATAGCATATCATGGCGCGTTTGAAAAGACACCTGACAGGGTAGCGGGTTCTTCGGTAGAAGGTTGAATTGAAAGATAAGGCTCCCCCTGCCCGGTGAGAGGGAGCCTTTATACGACCGCCGGTGAGAGGTATTTCAGCGTCTGGAGCCACGTCCCCGTCTGCCGGATCCGCCGGAACCGGTACAGGGTTGT
>CAYSDM010000104.1:6792-7009 GCA_964429855.1 uncultured Chthonomonadaceae bacterium
TCGCTCAAAGGCCGGCAGGTGGTGATAGAGGGAGGCGTCTCGCAGATAGGTGAATGTCTGCCGAATATCGCGCTCCTTTACAAAAGCCAGAAATCGGTTATACATCGCGATATTGGCCTTCTCAGCCTCCACCCCCTGTAAACAGCACTCCGTCAGCAGGTTTGGAATCGGGAACTCTTTTTCGAGATACGGGTTTGGAGGAACAGGTACGCCGTAC
>CAYSDM010000105.1:0-7007 GCA_964429855.1 uncultured Chthonomonadaceae bacterium
GCGAACCCGAACGTGACGGTGCGCGGACGGGGCGTGATGGAGAAGTGCACCTACTGCGTGCAGCGCATCAATTCGGCGCGTGTTGAAGCCAAAAAGACGAATCGCGAGGTCAAGGATGGCGAGGTTATTACCGCCTGCCAGTCCGCCTGCCCGACCAATGTCATTCACTTTGGCGACCTGAACGATCCGAACAGCGAAATCAGCAAGCTGCGCAAGCAGCCGCATATGTACGGACTGCTCGAAGAGCTTGGAACGCGCCCGCGAACCACCTATCTGGCGAAACTGAGAAATCCGAATCCCAGGCTTGCGACGGAGTAAGAACGTTGAGCACACAGGAACGTCTTATCGCTGGCGAGCATAACTATGTGACGATCAATGAGAAGATCGCCACCATTCCGCTCAGCCAGAAGAAACATCCCCCGCAATGGGCTATCACGCTGCTCGTTGGCTTCATGATCATGCAGCTGCTGATGGTCGCCGTCACCTATCTGCTGTATAAAGGCGTCGGCATCTGGGGTATCAATCAGCCGGTCGGATGGGGCTTCGACATCATCAACTTCGTCTGGTGGATCGGTATCGGACACGCGGGAACCCTCATCTCGGCGATTCTGCTGCTGATGCGCCAGTACTGGCGCAACTCGATCAACCGTTTCGCCGAAACGATGACTCTGTTTGCCGTCGCCTGCGCCGGAATGTATCCTCTGCTGCATACCGGGCGTCCCTGGGTCGCCTACTGGCTCTTTCCAATCGGTCCGAATGTTCTGGGGATGTGGCCCCAGTTCCGCAGCCCGCTGATCTGGGACGTGTTCGCGATCAACACCTATATCACCGTCTCCGCCATCTTCTGGTTTGTCGGACTGATCCCGGACTTCGCCACCATGCGCGACCGAGCGAAGATCAAGCTGGTGCGGTGGATATACGGGCTTCTGGCGATGGGCTGGCGCGGATCGGCGCAGCACTGGCAGCGTTATGAGACGGCTTCACTGCTCCTGGCAGGTCTCTCAACCCCGCTGGTTCTCTCGGTGCACTCTATCGTCAGCCTCGACTTCGCGGTCTCCAACCTTCCCGGCTGGCACGTCACCTTCTTCCCGCCCTACTTCGTTGCGGGGGCGATTTTCGCCGGGTTTGCGATGGTGCTGCTGCTGGCGCTTCCCATCCGGGCATGGTACAAAGTCAAAGACTACATCACCATGACCCATGTGGACTGGATGGCGAAGATTATGCTCGCAACCGGTTTGATCGTCTTCTACGGCTACCTGGCGGAAATCTTCTACGCCTGGTACAGCGGTAACCCGTTTGAAATGGATATGATGTGGAACCGCATGTTCGGTCCCTACTGGCCCTTCTACTGGTCGCTCATCCTGTGCAACGGGCTGGTTCCGCAGCTTCTCTGGGCGCCAAAGATGCGCCGCAATATCGTCGGGCTGTTCATCATCTCGCTGATCGTCAGTATCGGCATGTGGCTGGAGCGGTTCATCATTATCCCGGTCACCCTGCACCGCGACTTCCTGCCCTCTTCCTGGGGATTCTATACGCCGTCGCTGTGGGACTGGATGATGTTCATCGGAACCATCGGATTCTTCATCTTCGGCATGATTATGTTTGTGCGCCTGCTGCCGATGATCAATATCTTTGAGATGAAAGACCTGCTGCACCGAATACACGGTCACAGCCGCAACGGACACTCAAAAACCGATCACGCCGCCGACCAACCGACTGCCGACGGCAAGCCGTCCGCCGGGCAGACGCAGCCGGAGACAGGGAGTTAGACATGTCCATTCAGGAGAGACCTCTTCATACCGTCGAATCCCCGCTGCCCCGTGCCAGTCTCTACGGGATGGTTGCCGAGTTCGATCATGCGGACGATCTGCTCCATGCCGCGCAGCAGACCTATGCCGCCGGATTCCGCAAGATTGACGCCTACTCCCCGTTCCCGATTCACGGAATGCCGGAAGCGATCGGCTTCAAAGAGAGCCGGGTGGGACTGATCACCTTCCTCGGCGGCGTTCTGGGCGCGCTTGCCGGAGCCGGACTGCAGGTCTATACCACCGTCATTGACTACCCGATGAACGTGGGCGGGCGTCCTCTGTTGAGCATTCCGTCGTTCTTCCCGGCGACCTACGAACTGACGATCCTCTTTGCATCGTTCGGAGCCGCTTTCGGAATGCTCGCCCTGAACGGCTTGCCCCGACCGCATCATCCGATTTTTAACGCGCCGAATTTCGATAAGGCGTCACAGAATAAGTTCTTTCTGTGCATTGAGGCGTCCGATCCGAAATTCGACCGCGAAGAGACCCGCCGCTATCTGGAAGGGCTGCATCCAACAGCCGTTTCCGAGGTGGAGAACTAGAGGGAGAGAGGATGGCATCCCAGCGCATCATCACGATCTTGAAAGCGGCAGCCGTCGCCTCCGGGCTGCTCCTGCTGACAGGCTGCCACACCGATATGTGGATTCAGCCAAAAGTTAAGCCGCTGCAGGAGAGCGACTTCTTCCCGGACAAGCAGGCTTCGCGTCCGAAGGTCGCCAACACCGTGGCGGTCGGTCAGTTGAACACCGATGACGCCTATACAACGGGTCTGGTCAACGGCAAACTGGTCGAGACGATCCCCGCCGCCGCCCTCGCGAAATTCGAAAGTCCCGAAAAGATGCTTGCGCGCGGACGCGAACGATTCGACATCGCCTGTTCGCCCTGTCATGGACGGATCGGAGACGGCAAAGGCATGATCGCGCAGCGCGGTTTTAGCGAAAAACGTCCGCCTGCCAGCTACCATTCGGATCGCCTGCGTAACATCCCGGTCGGGCACTTTTTTGATGTGATTACCAAAGGCTTCGGAACCATGTACCCCGCCGCCTACCGCGTTCCGGAGTATCAGGATCGCTGGGCAATCGCCGCCTATATTCGGGCGCTTCAGTTAAGCCAGCGCGCGCCGAAAGAGCTTCTGAACGAAGAGGACAGGCGCAGGCTTCAGGAAGCCGGGCAGAAGCCGTCGGAGAGTGAGGCTCCGCACAATGAGTGATTTTTATCAGTCCTTTCTGTTTTCACTGATCTTCTGGGTCAGCCTGTCGCTGGGATGCTTCGGGCTGATGCTGCTGCACCATACCATCCGGGGCAAGTGGGGTCTGCCGATCCTGCGTTTCCTGGAAGCCGGTTCGATGACTCTGGTGCTGATGGGCATCCTGTTTCTGGCGCTGTTCGCCGGTCTGCCCCACCTGTACCCCTGGGCGCGCCCGGAGGAGGTCGCGCAGGATACCATCCTCAAGCATCGCGCCGGATACTATCAGCTCTGGTTCTTCGCGGCGCGTTTCGCGCTCTACTTTGCTGTCTGGATTCTGATCTCCTGGCTGCTCATCAAGTGGACGGGATTGCAGGAGAAGACCGGCGATTCCCGTTACGCGCAGAAGCGGACGAACCTGAGCGCGCCCGCCATCATCATCTACGCCGTTACCATCACCTTCGCCTCCACCGACTGGGTGATGTCGCTGGATGCGCACTGGTCTTCCACCATGTTCGGTTTTCTCTACATGGCGAGTCAGGCGCTGACCGCGATGGCGTTTGCCATCTTCATCCTCACCTGGAGGGCAAATCAGAAGCCCTATTCCGACGTGGTGAATCCGGCGCTTACCCGTGATCTGGGCAACATACTGCTGGCGTTTACGCTGCTCTGGGCGTATCTCTCCTTTTCGCAGTATCTCATTATCTGGTCGGCGAACCTTCCGGAACTGATTCCCTATTACATCAAACGCAACAAAGCGGGTTGGAACTGGCTCCCGACCGCCATGCTCTTCGGGCAGTTCTTCGTTCCGTTCCTGTTGCTGCTGATCCCTTCCGTCAAAGCGAAGACGCGCAATCTGATGATGATTGCCGGATGGATTCTGCTGTGGCGTATCGTGGATATCTTCTGGCAGATCATTCCGGTTCTTCGCCCCGACGGCGTCAGCATCCGGGCAACCGATCCGATCGTGTTTCTGGCGATAGGCGCGCTGTGGATGGGCTTCTTCTTCTGGCAGTTAAAACAGCGCTCGCCCCTCCCCACCCATGACCCGCGCTTGCAGGAGGCGTTAGACCATGCGTAAACCGGAAACGAACCCGGATCCCCTGACCAAAATGGGGTATGAGACTCGCGATGTCTCGCTCCCCACGATCACCAAAGCGGTCATCTGGTTCTTTGTGTTCGGGATCGTCAGTTCGTTCGTCACACTGGGCATCTATCTGGCGATGGTTCCGCCAGAGCGCGCCGTGACGACCACGCCCGACATAAGCCGTATGCCCGCGCAGCCTGTCCTGCAGGCAAATCCTCGCAAGGATATCGTGACGCTTCGCGCCGCAGAGGAGAGGGAATTGACCTCCTATCGCGAGGTGGATGCTGGACACGCGCATATCCCGATCACCCGCGCCATGGAGCTTCAGGCGCAGAAGCTGTCTCAGCAGAGATCGAGCGCGACGCCGGTGAATGGCGTCGCGCCCTGAAAAGAGCAGGTTAATACGATGAGTCGCACTATCACAGGAAAGCACATCCTACTGGCTTCGACCGGCATCGCGCTGCTGCTGGGAGCCTCCTCCGTACAGGCGCAGCGCTCCAGCGGCGATCCCATTCGCGGCAATACCGACACGCGAGTCCGGCTGGATCAGAAGCTGGACACCCAGATACCGCTCGATCTGGAGTTCAAAGATGAGAGCGGCAAAAGCGTGCGGCTGGCGCAGTATTTCGGCAAGAAGCCGGTCGTGCTGGCGTTGATCTTCTATCGCTGCACCGGAAGCTGCACCGAGATACTCAACGGCTTGACCAAGACCTTTAGGAAAGGGGAGTTTGTGCCGGGAAACGGCTTCGAGACCGTCATCGTCAGCATCGCTCCGAAAGAGACCCCCCAACATGCCATGGAGCGCAAACAGGAGTGTCTGCAGAAGCTGGAAAAGCCGCAAGCCGCCGCTGGCTGGCACTTTTTGACCGGCGAGAACTCTTCCATTGACCGACTGGCCGACTCCATCGGCTATCACTATGTCTATGATGCGGAGCGGGATACCTTCAATCACCCGGCGGGCATCATCGTTCTGACGCCGACCGGCAAAACCTCACAGTACTTTTACGGATTTAACTATCAACCAAAGGACTTTCGCGCCTCCCTGGAGACCGCAAAGGTCAACAAGATCGGCGCGAAGGTCGAACCGGTCTTCTTCGGGTGTATGGTCTTCAATCCACTTACCGGCAAATATACGCTCGATGTCATTCGCTCGCTGCAGGTCTTTGGAACCATAACCCTGATCATTGTAGCGATAAGCGTTGTATACATGTCGTTTCGATATCGGCGCACGGCGCTGGGACGTCCCGGAATAAAGGACGATCCCGGCATGTGGACGACCTCATAAACGGGAGCAAGCGCTTTTATGTGGAATTTCCCAATCATGCCGCCGCAGGCTTCAGACTACGCTCTGCAGCACGACCTTCTATTCTTTACCATTTCGCTCCTGACGGTCGTGTTTACGCTGCTGGTTCCGGCGCTGTTTGTCTTTCTGGCATTCTTCTATCGTCGCGGCTCGAAAGCCAGCCGCAAGAACGCGCACGATCACGATCTGCGCATCGAGATCGCCTGGTCGGTGGTGCCGCTGCTGCTGGGACTCGGCATCTTCGCCTGGTCCGCCTACCTGTATGCGGATACGCGCAAGCCGCCGCAGGATGCAATAGACATCTTCGTGATCGGTAAGCAGTGGATGTGGCACCTTCAGCATCCCAACGGCGTGCGCGAAAACAACGAACTGCATGTTCCGGCAGGCAAGCCGATCAAACTGACCATGATCTCGCAGGATGTCATTCACAGCATGTATCTGCCCTCCTTCCGTGTGAAGCAGGATGTCTTGCCGGGCCGCTATACCTATCTCTGGTTCAAGCCGACCGTCCCCGGCAAATACAATCTCTGGTGTACCGAGTATTGCGGAACTCAGCACTCGGAGATGGGCGGCTATGTCTATGTGATGGAGCCGTCAGAGTACGAGAAGTGGCTTGCCAGCGGCGGACAGAAGAGCTTTGGAGAGAAGCTGACGATGGAGAAGGCCGGAGAGAAACTCTATAACGAGCTTGCCTGCGGCAACTGTCATGGCGCTGCAGACGGGCCGCGTGGTCCCTCTCTCTACGGGATCTATAACAGGCAGGTGCGTGTCAAAATCGGCGGAAGAGAGCAGACCACCATCGCTGACGACTCCTATCTTCGCGAGTCGCTGATCAAGCCCTACGAAAAAATGAACGTGGGCTATGAGCCGATCATGCCGGAGTACTCCAACCTCTCCGAGGAGAAGATTCTCCACCTGATCGCCTATATGAAGACACTCGGTTCTCGCCCGGCAGGTTCCACTGGAGGACAGGTTCCTCCGCCGTCCGCGACGGCTCCTTCCAATGCCGCGCCGACCGACTCCACCCCCGCGCCGCCGGGTCAGTCTCCTTCGTCCGTCACGCCCGGCACGCAGACTACGCCAACGGGGAGTATGTAACAGATGAGTTCATCGGTTCTCGAAAACCAGCCTCTCGCCCAAGAGCCGCAGCGCCCGCGAAAGCACTATCTAAACGCCGGGCATACCGTCGGCTCCTGGCTCTTCACAACCGATCACAAGCGAATCGCCATCCTGTACCTGATCTCGATTGTGGTCTTTTTCGCGGTCGGCGGGATTGCCGCAGCCTTCATCCGCGCGGAACTGACCTCCCCGCGCGGAGTCATGCTCTCCAACGACAACTACAATAAGATGTTTACCCTGCACGGGGTGGTGATGATCTTCTTCTTCCTGATCCCCTCCATCCCGGCGGTTTTCGGCAACTTCTTTATCCCGATGGCAATCGGAGCGCGCGATCTGGCGTTTCCGCGTCTGAACCTGCTGAGCTGGTATCTGTATATGATCGGCGGTCTGTTCGCGGTGATGGCGATGATTCTGGGCGGCGTGGACACCGGCTGGACATTCTACACCCCCTACAGCAGCATGTACAGCCAGAGTCAGGTGGTGCTGACGATTCTGGGGGCTTTT
>CAYSDM010000106.1:0-6732 GCA_964429855.1 uncultured Chthonomonadaceae bacterium
GGTAGGTCAGCGTGCCGTCGTCTCATTCATAGACGAACTGAAAGCTGGACGGGAGCGTTTTCAGGCCTGTGCGAAAATCGGACGTGAGGTTGGGAGGGAGGATTGTCTGTGCGCGTGTCGGGAAGGGCAGCTTTCCGGGACCGGTATTGGTTCCGGCGGTCTGCCCGGGAAACATGGCGATGCCGCGCTGCGGGCGCGGCGCGAATGAAAGCGGGGGAAACGTTTCGAGGAAGACCGCCAGATTGTCGAAGTAGAGGGTTCGATCCTGCCGGTTGCGCGCTCCTGAAATCTGGATGCCCCGGAATCGCGCTCCGCCGCGCACGCGCAGTATCTGCTCCGGCGTCAGGCGGCGGTGCAGCAGGAACCACTCCGTCCAGTCCACGTTCTGCAGGTAGATGCTGAATTCACGTCCGTCGGCGTCCTCGAACAGCGCGGAGACGGCGACCTGCGGCGTGTTCGGGTCGGGAGCCCAGCCCCAGTTATTGCCGTAACACCAGAGCGTGACGGCGTCGAAAGGCGCAGAGATGCGAATCGGCGCCGGAGGAAGCAGACGGATGACGGGATTGGAACCAGTTCCTCGATAGGTGAGCCGGGCGACATATTTCCCCCATAGCTGCTGTTCGCGGGTACGGATCAGGGTCGCCTGCGCCTGCTCCGTCTGGAGAGTCCATCCTGTCAGGTCTTCGAAATCCACCAGCGGCGGGTGATCATCCTGGCTGCGATTGGCCCAGACCATCTCATAGGGGCGCTGTCCGACCGTTTCCGGGGTCTGCGCCATTGCCAGGGATATCGTCAGCAGGAGCAAAATAGCCGCTGCCCATGCGCTCATGGCACGTCTCCTTCCGTGCATCACGGATATTACGGATCGTTCTGATGATGCGAATCCTTCAGAATGCCATTCGCGTCATCCAGGCGATATTCCTGTTCTCGCGGTCCGACAAGGTAGGTTGCAGCCAGGACGCCGTTCCTGAGTTCCCGCGCGAACATACTGCTGTCCAGCACATAGTCGGTGATGGTTGTCCCCTGCACCGCGCGATGTCTCAGTCCATCCGCTGCATAGGTGAATGTGCTGGCATTGGCTCCGTAGACGCACTGAACCAATTGGTTCTGGCTGTCCCAGGTGTTGGCGCGATATCCTCCGGTCAGCATGTTGCCATTGGCATCATTGGTGTAGCTGTTAGCTCCTCGCGTCAGCAGCATGTTCGCCGCATTGTAGGTGTAGCTCTCTGAAACCCCGTTGTTCACCTTCGTCAGACGGTTGCCCATTCAGGCGTGCTTGCGTGTCATCCAGATCGGTTATGATCTTTGGGCAAGCGAAAGCGTCCATCCACAAGGACACATAGGAGTAACAACAAGCCGAAAATGAACCTTGTCTCGCCATGAATCAGCCCCCTCAGGGTCCGCTCTATACCTATTACCAGTTGCCAGTGCCCCCCATGACGCATGCACATGCAGGCGAGGGGATGGCTGCCAGGGCTGCATCCGTTCGCATTGATAGTAGTCGCAGAGCCGTTGTTTGAGTGCTTTGACAGCCAGTTTCCGCTCGGGTTCCAGCGTTGCCCGCTTGCCGTGTACCCATTTCGGCTCTATGTTGTTGAGCCAGGGACTTTTCATCGGCAGGCAACAGACCAATAGGCGAACGCCGCCTTGATCAAGCGTGCTGCCCAGAGCGGCCCCGTGGTACTCCTTGCTCACTCCTTCCCGACGCTCGCTGATCCCCGGAGTGCAGGCTGCCGAACCGTCTGACAACACCGCGCTGCCCGGCTCCGCTCCGTCGCACACATTCAAGCGCGTTCCACTGCTGTCCACCGCGCGCACCTGAAGACCCACACCATCATTCTCGGAAACAGGCATTGTAATCTGTCATTGGGAGGATGTGGGATTCTGACACGGCGAATAAGATAACGGAGGTCACGCAAAGTATCGCGAAGACCGATTTTTCTGTTCTCAGGGCGTGGGAGGTCGCTATGTCTATTCACCGTCTGACGTTGTTGATGATACTGCTGCTCTACTCACAGGTTCGCGGGAATGCGCAGGAGGGTCTGCTCCTGCACTACTCCTTTGACGAAGGGCCGGGAAACATCGTCAGGGATATGTCCGCGAACGGGCTGAACGGCGAAGCGGGCGCCGCCTGGGTCGCTTCTCCCTCCGGCAAGGCTCTCTCGTTTGACGGGCAGGCTGCCGGTATTGTCCGGGTGCAGATTCCGGAGGAGAAACGGTTCGGAACAGGCTCCTGGACATTCAGCGCATGGCTGAAACCGACTCAGTTTCACATTGCCGACGCGCAGAACCAGCGCCGCATCTTCGCCTACGGCGTCTATCCCGACGCCTATCTGGTCATTGACCTGATGGGCAGCGGCCATCTGAGTCACTATTTCTGCTACCGAAGTCCGGGAGGTGAAACGATTTCGACCGGCGGAACCGGAGGAATGCCCCTGTCAGTCGGGCAGTGGGCGCATGTAGCGCTGGTCTGTGACCGAAAGACCGGCGTAGTAACCACCTATATCAACGGGTTCGGACAGGGGGAGTCGCGGATACCGGACAGATTCCGCGGCGACTTCTCTCTGAGCGGAGAGTTGACTCTCGGCAGCAACTGGCATAACTACTGGGGCATGATGGACGAGGTAAGTGTCTACCGTCGCGCTCTGACGCGAAGGGAGATTAAAGCCGAATTTGCCCGCAGGAAAGAGATTTTCGGGGTGACTGTGTCGCCGCAGGCGGCAGCAGCCGAAAGGCGGGAAGGGTATATGGAAGCGTTGGAGAAGTCGCGAAAAGCCTGGATCACAGGCGATTATGCCGCAGCGCGGGCTGCCTGCTCAGAGGTGGCAGGCTCCCCATCTGCGCCGCCCGCGCTGCGAAGCATCGCCCATCTACGCATTGCGGAAAGCTGGGTGGCTGAGGAAAAAAATCGCTCTGCCCGGAACGAATTTCAGAAAATCGCGGCGAATGCCGACTATCCGGCAGTGCATCGAATGGAGGCGCGTGAACGCCTTGCCGAGTTGAATCGCATGGCGCGCGGTCTCCAGCCGCGCGATCCGGCGGCAACCCGCGCGGTCGTCAAACCCATCCAGACCTACGCTGCCCGGATCGTCGTTTCGCCGCGCGGGAAGGACACGAACAACGGCTCGCCCTCTGCGCCGGTCGCCAGCCTGGAGCGCGCGCGCGATCTGGTACGGACGCTGAAAGCAAAAGGCATCAAAGGCTCCATCTCGGTGGACATTCTGCCGGGTGAGTACCGGATGACCGCGCCCTTCACGCTGACGAGAGAGGATTCAGGAACCCCGAAAGCGCCCATCGTCTACCGCGCCACGCAGCCGGGAAAAGCCGTGTTTTATGGCGGAAGGCGGCTGCGTGGCTTTACTCCGGTCACCGCCCCGGCGATCCTGAACCGCCTGCCGGAGGAGGCGAAAGGAAAGGTCATGCAGTGTGACCTGCACGCGCAGGGGATCACGGATTTCGGCAGGCTCGCGGTGCGCGGGTTCGGTCAGCCTCCCTCGCCGCCGACGCTCGAACTCTTCGTCAACGGGCGACCGATGACGCTGGCGCGCTGGCCCAACACCGGATTTGTCGGTATCCGAAGGCTGCTGGAGCCAGGGAATCGCAACGAAGGCAAGTCTTCTGTGTTCGAATATCTGGATGACCGTCATGCACGCTGGGCTCAGGCAGAAGACGCCTGGCTCTTCGGCTATTTCCGCTACCTCTGGGCGGACGCGACGATAAAAGTCGGCAAGATTGACCCGGCGGCGCGTACCGTTACGACAGAGGAAGCCTACCACTACGACCTTCCCGGTATGGACACCGGGCAGGGAATCCAGTACTACGCCTTCAATCTGCTGGAGGAGATTGACCAGCCCGGAGAGTGGTATCTGGATCGTCAATCCGGCATCCTCTATCTCTATCCGCCGTCCGATCTGACAAAAGCGACGGTGGAGATCGGGATGCTCTCGACGCCGATGGTCACCATGAACCAGGTGTCGGACGTGCGTCTGGAGGGGCTGACATTCGATCTGGCGCGCTTCAACGGGCTGGTTCTCACCGACTGCCGTCGGTGTCTTATCGCAGGCTGTACGGTTCGCCGCATGGCGGGCAACGGCGTCATGATTCACGGGGGGGAGCACAACGGACTGCTGGGATGTGACATTCATACCATCGGCAGGCGCGCCTCGGAGGTGATTGGAGGAGACCGGGAGACTCTCAAACCGGGCAGGCACTTCGTCGAGAACTGCCGTATCTACGACTTCGGTCGCATTGACCGCACCTATACGCCGGCGATTCAACTGGAGGGTGTGGGGAATCGGGCAGCGCATAACCTGATGTACGACTGCCCCAGCAGCGTCATGCGCATCGAAGGCAACGATCATCTGATCGAGTACAACGAGGTTCACAGCGCGGTGCTGGAGTCGGACGATCAGGGGGCGATGGAACTGTTCGGCAATCCGACCTATCGTGGCGTGATCTTCCGCTATAATCGCTTCACGAACTGCGGCAAACCGCAGCCGGGCGTGGCGGTGCACGGACAGGCGGCGATCCGGCTGGACGATGTGATCAGCGGCATTCTGATCTACGGCAACGTCTTCATTCGCAGCGCAAACGGCAACTTCGGGGCGGTGCAGATGAACAGCGGGCGCGACAATATCATTGACAACAACCTCTTTGAGGACTGCAAGCAGGGCATCAGCGGCGGCTGGTATCCCGGCAACGCCGCATGGCAGCAAGCCGCATCGAAAGAGCCGCCCCCCGCATATATCATGAATGCGCTCTATATGCAGCGCTACCCGGAGATGAAAACGATGCTCTTCGGACAGGGGATCAACTTCATCTGGCGCAACACATTTCTCCGGTGCGGTCCCATCGCGACCGGAAACACCGCCAATCTGGATATGGTGGAGAACGGGGCTGCCGCCGGGTTCAAGCCCATTCCGGTTCGCGAGATCGGACTTTACAGGGAGGGCTATCGCGCCAGTTGGCCCGTGCCGATCAAGCCGGTCAAGAAACAGGACTGGCGAAGCCCGTAGCCGTAAAACCGTCCTGATGACCTGATAAAACCGTGAGCCATCCTGCGTATTGCAGGATGGCTCACAAAAAGAGAGGTCGCCCGTTCAATCCGGGCAGCGGACACCAATAGTCAGGAAGATTGCCTATACAATCCATTACCTGCCCTATCTTCGTTTCAAAACTTCCGAGGCGATGCGCCGAACATCACTCATATCAAGTATACGATCAAATCTCCAGTAATGCTTCAGGCGACCAAGCCCTTCATACCTCGATTCTACTTCTCCTTCAAACTCCTCTCGATAACATTCAACGTCCCTGAGACTGGAAAGACGCATCAGAAGAGGTATGGAAAGATAATCCTGACCATATTTGATTAACTCAGCCAGTCTATATATTGAATTACTGCGTCCGAACAGCTTTCCATCTCATATTTCTACGAGTATTTTATTAACTTCAAAATCAAAGGCTGATTTAACGCCCTGATTTTTTAAACGCCTGATATCTTCTTGGCTAATGAAGGTTATTGTTGGCTTCGACAAATGATACTCAACTGCGATTTGTCCGTGGACTTCGCCCATTTGCCACAATGCAAAAGCAGCAGTCCAAGGCAACTCCTTTAAAGGTTGTTTCAAACAGTATTCCTTGCAGATAGCAACCACCTCCATATCGGGCTTAGGTTGTTCTAGTATTTTATTCAAAACATAATAATATATTTCTGTTTTATTTTTCTCTCTTATGATTGCCAACAATGCCTGATTGGCAGCATATCTCTGGGCTTTTACTATCTTATCTATCAGTATATGGGCGTTATAGTCAAACTCTTGAATTAACTTCCCACACCTGACAGCGTTGACAATACACTGATATGCGGCTTCTGAGCTGATGGCAACCAGTAAGCAGGCAGCATTTATTCGTCTTTCAACATCTTGGGATTCAATCCAACCGCTAAGTACGGGTAACGCCTCATCGCTGAACGCAACAGATTGTTCTACATTAAAATGTACCAGCGCTGATAGTATTTTTTCCTCTAGAGTCTTCGGTTTCCAACCATGCTTTTCCCAGCTAGTGATATGATTTTTGATCACGAAAAATCTAACATCAGGTCTGTTCAACACCTCTATATACGCTGCTCTTTCAGAGCGTTTATGTGGAATCCATCCATCGCGCTCTAAAAAGGCTATCACTCGAAAAGCATCTGGCGAATACTGAACACAAGTGGAAACAAAAGCGAGCCATCCTGCAATACGCAGGATGGCTCACTGTGATGATGGGTCGTGGTTTAGCGGTCGCGCTTCTCGATGCCTGCTCCGCTGCGATTGGGGTATGCCGGACGCTTCGGCGCAACATAGGGAATGCGCTTCAGCTCCTCCTGCAGGTGCTTGATCGCCGCGTCCAGTTGCGGGTCGCCGCCATGGACCATCAGCGCGGGATCGTCCAGCACCTCGATGTCCGGGTCTACGCCGTGCCCCTCAATCGCCCAGGTTCCCTCCTTGCGGTAGAACGCAAAAGTCGGCGCGGTGACCGTTCCTCCATCAATCAAGCCCGGATTTCCGGAGAGACCGATCAGACCGCCCCATGTGCGCGTTCCGATCAGCTTGCCGAGTCCCGCCTGCCGGAAGTACCAGGGGAAGGCGTCGCCGCCCGAACCCGCCAGACCGTTGATCAGCATCACCTTCGGTCCCTGATGCGAATCGGGGGGCCATTTCCAGTCGCTTCCATCCCGGCGCGCCACGCCCT
>CAYSDM010000107.1:0-5972 GCA_964429855.1 uncultured Chthonomonadaceae bacterium
GGCACTGGACCGCCTGGGACCTGCATCCTGCCGCCGGACCGCGACTGATTTCGGTCTGGAACTACACGCCCACGCCGCACTTCGGCGTTTTCGTTAAACAGGCTTTGCTGGAAGCGCATACCGCAAAGACGCCAGACACCAGGCATAAGAATTTGTCTGAAGAGACGGACTTTCCGCCGAAGCGTTAGTCGGTCTTCTTTTCGTAACGGACGGACAGGCGCGGTTCCACATTGAACCGCGCCTGTCTGCCTGTGACCGACAGGATCCGCTTCGCTCTCCTTAACCGCCGGTCGCAAATCCGGGATAGAGCGTCATGCCGCCGTCCACAAAGAGCGTGATCCCGGTCACATAGTCGGACTCGTCGGAAGCCAGCCAGACCGCCGCCCGCCCGATGTCCCCCGTCTCTCCCACCCGCTGATAGGGAATAAGCTCCAGCAGTCGCGCCTCCGCTTCCGGGGTCTCCCAGGCAGAGCGGTTGATCGGGGTCTTGATTGCGCCCGGTCCAAGGCTGTTTACGCGAATTCGATGGGGAGCCACCTCCTGCGCCAGCGACTTCATCAGCAGCATAACGCCGCCTTTGGAAGCGGCATAGTTGGCGTGTCCCGCCCAGGGAATAACCTCATGCACGCTGCTCATACAGATGATCTTTCCGGCGGCGCAGGATATCTCCGGACGAATTCCGCGCCGCATAAACTCGCGGACGGCGGCGCGGGCGCACAGAAACTGCCCGGTCAAATTGACTCCCATCACATAGTTCCACTGATCCAGCGACATATCTATAAACGCGGCATCTCTCTGTAGACCGGCGTTATTCACAAGGATATCAATCGTTCCATAGGCTTGATACATCCCGGCAAACATCTCCTCCACCTGATCTTCTTTACTCACGTCCGCGAAGATCGCCCGCGCCATGCCGCCCGCTTCCGCGATCTCCGCCGTGATGCGCTCCGCTGCCTCCCGGTTGGAGACATAGTTCACCACGACAGCGGCTCCCGCCGCCGCCAGATGCCGCGCGACGCTCTCCCCGATGCCGGAGTTGGCTCCCGTAACCAGCGCTGCCTGTCCTCGCAGCGGCTGTCCGGGATAGCGCGCCATTAACTCGCGCTGATAGGTGTTCTCGTATGTCATCGTCATTTCCATTCTTTCCTTTCCTGTCGTGTGATTGTCATTATCCTGACCTGCAAACCTACTCGCCGCTCTGCTGCATCAGTTTTGCGACGACTCCCGTCCATCCAGTCTGATGGCTTGCGCCCAGTCCCGCGCCGGTGTCGCCATTGAAATACTCGTAGAACAGCACTAGATCGCGCCAGTGCGGATCGTTCTGATAGAGACTCTGCTCGCCGTGCACCGGACGCCTGCCCTCTCCGTCCCGCAGGAAGGCGCGAGTCATGCGACGCGATAGCTCGGAAGCCACTTCCCACAGGTTCAGCCATCTTCCGGAACCGGTCGGGAACTCCACCCGGTAGTCGTCCCCCAGATAGTAGTGAAACTTCTGCAGCGATTCGATCAGCAGATAGTTCACCGGAAACCATATCGGTCCGCGCCAGTTGGAGTTGCCCCCGAAGAGCCCGGAACTCGATTCCGCGGGTTCGTAGGCGACCCGGTATTCATGACCGTTCACCGTCAGGCTGTAGGGTTGCTCCCGATGATGGCGGGAGACGGCGCGAATGCCATAAGGCGACAGGAACTCCTCCTCATCCAGCATGATTCTGAGCACCTGCCGCAGTCGCTCCGGGTCGGTGATCGCCAGCAGACGCCGTTCTCCCATACCCGGAGTCTCCATGCAGGCCATGTTTTGCGTGAGGTCCGGGCGGTTGCGGACAAACCACTCCAGCCTGCGCCGGAAGCCCGTCATTCGCTCCAGATCCTCTCCGTCCAGCGTCTCCACCGCAAAGAGAGGGATCAAGCCGACCATGGAGCGCACCTTCATGGGAAGGTGGCTGCCATCCGAAAAGTGCAGCACGTCGTAGTAGAACCCGTCCTCCTCGTCCCATATCTCAATGCCGTCTTTGCCCCGGTGATTCATGGCGTAGGCGATGTAGCAGAAGTGCTCCCAGAACTTGCTGGCGACATCTTCATAAGCGTGTTCCTCCCGCGCCAGTTCCAGCGCAATCGCCAGCATATTCAGGCAGTACATTGCCATCCAACTGGTTCCATCCGACTGTTCGATAAAGCCACCGGTCGGAAGCGGCGCACTGCGGTCAAAGACCCCGATGTTATCCATTCCCAGGAATCCGCCCTGAAAGATGTTGCGTCCCTCCGAGTCCTTGCGATTGACCCACCAGGTAAAATTTAACAGCAGCTTATGAAAGACTCGTTCCAGAAAAGTCCGGTCGCCCGTGCCGCGCCGCTTCTTTTCGATGCGATAGACCCGCAGAGCCGCCCAGGCGTGCACCGGCGGATTCACGTCTCCCAGCGCCCACTCGTAGGCGGGAATCTGTCCGTTCGGGTGCATATACCATTCGCGCAGCATTAGAATAAGCTGCTCTTTCGCGAAGTCCGGGTCTACCAGCGCCAGCGGAATGCAGTGGAAAGCCAGGTCCCACGCCGCATACCAGGGATACTCCCACTTGTCCGGCATGGATATGACATCCGCATTAAACAGGTGCCGCCACTCATGATTGCGTCCTCGTTCGCGCTGTGCAGGAGGCGCGGGCTGACCGGGATCGCCGTTCAGCCAGTAATCTACCGCGTAGTAGTAGAACTGCTTCGACCAGAGCAGACCGGCAAATGCCTGCCGCATCACATTTTTGGCATCGTCTGAGAGCGCTCCGTGAATGACGGAGGCGTAGAACTCGTCGGCTTCCGCTCGACGTTGATCGAAAATGCGGTCAAAACCGTTTCCCAGCGCCTGACCCGCTTTCCCGTTCAGTTCCCTGTCCGACAGGCGCATGCGAATGGTTGTCTCCGCGCCTCCTTCCAGAACCAGACGATAACAGGCTGCCGCCTTTGTACCGGTCTGTGCAGGGTTGACAGCTTCCTGATCCCCTTCAATCAGGTAGGCATGAAAAGCGTCTTTCACATAGGGGGAGAGGTTCTCCGCGCCAAACAGCCGACGGTTGTTGGTCTCGTTCTCCGTGAAGAGCAGAACCGGTCGCTCTTTCGTCAGAGGGTTGTCCCCGCAGTAGAGCCATCGCTGCCCGTAATAGGGTTCGTTCAGTTCAATCGTCGCGGATTTTCCGCCTTTGGCAGCGCCGAGAATCGGACGGTTTGCGGAATGCCCCCAGGCCCAGGTGTTTCGGAACCAGATCGTCGGAAGAAGGTGCAGCGTAGCCGTCTCTGCGCCGCGATTGGCAACCCGGATGGAGATCAAAATATCGTCGCAGTCCGCTTTCGCATACTCCACAAAGAGATCGAAGTAGCGATTATCCTGAAATACGCCGGTATCCAGAAGCTCAAACTCCCCCTGGTCTCTGCCGCGCTGTCGGTTCTCCTCCACCAGTCGCGCATAGGGAAATGCCTCCTGCGGGTACTTGTACAGGTACTTCATATAGGAGTGCGTGGGAGTGCTGTCCAGATAGAAGTAGCACTCCTTGACATCCTCGCCGTGATTTCCCTCTTCGCCCGTCAAACCGAACAGTCGCTCTTTGAGAATGGAGTCCCTGCCGTTCCACAGGGCGACGGCGAAGCAGATGTGCTGATGCCGGTCACAGATACCGGCGATCCCGTCTTCGTTCCAGCGATAGGCGCGAGATCGCGCATGATCGTGCGGGAAGTAGCTCCACGCGGAACCGTCCTCGCTATAGTCTTCGCGCACGGTTCCCCAGGCGCGTTCGCTGAGGTAGGGACCCCATCGCTTCCAGTGGGCTTTGCGCTCTCGCGACTCGCGCAGTCGAATCTCTTCGTTGGTCATGGCGGTTATCTCCTCAGCGTCGTTTCGAACCGTCGGCTTCCGCGGGTGTGTAGGACGCGGCATTCGCCTCGCCGGAGGTTAGCAGCATTGCATGACCGTCCGGGTCTCGCGCCAACAATCCCTGCCGGAAACCGAGGGCATTGTCGCCCGTAGAGATCAATCCTGGCGAGATAAAACGGTATCTGTTGGCGCGCAGCGCGGTTTCCGCCGCTATTGCGTCCCGAGTCTCCAATCGTGTCTGCCAGTGCCACAGATCATTGGCGCGAGAGTCGTTCGGAGCCGAGCGTCCGTCGCGGGGAGCCAGATACTCCAGAAACTCAATCGCCGGACCGTTTGCGGCGCGCAGGCTGGTGATCCGCAGGCGCGCTCCGAAGACATTGTTAAGATGCTCCTGTTCCTCGCCGTAGTTCTCGCTCTCCCCCGCGACGCGAAAACCCAGCACATCGCGATAGAACTTCAGACTTGCCTCCGTATCGCTGACGACAATGGCAGTATGGTCAATTCCCAGAAAGAGGCGGTCCGTTCGATGCCACTTTGGCGCGCCTTTATCCGGCGGAAAGCTTAAAATCTCCAGCACATGACCGTCCGGGTCTTTGAAATAGAAAGCCTGAATGCCTGCAGCGGCTCTATTCCAGTCCGGGATGCGCTGAGGTCCGGAGGAGGCGTGCTGCACGCGATTTTGCCGCAGTCGTTGATAGGCGCGCTCCATATCGCTGACGATGATCGCGATATGCTGAAAGGCATGATCGTTGCTGCGCATATCAGGCGGGATCGGTCTGCCGCGAGGAGCCAGATACTCCGTCAGTTCGATCATCTCCTCGCCGAGACGCATTCGAACGACCCGCATCCGCAGACCAAAGACACCCTGAAGCCGCTCGTAAGATGCGCCGGTCACCTCCACATCCGACACCTTCTCGAAGGTGAGCACCCGGGAGTAGAAGTCTACGGCGCGATCCATATCCGAAACCGTCATTCCGACGGAGGCGACGCCCGTTACCAGCGCTGTGTCGGGGGCGGCGTTCGCCTGTAGTACGTTTAAGATCAGGCAGAACGCCAGCAACGTCCCTGCCATGATCCGGTTACTTGTCCGGTATCGTTTTCTGTAGTATTCAGTCCTCATCACCAAACTCCATTTCAGATAGTCATTCTGTACAGAATCAACCCAGCCGCTCCAGCAGGTGGTCTCCCACACGCAGCGCATTCGCCATGATGGTCAGCGCCGGATTCACGGAGGAACTGGAGACGAAGAAGCTGCCATCCACGACATAGAGGTTGTCCAGATCGTGCGCCCTGCAGTTAACATCCAGCACCGAGGTCTTCGGGTCTTCTCCGAACCTCAGTGTTCCGCACTGGTGCGCTACTCCAGCAATCGGGATCTTCTTGCCGAGATAGAAGGAGTTGTGCATCAGGTGATCTTCCATCCCGACCTCCGCTATCAGCCCTTTGAGCTTGCCGGTCAGACGCCGGTGCGCCTCCAGATTGTTGGGGGCGTAGTGCAGGGAGATATTTCCGTCCCGATCTACAAGTACGCGGTTTTCGGGATTCGGCAGGTCTTCGGTTGTCAGCCAGAAATCAATCGAGTGCTTCGCCAGCACATCCAGCGCGATTCCAGGCGCAAAGGCAGGCGCGCCGCCGCGCAGGATATCCGCCTCCGTCTTCCCGATCATCGAGATATGACCGAGAGGATAGTCCCAGTCATCTGAACGGAAGTAGAAGTCGTTCAACGCGATGGTCTTCTGAAAGACCGTCGGATTGGGAGTCTTTGAGATCGCGAGCAGCGTCGAGTTGTTGTGGCACATATAGTTGCGCCCCACCAGACCGGAGCTATTCGCCAGTCCGTTTGGATGGCGCTCATCCGCCGATCTCAGCAGCAGCGCGGCGGAATTGATCGCTCCACAGGAGACGACCACGATATCCGCCGAGAAGGTTTCCGGCACTCCATCGCGCTCGATAAGCACGCGGTTGACGCTGCGTCCTGTCTCATCGGTATCGAGGCGCACCGCCTTCGCGTTGGTCAGCAGCGTCACATTGGAATGCTCCAGAGCCGGGTCTACCGCCACCACCTGCGCGTCGGACTTCGCCTGAACCAGACAGGGAAAACCGTCGCAGTGGGCGCAGC
>CAYSDM010000108.1:0-5621 GCA_964429855.1 uncultured Chthonomonadaceae bacterium
GGATCCGCGAACTGGACGCCGACATCGTCAAAAACCGCCAGGAGACCAACGCCGCCATCATGAAGCAGATGCAGAAGATCCTCCTCAAGCAGAACTGACCGACAACCTGTCGCCTGTTTCCCGGTTGTTCATCCGCCTTCCTGTTACGCGATAGGAAGGCGGATGCGTTTTCCAGTGCCCTGCGTGCTGAGTGAAACCCGGGTCTATAGGGTAAGATGATAAGCATTACCGGGGCGTATCGGCTGGCTGCCTCAAACGAATCGAACGGAGACCACAGGCTCGGATGAATCCCGATAAAGCGTACTATATCACCACGCCGATCTACTATGTCAATGGCAGACCTCACATCGGCGCGGCGCTGACCACCACCTGCTGCGATGCGCTGGCGCGTTTTCATCGGATGCGCGGGGAGAAGGCGTGGTTTCTGACCGGAACCGACGAACAGGCTCCCAAAGTGGTCGAGGCGGCGCAGAAGGCGCAGGTTCCGGTGCAGCCATTTGTGGATACGCTGGCGGCAGAGTTTCAGACGACCTGGAAGCGGCTGCATATCGCCTTTGACGACTTCATCCGCACGACCGAGCCGCGGCATATCGAGGTGGTGCAGGAGGTTTTTCGGCGGCTGCGGGATCGGGGCGATATCTACAAGGGGCTGTATCAGGGCTGGTACTGCGTCGCCGATGAGACCTACTTCCGCGACAGCGACGTGGGAGAGGACCATCTCTGCCCGAACCCGGAGTGCCGCCGCCCGCTGGAGCGCAAGAGCGAGGAGTGCTACTTCTTCCGCCTCTCTGCTTACGGCGACCGCCTGTTGCAGTATATCGAGGCGAACCCGGAGTTCCTGCAGCCCGATTTCCGCCGTAATGAGGTGATCCGTTTCATCGAGTCGGGGCTGCGCGACATGAACATCACCCGCGCCAACGACGGCTGGGGCATCCCGGTTCCTGACGACCCCGACAACGTGATCTATGTCTGGTTCGACGCGGTCATCAACTATCTGGCGGCGACCGGCTGGCCCGACGATCCGCGCTGGGATACGCTCTGGCCCGCCGATGTACATCTGGTCGGCAAAGAGATATACGTCCGGTTTCATGCCACGCTCTGGCCCGCCATGTTGATGGGGCTGGATCTGCCTCTGCCGAAGACCGTCTACGCGCATGGATTCTGGGTGGACGCCGAAGGCAAGAAGGCGGGCAAGCGCACCGGCGGAATCCCCCATCCCATCGAACTGGCGCAGGAGATCAGCGACCTGTCCGGCGCGCCGTTTGAGATCGCGGCGGACGCCCTGCGCTATCTGATGCTGCGCGAGATGGTCTTTCATGGCGATACCGAGTACACGAAAGAGAGCTTCCTCAACCGCTATAACAGCGATCTCGCCAACGATCTGGGCAACCTGTGCAATCGCGCCGTGAATATGGTGACCCGCTATTTCGACGGGGTGGTTCCGGCTCCGGGGCGTGTGGAGGAGGAGATCGCGCAGCTTGCGCGGGAGGTCGCGCAAGAGTATGAGATGGCGCTCGGAGAGTTTCGCTTCAATGCCTCGCTCGAATCGGTCTGGCGGCTGATCGGACGGCTGAATCGCTACATCGAGGAGCGGACGCCCTGGAAGCAGGCGAAGGAGGGGCAGCGGGAGGAGCTTGCCGTCACGCTCTACACCTGTCTGGAGGCGGTGCGCGTCGCGGCGACTCTGCTGGCTCCCACGATGCCCGTCGCGTCCAACGCGCTCTGGAGTCAGATCGGTCTGACGACGACGGTAGAGACGGCGCGATGGGAGGAGGCGAGAGAGTGGGGACTGCTTCCGTCGGGCATAACGCTGCCCGCGCCGCAGCCACTCTTCCCGCGGATTCAGGATGCCGTGAAATCAGACGATAAAAAGAGGGTATCGGAGAGTAAAAAGGTGGAGACAACCGATCAAGAGAAGAGCCGAAAGGCGGAGACGACTCCCGCCGTCGCGAGCGAGACGTCTGCCGAAACCGCCATCATAAGCATCGAAGACTTTATGAAGGTGCAGCTTCGGGTCGCGAATGTTCTGGCGGCGGAACCGGTTCCTAACGCGAACAAACTGCTCAAACTGACGGTCGAGGTCGGCGAGGAGACGCGCACCATTCTGGCGGGCATCGCGGAGATGTATCAGCCGGAGGAACTGGTGGGCAGGCAGGTGGTGGTGGTGGCGAATCTGGCTCCGCGCAAGATGCGCGGGGTGGAGTCGCAGGGAATGCTCCTCGCCGCAGATGTGGAGGGACAGGCGATCATCGTGCAGCCGGAGACGAAAGTCCCGTCCGGCTCCCGCGTGCGTTAAGAAAAAGCTGTCACCATCGCCGGAAAAGGGCGTCCATAGGAGTAGAGAGAGTTTAGCCCCGCTAACTTTTCACGGAGGGAACGTATGAATCGGGTTCACAGATGGCTGGCAGCAGGGCTGCTCGCAGTAACTCCTGCGATGCTGTGGGGAGCGGTCGCGCTGTCGCCTGCCGCTTCCCATGCAAACTGGCCCCACTGGCGCGGACCGGAAGGAAACGGAGTCAGCAGAGCTACGAACCTGCCGACGATCTGGAGTCTCGAAAAGAATATCATCTGGAAGACGCCGATGCCCGCATGGAGCGGGGGGACGCCGGTGATCTGGGGGGATCGGATCTTTGTCACCTCTCCCAGCGAGTCCGCGTCGGCGAATGCAGGCGGAGGGCAGGCTCAGAATCCGCGCGGCGACGGTTTCGGGACTCGCCGCGATCCGGGCGGTCAGTCGCTGCTGCTGATCTGTCTGTCGCGCAAGAACGGATCCGTGTTGTGGAAAAAGGAACTGGATCGCGGCAATCAGGTCTGGATGAAACAGAACGCCTCGTCGCCCTCTCCGGTTACGGATGGCAAACATGTCTGGGTGGTGACGGGCAACGGCGTGGTAACCGCGCTGACGATGGACGGCAAAGAGGTCTGGAAACGAAATCTCCAGCGCGACTACGGGAAGTTCGGTCTGAACTGGGGCTACGCCTCGTCGCCCACGCTCTACAACGGAATGCTGATAATTCAGGTGCTGCACGGCTATACGACCGATGATCCCTCCTATGTGGTGGCGTTCGACAGCCTGACCGGAAAAGAGAGATGGCGCATAGAGCGTCCGACCGATGCCCCGATGGAGTCTCCCGACGCCTATACGACCCCGGCGATCCTGAATTATGGCGGAACCACCCAGATCGTCATCAGCGGCGGGGACTATGTGACGGGACACGATCCGGCGACCGGCAAAGAGATATGGCGCGCCGGAGGTCTGAATCCGCGGCGTCAGGGCAACTATCGGATCGTCGCCTCGCCCGTCATCTCGGACGGATTCATCTATGCGCCCTCGCGCCGCCGTCCCCTGCTGGCGATTCGCGCCGGAGGCAGGGGCGACGTAACGGCGAGCCATGTTGCCTGGAAGTGGGATGAGCGGGGTGGTCCCGATGTGCCGACGCCCGTTACGGACGGGAAATACTTCTATATGGTGGACGACTCCGGGATGGCTTCCTGCCTGGATGCGAAGACCGGGAAGCTGATCTGGGGACCGGAACGGACGGCTCCGGGAACGGTGGACTCTTCGCCGCTGCTGGCGGACGGCAAAATCTACATCACCAATGAAAGCGCGGTGACGACGGTTCTCGCCGCCGGTCCGCAGTTCAAGGTGCTGGCGACCAATGAACTGGACGGAAGCTACACGCTCTCGTCCATCGCCGTCGCCGGAAAGCAGCTATTCCTACGGACCGGGACGCATCTCTACTGCATCGAGGAGAAGCGGTAGCGGGGCAGGTACGCCGCCCGCTTACGTGTCGTTCGAAGAGGCGTCTTCATCGGCGGATCGGGCGTGCAGCTCGTCGAAGACCACCTGCGAGACTTCGGCTTTCAGGCTGCGCTCCAGACGCTTCTGTTTTGCGGCGAGAGCGATGCAGGTTTCGCTGGCGCAGACATAGGCTCCCCGACCGCTGCGTTTTCCGGTCGGGTCGAAGATGACGGTTCCATCGGGCTGGCGCACCACGCGAAGCAGTCCACGCTTTTCGCCGGTCGCGCGGCAGGAGACGCAGGTACGCTGAGGGATGTGTCTGGGACGCATAGGGGTTAGTCCATAGAGCGCGGGGGACGGCATCGCCGTCCCCCGCCTGCTGTCAGCCTGCCGTGACATCTTCGGCAGCGTTCGCTTCCGTTTCCACCGCCGGAGGCTTCACGCCGTTGGTCGTCGCATGATCATGCGAGCGGTTCTCCTCGTCCTCCAGATCGTCCAGAGTGACCGCATGATGCGTCGAATCCATCCCCGTCAGATCGGCGTCGGGCGTCGTGGCGGCGATCAGGGTCGCTTTTGCGACCTGTGATTCGCTGCGAATATCTATTCTCCAGCCGGTCAGTCGCGCCGCCAGCCGAACGTTCTGCCCCGATTTACCGATAGCCAGCGACAACTGATTGTCCGGCACGATCACGAACGCGCTCTTCGCCTCTTCGTTGATATTCACCTTTACGGCTTTCGCGGGAGAGAGCGCCTCGGCGATAAACTGTCCCGGTTCGGGCGACCAGCGGATGATGTCAATCTTCTCGTCGTACAGTTCGTTGACGACCGCCTGCACCCGCGTTCCGCGGTGTCCAACGCAGCTTCCGACCGGGTCCACCTTCTCATCACGAGAGAAGACGGCGATCTTCGAGCGCGCCCCTGGCTCTCTCGCCACCGACTTGATGGTCACGATTCCGTCGGCGATCTCCGGCACTTCCAGTTCAAAAAGACGGCGGATAAGGCTGGGGTGCGTGCGGGAGACCTCCACCTGCGGGCCTTTGGGCGTCCAGCGCACCTGCAGGACGTAGACCTTCAGGCGGTCATTGAAGCGATAGGGTTCGGAGGGAACCTGCTCCTGCGGGGGCAGCACCGCCTCGATCTTGCCCAGATTGATGATGATATTTTTATGCTCGCGCCGCTGAACCGTTCCGGTCAACACTTCGCCGACGCGCTCGTTGTACTCTTCAAAGACCTTCTCGCGCTCGGCCTCGCGCAGTCGCTGGACGACCACCTGCTTGGCGGTCTGGGCGGCGATGCGTCCGAACGTGCTGGGCGTCACCTCGATCTCCAGCACCTCGCCCGGAACGATGTCCGGATCATGCCGCCGCGCCTCTTCCAGAATGATCTCGCCGGGAGTGATCTCCTCCTGGCCATCCTCCACGACCGTTTTCTGGCAGAAGACCTGGAAGGTGGCTTTGGCGGAGTTGATCCGCACCTTAATTTCTCCGCCCTGAGACGCAAAGTTCTTCTTGTAGGCTGTCACCAGCGCCGACTCGACTGTCTCCAGCAGGGCATCCGGCGAGATCTCTTTTTCGCGAGCGATCTGCTGCAGCGCCTCCAGGAATTCTCCGTTCATCACACCCTCCCGATAACAAGACCGTAGCCGCCTCAAGAGGCGGCCACTCCATAGAAAGAAAAGAGCGGGGTAACCCCCACTCCTCTACATGGCGCGTAGAATTCTAGGTAGATTATAACACACCGTATCGGAAAAGACAATAGGTTCATCCTCCGTGGCAGGTTACGCGCTGCAGGAAAGCGCAGGCGCGATGGTGAATAGCCACAGTGCCTTCGGGATTTTCAGGAGGTGCCTGCTGCCTCTGATCTTCGGTCGGCCTCATGG
>CAYSDM010000109.1:0-5605 GCA_964429855.1 uncultured Chthonomonadaceae bacterium
ACTTGACCCGCAGCAGGTCGCACCATTTGAGCGCCCAGTAGTCGGCGAACTCCTCCCGCTCCAGCAGATGATGGATCAGCTTCGCCCGTCGGTCGGGGGAGCGATCCAGAAGGAACTGACGCGCCTCACGAGAGGTAGGCAGGGATCCGATGACATCGAGATAGACTCGGCGCAGGAAAACCTCGTCGGAGCAGAGGCGCGCCGGTTGAATGCCGAGGCGTTTCAGTCGGCGGAGAACCCGTTCCTCGATGCCTCCTCGCGGGGTGAGTTCCTCACGGCTCTCATAGGGCGAAAGCGGCTCTTCGAGCAGCGCTGCGCAAGAAGAAGACCATAGATCAGAGGATGTCATGGCGATATTCCCCGTTCTTCATACGCCCCCACCGGAGCGGGGAGGCTTGAAAGCCGCCTTCCGACTGCCTGCGCGACGGGGGCGGCGCGGGAGATGAGTTCCGAAAAGTCAGAGAGCGTCAGCGATTGCGCGCCGTCGGACAGAGCCGTATCGGGGGAGGGATGGACTTCCACGATCAGCCCATCGGCTCCAGCAGCAATCGCTGCCAGAGACATCGGGATAACCAGATCACGGTGACCGGTTCCATGC
The DNA here is from genome assembly GCA_964429855.1 of uncultured Chthonomonadaceae bacterium. Taxonomy (GTDB): domain Bacteria; phylum Armatimonadota; class Chthonomonadetes; order Chthonomonadales; family CAJBBX01; genus CALLMM01. The sequence continues at coordinate 599 of CAYSDM010000109.1, forward strand.
GAAGGGTCTACGAGGACCGGCAGATGAGTCAGACGCTTCAGAAGCGGAATAGCGTTCAGATCAAGCGTGTTGCGGGTGGCTGTCTCGAAGGTACGAATGCCCCGCTCACATAGAATCACGCGCGGGTTTCCGCCGCAGAAGATATATTCCGCCGCCTGAAGCCACTCTTCTACCGTTGCGCACATGCTTCGTTTCAGCAACACGGGCTTGCGGGAGAGGCTGACCGCCTTCAGAAGCGCGTAGTTCTGCATATTGCGCGAGCCGACCTGCAGCAGATCTGCGACGGCTTCGACCGCCTCCAGATCGCGGGTATCCATCACCTCGGTGACAACTGGCAACCCGGTCTGATCCGCCGCTTCGCGCAGATAGCGCAGTCCCTCTCTTCCGAGACCCTGAAAGGCATGGGGGGAGGTGCGTGGTTTGAAGGCTCCGCCACGCAGCATCTGGGCGCCGCGCGCTTTCACCTGCTGCGCCGTCTCTCGAATCTGTTCGCGGCTCTCCACCGAGCAGGGACCGGCGATGAAGAGCAGCTCCTCTCCGCCTGCCGTTAAGCCAGCGGGAAGGGAGATGCGGCTTCGCTCCAATTTCCAGGCGCGGCTGACGAATGAGTAGGGCGAGTCGGAGATCGTCACGCGCTTCACGCAGGAAATACGCTCCAGTTGTGCTTGAAGAGTCTCCTGAAGCGGAGGCGCAACCCTTCCAATAACGCCGATAACCGTTCCTTCCGAATCCTGCCACCGGCAGGTCGTGAGTCCGGTCTGTGAGAGCGTCCTGCAGACCGTTTCGATCTGTTCCGGGCTGGCAAGGGGATGAATCAACACAATCATGGCTGTCTTTCGGGAGTAATCTAGCGCCGACGACCGGCGGGAATGACCGCCATCGCCTCAATCTCCACCAGAAGCTCTTCGCGGCACAGCCGCGCCTGAATGCCGGTGCTGGCGGGCAGCGGGTCCAGTCCCAACCAGGTGAAAAACGCCGTCCGAACCTCGTTGAAATCCTTATAGTCGCGCTCAATATCGCGCAGGTAGCAGCTACAGCGCACGACATCGCGCCAGGCGGCTCCTTCCGACTCCAGCAGGCGGGTGATATTGCGGTAGGTTCTCCAGCACTGCGCGCGAAAGTCGCCGACATGCACTGTGTGTCCCTCCTCATCAATGCTGGCGGTTCCGGAGATGAGCAGCAGGGTCACCGTGCCGAGGTCTACACATAGACCGCGAGAGAAGGAAGAGGGACGCGCATAGGCGTAGGCTTCATTCAACACATCATGGGCTTCAATGGGACGGCGGGGAACGATCTCCAGATTTTCTGCGGTTGAGACCGCCGGAGAAGGCTGGATCACGCCTCCCGTGTCAATCATTCCCAGAAGCTGCATCTCCTTATACTCAGCTTCTGAACCGTTCCAGACTCCGGAAGCGGCGCTGCGAAGGATAGAGTCAATAGACATGTCGCGCTCCTTCTGTGAAAATCCTCACAATCAGGATTGTAGACGAATCTACGCGCCAGGTGTTCAATAAAAAAGCAAAAGCGCGAAAAATCCGTCATTTGGGGGATTTTCTCCCGGATCAGGCGGAAGGCTTTAACGATCTGACGGGCGAAGAAGGTTGCAGAGTCTCTCTGCGGAGAGCGCGAAGAGTCGCCGGGGAGGAGAGTCGTGAGATTCAGGAATCTGCTGATCGTTGCTGGCGGGATGATGATTCTGGGAGGAGGGGCTGTGATGGCAGACCGTGAGACACGCGCCGTAACGCTCAATGGGCTGCGGATCACGTTGGACAACCGTACGGGCGCGATACGCCGACTGGAGTATCCGGGACCCGGGACGCTGCTGGAGGCGGATGCGAAGGAAGCCGGGCTGGTGGATGCCGCCTATCCCCTGGAGGCGTTTGAGCCGCTGCGCCTATCCGCCCGAAACGCGATCGGGGCAAAGATCGAGGAGGAGCCGAATCGGGTGGTGATTCGCGCCTCGCTCGGACCGAGCCGCTCGCAGTTTCGCGTGGAGGGCGAAGTCATGGCGGTGGCGACGCTGCGCGCTCATGAGGACGGGCATTCGATTCTCCTCTCCTGCGAAATCGAAAACCGCTCTCCTCGCCCTCTCCGGCAGGTGGTTTTTCCCGAACTGCGGGGGCTGCTGCCGACCGCCGGTCCCGATAACACCATTTTCAAGACGTGCGGCTTTGGTTCGGCTCCTTTCCGGGAACTGCTGACGCCGGAGGCGGATCAATGGTACGCTAACAATAACTCCACCATTGAGCATAAGTCCGGGGGAATGTTCCATTCGATGTGGGCGCGTTGGATGGATCTGGGCGGTCTGAACGGGGGGGTCAGCCTGTTTCCGCTGCGCTGGGGCTGGGATCGGCAGACCACCACCGTCCTGCAGCTTCAGCAGAGTACGCAGCGGCTACGTCTGCTTTGTCTGAACCCGGAGGAGGTTGCGCCCGGTCAGAAGTGGTCGAGTGGAGAGTGGCTGCTCACGCCGCACAAAAGCGGATGGGCGAAGGGAATCGAACCCTATCGCGAATGGGTGCGCTCCCGTGTTCAGCGAAGATATACGATGCCCCGCCATATCCGCGAAGGGCTGGGGTATCGCACGGTCTGGATGTGCCAGAATCAGCCCGGCGATCCGGGAGATGCGGTCTGGCGTTTCACCGACCTGCCCGATCTGGCGCGGGAGGCGCGGGCGCATGGGCTGGTGGAGCTAGTGCTGTGGGCATGGCAGCCTGCGTTCGACGCCTCGCTGCCTGCGCCCTTCCCGCATCTGGGATCGGAGCAGGAGATGATCGAGGCGGCGCGTGAATGCCGTTCCATCGGCGTTCCGATCACGCCCTTTATCAGCGTGCTGCAGGCGAACCCGAAGACCGCCGGCAGGTATGGCTTGCGGGTGACCGATAATAACGGCTGGACCTATCACACGGAGATGCTGCCGCGCTGGAATCCACCCTATGCAACCGGGCTGTCGTGCGTACAGGTGGGACCTGCCAATCAGGCATGGCAGGACGAGGTGGCGCAGGCGTGCCGATGCTGGGCGGATCGCGGTTTTGCCTCCATCAGTTGGGATCAGTACTGGACTTCCGCCGATAAGCCCTCTATGCAGGATCTTACCCGGCGCATTCGCGACTATGCCCGGCAACGCGACCCGGAGTCGTCGTTCAGCGGCGAAGAACTCTGGAACGTGGAGATAGACTGTGAGTGGCTCGACTATACCTGGAACTGGGGAGCCTATCGCGACTGTCAGGCGTTCGTGAACGCATTTCCCGCTCCGCGCCCGAATGTTAACATCCATCGCTCGGTGGCCGAGGCGCGTTTTGCCTTTATGGACAACCTGTTCCTGAATGTCTGGCCTGCAAAACCGGACAATATCAACGGTTCCGAGCGCATCTCGGCTGTTTCGTCGCTCTCGGAGACGCTGAAAACCTGTGCGCGGCTGCGCCGTCAGTTCCTGCCCTTCTTCACCGAGGGCGTTCTGATCGGCAACTGCCTGCTGACAGAACCGGCTCCGGGCGTGCGCGTGTCCGCCTATGTGCTGCCGGATCGGGTGCTGGCGATTGTCCTGAATCAGGGAGCCGAGAGATCGCTGAAGTTTCGTTACGACCTCGAACCCTGGATTCCGAAGTCCGGAGCGGTTGCCATGACCCGCTACGCCGAGGATGGCAAAGCGGTTGAGTCGCGCTCCCTTCGGCGTTCCGGTCTTCTCCAGACCGTCAGAATGAAGCCGCTGGAGATGACAGTCTACGAGTTTCAGAGGAAGTCCGATCCTGCTTCCTCGCGTTGACCTCGCCTGGAGGTAAAGATATGAGCCGGGAGACATGGCTAGAATCGCGGCAGACGGATATGACGGCAAGCGAGCGCGTGGCGCCTGCTTCCCGTCGTTCTGTTTATGCGTCCCTGCTATGAGGAGGACATCGCCGCAGGGCGCATCACCCGATCCGAGGCGCCGGACCAGGCATCGGCAGGGATGAGGAGGGTGAGGAGTCTATGAGTTCGCGCTCCGGGGGGCCGCTTACCGGCTGGGTTTTTAATATCCAGCGATTTTCTCTTCACGACGGTCCCGGCATACGCACGACTGTCTTTCTGAAGGGCTGCCCGCTTCGATGCCTCTGGTGTCACAACCCGGAGGGGCTGGAGAGCCGCTCGCAGATTCGCCTGACCGCCAACCTGTGCGTACACTGTGGACGGTGCGCGGCGGTCTGCGAGCATGGCGGGCATACGGTGACGGCGGAGGCGCACGAACTGCGGCTGGAAGAGTGCGTTCGCTGCGGCGAGTGCGTGGAGGTCTGCGCGGCGGGCGCGCTGGAGATGGTGGGGCAGCGCATGACGGTGGAGGAGGCGCTGGCGGTGGTTCGCCGGGATGTTCCCTTCTACGAGACCTCCGGCGGCGGAATGACTCTCTCCGGCGGCGAACCGCTGGCGCAGTATGACTTTACGAAGGCGCTGCTGACGGCGGCGCGCGAAGAGGGGATACAGACTGCGCTGGAGACCTCGGCGTTGAGCATCTGGGAGCGAATGGAAGCCCTGCAGCCGCTGGTGAATCTCTTTCTGGTAGACCTGAAGCATACAGATGACGCCCGTCATCGGGAATTGACCGGGGTGAGTAACGCGCTCATTCTGGAGAATATCCGCCGGATGTCTGCGCGGGAGTTTCCGCTGACGCTTCGTATCCCTTGGATTCCCGGGATGAACGCTGAACCCACTTTTCTGGAGGGGCTGATTGAGTTTGCCGCCTGTCTGTCGCCGCGCCCGCCGGTCGAATTTCTACCCTATCATCGCCTGCATGTCAGCAAACGCGCCGCGCTGGGGATGGAGGCGTCCATGCCGGAGGAGATACCGGCGGCGATGCCCGAAGAGATCGCGCCCTGGGTGGAGCGGCTGGCAGCGGAGGGAATCGCAGCGCGCGTGCGCTGATAGAAAAGGGGGAAATCTGGCCGCCCCTTCCCTGCGGACAGCAAAACGCCTGTCCGCAGGGAAGCGAGAGTAGCAAAGAGGGTCAGGATCGCTTGCGCCGCGCCAGAACCA
>CAYSDM010000110.1:0-5282 GCA_964429855.1 uncultured Chthonomonadaceae bacterium
ACTGACACTGGAGAACTTTGCGGTCGGTTACTGGAATAATTCGACCGGGCAGGATTCGGACAGCCTTTTTCCGCAGTTAATGGCGCAATTAGAGCCGCAGTTCCAGCAGAACTTTCCCAACTATCAGAAGGTCTATGAGGGCAGCTCCACCCTCTCCGGTTTCGAAGGGCATGAACTGCAATTCGAGAGTACCGTGCAGCGTCCCGGCGGAGAAGAGCTGAAGATATACGGTCGCGCGCTGCTGGTCTCCAGTAAGGGAACGGGACTGCAAAACGGCGTGACCTTCATCATGCTTGGAACCAGCGCTTCCTCCGACATCCGCAGTCCGCAGGACCTCGGCGTGAAGGGGGAGATGCCGATCATTCTGAATACCTTCAAACTGGGCGAATAGCCCGCAAGAGAACGCCTTGTTAGAATCGAGCTATATTCACTGTCCGGGTGTCGGGCAGCAGACAGAACAACGACTATGGGAGATGGGAGCGCGCACCTGGAACGAGTTTCGGGACTGCTCCCCTTCCCTGCCGTTGTCTCCAAAGTTGCGGGCAAGCCTTGAGCCTCTGATCCTCGAATCGATTCGACGGCTTCAATCCGGCGACTACGCCTGGTTCGCGCAGCAGCTTCCCTCCCGTGAACACTGGAGAGCCTATCCCGCCTTCCGTAAACGGATCGCCTTCCTCGATATCGAGACGACCGGCGGCATGCATCCGTCCGATCTGACGATGGTGGGTCTCTATGACGGTCAGCAGGTCTATCAGTTTGTGCGCGGGCGCAACCTCGCGGACTTTCCCGCAATTATCCGAGACAAAGCTCTGATTGTCACCTTCTTCGGAACCGGTTTCGACCTGCCGTTTCTGAAACGCGCCTACCGCATGGAGTTTCCTCAACTGCATATTGACCTCTGCTTCCTGCTGAAACGAACGGGATACTCCGGGGGACTGAAGCAGATCGAGCGCGAGTTCGGCATTCTGCGCTCGATGGATACTCGCGGACTGTCCGGCTGGGATGCGGTTCGACTCTGGCAGGAGTGGAAGCGGGGAAATCGCGAATCGCTGGAGACTCTGCTGACCTATAACGCCGAAGATGTGGTGAACCTGAAGGAACTAATGGAGATCGGCTATTCGCTGATGCTAGAACGCACCTTCCCGGCAAAAGCTGAATCAGGGCGGGCATAGAGCGCGCCCCGATTCATGTACTGCGCTCAAAGAGTGCGGGGAGAGGAGAGCGCCGCGGACTCTACCGCCTCCGGAAACGTTGGATAGGCGTGCATTGTATCGGCGATGGCGGAGACGGGCAGACGGTTCTGCATGGCAAGCGCGATCTCCGCCAGCAGGCTGTCTGCCTGCGGCCCGATCAGATGTGCGCCTGCGATCAACCCCGTTTTTGTCTCCACCACCAGCTTTACCAGTCCATGCGGTTCGCCGTGCAGAATGGCGCGATCAGAGTCCTCAAACGAGGAGGTGTAGACTTCCGCCTCGATCCCCGCCTCTTTCGCCTGCGCTTCGGTCAGCCCGATGCTGGCGACTTCCGGGTCGACAAACGTGGCGCGGGGAACCGCCTTTGTGTTGGCAGGCTGCGGCGTCTCGCTGAAGGCGTTCAGCGCTGCAATTTTCCCCTCATAACTGGCGACATGGGTGAACAACAAGCCTCCGTTGGCGTCTCCCGCCACCCAGATATGCGGCTGATTGGTACGCAGGTACGCATCCACATTTATGGCGCGGGAGGTCGCCTTAACGCATGCCGCATCCAGTTGTAGACCGCGCGTCGCGACGACGCGCCCCGCAGCGACCAGAATCTCATCAGCTTCCAGCAGAATCGTCATCCCGCGCTGCTCCACCAGGAGGCGCTTTCCGCCGACACCCGTTTCCGCCTTTACCGCTCTGGCTCCTGTCAGAATCGTCAGCCCCTCCTTAACAAGCAGGGATTCCGCCAACGCGGAGATATCGGCGTCTTCATTGGGCAGAATACGCTCCGCCATCTCCACCACTGTCACCGATGCGCCGAAGCGATGAAAAGTCTGCGCAAACTCCAGACCGATGGGGCCGGCTCCCAGAACGACCAGCGAGCGAGGCAGCGAAGTCAGGTTGATCGCCTCGCGATTGGTGATGTAGCCGACCTCCGTCAGACCGGGGATCGGCGGAACGGCGGGAACCGTGCCGGTCGCGATAATCACCCGTTCGGCGTAGATTTCCTCGTTGCCCACGCGGATGATGTGGGGATCCAGAAAGGAGGCGCGTTTGGGATAGTAGCGGATACCCAGTCGTCCAAGACCTCCGTCCGGCTCACCTCCGCCGCCGACGGCATAGACGGCGCGATCCTTATATGCCATAGCATCGGCAAAATCCGCCTGCTTCACCTCCACGCAGATTCCAAACTCAGGCGCGCGGCGAATCAGATTCCAGACATTGGCGGCGCGAATCATCGCTTTTGTCGGGACGCAGCCTGCCCAGTAACATTCGCCTCCCAGTTCCCGCTCCTCCGCCACCGCGACACGCGCCCCCATCTTCACGGCGGTACGCGCCGCCTTCAGCCCGGCGGAGCCGCCACCGATCACCACCAGATCAAACTGTTCCATCAGACGAACCGATCCTCGCTTTCTAACCTGAGCTATTCCGTATGGGATTGTACCTGCAAACAGGCGCAATCTCCGAATTCGAACAGAGGAAACGTCCTGCGCTCTGCGAAACTTCAGATAACGCAACACTAAAAGGACTGACAGCTTCCGATGGTTCCCGATCTCTGGTCAAGAAGAGATTTACTTCAGGCAACGGCAGCAATATACGCCGGGAAGCGCCTCACCGGTTCACTCCCTCTGCCAAAATCGACCGTCGTGAAGACCGGACTGGAGTCGCTTATCGAGCAGGACTTCGCGCCTCTGCGAGATAAGCGCGTGGGATTGATCACCAATCCGACCGGCGTAACGAGCGGTCTGCGTAGTTCGGTGGACGCGCTGGCATCGGCTCCGGGAGTGCGGCTGACCGCGTTGTTCGGACCGGAACACGGCGTTCGCGGCGATGTTCCTGCGGGGAAGAGCGTGGATCATGCTCGCGATTCCCGCACAGGCGTTCCGGTCTTCTCCCTCTACGGGCGTGTCAAGAAGCCGACCACGGCGATGCTCGGGAATCTGGACGCGCTGGTGTTTGATATACAGGACATCGGTTCCCGATCCTACACCTACATCACGACGATGGGGCTGTGTATGGAGGCAGCCGCCGAGAACAGGCTTCCGTTCTATGTGCTGGATCGCCCGAATCCCATTGGCGGGGATAGAGTGGAAGGAAACCTGCTCGATCTGCGCTTCAAGTCGGCGGTGGGAGCTTATCCGATCCCCTACTGTCATGGGCTGACGGTCGGGGAACTGGCGCGCATGATCAATGAGAAGGGATGGATGGCGAGCCGGACGCGCTGCCGTCTAACGGTCATCCCGATGCGAGGCTATCGCCGCGCCATGCGCTGGGAAGAGACCGGGCTGCCCTGGGTTCCGACCAGCCCGCATCTTCCCCACTCCCGAACGGCGTTTTACTATGCGGCGACCGGCATCGCGGGAGAACTGCCCTCCCTCTCCATTGGCGTGGGATACACGCTTCCCTTTGAGTTAGCAGGCGCGCCTGGAGCAGGAGCGGAGAGGTTTGCGGATGAACTCAATCGGCGGGGACTGAAGGGGGTGCGCTTTCGGGCAGTGAACTGGCGTCCCTTCTACGCTGCCTATCAGGGGCAGATGTGCGGGGGAGCGCAAATATATCTCACCGACCCGGCGCAAGCGGAGCTGACGCGCGTCAACTTCGAGATACTGGACGCTCTGCGGAAAGTCGCCCCCTCGCGACCGCTTTTCGGAACCGCGAGAAACAGCGACCGGATGTTTGATCTTGTCTGCGGGACGGACGTCGTCCGCCGCCAGTTTCTGGCGGGACGATCTGCAGCACAGATATGGACGGAGTGGAACGAAGGAAGTCGCGCCTTCCGCTCAGCGCGTCAACCTTTCCTCCTCTATACATAAGAAAGAGAGGCGAATTTCATGAAATGGGGTATCTACATACTGTCGCTGCTGCTGTTGGCGACGATGGCGCAGGCGCAAAACGGGCTGACCGGAGGAAAATCGTTCCTGAAAATACACGGAAATCGCCTCTATCTCCGCGACAAGCCTTTCCAAAACGTGGGCGCAAACCTGCCAGACCTTTTCGAGCGGTTCCTGCGCGGCGAGGATGAGAAGGCGATTCGCTCCCTGAAGACGGCAAGCGAGGCAGGCATTCGCGTGGCGCGTTGTTTCGGTTCTACCTGGGGACCGGAACTGTTTCCGATCTTCGAGAATGACCGCGAAAAGTGGCTCTCCGCCTACGACCGAATGCTGTCAGCGGCGGAACGCGAAGGAATCTATGTGATCCCTTCCCTGCTCTTCAACGCCAATATGCTGCCCTGGTATGTCCAGCGCTATAAAGGAAATGAGGAGCATATCGTAGACTTTCTGACTCCCGGTTCACTGGCGAATGCTCTGGCAGTTACCTATGTGACGACTATCGTGGAACGTTATAAAGACGATCCGCGCATACTCCTGTGGGAGATCGGGAATGAGTACAATCTGGAAGCCGACCTGTCGAAACAGTGGAAAGACCGCCCCGCCAGCCAGATACCCACTTCCGACCATATTCGCGCGTTTCTCATCCAGATGGCGACTCTCATCAAGCGGATAGATAAGAACCATCCGGTCACCTCAGGCAACAGCGATATGCGATCCTATGCGTGGCATATTCGGCAGGCGATGCGGAAGAACAGGAACGCGCCTGACCCGCTGAACTACCCGATGGACTGGACGAAAGACAGTTACGATCAGTATGTGGAGATGCTGCGCTTCTTCAATCCTCCGCCTCTGGATATCCTCTCTGTGCACCTCTATCCGACCGAGCGCGATCACGCCTCATGGCTTCCACAGGATGATAACCAGGCGTTAATGGTTCCCTGGGCGCGCAAAGCCGCCGACAGCCTGAAGATGCCGCTGTTGGTGGGAGAGTTTGCCCAGAAGGTCTGGGCAAACGGGAAAGAGTTGGAGGCGAACTGGGTGAAGGACTTCCTGCGGCAGATTCGAGAAGGAGCCGCGCCTATCGCCCTGATCTGGTCCTGGGAGTTTGATGAGGCGAACCCCTCACAGTCTCCCTACACCGTTTCGCAGGAGCGCACGCCGAACCTGCTGCGCCTGCTGACCGAAACCAACCGCGCGATAGCCCGGAAGAGGTAGGGATGCCGGATGCAGTCTCGCTATGGATGCGGTAACCGGGCGACGCGTTCCATAT
>CAYSDM010000111.1:0-5022 GCA_964429855.1 uncultured Chthonomonadaceae bacterium
CGCCTCTGCGCTCTGACCGCTCTGTCTGGCTTTCGCCGCCTGCCGCAGAAGGCTTTGCAGCGTTCCGAGCGTAACGCACTCCGGGTCTGCCTGCATCAGACGCAGCCGCTCTTCGGAGGAAGCGCTTTTCAGGTACGCCTCCTCAAACGCCACCACGCCGTATATTTCCCATTTCCAGACATCGCTTTCACGCACAAACCGCGCATCCCAAACATGCGACACCAGATAGGGTTCTGATCGCTCCTCCTGCCGCTGCTGTATGTAGCGCAGACGCAGGGAGATTCGCGGGTCGCGCTTGGACCAGCGAAAATACTCAAAATGTGAGAAGATCAACGGCTCTTTTTGTGTAAAACGTGCTTGCAGCCGCTCAAGATACTGTTGAAAAGCAGGCTCTTTCAAGGTTGCCGCGGACCAACAGTCGCGAACCCCTTCCAGATCGCGCCGCGAGATCGCAGAAAACAGTTTCTCAACAGCGTTTATGACACCGGTTTTCTCCGCTTCGGTCTGTGCGCTTCCGGGCAGTCCGGTTGCCAGTATCAGGAGTAACAAAAAGCTGAGGGATAGTATCTTCATGTGGTCGGTTACAGTCAGAGAGAAGACCTTCCATCCTCTTTCGCTGGAGACGGATGGAAGGTCGCCATGAACGCTTGATGTCACAGCGCTTCGACTACAGTCTCTCCAGAATCTCATCCACCGCTTTTACGTTCAGCTTTCCAAAGCCCCATTCAGGGGAGTAGTCTCCCTTTTTGCCCCCGGTAAATCGGTCTCGCTGCACGTTCTGTCGAAGCAGGTCGCGCACCTTTCCGGCGGTAAGAGACGGGTCTTTCTCGAACATCAACGCGATGATACCGGCGGTGTAGGGGGTGGCAGCGCTGGTTCCATTGAAGAGTTGATACTTGCCGGAAGTATCCCGGACGATCTCGCCTTTATCTTCATCCTGTACCTTGTTCAGTGGAGCGCTGGCAGCATAGAACTGACCGGGAGCCGCCAGGTCGGGCTTTGGGAAGGCGGGGTTCCGGCAGGGACCGCGCGATGAATAGAGCGACAGGTCTCCAATTCGCAGATTGGGGTAGCCCTTTTCGGGAGCATTGGGATCCAGCACGACGGAGGTCAGGGTCTGCAACTTGCCCTCCATATTAAAGTTATCGTTCCAGTCGTAGCTGGCAATACAGAGAGCGTTTTCGGCGGTCGAAGGCTGCGTGAGGGTCTTGTTGTAGCTGACGCAGGCTTTCGAGAAACCTCCCGCGTTCTTGTTGTCCCCACGTGCCCCCAGCAGATAGCAGTTGATGGTGTTCTTCTTGCCGGATTTGCTGGAGATCAGCAGCTTTCCTGCGCCGGGACCAACCGCAAACAGACGCACATTCTCGCGGGTAAAAGGACTGCGGTCGCGACCGTACATATCCGCTTTCGTTCCGTTAGCAACCGTAATCGTCAGGTCATCGGAATCGATATCTCCGCAGTAGATCTGAAGGTTGGCGGGGGATGCCGTATACCACTCGACAACGGCAGGAGCAGCGGCAGTTCCCATGATGACCTCGGCGTGGTTTCTGTCGGCTCCATAGTTTCCTGCAGCGATGCAGATAGCGCGTCCTTTAACGTTGTCGGCAAATCGCGCGCTCAAATGCCGTTCCGCCACCGTCGAACCGTCACGCGGACCGATCATTTGTCCAAAACTGCACGAGATGACGACCGGGCGATCTCCTGCGATACTGTCCACCCACTCCACGATAGCGTTAAGTAAGAAGGTGTTGCTGACCGACTGCCCTGCTCCGATCCTCACTCCGATCAGTTCGGCTTCTGGAGCCACACCGCTATACTCTGCCTGTGTCCTGGGATCCGTACCGCTGTTTCGACCGTTGCCCGCCGCCACGCCTGCGCAGGCGGTTCCGTGGCCGCCGGTGTCGGTATCCGGGATCGTTTTCGCGTCGGAGCGAAGCTCCTCCGATAACTGTTCACGGGTGTAGAGCGTTCCAAACGACTGTCCATTCGGGTAGGTTACCGGAGCCATGCTCCCAATTTTCTTCTCCTCGAACACGTTCGTGACGGTATCCCACAGATAGAGCATTCTGGAAACGGGCTTTCCGTCTGTGTCCTTCGTGATGAAATCAGGGTTGCGGAAGTCCACGCCGGTGTCCACAATAACAATAATGACGCCCTTGCCGGTCAGACGCTTTCCGCGCACCTCGCGACCATTCTGTACGATGGGATCGGGCTTACCGCGAGTTGGCACGCGGGAGATTCTACCGGGAATCGGGGGAATCGTAACCCGCCGCTGCATGTCCATCCGAACTACGCCACTCTCTATAACCTTCTTGAGAGTCTCCTCATCCTGGGCCGGAATGAACATATCTGCCCAGCGATCAAACCGCGCAAAGAGATGCACGCCGGGCACATTTATGTTCTTCCGTTTCTCTTCGCTCTCAAACTCCGCGCTCCAGGCGGTATAGGTGGTTGCGCCCGCTTTCACGACCGGCGCGCTGGAAGCGCTGTCTTTCTTCGGCGCGGCGACGACGGTACGAAACGCTTCCAGATCATACGGGGATATCTTCCCGTCATAGGCTGGGGGCTGCTGCGCCGCAGCGCCATGTCGCCATCCTGCTGGCACGGTGAACAGCGTCACTGTGCAGAGAATGGATAGAATGACCGCCCCGAAACGAATTCGCATCGAAATCCTCTCCTGTGGTCAAAGCGTGACCGGACTGAATGCCTGTTTGATCTTTAGTATATATAATGGGTGAAATGGTTCAGGGAAAAGACAGGATTCTGGTGAAATATACAGGGTTTTTACAGCATTTCCTTTAACAACGGAGACAATGAGCGTTATGTATGAGCTTCTGGATAGAGAGACCCTGAAAACGGGCGAGATTCTGGAGATCGGGGCGGTAACAGCGCCGGATGAGCGCTTTGCCGCCGGTATCGAAGACCTGCTTTCGCACAAGGGCGAGGTTTGGAGAGCGCATATACAAGCCGCCCTGCAGGGAAAAGCGGACCGACTGGAGACTCGTTTTTATCTCGGACTGATACAGGGGCAGCCGGTCGCGAACATCATGACGGTGGAGCGGTTCGGGATCGGCATACTGGGGCATGTCTTCACCCGTCCGGAACATCGTCGGAAGGGGATATGTCATGCGGTCATGTCGCGGCAGATGGAGCACTTCCGGCAGCGTGGCGGGCATGTTCTGACGCTTGGAACCGGTTTTGAAAGCGCTCCCTACTGGATCTATCACGGATTCGGGTTTCGCAGCCTGAAAGGGGGCTTCATGCGCTACGCGGTCGAGCCGGACTATGCGTTCGAAGAGCGGTGGTTTGCCCCGGCATCCACGCAGGTGAAAACCATAGTCTGGGAGCACGCTCCCCTGATCGCGCTGATTGCCGCCATTCCCGGCGCCGAGTACCTTCGCAGCGTCGCCTGGCAGTACGCCGGGATCGAGAATCTGGAACGGGCATTGATCGGCTTCTTTGCGCGCCAGATGGCAGGCGATCCGGTCGGCGGGTGCGTTCTGGAGAGTGAAACCGGCGCGGTTGTGGGCTGCGCGACCTATCATCCGCATCCGCTCTGGTCGGATGTCTGGCTGGTGGACTGCTTTACCCATGCCAACTTCACCGCGCAGACCGCCGATCTTCTGCAGAGCATTGCTATTCCTCCCGGCAAGCAGATCGCCTATCTGGACGCAGGAGCGCAGGAGAAGGCGACCCTTTATGAATCCTGCGGATTTGTCCGAGAGGGAACGGTGTCACGCCTCCTTCGCTCAGAGCGCGAGCCGCATGATGTGTGGGTCTATGGCAGGGAATGCTGATCGGACTTAACGGCTGTCGGAAGGAGATAGCTGCAGGTCTTCTGCCGCCGTAGAGGGCACGCCATGCGCGGTGAGCAGGGCAGCGATGGCGCGCATGATGGCGGCGGCTATCTCCTCACGGGAGGCATCCGGGGGGAAGGTGATCGGGTCGCCGAAGACAATGGTCACGCGCGAACGGGTCATCTTTTTCGCACCCGGCGGCAGTATCTTCTCCGGACCGATGAGCGCGCAGGGAACGACCTTTGCGCCTGACTTCTGAACGATGAATGCGACCCCTGGCTCACCTCTCTGAAGCCTGCCATCCAGACTGCGGGTGCCTTCCGGAAACAGAACGAGAACCAGCCCCTTCTCCAGCGCCTCCATCGCGCGCCGGAAGACCCCGCGATCCGGCTTCTCGCGATTGACCGGGAAGGCGTTCAGGCGTGTAATCAGCCAGCCCAGTTTTCGATTGTCCCAGAGGCTGTGGCGCGCCATGAACGCGCATTCGCGCTGTATTGCCGATCCCACCAGCGGCGGATCGAGGTAGCTGACATGGTTGGCGGCGATGATAACCGGTCCGGAAGGCGGTATCTTTTCGTGACCGATCACTTTCCAGCGGCAGTAGATTCGGTTCCATACACGAACGATGCTGCGCGCCGTTCGGTAGATCAGCCGCATGGTCCGATCTCTCCACGCTCGCGGCAGAGCGCAAGTATCCGATTGACGACGCCCTCCACCGGCGACATGCCTTCGACCGGCACGCCGTCGGAATCGAGGAAAATGCTGTCTTGCGCCTGCATCAGAGGAGAGTCGGCGCGGCTGCTGTCGCGCGCATCTCGCTCCTGCATCTGACGCAAGACCTCTTCGATCTGAATCGTCTGTCCTTTCTGCGTCAGTTCCAGCCAGCGTCGTCTGGCGCGTTCCTGCTCGGAAGCGGTGAGAAAGATTTTGATCTCGGCGTTGGGAAGCACCACCGTCCCGATGTCTCGTCCCTCCATCACCACGCCGCCCCCGTCTCCCAGCGCTCTCTGCTGCGCGACCAGAGCGCGACGAACCCCAGAGATGGCGGAGACGGGCGAAGAGAGCGCGGAGACCTCCGGGGTGCGAATCGCCTGCGCCATGTGGAGAACGGGTCGGCCGACGATGGGACCGATCGTGTAGGTACCGACCTCGACTTCGTTCGATCGGATGGCGCGGGCGAACGCAAGCGCGGGCGGCGCATCCGCCGGCAGCGTGGTCGGACGTG
>CAYSDM010000112.1:0-4271 GCA_964429855.1 uncultured Chthonomonadaceae bacterium
TCCGGGGTGCGAATCGCCTGCGTGACGTCCTCTCCGTCCACCAGAACCCGCTGTTCGCCGTTCTCGCCAGGCGCGAAGGCGATCTGGATCGACTCCGCCAGTCGGGTCAGACCTTCCGGGTCTTCCAGAGTGATACCTTCCTGAATCCCTTTCCAGGCGACCGCGCGGTACATTGCGCCTGTGTCTATGTAGGTGTAGCCCAGCAGCGACGCCAGACGCCGTGCAACGGTGCTTTTCCCGGCTCCAGCCGGACCATCAATGGCTATGGTAAGACGTTTCAAGTTGAGAACGTTCCTATCGGATGGCGGTATCAGATGTTGTTGGCACAGAGAGACTTCAGATGGTCAAAGAAGTTCGGGAAGGTCTTCGACACACAGTCCGGGTCTTTAATGGAGATGCCCGGCGAACGCAGGCCGGTGATGGCGAAAGCCATGGCGATTCGATGATCGTCGTAAGTCTCGATCGCCGCCGATTTCAGCGTGGCGGCAGGATGAACGGTCAGCCCGTCTTCGCGCTCATCCACCGTGACCCCCAGCCGCCGCAGTTCGGTCGCGATGGCGTGCAATCGGTCACTCTCCTTGTGGCGGATGTGCGCGATATTGTGGATGGAAGTCGGGCTGCTGGCGAAAGGCGCGATGGCCGCGAGAGTCATCACGGTGTCGGAGATGCCGTTCATGTCCACCTCCAGCCCGCGCAGCTGCTCGCAGCCCGTCACCTCGATAAAATCCTCCGCTTTCGTCACTGCGCAGCCCATCATACCCAGAATGTCCACAAAGTCCACATCGCCCTGCAGCGAGTTACGGCTAAGACCCTCCACGCGAACCTTTCCTCCGGTCACTGCCGCTGCCGCAAAGAAGTAGGAGGCGCTGGAGGCGTCCGGCTCGACGCGGTAGGTCTGCGCGCGATAGGTCTGGCTGCCCGGCACAAAGTAGCCGCCCTCGCGGGATTCCCAGGTCGCTCCCCACTGCGCAAGCATACGCAGGGTCATCTCGATATAGGGCTGCGAAACCGGATCGCCGGTAATGGTCAGACCGATCCCCTGCGTGGAGAGCGGAGCGACCAGCAGCATGGCGCTGAGAAACTGACTGCTCTGGCTGGCGTCCAGCGACGCCTCGCCGCCGGATAAGCCCTGTGAGCGAATGACGACGGGAAGGCATCCAGTTCCCTGTTCCGAACGGGCATCAATACCAAGCTGCTGCAGCGTATCCAGAAGATCACGGATGGGGCGCAGGCGCATTCGGGGCACGCCGTCCAGACGATAGGTTCCCTTTCCCAACGTGACATAGGCGGTCAGAAAGCGCGCGGCGGTACCGGCATTTCCGACATAGAGGTCGGCGTGATCGGTCGGAATATGTCCGCCTGTGCCGTGGACGGCATAGACGCCGTTCGCTTCATCGGCGGATATCTGAATGCCAAGCCGCTCCAGCGCCGCCGCCATATACCGGGTATCGTCGGAAAAAAGAGAGCCTTCGATCCGCGAATGTCCCTGCGCCAGCGCCGCCAGCAACAGGGCGCGATTGGTGATGCTTTTGGAGCCGGGGATATGCGCCGTTCCCATCACAGGATGAGTAACAGGCTGTATGACGATGGCGTTCATGTTTCCATTGTACCTCAGCGGAACAGGCTGAAACGGTCGGTCGTCCGATTCCGGCTGCTGCGCTCTATCGGAGGGGAAACTGTCTATGCGCTGCGTGCGCCTGATCTAACAAACGATAGAGGGATTCGGCGTCCCGACGCTCTAAACCGATGCGCGCCTGCTCCAGCCATTCCTGAACTGTCTGCAGCGCGGTCAGAAGCGCGTCGCGATTATCCAGCATAATCTCCGTCCAGAAAGCGGGGCTGCTCTTTGCTACGCGAGCGCCATCGCGAAAGCTCCCGGCAGCGCAGGCGCGTCCCTCTTCCGAAACCTGCGAAAAGGCGGTCTGCGCCAGACCATAGGCAAGCAGATGCGGCAGGTGGCTCAGGGCGGCAACCCAGCGGTCATGCGTTTCAGGATCGCAGTATCGGGGCACGGCTCCGATCCGCTGAACCAGCGCAGAGACGGCGGCGGTCGTCTCCGCGCCGGTCTGCGGGATGGGAGTCAGGATCCAGGGCGCGCCCTGAAACATATCGGGCGAAGCGGCTTCGACCCCCGACTCGACCGCTCCCGCCATGGGATGCCCGCCGATAAACGCCTCTTCCAGCAGCAGAGACGCCTCCTGCACAATACGGCTTTTCGCGCTGCCCACATCGGTGACGACCGCGCCCGGTTTCAGATGCGGAGCGATCTCCTCCAACAGCGGAATGACCGACTGCACCGGCACGGCAATCAGGACGATATCCGCCTTTTGCGCCGCTTCCGAGGCTCTATCTGCCCTCTGGTCTATCGCTCCTCGCTCCAGCGCCTTCGCGCAGGCTTTCGCGCTGCGATCCCAGCCGATCACCATTCCGGCAGGGGAACGGCTTCGCAGCGCCATCCCCACCGATCCGCCGATCAGTCCCAGCCCCAGAATGGCGACGACCTGCGGCAGCGAAGTTTCGCTCATAACGTTCTGCCAACGGCTTCGGCAATCGGCGCAAGTTCCTGCATCATCTGCGCGAACACCTCAAACTTCAGCGATTGGCTCCCATCCTTCAGCGCTTTTTCCGGGGAGGGATGCACCTCGATCATCACTCCGTCGGCTCCGGCTGCCACCGCGCCGCGCGCAACGGCGTTCACCAGACTCCATTTTCCGGTTCCATGCGCCGGATCGGCGATAACGGGCAGGTGAGAAAGCTCTTTGATCGCCGGAATCGCGTTGAGGTCGAAGGTGTTGCGGGTGTAGGTTTCAAAGGTGCGAATGCCGCGCTCGCACAGAATAATCTGATAGTTGCCTCGCGAGGCGATATACTCCGCCGCCTGCAGCCACTCCTCGATTTTGCTTGCCCAGCCGCGCTTGAGCATCACCGGAACGCGGGTATCGCCGATCTCGCGCAGGAGCGAGAAGTTGGTCATGTTGCGCGTCCCGACCTGCAAGATATCGGAATAGCCGCAGACTAGCTCCACATCGCGGGTATCCATCACCTCGGTGATGATGGGCATCCCGGTCATTTCGCGGGCTTCCGACAGCAGTTTCAGACCCGCTTCGCCCATGCCGTGAAAAGAGTAGGGGGAGGTGGAGGGCTTGAAGGCTCCGCCCCGAAGAATATGCGCGCCCTGCGCCTTCACGAATCGCGCGGTGTCAAACAGCATCTCCGGCGATTCCACCGTGCAGGGACCCGCCATGACGCAGAGGCGTTGTCCCCCGATCTCGACCCCCCGTACTGTCAGCACCGTGCCTTCCGGTTTGAAGGCGCGATCCACCAGTTTATAGGGTTTCAGGATCGGGACTACCCGTTCCACATATGCCAGAGACTCGAACTGCGCGATCAGGTCTTCCTTGTCGCGCTCCGGGGTTCCGATCACCCCGACGATGGTGCGCTCCACGCCCTTAGAGAGATGAATGCCGTAACCGCGCGCCTCCAGATCGGCGGTGAGTTCTCCCAACTGCGCTTCGGTGGCGCCGGGATCAAGAATGATAATCATCCGAGTGCGTCCTTCCTGTGTTTGAACCACCATTATATCATGCAGGCTCATCCCGCGACAACGCCGAAATGTTGACAGGAAGAGGGATGCCGCGTAGCTCTACGCTTGACACAGCCCGGCAAAGATGCTAGAGTAAATTCACCCCGGGGTGTGAATGGATCGCTCTCCACGCCCTCATGTTTCACATCCGGCATTCTGTATAGTCCGAACGCCTCTTCATAGGAGGAGACCTGCGTTGCGTCTCAAATTTCACCTCCCATATGCCCTGTGCGCGGCGACCTGTCTGCTTTTCGCCTCTCCCTCGTCCGCGCAGCAGGACCCTCCGGTACGACCGGCAGAGCCGGTCGTTCGGCAGGCGGCTGCAGATATCAATTTTGCCCAGCGACCGCGCTATCCGTATGAACCGCAGCGATTGAAACTGCGACCTGTTCTGGATGGGGTCATCGGCGAGAATGAGTGGACGCCTCTCTACACGATAGATGATCTGGCAGTCAAAGGCACGGTCTATGTGAACTGGGATGACGATTTTCTCTATGTCGCCGCCTCCACCAGCCAGTCCGCCTGGCTGCTCTTCAGTCTGGACTGCAGCGCAGACGGCTGGTCTCGCGGCGCAGACAACCTGGAACTGACCGTTGCGCCGATGGGGTCTTCCGGGCAGGCGCCGGTATCCGCACGGATACTCGACGGGGCGACCAATCGCGACGGTCCGGTCTGGAATGACAGGGTG
>CAYSDM010000113.1:0-4158 GCA_964429855.1 uncultured Chthonomonadaceae bacterium
AGAGGCGCTTTCTGCATCTCTACCGTCTCGGCGGAGCGCGATTCGGCGGCGGTGGAGGCATGAAGAATGGTCTCCACTCTCAGCCCCGTATCGCTCCCCGCAATCCTCTCGACTTTCAGATCGAACTCAAACACATTTGTCCCGCCCACCTTATCCGGGCTGTTCAAAGGATAGGAGCCGGTGACGGCAGCGTTCTGCGCGCTGTTTTCGAACTTTGTCCAGTTGCGCTCTCCCACAAAGGACCATTTCCAGTGTGCGGCACGCGCATCCTCCTTTACTTTTTTGACAAGGAGGCGGATATTCCCCGCTGCCGGAAATCCCATATTCTCCCCCGCTTCCGGTGGCGCGGAACGACATCCAGCCAGCGTAAGCAAGCAGAGTGGTAAAATCCAGACATATCTTCTCATCGGTTTCCAACCTTCGCGCTCTGCAGCAGCTTCAACGCCTCTTTCAACGTGGCGGAGTCCGGCTTCTTCTTCAGAGCATCTTGAACATCCGTGATCGCTGCTTTCAGATCGGATGCCTCTGCTACCGGGAAAGCGGCCTCGTACTCCTTTTTTGCCTGCGCCCAGTCTCCCATCACCGCATAGATCAGACCGAGGTTGAAACGAACATAAGCCAGGTTTCCGTCCAGTTCCAACGCTTTGCGGCTGGCGGCAATCGCCTCCGTGTAGTTAGCGGCTCCGTAGAGCGTCCATCCGAGATTGCCCCATATGATCGGTTGGTTGGGATTGGCAGAAAGAATGGCGCGATATTCACGCACGGCATCGTCGCGCTTCTCCAGTCCCTCATAGGCAATGGCAAGCTGCGCCCGCGCATCCAGATCGTTAGCGTTGGCAGCAAGGATCAGCTTGATCTGTTCTATCGAATCGTTGTACTGCTTCAGACTGCTGTAGACGCTTGCCAGCGACAGACGCGCCGGACGGAAATCGGGTCGCAGACGAAGAGCCGCCTGAAATTCGCGCTCCGAATCCCTCCACTCCTCACGATTGCTATAGTAACGCCCCAGAGAATAGAAGACCATCGGATTACCCGGTTCATAGCCCATCGCGCGTAGATAGACTCGTTTCGCATCGTCATAGCGTTTCATCTGCAGATAGGCGTCCCCCTGTGCCAGCAGGGGAGAAGCCACATAGGGTGCGAGATCGGCGGCGCGCTGATAGCTGGCGATCGCCTCAGGGTAGCGCTCTGCGCGATAGAGGAGCGCCCCCAGTCCCATGCGTATATCCGCCGACTGTGGGTTCAGATTGACGGCAGTCTCATACTGCTGAATGGCTTCGGACAGCTTATTCTGCGCCTCATAGACCTGCGCCATACCGACAACCGCGCTGATCTCTTTCGGATTGAGCTTGATCGCCTCCTGAAATTCGCGAATCGCTCCGTCCAGATTGTTGGCGCGCAGCAGCTCATAGCCTTTACGGGTCCGCTCTGCGGCATCCTGCCCGGCTGCAATCTGCATCGTCGCAATGAGCAGCGACAGGCAGGCGCAGAGAAGCAATGAGGCTCTGCAGAAATTAAAAGGGGATATGTTACTCCGGATTCTCATGACTATCATACCATCGGCTTTCTTTCTGGGTGGGCTGCGTTCATCGTATCACCGGGAAAGAGACCTTGTCAAGCCGCATACGGGCATCCTGTGGGGGTATTAAGATAAGATTAAATTGATTGAAGCTAAAGGAATTGCTCACAATGAAGCCGTAATCAATATATAGCCTTTAGATTCTGTCCCCCGATATTCCGCACAAACACGGAAAGAGATGAGGATGTATGTCTGTCATTCATAAAGTCCAACAGGGCGAGTTTCTGGCGAAGATTGCTCAGAAATATGGATTCACCGACTATAAAGCCATCTGGAACCATCCCCACAACGCCCAACTAAAAAAGAAGCGCGTCAGCCCCAATGTTCTCAATCCGGGAGATATGCTTTTCATTCCCGACAAGACGGAGCGTCAGGAGACTCGCGGAACCACGAAAGTCCATAACTTCGTCGCCTCCGCGCGGAAGGTGGAGCTTCAGATCGTCCTGACTGATGTCAGCAAGAATCCCGTGGACGGCGCAGAGGGCACGCTAAAAGTCGAAAAAGAGATTTTGACGGAGACATCGGGAGGAGACGGGTTAATTAAATACGAGATCCCCATCAGTTCGGAAAAGGGTGACCTGAAAGTGGAGAGCGAGAAGCTCATCGCCGGTGGCAGGCGTATACCGCTGGTGATCGGTCACCTGAACGATCTGGAGACGGAACCGTTCGATTCCAACCCGGAAAAAGCCTCGGAACAGCGCGCCGCATGGAGAGACCGATTGAACAACATGGGCTTTTTCGCAGGCTTTGAAGACACAGACGAGGAGCAGTTTCGCTGGGCGCTAGAGGAGTTTCAGTGCGAACACATGAAGAAAGACAACTCCTCCCCGAAAGCGAAACCCAGCGGAGTATGCGACGCGGAGACACGCGACGCCATGCGCACCGCCTATGGATGCTGACAAGAGGGGGCTATGTCCAACAACACGGTTTTTCGCATCTCTGAACATGGAGTCTTTGCGGAGCATCCAGTCCGTGTCGTTTTTCCGGCAAAGGTCGCTCCCACAACTGAAAAAGAGAAGAATACCATCCGCGACCCGCTCATCACGGTTGCCTGCGGCGGCTTGCCGGACTATAAATACGAGTTCGACTCCTCCTTCATCAAGAAAGATGTCACCGGATTTGTCGCCGGGCTGGCGGAACTGCGCGCGAAATTCAAGACCAACCCCCTCGCCGTCTTCGGTCATGCTGATCCGGTCGGAAGCGATTCCTATAACTCCTTCCTGAGCGGACGACGCGCCGCCGCCTTCTACGGAATGCTGGTGCGCGACGTTGACCTCTGGGACGATATCTTCACCAATCAGGGCGTTCTGACGCAGGTAGCTCCGGGAGATAAGTGGGGCGACAAAGCTCTTCAGCATATGCTTTCTGTGGTGATCGCCGAAGATGGGAATCCTTTCTACTCGGGACCGGAGGACGGCAGCCTGAACGCCGAGTACCAGCAGGCTCTCAATAAATGGCGAAAAGAGAATAATGTCTCTGCCGGACCGACTTCGCGGAAGCTCCTCTACAAACGCTATATGGATACGGTCTGCGTAGACAAGAATGGGCAGAAGTTCCAACTGACCAAAGAGGAGTTTATCGCTCAGGGGAAAGGAACGAAGGGAAAGGGCGACTTTCAGGGCTGCGGAGAGTTCAATCCACAGATCGTCTTTTCCAAAGAGGAAGACGCTTTCTTCTCCAAACACAAAGACCCGGCGACGATCAAACAGCGCGATGCAGAGAACGCCCCGAACCGACGGGTCATCGTTCTCTTCTTCCGCGAAGGCACGAAGATAGACCCGGAGAAGTGGCCCTGTCCCCATGTTCAGGATGCCGCCTCCTTCACGAAATGCCCAAAACGATTCTGGCGCGATGGAGACAAACGGCGTAATCCGCAGGAGGTTCGCCGTAAGTTCAAGGACGACGGGCAGGAGCCGCAGGGATCGCATGACACCTTCGCCTGCCGTTTCTATCACGGCTTGACGATGGGTTCTCCCTGCGAAGCCGGCATGGAACTGGTGAACCTGCGCCTGATGCGTCGTCCACCCCGAGCGGGATTCCCCGATGTCCCCCATGCCAACAAACGCTTCGTGGTGATCGTCAGCCAGAACGAAACCGCCGCACAGATTCGCGGGACGACCGACGCGCAGGGATCGCTCTCTATTCCGATCTTTCACGATTCCTCAAAAGCCAATGTACGAATGACTCTCAAGGTGGAGTTCAACTGGATTGATGAGGAGTTTTTCAAGCCAAAAGCCAAACCGAAAGAGAACGAATCCGGAGGCGATCCCCCCACGAATCAGCAGGCTCCTCCCGCAGAGGGAGACAACTCTTCGGACAATACCGGAACCTCGCTGGACAAAAAGCCCGCAGACGAAGATGAGTCCCGCTTCCTGACGATGTTTATAGATATTGGCGACCTGGTGGAGATGGACGATAGTAATCTACAACCGGTGATACAGCGTCTGAGTAATCTGCACTACGGTCCACTGACTCTTCAGCCCGGAAACAATGGCAAACAGACTCTCAGCGCCGTGGAGTTTAAGGACGCGATGGACTGCTTCAAACGGCATCAGAAGATGCCGCCAGACGCTCCCGAT
>CAYSDM010000114.1:0-3384 GCA_964429855.1 uncultured Chthonomonadaceae bacterium
CTGGCTGTCCTGTTGAGCGCAGCGAGACATCTTAAGATTCTTCGCTTCGCTCAGAGTGACATCCATAACAAACTACCTTGACGATCTACTAGAGTTTCCGACAACGATTTTTCAGGATCAGCGATAATCCAGGAGGCATGGGAGGCATAAGCCGGAGAGAGACCCCGGTTCCCTGATTCCGCAAGGAGAAAAAATTGATAAACGCAATTCTGGGCAGGAAGATCGGTATGACCCAGGTGTTCAATGAGGATGGGTCGGTCACGCCGGTCACCGTGATTGAAGCAGGTCCCTGCATTGTCACGCAGCTCAAAAGCGTTGAGACGGATGGGTACATCGCCGTCCAGGTCGGCTTCGGTGAAGTCCGGCCCAAGCACGTGACGAAACCCCTCATGGGACACTTCAAAGGGGGCTTGAAAGACTCAAAGCACCCCGACATCAAGCCGTGCCGCACGCTGCGTGAGTTCCGCACCGACGATCTGAGCGATCTGAGCCTCGGACAACGGATCACGGCAGATGCGGTCTTTGCCGTCGGCGATAAGGTGAAGGTTACCGGCACGTCGAAAGGCAAGGGCTTTGCAGGCGTAGTCAAGCGCTTTCACTTCCACGGCGCGGATATGACGCACGGCTCCATGATCCATCGCAAGCCGCAGTCGAGCGGCGCGACCGACGCTGCGCGCACCTTTAAAGGCACCAGGAAGCCCGGTCAGATGGGCAACAAACAGGTGACGGTGCGCGGGCTGACCGTCTGGCGCGTGGACGGGGAGAAGAACCTCCTGTTGATTCGGGGGGCGGTTCCCGGCGCGAACGGCGGTCTGTTGACCATCAGTAAACTATAGGAGGGCGACAGAGATGCCTGAGATTACCCTGTATAACAGTGAAGGCGCGGAGATCGGCAGCCTGTCGCTCCCGGAGTCGGTTTTCGCCGCGGAAGTCAACGTGCCGCTGATGCACCAGGCGGTGCAGACGGAAGAGGCCAATCAGCGACAGGGCAATGCCGATACGAAAACGCGCAGCGAGGTGCGCGGCGGGGGCAAGAAGCCGTGGCGACAGAAAGGGACGGGACGCGCCCGACAGGGCAGCATTCGCGCCCCCCACTGGCGGCATGGCGGGGTCGTCTTCGGACCGCATCCCCGTTCGTATACGAAGGCGTTTCCGAAGAAGATGCGCCTCGGCGCGCTGCGCAGCGCCCTCTCCGCCAAAGTTGCCAGCGGACAGGTGATCGGTCTGGACGCGCTGAAGCTGGAGGCGGTCAAGACCCGGGAGGTCGTCGCCATCCTCAACCGGCTGCCCCTGACCCGCGAAGTCAAAGCCAAGCACTATAACGCGGATGACGAGTTGGTGGAGGGGACGAAGAAGAAGCCCTATAACGTGCTGTTGATCGTGGGCGAGTATGACAAGACGCTGCTGCTGTCGTGCCGCAACATTCCCTATGTGACGCTGCGCTACGCGCCGAACTTCTCGGTGCGCGATGTGCTGTCGGCGGGGCGGGTCGTGCTGGCGCAGGAGGCGGTATCCAGGATTGAGGAGGTGCTGGCGAAATGAAAGACCCGTTTATGATCATCGAGCGCCCGCTGCTGACGGAAAAGAGTATGGACCTGACGGAATTGAACAAATACTCGTTTCGCGTCGCCAAGGATGCCAATAAGATCGAAATCGCGCAGGCGATCTCGCAGATTTATAACGTCAAGGTCGCCAAAGTCAACACGATGATCGTCAAGGGAAAGAAGCGCCGCGTGGGACGTTTTCCGGAGGGACGCACCAGCCCCTGGAAGAAAGCCATCGTGACGCTGGCTCCCGGCGATAAGATCACTCTCTTCGAGGGTATCTAGGTTTCCGGGCTCCGCCCCGGCGGAACCCGCATCCAGATAGGAGACTTACCATGCCATTACGACAGTATAAGCCGACGACTTCGAGCCGCCGCTTCCGCTCTGTCTCTACCTTTGAAGAGATTACGGCAACCAAACCGGAGAAGTCGCTGCTTGAGCCGCTGAAGAAGACCGGCGGACGCAACGCCCAGGGAAAGGTGACGGCGCGCTTCCGGGGCGGCGGCAACAAGCGGATGTATCGCATCATTGATTTCAAGCGGGACAAGACCGATGTGTCGGGAACCGTCGCCACCATCGAGTACGATCCGAACCGCACCTGCCGTATCGCCCTGGTCCGGTACGAGGACGGGGACAAGCGCTATATCCTCGCTCCGGTTGGGCTGAAGGTCGGGGATCGGGTGATCGCCAGCAGTTCGGCGGACATCAAGCCGGGTAACTGCCTGCCGCTGCGCGCCATTCCGGTGGGAACGGTGATTCATAACGTGGAGATGACGCTCGGTAAAGGCGGGCAGCTTGTTCGCTCGGCGGGAGCCAGCGCGCAGTTGATGGCGAAAGAGGGCAAATATGCTCAGATTCGCCTGCCCTCCGGCGAAGTCCGCCGCATTCTGATCGAGTGTAAAGCCACCATCGGTCAGGTCGGCAATGTGGATCATGAGAACGAGTCGTGGGGCAAGGCGGGACGCACCCGCTGGACCGGCAAGCGTCCGCATGTGCGCGGCGTGGTGATGTCTCCGCGAGACCATCCGCACGGCGGAGCCGAGGCGAAAGCGCCGGTCGGTCAGCGACGCGGACCGCGCACGCCGTGGGGCAAGCCTGCGCTGGGTTACAAGACCCGCCGCAACAAGGCTACGACCAAGTATATCGTTCGCAGAAGAGACAAGAAGTAGGCTGCCGGGATCGCGCCGACTGCCCAACGCAGGCGGCAGACCTCCGGCTCTACGGGGAGATAGAGGATGGGTCGTTCGGTTAAAAAGGGACCTTATGCCGATCCGAAGCTGATTGCGAAGGTGGAGCAGATGAATGAGAAGGGAGAGAAGAAGGCGATCAAGACCTGGTCGCGCCGTTCCACCATCTTTCCCCTGTTTATCGGTCATACCTTCATGGTGCACGACGGCAGAAAGCATATTCCGGTGTTCGTGACAGAAAATATGGTCGGGCATAAGCTGGGCGAGTTCGCCCCCACCCGCCTGTATCGCGGACACGCCGGGCAGCAGGTCGAACGTCGAACACAGATCAGGTAGCGGGTAGAGGAGAGCGCGTGAGCCTCGCGCTTCCCCGGTCCTGCTGTCTCGGAGAGAGTCATGGGAAAAGATAAGACACCGCGAAGATATAAGGATAATCAGGCGATTGCGACGGCGCTGAATGTGCGGGTTCCCCCGCGCAAGGCGCGGCTGGTCATGGACGCGATCCGGGGCAAGTATGTCTCGGACGCCCTCGCCATTTTGAAATTTGTTCCGAACTTTGCGGCGCGTGCCATTGAGAAGGTGATCGAGTCCGCCGCCGCCAATGCGGTGAACAGTCGTCCGTTTGACGAGCAGTCCGGCAGACCGATGGCGCC
>CAYSDM010000115.1:0-3145 GCA_964429855.1 uncultured Chthonomonadaceae bacterium
TGTGTCATGCGCCGGTCGCTTCCGTCTGGCTATTTGAAGCCGAGACCGGAGATCGTTTCCTCTCAGGTAGATCCAGACGCCTGATCCTGAATGGCGCAGGACAGTGCGAGGCTGTCTGCTTTTCCGATGCCAACACCCTCATCGTCACTAACGAAGATCGCGATCTGTTTCGGCTCTCTGTCTCTGAATTCAGCGAGGTGAAAAAGTAGGTGTCTCTGCGCCGGTGCGATTGAATACCCCTATCGCTCTGGCTTAGTCTGTTTCAAAAAGGATCAGGACGAGATAGATAGGTCCGTTACGGCACCCAGACTCGCGCTGGATACAAGCGCAGCGTATTTCGCCAGCACGCCGCGTGTGTATCGTGGCGCTGGCGGCTTCCACGCTTCTCGACGCCGCTCAAGCTCCTCCTCGCTCACATTCAGCTGCAACAGCCGTTGATGGGCATCAATCGTGATGGAGTCGCCCTCCTGCACCAGTCCAATCACGCCGCCTGCTGCCGCTTCAGGCGCGACATGCCCCACAACCATCCCGTAGGTGCCGCCGGAGAAGCGTCCATCCGTGATCAGTCCCACCGAGTCACCCAGTCCCGCGCCGATAATGGCCGAGGTAGGCGCGAGCATCTCACGCATTCCAGGTCCGCCTTTTGGTCCCTCATTTCGGATAACTAAAATGTCGCCCGGATGAATTGTTTTTGCCAGGATCGCCTGCAAACACTCCTCTTCGCTCTCAAAAACGCGAGCCGGACCGGTTATTGAGGGGCGTTTCACTCCAGTGATCTTGGCGACAGCTCCCTCTTCCGCCAGATTCCCTTTCAGGATTGCCAGATGCCCCTGAACATACAGAGGATTGTCCCAGGGTCGAATAACTTCTTGATCTGTACGCGGCGTTTCGGGGATATCAGACAGGTTCTCGGCTACAGTTTTCCCGGTGATGGTGATGCAGTCGCCATGCAGTAACCCTTTCACGAGAAGCATCTTCATCACCTGCGGAACGCCGCCTGCCTGATGAAAATCGGTGGCGACAAAACGTCCGGAAGGCTTCAGGTCGCAAAGAACCGGCACACGCTCTCGAATCGCTTCAAAGTCATCAATCGTCAGCGGTACTTCGGCGGAATGAGCAATCGCCAGAAGATGGAGAACGGCATTGGTGGAACCGCCTACCGCCATGATAACCATAATAGCGTTTTCAAACGCTTTCCGGGTCATTATCTGGCGCGGTAGAAGCTGGTTTCGGATGGCGTTTGACAGCGCATTCGCCGAGGCGACGGTGCTGTCCGCCTTCTCGTCATCCTCCGCCGCCATCGTTGAGGAGTATGGAAGGCTCATCCCCATCACTTCAAAGGCAGAGGACATGGTATTTGCGGTATACATCCCTCCGCAGGAACCGGCTCCCGGACAGGCGTGCCTCTCGACCTGAAGAAGCTCTTCCCGGTCAATCTTACCCGCACTGTACTCTCCGACGGCTTCGAATGCGCTGACAATCGTCAGGTCGCGCCCATGATAGTGACCCGGTTTGATGGTTCCTCCATAGACAAAGATGGCGGGGATATTCATCCGGGCGATAGCCATCATCGCGCCGGGCATATTTTTATCGCATCCCCCGATTGCGAAGACCCCATCCATCAACTGACCATTACAGACGGTCTCGATGGAATCGGCAATCACATCCCTCGATACCAGAGAGTACTTCATGCCCTCCGTTCCCATAGATATACCGTCGCTGATGGTGATCGTGCCGAAAAGCTGCGGCATGCAGCCGGCTTCGAAGAGCGCTCGCTCTGCACGAGAAGCCAGCGCGCCAATACCCATGTTACATGGCGTAATGGTACTGTATGCGCTGGCTAAACCGACGATTGGTTTCTGAAAATCGTTGTCGCCAAATCCTACGGCGCGCAGCATGGCGCGATTCGGCGCGCGGTGTTCACCCTCGGTAATGGTACGGCTGCGTCTATTATCAGGCATGGTCTTTTCACCTCATAAAGAAATCGTAAATCCTCGAAGCGTTCTCTACAGTTCCACAGCGTAAAGAGGTATCCCTGCACATTTCAGGTATGGAAGCAGGAGTTACCCGTATAAAAATGGAACAATCCCGGCAGGCAATTAAGCGTGACGGATACCGTTTGATGCGATAAATCTCTCTCCAGCTGCCGAAATAAATAACGAACTACTTTTCTGATGTCAGGAGCACGTTCATGACTTCCTTGCTATTGCGATCTCTTCGCCTTCTAATGTGTCTCTGTATTCTCTGTCTACTCTGCGTCACTCCCTCCTGTGCCCAGAACTACCAGATCGAGAGCGATGTCGTCTACGGGGAAGCGGGAGGACAGTCGTTAAAACTGGATATCTATTCGCCAAAACCGGAGCCGACGTCTCCACGTCCGGCGATTATGATTATTCACGGGGGAGGATGGTCTGCCGGTAGTCGAAAAGGCGCGCTTCAACAGTCCATCGCAAAGACATTCTCTCAGGAAGGTTTCGTTTGCATTTGCGTCGGTTATCGGCTGGTGACCAGAGACAGCAATAAGTATCCGGCTGCAGTAGATGATGTTCAACGCGCCGTGCGCTGGATTCGCGCTAATGCCGTGAAATACCACATTGACCCTAACCGAATCGGAGCGATTGGAGATTCAGCCGGAGGACACCTGGTTTCGCTCCTCGGAACCCGTGAAACCCGCGATAACAGCGACCAGACGCTTGCCCGATTCTCCAGTAAAGTGAACTGCGTGGTTAATCTGTATGGTCCTGCCGACTTCACGATCAAAGCATCTCCCGCCGTCAGCAGCACCGCTCTCTCCATCCTGACCAACTTCTTCGGGAAGACGCAGGAACAGGCTCCGGATATCTATCAAGATGCCTCCCCGGTGGCGCATGTCAGCAGCAAGTCTGCTCCATTCCTGATCTTTCACGGGTCACAGGATTTTCTGGTTCCGTTAGATCAATCGCAACGGCTGCACGATGCCCTGAAGAAGGCAGGAGTAGAGGTGAAGCTGGTCGTGGTGGAAGATGGTCACGGATTTCGCAAGAAGGAGAATCAGGAGCTTTTCCTGCAGGAGACTCGCGCTTTCTTTGTCCGACATCTGAAACCTTGAGAGGAAAAGGAGGAAGTATATCGCCATTCAATCATAGATTGTCTTGTTGGACAACCA
>CAYSDM010000116.1:0-2982 GCA_964429855.1 uncultured Chthonomonadaceae bacterium
GGTTGCGATGGGCCTGCGCGACTCGTTCGAGATCATGCGCGAGATGAAGCTGCCCATCGCGCAGGTACGCGCTTCCGGCGGCGGCGCAAGAAGCGCGGTCTGGCGGCAGATTCAAGCGGATGTGACCGGTTTTCCGCATGTCACGATCAACGTGGATGAGGGTCCGGCGCTGGGCGTTGCGCTGCTGGCAGGAGTCGGCGCAGGCATCTATCCGAGCGTAGAAGCCGCCTGCAAAGCGGTCATCCAGGTAGAGAAGCAGACCGATCCCTGTACGGTTAATCATGCCGCCTATGATCACTTCTACGCCGTCTATCGCGCCCTCTACGCGCAACTGAAGAGTCAGTTTAACGAGATCGCCCGGATTGTCGGGTAGCGGGAGGACGGCGAGCGTGCAGGTCAGTATTATCGGAACCGGGATTATGGGACGGGCGATGGCGGAGCGTCTTCTGGCGCGCGGCTGCACGGTCATCGTCCACAATCGCACCCGTGAAAAGGCGATACCGATTCTGGAGAAGGGGGCGGTGTGGGCGAATTCGCCTGCACAGGCGGCAGCAGAGAGTGCGGTGATTCTCTCGATGGTCACCGATCCCGCCGCCGTCGAAGCGATCTCCTGCGGATCGGAAGGCGTGCTGGAGACGCTCTCCCCGGAGAGCGTTCACGCCGATATGAGCACCGTCTCGCCAGCCTTCGCGCAGCGGATGGAGTCGCGTTATCGCGCGCATGGGAAGCGATTTGTGCAGGCTCCGGTACTCGGCAGCAAACGCCAGATCGAGGCGGGAGAGCTGCTCATCTTCGCCGGAGGAGATTCGGAGAGCGTGGCGCGGTGTGAACCAGTCTGGGACGCGATGGCGGTCCGCCTGTGGCGATTTGAGGAAGCCTCGCAAGCCGCTTCCGCAAAGCTCGCCTGCAATATGATGATCGCGCATCTGATTCTGGGACTGGGTCAGTCGCTTCTCTTCGCGCAGGCGGGAGGCGTCTTGCCGGAGACCCTGCTGGAGATACTCGGCTCCTCCGCTCTGGGCTGCCCCATGTTCGCCTCTAAAGGCAAAACGCTGCTGGAGCGAAACTTTCGCGCCAACTTCTTCGTGCGGCATATGGAGAAGGACCTGACGCTGGCGCTGGAGGCATCGCGCGCTGCCGGAATGCCCGCTCCCTTTCTGGCAATGGCGCGCGAACTCTTCCTGGCAGCGATCAATCAGGGATGGGGAGACGAGGACTACTCCGCCGTCGTCAAGACGCTGGAGCAGCTTGCCGGAGCCTCACTTTCCGCGCAGTCGTCAAACGACAGCCTCTAATAATCCGCCCCAAAACAGAGCCGGGCACCTTTCGAGACACCCGGCTTCTTTTCTACAGACCTCTGCACAGGCTACCCGCTTTTACTGAAAGTCGGCGTGTAACACTCCTTCACATCGCCATAGGGTCCCGTGTAGCTGGCGGGACGGTTGAGCAGACCACCCAGCAGGTGACAGGCATACTGTGCCTGGGGTTCGTCGGTTCCCCGGAAGGAGATCAGCGCAACCGGCTCTTCTTTTCCGGCGACCTCGGCGTAGACCACGCTGGAGGGATCCCAGCCCTGCGTATGATAGTAGCCGCGCACAGCAGTGATCTCGGACAACGCCACCTTTCCCCCCAGTCCTTTGACCATTCCCTCCGCGCCGTCAATGGTCAGAATCTGCACAGCATGAACCAGCCGCGGACCGATCAAGCAGATCAAGAAGCCCGCCAGCGCCAGCGCCAGCCCCCAGAAGGTATAGTAGGTCAGAGCCAGTCCGCCCGCAATGCCGATCCCCCCCGCCACCCAGAGGGAGAGTCGCTGACGCTGCAGATAGCGCGTCCCGGTCAGAAACAGAAGCAGATCGCCCTGACGCTCTACCTGAATGGTTCCCCGCGAGGCGGCAATCTCCGGGGACAACTCCGCATAACGTGAATAGATATCTGTCTCCATACGCTCCTCTCGCCTCTAGTACGTCGTCAAGGTAGTCTGGATGGCTGTCATTCTGAACGCAGCCCGGCTGTCACGTTGAGCGAAGCCCACTCCAGTTGTCATTGCGAGCGAAGCGAAGGATCTTAAGATGTCTCGCTGCGCTCGACATGACAGGAGGCTAGGCAACCCTTCTACCCTGGAGATGTACTAATAGGAAGACACCGGAAAGTGCATTCCAGTATGCCGGGAAGAGACGCCGTTGACATCCC
The DNA here is from genome assembly GCA_964429855.1 of uncultured Chthonomonadaceae bacterium. Classification (GTDB taxonomy): domain Bacteria; phylum Armatimonadota; class Chthonomonadetes; order Chthonomonadales; family CAJBBX01; genus CALLMM01. The sequence goes on from CAYSDM010000116.1 coordinate 2,194, forward strand.
CCAAACGGCGGATAATTTTCCGCGAGATTACCTGTTTTTGGTACGTTAGTCTTGGTGAGCGCCCCGGCCTGTCATTGCGAGCGAAGCAAAGCAATCCCGTATACGTTCACTCGCAAAAACGTACAGGCGGGCGACTAACGCAAAGCTGCCAGGGCGCGTTCCGCGATGTTCTGCGGCGTGAAGCCAAACTCCGCGTAGAGCCGCTCTGCCGGAGCCGATGCGCCGAAGCGATCTATGCCGATCACCGCGCCATCCGAACCGACATACTTATGCCAGCCGAGGGTTGCCGCCGCTTCCACCGCCACCTTCTTCACTCCGGAAGGCAGCACCGTTTCGCGATAGGATTGCGGCTGCGCGTCGAATAGCTCCCAGCAGGGCATACTGACCAGCCGCGCCTTCACCCCCTGCTCTGCCAGCAGCCTCTCCGCCTCCACGATCAGCGTCACCTCGGATCCGGTTCCGATCAGAATCACATCCGGTTTGCCGCCCTCCGCCTCCCTCAGAATATACGCGCCCTGCCGCAGACCGGATGCAGCCCCGTAGACGCTCCGATCATAGCAGGGAACCTTCTGCCGGGTCAGCACAAGAGCGGTCGGTCCCTGCAGATTCTCGACCGCCACGCGCCAAGCCTCCGCCGCTTCATTGGCGTCTGCCGGGCGGATCGTCAGCAGATTGGGCGTTGCGCGCAGCGTGGCAAGCTGCTCAATCGGCTGATGCGTCGGTCCGTCCTCGCCCAGCCCGATGCTGTCATGGGTAAAGACAAAGATGACCGGCAGTTCCATCACCCCG
>CAYSDM010000117.1:0-2526 GCA_964429855.1 uncultured Chthonomonadaceae bacterium
AGAAGCGCGCGAAACTGGAGGCGCGCCGCGCGCTGCTGGCGTAGTCCGGCAGGAAACCGAAGCCCAGGGCAATATGGCTTCGGTCAGAGTGTGGGGATGACGGGGAGCAGTTAATCCCTACCAGCTCGCAGCGACGCGCAGTTACCGCCATGATGGAGACGCGGGTCTGCTGCATGTGGGAGCGCGTTACTACGATGCGCAGGCGGGTCTGTTTGTGACCCGCGACACCTATCTGAAGCGGAAACCGTACCTGTATTGTGAACATGATCCCGTCAACAGGATATCTCGCACTCTGTGTCTGACGCATATGCCTCCGCCTCAGAAAGAGAGAACGATAACTCCGACGCATACGCGAATATAGTTGGCAAGTGATGCCACTCCAGGAGGAAGAAAGGATAGCGAGGGTGGAAAAGTCTACGGGACCGCGTAAGGTCGTCGTTGGCACATCCATGCATAATATGTTCCGCCCCTATCCCGGCTTGCAGTCGCGGCTGGCGGAACTGACCGCGCTGGTGGATCGGATGGCGAACGAGGCGGCGCAGTTTGACGGCGTGAGGCTGGATATCGCCGCTCTGCCGGAGATGGCGGTCAATGGAGGGAAAGAGGGCGCGATCTCCGATGTCGCTGATCCGCTGGAAGGGGCGGTGCTGGAGGCGATGGGAACCTGCGCCCGTCGGAATCGCTGCTATATTGTTGTTCCGCTCTATCTTGCGGACAGTCCGGAGCAGGGTCTCTACAGCAACGCCGCCGCGCTTCTGGATCGAACCGGAAGCGTGGTCGGCATCTATCGGAAGGTCTTTCCGGTACTAGATCATGACGGCGAGACGGCGGAGGGCGGCATCACGCCCGGCCGCGCGTTCCCGGTCTTCGACTGCGATTTCGGGCGGCTGGGCATCCAGATCTGTTACGATATGGCTTTTGACGAGGGGTGGGAGACGCTGGCGCGAAAAGGGGCAGAACTGATCGTCTGGACCACGCAGTGGCCCGGACGGATTCATGCGTCGCGCCGCGCGCTTCAGGGACAGTGCTATCTCGTCAGCAGCACCTGGCGCAATAACGCCTGCATTGTGGATCCTACCGGACATCTCCTGCAGGAGATACGCGAGGATGGCGTTTTCGTGGAACAGATTGATCTCGACTATGCGATCCTCTCCTGGCAGCCGACGCTTCGCAGCGGACTGCTTTTCCGGGAGAAGTTCGGGGAGCGCGCCGGGTATCGCTATTCCGAGGCGGAGGACTGCGGCATCTTCTGGTCGAACGATCCGGCGATGCCCATCATGCAGATGGTGCGATCACTTGGCTTTGCGACAAGACCAGAGGAGTTGGCGCGCTGCCGCGAGGCGTTGATCGGTCTTCGCGGCGGACCGCCATCCCGCGATTAGCGGGAGAGGGAGCATGGGAAAGATATATCGGGTCGGCAGCGCCAATGGCGGCAGCGACATACGCCGCGCCGTAAATATAGACTATCGGCTTTCGCGGGCGGCGGCGGCGGATCATGTGGAACAGACGCTCGATATTCTGGAGGGGCTGGTCATCCGGGGAGGCGAGGCGGGATGCGACATTCTGACGCTTCCGGAAGACGCGATGGGACTCGCTCCCTGGGAGGCGGCTAACTGGGATATCGCCGGAGAGATGCTGACCGCCGCTGTGGAGTGCATGATCGCGCGGCTGGGAACACGCGCCGCCGCCTACGGGATGTATCTGATCTGCTGCTCCGACAGCTATGAGCCGGACGGCTCCATTCGCAACACGGCGTTTCTGCTGGGGCGCGACGGGCGCGAGATCGGACGCTACCACAAGGTGAATCTGCCTGTCCATGAGCAGCTTAAGCGTCCTGGAGAGGGCTTTCCCGTTTTTAAAACCCCGGATATGGGCGGTCTGGGAATGCTCATCTGCTATGATATGCTCTTCCCCGAGGCGGCGCGCTGTCTGGCGCTGGGCGGAGCCAATATCCTCTTCAACCCGACAGAGGGAGGCGCGGCATTTGGCGGTTCAGAGATCAGCCACGCCGCCTTCCGTACCCGCGCCGTCGAGAACTTCGCCTATCTGGTCGTCTCCTGGGGCGGCTGGGGCGAGGAGGAAGGCAGCCTGATCCTCTCGCCGAAAGGAGAGATTCTGGCGGAGGAGAGGCGTCCCGGCGAGATCGCGATGGCGGATTTTGATCCCTTCGACGGGCGGCAGGAGCGCGATTGGGCGAACCGGCAGGAGGATATGCGAGCGCGCCTGTTCCGCGAACGCCGCCCGGAGGCGTACCATCGCCTGACAGAGCCGAATCCCCCTGTTCTGGAATCGCTTCCTCCCTTGATCCCCTGCCCGGCTCCCGACATCGCCCGGATCATGAATCGCGCCATCACGGTGGGGCATGGGCAGTATGCGGCGGCAGAGGAGCATCTGCGCTGCGGACGGCTGGCGCAGGCGGCGGCGGCGTTCGAGAAGATCATCCGGGAGTATCCCGCCACCTGGTTTGAGAGCATGTCCCGCCAGCATTTAGCCGCTCTGCGCGAGAAGATGGGAGAAGCCGGCTAG